>NZ_MVEC01000009.1:0-509715 GCF_002006735.1 Spirosoma sp. 209 | reverse complement strand
TTGGGATAGGATAAGCGCTGAAGGCATCTAAGTGCGAAACCGGCCCCGAGATGAGTCATCCGGTATAAAGGGGCGTTGGAGACGACGACGTTGATAGGCGGCAGGTGTAGGCACAGAGATGTGTTGAGCTGAGCCGTACTAATGGCCCCGGACGCGTGTGCTTCGCTTTGTCTGAAATTATTGATAACCTGATTGTATTGTTCAAAAGTCTCTCTAGGCGTTTTAGACTGTCTCTTCTTCCTGTAGGGTTAAAGAATAAATCATTAGACCATATCAGCCTTAGGGCTGATGAAGGTTGACGAACAACAAGCAGGTTGGTGCTGGTAAGGCGGGTGAACACCTCTTCCATTCCGAACAGAGCCGTTAAGCCCCGTACTGCCGATGGTACTGCTGTCACAAGTGGGAGAGTAGGAAGGTGCCACCTGCTGTTATTAAACGCGAAAGCCGTTACCCGATCCGGGTGACGGCTTTTTGCATGTAAAACAATGAGGAGATCAATACACCTGATCCCAGAATTCTTTAATTCTAAACAGAGCTTCGTCAACCGATTCGGCAACGATAAGCAATGCTCTGTTTTCAGCTTTTAGAAAGCCATCGATAACGCACCGGTCAAGTTGCTGTAGCATCAAATCATAATAGCCGTTCACGTTTATGACGACAATCGGTCCGTCATACAACTTTAGCTGACGCCAGGCCAATATCTCGAACAGCTCATCGAAGGTGCCGTAGCCACCCGGGAGCGTAATAACGCCTTTGGCCAGCTGAACCATCTTGAACTTACGTTCGTGCATGGTCTCCACAAAATGTAGTTCGGTGAGGGTGTTGTGCGCAACTTCGAGTTCTGCCAGGAAATTTGGTATTACGCCCGTCACTTCTCCGCCATTCTGCATAACTGCATCGGCCACATTACCCATCAGGCCAAAGCCGCCACCGCCATAAATGAGCCTGATGTTGAAAGCCGCCAGCTTCTCACCCAATTCGATGGCTACTTCTTTATAAACTGAGTTGGTTCCGGGGCTTGAGCCGCAATAAACAACGATACTGTGCATAAAATAAGGGCTGTGTTTGCGTCCAGCCCGTTGAGAGTTGATAGGATAATGGTTAAATAAGCTGATCCGAAAGAGTTTCAAGATCGATTCCTCCAAACGTGCCCGAACTCATGAACAAGAAAGCGTCGGCCTTCTCGCGCTGACTGGAAAGGTAAGACTCCAGATCAGCCGGGTCGGTTAATACAGTCAGATCAGGCCGTTCAAAGGCGACCTTTACGTCGTCAGGACTGATGGGCGAAAGCTGCTTGATGGCAAACGTGTTGGCGTCGAAATAGACAACGGCTGTATCTGCGGAGTCCAGACTTCCTTTGTATTGGCTTAAAAACGTTTTGTTGAGGCTGCTGTACGTGTGCAGTTCAAAAGCGGCCAGCAGGCGTTTATTGGGAAACTGTTGCTTTACGGCTTCTGTAGTTGCTTCTACTTTGGAAGGTGAATGGGCAAAGTCGCGAAAAAAGATTCGATTGCCATTCTGGGCAATTTTCTCGAGCCGGTGAGCCGCTCCTTTAAACGAAGAAATTGCTTCGTAGAACTGATCATCTGTAATACCAATCTGATCCAGTACCGTCAGGGCACCAGACAGATTTTTCATGTTATGCTCGCCGAAAATCTGCACCGGAATTTGCTTTCCCTGTCGGGTAATCAGAAAGGTTGCTCCGTCGACAATTGTATGCGGGTGGGCCTGGTAAGGAATTTCGTTAACGTCGGCCCGCTCCTTCTGACCAATGACATCGAGCATATCGTCAGACTCGTCGAAGATCAAAATACCACCTTTTGGCATGGCTTCGGCCAGCATTTCGAACTGATCGACATAAAGCTCCCAGGTCGGGTATAGATTGACATGATCCCAGGCAATACCGCTGATCAGCGCAATGTGGGGATGATAATGCAGGAATTTAGGTTGAGAATCGACCGGTGATGATGCGTATTCATCGCCCTCAATCACAATGAGAGGGGCATCTGCAGAAAGTTTGGCCATCGTTTCGAAGCCATCCAGCTGCGCGCCTACTAGATAATCGAACTGCCGGTTGTGGTACTTCAGTACGTGAAGAACAATCGACGTTATGGTTGTTTTACCATGGCTGCCCGCAATGACCACCCGCTGTTTCTGCTTACTTTGCTGATAAATGTATTCCGGGTAAGAAAAGATGGGCAACCCCATTTCCTGGGCTCTAACCAGTTCCGGGTTATCTTTTCTGGCGTGCATGCCAACGATAACGGCTTCCAGTTCAGCATGGATTTTTTCCGGAAACCAGCCAATTATGGCTGGTAACAGACCCTGTTGCTGCAATCGGGAGCGGGATGGTTCGTAAATCTCGTCGTCGGAGCCGGTAACGATGTAGCCCTGTTGATGAAGTGCCAGCGCGAGGTTATGCATGGCGCTGCCACCAATCGAAATAAAGTGTATTGATTTAGACATTCCGTATAACGGTCGGTAAACAGGCAAAAGTACGTTTTTTCGATGTCAATACTCGGCATGGGTATCGACAGGCATCGGTGTGATTATGGAAAAACGAATTTGCTGACCTGTTGTTATCAAACCGCTTTGTGGCCGGGCAGAAGGCTGTCGCATGTTGCGCAATCATTAATTTTAGGCCTGTGTCGAATCAAACCCCCGCATTTTTCGTTGACTATCTTGCACGCGTGTTGGTCTTGGAAACCCCATTTTTATTAGCCAGTTTCGCGCCTGTTTTTTGAACCACAAACCGCTTCAGCGGACAGCCCATTTTATGCGATAATCGGAGGGATGAAGACATACTATGACCTCATTGATCAGACATTTGAGTTCCCTACGCGGGAGTTCAATGTTGAGAACAACCAATTGATGTTCAATAATGTCCCCTTGATGGACATTGTCAAAGAGTACGGTACGCCCCTGAAGCTGACCTACCTGCCTAAAATCACGGAGCATATTGAACACGCCAAGCTGCTGTTCAAAAATGCCATGAAGCGGTATAATTACAAAGGGAACTATACGTACTGCTACTGCACGAAGTCATCCCATTTCCGATTTGTACTCGACGAGGTTCTCAAAAATAATGTCCATCTCGAAACGTCTTCGGCCTATGATGTTCCGATAATTCGGGAACTTTACAAGGCAGGCAAGGTGAGTAAGAGCACCTATATTATTTGTAATGGTTACAAGCGGCCGCTCTATACGCAATATATCAGCGAACTACTGAACGAAGGATTCACGAACTGTATTCCCGTTCTGGATAATCTGAAAGAGATCGAAGCCTACGAGAACTCGGTTACGGCCGAAACCGTCAACTTCGGGATCCGGATCGCTACAGATGAGGAGCCGAACTTCGCCTTTTACACCTCGCGGCTAGGCATTCGCTACAGCGATGTGAACGAACTGTACCGTAGCAAAATCGCGACTAACGAGCGGTTCAAGCTGAAAATGCTTCACTTCTTCATCAATACGGGCATTAAAGACAGCGCGTATTACTGGAGTGAGCTAAGCCGGTTCATGTACAAATACTGCGAGTTACGGAAGATGTGTCCAGACCTCGATTCTGTCGATATCGGGGGGGGCATGCCTATCCAGACTTCGTTCCAGTTCACGTATGACTACCAGGCCATGATTGATCAGATTGTGGAGAGCATTCAGTGGATCTGTAACAAGAACAATGTACCGGTTCCGAATATTTTCACCGAATTTGGCTCCTATACCGTCGGCGAAAGCGGTGCTGTTATCTATAAAGTGATCGATCAGAAGCTCCAGAACGATAAAGAGCTGTGGTACATGATCGACGGTTCGTTTATTACCCAACTGCCCGACTCGTGGGGCCTGGGGCAGAAATACATTATGCTGTCGGTTAACAACTGGGACAACCCGTACCAGAAAGTGAACCTCGGCGGTCTGACCTGCGACTCTCACGACTTCTATAATACCGAAACTCACAGCGCTGACCTGTACCTGCCCATTTTTGATCAGGATGCCGAAGACCAGTACATCGGTCTTTTCCACACAGGTGCCTATCAGGAGTCGCTGGGCGGCTATGGTGGTATTCAGCACTGCCTCATTCCGGCCCCGCAGCACGTCATTGTCGACAAAGATGACGAGGGCAACCTACGGACCCGCCTGTTTGCGCCGGAGCAGAATAGTGAGGTAATGCTGAAAATACTGGGCTACGGCGGTGCCGAACCGGGTATGACCGAACTGGAGGCAACAGAAGCTGCCGAAGAACGCGAAGAAGAAGCTGAACTCGTACGGGACGATACCTGACCGATAGGCCGGTGGAGACGAAAGTCTTTCGTTTCCACCGGCTGGCGTGGTACGTTTTTTGTACGATTCAGATGCTTAGTTTCGTTAATCATCTGACCGCAATAGAGATTCAAACGACCATCTTATTCATGAAAAAACTACTGATTTTGGGCGCTCTGCTAGCGACAGTATCGCTGGGATCGTGTGCGCGGAAAGCCAACTGTCCTGCCTACGGAAGCGTGCAGAAGCCCGCGTCGGCGCAGCAGGTACGGGCCTAGTGACAAGACATTGTCGATTTGCCGCCAATCAGATAGCCTAGGCTGCCTGGTTGGCGGTATTGCTTTTGTGGGCTACCTCAAGAACGAAGCGCGAAGCCTCCAGCAGGTTAGGCGCGCAGCCGTCGCATTCGGGGGTTAGCTCGGGCGAATGGGCAATACGAACGGTGCGTACGCCTACCCGGCGGCCGGCCTGCATATCGCGCAAAGCATCCCCGATCATCCACGATTCGTTGGGGATGATGTCATACTTGGCCATGGCTTTTTCAAGCAACAGAGAACCAGGCTTGCGGGTCAGCGATTCAGAGTCGTAGTTCGGATGATGGGGGCTGTAATAAATATCGTCGATGAGATGATCACAGCGCTCCTGAAGATAATGATAGCAGGCCATCACATCGTCGCGCGTGTAGAGACCCTTGGCAATGCCGGCCTGGTTGGTAATTACAATGAGCAGATAACCCGCTGCTTTAAACGAACGCAGTGCCTCCGGAACGCCTTCAGGTATGATGAAGTCTTCGACCCGATATACGTAGTCAGTTCTGTCTTCATTCAATACGCCGTCACGATCTAAGAAAATGCACTTGTTCATCATTATACCATTTGTTGATGGGTCAATTATACGACTATTCTTTTATTTACTTGAAATATTACGCGAAAAATCTCTATTAAACTTATACTACGAACTTCGGCCCGGTACTCGTTCTGCGGGTACCGGGCCGGAGTTCGGTCGCATGGTCTAGGCCACCAGATCACGCAGACGCTGCTCCAGCGCGTGAATTTTTGCGTCGGCATCGGCCAGTTTCTGCCGTTCGCGGTCAACAACTTCGGGTTTTGCGTTAGCCACGAATTTCTCGTTTGACAGTTTCTTCAAAATCGACTCGCGGAAACCCGTCAGGTAGTCAAGCTCCTTGCGGGCGGCTTCTGCTTCCTGTTCCATGTCGATCTCGCCGGCTATGTTGACGAAGAACTCATCGCTTTTCAGCAGGAACGAGACCGAATCGGCCGAGCGTCCTTCGGCGGTTTCGTCCAGATAGCTGATGGTCGATACGTTCGCCATCTTTTCAATCAGAGGCTCCAGGGACGCGAACCGGGCCGGGGCCGCTGTCTTGATCGCCAGCGGCAGTTCGGTTTTAGGAGAAATCTGTTTTGTATTCCGAATGTTTCGAACGTTCGTGATAATCTCGAAAAGCGTTTCGAAATCAGACAGAATCTGCGCGTCGACCGCAGCGGGCTTCGGGAAGCTGGCTACGCATATACTGTCGCCGGGTTTCCTTTCTCTGATTTCCTGCCAGATTTCTTCGGTAATGAACGGCATGAACGGATGGGCCAGTTGCATGAGTCGCTCGAAGAAATCGATCGTAGCATTGTATGTAGGGGCGTCTATGGGCGTTGCGGTGCCCGTAGACACGTCGAATGCCGGTTTGATAAGTTCGAGGTACTGCGAGCAGAAATCATCCCAGATGAGCTTATAAATAGCCTGCAGAGCGTCCGAAATCCGGAACTTGCTGAAATCGTCCTCAATCTGAATCAGCGTGGCGCTCAGCTTGGCCTCGAACCACTGGATGGGTAGAGATGCAAAGGCCGGGCTGCCGGGCGGTTGCGTCTCCTGATCGGCCGAGTTTGGCTGGCGCGAATGAGACGCAACGGATTGCGTCTCTACGACCGTCCATCCTTTCACGAGCCGGAAGGCGTTCCAGATTTTATTGCTGAAGTTACGGCCCTGCTCAACCAGCTTCTCGTCGAACAGCAGGTCGTTACCAGCGGCCGAGCTAAAAAGCATGCCCGTCCGGACTCCATCGGCACCAAACTGATCGATCAGGTCGAGCGGATCGGGCGAGTTACCCAACTGTTTCGACATCTTGCGGCCGAGTTTGTCGCGGACCATACCCGTGAAATATACGTCTTCGAAAGGACGTTCGCCTTTGAACTCATAGCCTGCCATAATCATCCGGGCAACCCAGAAGAAGATAATGTCAAAACCGGTAACGAGCGTATTGGTCGGGTAATAGTAGTCCAGATCGTTCGGGCCGGCCTTGGGTTCGTCGGGATTGCCGGATGGTTTAAACACCGACATGGGCCAGAGCCACGACGAAAACCAGGTGTCCAGCACATCTTCATCCTGCGTCAGGTCAGCCTCGGTCATAGCGAACAGGAGTCGCTCGTGCTGTACCTTTTCCAGCGCTTCGTGCTTGTTGCGGGCCACTACATAGGTGCCGTCCTGCAGGTAGAAAGCCGGAATCCGTTGTCCCCACCACAGCTGGCGGCTGATACACCAGTCGTGCGGGTTTTCCATCCAGGACCGGTACATGTTCTTGAACTTGGCCGGGTTGAGCTGAACCGTATCGGACAGTACGCTCTCGAGAGCTGGCTTCGCGATCTCGTCCATCTTCAGGAACCACTGTAATGACAGTTTGGGCTCAATAACGGCTCCGGTCCGCTCAGAGGTGCCTACGTTCGACTTGTAGTCTTCCGTTTTTTCCAGATTACCGGACTCTTCGAGGAGTTTGATAATGGCTTTCCGGGCCGCGAAACGATCCTGGCCAACCAGAATCTGGGCTTTCTCGTTGAGGGTGCCGTCGTCGTTCAGAATGTCCAGTACGGGCAAGTTGTATTTGATTCCGAGGGCATAGTCATTCGGATCGTGAGCCGGGGTTACCTTCAGGCCGCCCGTTCCAAAGTCCATCGTTACGTACTCATCTGTGATGATCGGAATCTCCCGGTTGATGAGGGGAATAATGGCTTTTTTACCGTGGAGGTGTTTGTAGCGCTCGTCGTTGGGGTTTACGCAGATAGCCGCGTCGGCCATGATGGTCTCGGGCCGAACGGTAGCAATCGTGATGGAGTCCTGGTCGTTACTGCCCGCTATATCGTAGCGGATATAAACCAGTTTCTGCTGAACTTCTTTTGTAATGACTTCCTCGTCCGATACGGCCGTGAGCCCCTGTGGGTCCCAGTTAACCATACGAACGCCCCGGTAAATTTTACCTTTCTCGTGGAGGTCTACAAACGTATCGATGACCTCATCGTAGAGTGCAGGCTCCATCGTGAAGCGGGTCCGGTCCCAGTCGCACGATGCACCCAGTTTACGGAGTTGCTGCAGAATGATGCCGCCGTATTTGTGGGTCCATTCCCAGGCGTATTCCAGAAACTGCTCGCGGGTCAGATCGTGTTTGTTGATACCGCGTTCTTTAAGCATCGCCACGACTTTGGCTTCGGTGGCAATACTGGCGTGGTCGGTACCGGGCACCCAGCAGGCGTTTTTGCCTTCCATGCGCGCCTTCCGAATCAGCACATCCTGAATTGTGTTGTTGAGCATGTGGCCCATATGCAGGACACCCGTCACGTTCGGGGGCGGAATAACAATGGTATACGGCTCCCGTTCGTCTGGCGTAGACTTGAAAAATTGGTTATCAAGCCAGTATTGATACCATTTTTCTTCGATGTCTTTAGGATTGTATGTCTTGGCGATCATAAGTCATTCGGAGTAAGCGCAATCCAGACCAACTGCACCTGTGGTTAGGCCGGATACTAGCCGATCTGGTAGGCAGAAGCACAAAATTAGCTAAATTGAACAGGGCTAAAAAACGAAACCCGGGCCTGGGCAGTTTCAAGGCTACACTTCATTAGAATACGTATGGAATTTGGAAAGGTACATAACCTCGACGCGGTCAATTTTTCGCTTCCGCCGGGGGCTGCGTTCAACGCCCGTATCTGGGCCGCCGTAGAGCCTAGTGCGCGCCCGCAGGTCTATATTGGCGGACCAATCTGGGCCAACAAAGATTACGTGGGCAAAATATATCCCTCTACCGCCAAAGAACGCGATTACCTGCACCACTATACCCGCCAGTTCAACACCATCGAGCTAAACCTGACCCATTACCAGATTCCGACGGCGGGCATGATCGGGAAGTGGAAACAGGAAGCTACCCCCGGGTTCACCTACTGCCCAAAATTTCCGCAGATCATCAGCCATGAGCGGCAGCTGGTGGCCACCGAAGCGCTGACTGATGAGTTTGTCAACGCCGTACTCGGCCTCGAAGAATTTTTGGGTATGCCGTTTCTGCAACTGCCGCCCTCGTTTGGACCGGAAAAATGGCCGGTGCTGGAAGCCTATCTGAAAAGCCTGCCCGACGAACTCGATGTGGCGGTGGAGTGTCGCCATCCGGACTGGTTCCGAACGGCAACCTGGAACCAGACGCTCGAACAGCTTTACCTGCTGCGCCGACACGTGGTTATGACCGACGTAGCCGGTCGGCGCGACGTTCTGCACATGGGCCTGAGCAGCCCGGTTCTGACGCTTCGGTTCATTGCTAACGAAGGCCACCCCACCGACTATAGCCGGGTCGACGCCTGGGTACAGCGGCTCAAAGCCTGGTTCGACAAGGGGCTGCAAACGGCCTATATCTTTGTGCACGGCGGGGCCGACAACGATACCGCGCCCGAACTGATTCTGTACTGGACCCGTCAGCTGAACCAGCATTGCGGACTGAACCTGAAAGAGCCCGTGCTGCAGCCAAAAGTGGTGCAGGGTAGTCTGTTTTAGGTAGTCAGGCCGGGCTGGTGTGGTAACTAACTGAGCATGAACAGGCGTTTAGAGCGCAGAGACAGCCAGATTTGGGAAACGCTTCGTATTTTCCCGAATGAAACAGGTGTTACTTCTATCTATCGCACTGGCGTGTTCGGGTGCTTTCGCCCAAACGCTGACGACGGCTCAGTTGCAGGCCATTACCCAAAAGCACGTTCGGGCTTCGTTTTCTGAGCTGGATGCGCTGCTGAGTATTCCAAACAACGCCCACATCGACGGGCAGATGCAGCCGAACATCGACTGGCTCCGGCGGGCTTTCGAGCAACGCGGCTTCCAGGTGTCTACCCTGTCTACCCCCACCAATCCGCTGGTACTGGCCGAGAAAAAAGCACCCGCTACCCGTACCGCCAGCCCCGCCGGCATCCCCAAAACACTGCTGCTCTACATGCATTTCGACGGGCAACCCGTTGTGCCGAGCCAATGGCAGCAAGCCAACCCCTACCGGCCTGTGCTCAAAGAACTGGGCGAAGACGGCAGCTGGGCACCCATGGACTGGAGTAAGCTCCAGACGAACTACAACCCCGACTGGCGCATTTTCGGCCGGTCGTCGTCCGACGACAAAGGACCCATTGCCATGCTGCTGGCGGCCCTGACCGCGCTCGAGAAAGAAAAAATACCCCAGCGCTATAACCTGAAAGTGATTCTGGACAGCGAGGAAGAAATCGGTTCTCCGCACCTGGCCAGTACCGTGCTGGCTAACAAAGAAAAACTGGCTGCCGATCTGTTGCTGGTGATGGACGGTGGGCGGCACCTGTCTAACCTGCCAACCCTGATTTACGGCTGCCGGGGTATCACAACCGTTACGCTGACCACCTTCGGACCGCGCGGCCCGCAGCATAGCGGCCACTATGGCAACTACGCGCCCAACCCGGCTCTCCGGCTGGTTCAGTTGCTGGCGGGTATGAAAGACGAGGACGGACGCGTAACCATTCCCGGCTATTACGACGGCATTACGATCGACGAAAAAGCCGCTAAACTACTGGCCGCGGTACCCGACGATCCGGCGCAGATTGCAAAAACCGTGGGCATAGCCGCGCCCGACCGGGTGGGGCGTAACTACCAGGAAGCGCTGCAATACCCGTCGCTGAACATCCGGGGGCTGCAAAGTGCCTACGTAGGTAAACAGGCCGGCACGGTTATTCCGGACCGGGCCATTGCCGAGCTGGACCTGCGGCTGGTACCCGAAACCGACCCGGCCCGGCTGGTATCGCTGATTCGTACCTATATCGAAGGAAAAGGATTTCGAGTGCTGGACCATGAACCGACAGAAGCCGAACGCATGCAGTACCCGAAACTAATCCAGCTGAAAGCCAGCGGAGAAATGCTGCCGTTCCGCACCGAGATCGGTATTCCGGAAGATGTCTGGCTAACCCGGGCTATGGTACGGGCTTTCGGACGCGAACCCGTGAAGATCCGGATGACGGGCGGGTCGGTGCCGATCGTGCCGTTTCTGCGAACGCTCAACATACCCGCCATTCACGTACCGATGGTCAACCTCGATAACAACCAGCACGCGGCCAACGAGAACCTGCGGGTTGGCAACTACGTAGAGGGCGTCACGACCTGGCTGGCTATCCTGACAAACTAATCAGCCTAGGTAAACCACGGCTACCGTTTGCTTTGTGCGCCGGAAATGAAGTATATTTGCTCTATGATTACCACGAAGACAGCGCGTTCGCACCATCATCACGTTCGGCCATAGCCGCAGAACGGGGTGCTACTGTTTTTGTGATTTGTTTTGACTGATTGTTCATACAGATACACACAAAGCCCGGTTCTGATCCAAGAACCGGGCTTTTTTTAATGGATAATGAATAATGCACAATGAATGATGAGATAACAGCTGTTCATTATCCATTATTCATTGCCAGGGGCTGCCATGAAAACTGTTATCATAAAATACAACGCCGGCAATGTGCAGTCGGTCATGTTTGCGCTCGATCGGTTGGGGGCGCCTTACCTGCTGACCGACGACGAGGCTGAGATTCGATCGGCCGACAAGGTTATCTTTCCGGGCGTGGGCGAGGCCAGTACCGCCATGGCTTACCTGCGGCAGCGAGGCCTTGACCAGCTGATTCCATCGCTGAAACAGCCCGTGCTGGGTACCTGTGTGGGTATGCAGCTCATGTGCCGTTACTCCGAAGAGAACAACACGACCTGCATGGGTATTTTCGATATCGACGTACGGCGGTTTCCGGCTGAACCCGGCTTCAAAGTGCCCCATACGGGCTGGAATAACATTCACTCGATGCGCGGCCCGCTCACGAATGGTCTGGCCGACAACGCCTATGTCTACTTCGTGCATAGCTATGCGGCCGATGTATGCGCCGAAACAACGGCCGTCTGCAACTACGTTCGTCCGTTCAGTGCCATGCTGCATCGCGATAACTTTTACGCGGCCCAGTTCCATGCCGAAATCAGTGGCGACGTTGGGCAGCGGATTCTGGAGAACTTTCTCAGTTTATAGAAGAAAGAAAAAAGATAGTAGAAGAAAGATGTTCTTTTTCCGCTCTTTTTATGTCTTATTCTTTTTCTCTAAAACCATGCAAGCACACAACTTCAGAGAACTAGAAGTTTGGCAGTTAGCCCGCGGACTCGTAAAAGATATTTATGGGCTCACGGCTCGTTTTCCCGCCAGTGAGCGGTTTGGGTTGACATCACAGCTAAGACGCGCTGCAGTGTCGGTACCATCCAACATTGCCGAAGGTTCTGGACGATCTGATAAAGATTTTGTTCGGTTTTTGGCGATAAGTTTATCCTCGGCTTACGAAGTGGAAACACAACTTATTTTGGCTTGTGATCTTCAGTTCGTTCATCAGACAGAGGTAGAAAAACTCATCGCCAATGTTCAGGAGATACAACGAATGATTTACGGTTTGCAAAGAAAGCTGACAAGAGGCTTTTTACATTCACTCTGGCTACCGTTGCCAATTCTAAGCCGAACATTCGGTCGATATGGTATCTTTCTTCTTACGTCCTTCTTTCCTCCAAATTGATGTATATCATTCCCGCAATTGACCTCATTGATGGTAAAGCCGTTCGGCTCACCCAGGGCGATTATCGCCAGAAGAAAGAATACAACGCCCGTCCGCTGGAGGTGGCCCAGCAGTTTGAAGATGCCGGCCTGACGCGCCTGCACCTGGTAGACCTCGACGGAGCCCGCGAAAAACGGGTTATCAACTGGAAAGTACTGGAACAGATTGCGGCCAAAACCCGGCTCCACATTGATTTTGGCGGGGGCGTACAGTCGGACGACGACTTGCGGGTGGCGTTTGAGTGCGGGGCCAAACAGGTAACGGGCGGTAGCATTGCCGTAAAGCAGCCCGACGTGTTTGAGCGCTGGCTGAGCCGCTTCGGCGCCGACAAAATCATTCTGGGGGCCGATGCCAAACATGAGAAAATAGCCGTTAGTGGCTGGGAAGAAGGTACCGAGCTTTGGGTCTATGATTTTGTGGATAACTATGTGGATAAAGGGGTTAAGTATGTGATTAGCACCGATGTATCGAAAGACGGGTTATTGCAGGGACCATCGTTCGATCTGTACCGGAACCTGCAGGATCGGGCGCCGGATCTGAACATCATTGCCAGCGGGGGCGTCAGCAACATGCAGGACATCGAAACGCTGGCCGACATGAATCTGTTTGGCGTCATCGTTGGCAAAGCGATCTACGAAGGGCGGGTTACGCTGAAAGAACTAATGCTGTTCAGCGGTCTTTAAACGTACGGAGTATGCGCCAGGTCATACGTATAGGCTTACTCCTTCTTATCGGCCAGACGGGCTGGGCCGGGGGCGTTGTCGACGACTCTGTCAAGGCCTCGGCCCGGTTTGAGCATTTAGCCCAACAAGTGGGATTACGCGATTTGAGGTTGAAACCGGCCGAGTATCAGGTGCGTATCTGGATAAACGAATCGCTCACGTACGGCGATGCGGACGAGCTTTATGTCATCGATAAGAAGGAGACGGGCTTGTTTTTGTCACATTATGCTTTACAGTGGCGCCAGAATACGATCAAAAAAGCCCGTCGGCTTGTCCATAAGCAGGTTGCAGATACCCTTGTCTGGCAGCAGTTGTTGGCCGATGACCTGCTGACTCTACCCGATCAATCGCTTCTGAAAGACAACATCAATCCTAAACCAAACCCACGCGACACCACGGTGAGGGTAAGTGTACACTCAGACAGTGGCGTTACCATAAGGGCAAAAAAAACAGAACCACGGGCTATCATGAGCGACGGGGTCAACTATCGGTTCGACATCGTATCGGCCAATACCCGAAGGAGTTATACCTACCACTGTCCGGTCGGTTACGCCGGTGTTAAGCCACGGGTAGTAGAGTTACAGAAAGTGGTTTCGCTGCTGAAGCGAATCTTTACCCTTTTTGATACGCCAACGTCGTCTCTTTGTGCTGTCGATATACCTCAAACCCGGGTTACTGTATGATAACTGACTACACCATCAGCACCGACAAAAGCCGGCTGAACGTGCCGCTGATCCGGGAGTTTCTGAGCCAGCAGTCGTACTGGGCTAAAAACATACCGCTCGACATCGTGGAGCGGTCCATCGCCAATTCGTTGTGTTTCGGCGTTTACCAGCATGGGCAGCAGGTCGGTTTTGCTCGGGTAATTACCGATCAGGCTACGTTTGCTTACCTCTCTGACGTGTTTATTCTGCCCGAACACCGGGGCAAAGGATTGTCGAAATGGCTCGTGCAGACCATATCGGACTGGCCCGAACTGCAGGGCCTGCGCCGGTGGATGCTCGCTACCCGCGATGCGCACTCGCTTTACGAACAATTTGGCTTCAGAGCGATCGATAACCCCGACTTCTTTATGCAGCGCAAGCTGATCGAAACGTACTGACACATGCTAACCAAACGCATCATTCCCTGCCTCGACATCAAAGACGGGCGCACCGTAAAAGGCACCAACTTCGTTAACCTCCGCGACGCAGGTGATCCGGTAGCTTTGGCGGCCGTATATGCCGAGCAGGGCGCCGACGAGCTGGTTTTTCTGGATATTACCGCCACCGTAGATGGCCGCAAGACACTGATCGATCTGGTTCGGAACGTGGCGCATACCATCAATATTCCCTTTACGGTGGGGGGGGGTATTTCGTCAGTTGCCGACGTATCGGCTCTGCTCAACGCCGGCGCCGACAAAATTTCGATCAACTCGTCGGCCGTCCGGAACCCGGCCCTGGTCGATGAACTCGCGCTGGAGTTCGGGAGCCAGTGTATCGTTGTCGCCATCGACACCCGCTGGATCGAGGTCGCTGAAGGGCCCGCTACCGGCGGATTTGGCTCACCGTCCTACGACCACGTCGTACACACCCACGGCGGGCGCAAGCCTACCGAGCTGCGTACCCTGGCCTGGGCCAGAGAAGTAGAGGAGCGGGGGGCGGGCGAAATTCTGCTTACGTCCATGGATACCGATGGAACCAAAGCCGGTTTCGCGCTCGAGCTGACGGCGCAGATTTCGGGCGTGGCCAATATTCCGGTTATTGCCTCGGGTGGGGCCGGTACTATGGATCACTTTGTCGATGTGTTTACCAGCGGCAAAGCCGATGCCGGCCTGGCAGCCAGTATTTTTCACTTCAAAGAAATCGAGATTCCGGCTCTCAAAACCTACCTGCGCGCCAACGGTATCGAGATGAGGTTGTAAAACCCGGGTTGCGAATCAAGGCCGGTTTAGAACTTAAAGCCCAGATCGAGCGAAACGACCCGGTTTTTGGACGTAAGCTGACTACCTCGTGCTACGTCGAACAAACCGCGCTGGTAGCTGACGCCCAGGTTGAACGCGTTGGTATCGTTGATTTTATACTGGACCCCGGTGCCGAGCAGCAGCTCAACATCACCGAAGCCGTACTGCCGCCGGTCGCCACCGCTTTCGGCCTGGTATAAGCCGTTGCGTTCGGTTTGCAGGGCGCGTTCGGCTACTTTCAGACTCAGCAGCCCGCCCGTCTGTACGTACAGCCGGATACGGGGCGCAATGTTGTTGGCGAACATTTTTACCGATACCGGCACCTGCAGATACTGGAGGTTATAGAGAGATTCTTTGTAAGGCGCGCCCGGTGTGAAGCGAGACTCGCCGAAAGACCCTGGCATCTGAAAGCCAGACCGTTTGATGGTATACCACAAGCCACTGCTGAACGCGTAGCGGTCCTTGAAGAAAAAATAATCGAGAGAAGGGCCAACGCTCATCCGGGCGCCAATGCCATTATCGAGAAAGCCGGCATAGCTGCCCTGCCCTTCGGCCGTGTTCAGATTGAGCGAGGGCGCAAACCGGATGCTCATCTCGATCAGTTTGTTGGGCCGGGCATAATCGGGGCCGGTGCCGTCGTACTCGGCCGACTGCTGCGGCTTCCGTTTCCGGCGTCGGCGACGTTCTTCGTCATAGGCTTCTTCGTTATCTGACCGGCCGCGCTGCGTACGCTCATCATACTGATCGCCGAGAATCTTGCGGAATCGCTTGTCCGATTCTTTCGAGAAACTGTCTCGGGGACGGGTAATGTTCTGGCGCGATACGGACTGACCGAAGGCGGTAGCTACCAGCAGCGTCAAAATCAGGCTGATCCCTGCAACTTTTTTCATAATTTTGCACGTTTTCAATAAAGAAAACAAACGATTTTGATGCGATACTGGGCAGCCCTCATCGGGCTTTTTTGTTTGGTTTATCTGACTTCGTGTACTAAAAACGAAGAAGTTACGCTAGTTCGGCTCGACCGGCAATTGTTTTCCAGTCCGTTGCCCGATAGTATCCGGGCTTTTCTGAATCGCAACCCGGCGGTGGCTCAATTGTACTTTAACGCGAATGAGACCACAACTGATACAGCGTTGGTCCGCGAATTGAGCAACCGGATCGCCAACCCCGCCCTGAACGAACTCAATAAGCAGGTTCAGCAGGAGTTCGGCGACATGACCGACCTGCAAAACCAGCTGGCCGAAGCTTTCACGAATATACGTAAAGACTTTCCCGATTTCCGGAACCCCAAAGTGGTTACCCTCGTAACCGGCTTCATGGGACCCGACCTGGTCGTTACCGATAGCCTGATCGTGATCGGGATCGACTACTTCGCGGGGCCAACCGCAACCTATCGGCCCCAGGGTCCACAATTTCCGGCCTACATTTTACGACGTTACCAGAAAGACTATATCGTACCGGCCATCGTCTTTGCCATTTCTGACAAATACAACGCTACAAACCGGGCCGACCAGACCATGCTGGCCGATATGGTATACTATGGCAAAGGGTACGTATTCACCAAAACCATGCTGCCCGACGTGGCCGATAGTCTGGTCATCGGCTATTCTGACAAACAACTGACCGAAACGTTTAATGCGCAGGATATCGTCTGGGGACATTTTATCGATAATCAACTGCTTTACCAGACTAATCCGGCCATAAAACAGCGATATTTGAACGAACGGCCCTTTACAGCCGAAATCGGGCAGGGCTGCCCGGGGGCGATTGGGCGCTGGCTGGGCTGGCGCATCGTAGGACAGTATCACGATGAACACAGTAGCGTTGGCATTGCCGAACTGATGCGCAACGCCGATGCCCGCCAGCTGTTTGAACAGTCTGGCTATAAAGGTCAAAAAGAATAATCGGCTGGCGGTTTAGGGGAGCAGGCGGCTGGCATACCGACAACCAATCGGGCTGTCTGCCGAATTTCATAAACCGAAGACCGTAAACCGTTTTTATAATGGCAAAACGCGGACGAAACTTTGGCGAGGACGCCAACGAAGAAGACAAGAAAAAAGTAAACCGGGAAAGCCTCCAGAAAGCACTGCGGGTGTTTCGGTTCGTGCGGCCGTACCGGGCGCAGTTTGCCATGGGGTTCATCTTCCTGGTGTTATCGACCCTGACAACCCTGAGTTTTCCGGCCCTGATCGGGCAGGTAACGAGCGTTATTCAGGGTAAGTCGGCCTTTACGCTGGGGCAGGTCATTCTGATCTTTGGTGCCATTCTGGTGCTGCAGGCCATCTTCTCGTTCTTTCGAATTTATTTCTTCGCGCAGGTCAGCGAGCGGTCGATGGCTGACGTCCGGCGCGAAGTGTACAGCAAGATCGTGACGCTGCCAATTCCGTTCTTCGAAAAACGGCGCGTTGGCGAGCTGACAAGCCGGATCTCGGCCGACGTGTCGCAACTTCAGGATGTGTTGTCCATCACGCTGGCCGAACTGTTCCGGCAGGTGGCTACGCTGGTGGGCGGTACACTGTTTATTCTGTACGTGTCCTGGAAACTGACGCTCTTCATGCTGGCCACCTTTCCGGTCATCATTGTAGCGGCCATGATTTTTGGTCGGTATATCCGCAAACTGTCGAAAGAAGCGCAGGATCAGCTGGCCGCAGCCAGTGTCATCGTTGAGGAAACCCTCCAATCGATCAACATTGTAAAAGCGTTTACCAACGAGCGCATCGAAATTGGCCGTTACGGAGCTGCCCTGCAGAAGATGGTCGGCACGGCCCTGCGTACCGCCCGTTTCCGGGGGGTATTCGTTTCGTTTGTCATCTTCGCCATGTTCGGCGGTATCATGGGCATTGTGTGGTACGGCGGTAGCCTGGTGCAGTCGGGCGAAATTCCGTTTGCCGATCTGCTGACGTTTATCTTCTACACGGCTTTTATCGGCGGCTCGGTAGCGGGCATCGGCGATATGTACGCGCAGGTGCAGCGAACCCTCGGGGCTTCGGACCGGATTCTGGAGATTCTGGAAGAGGAGTCGGAAGTGGATCCGCGCGAAGAGCTACCGCTGTTTGTACCGGTACATGGTCACGTACAGTTCAAAGACGTTCGGTTCTCGTATCCATCCCGTACGGATGTAGCGGTGCTGAAAGGCATCTCGATCGATGTGGCCGCCGGGCGTAAAATTGCGCTGGTGGGGCAGAGCGGAGCCGGTAAGTCGACCATCGTGCAGCTGCTGATGCGCTACTACCAGGTCGGCAGCGGACAAATCACCGTCGACGGCCGGGATCTGAGCAACTTCAACATCACCGAACTACGCCGGAACATTGCCGTTGTGCCGCAGGAAGTCATGCTGTTTGGCGGTACTATCCTAGAAAATATTCAGTACGGAAAACCCGGCGCTACCGAAGCCGAAGTTCGGGAAGCCGCCCGTAAAGCCAACGCGCTCGACTTTATCGAATCCTTTCCGGAGGGCTTGCAGACGGTTGTGGGCGAGCGGGGCGTTAAGCTCTCGGGTGGGCAGCGGCAACGGATTGCCATTGCCCGGGCCATCCTGAAAAATCCGGCTATCCTGATTCTGGACGAAGCAACTAGCTCGCTCGACGCCGAATCGGAGCGGCTCGTGCAGGAAGCCCTCGACGAACTGATGCAGAACCGGACGACCATCATCATTGCCCACCGGCTGGCCACCATCCGCAAAGTAGACCGGATCTACGTCATGCGCGAAGGCCAGGTGGCCGAGCAGGGCACCCACGACGAACTGGCTGCCTACGAAGACGGCATCTATGCAAACCTGGTTAAATTGCAGTTCGAGGTGCTCGATAATGACTAATGAATGAATACGGTAACCGGATTGTTTACTCCATGTAGACTTGCTTCATTTACCGTATTCAGTCTCTTTACCTAACGCCATGAATGCCGCGCAAACCTTAAAAGTGTTTAACCTACGCCATACCGCGGGCCGCGAACAGGTGCTCAATCTGTTTCTGAACGCTGGTCATGCGCTGGCCCATAATGACGTAGAAAACGGGCTCGGCCCGGACCACGACCGCGTAACGGTATACCGTACCCTGCGGACGTTCGTCGACGCCGGACTTATTCATAAGGTGCTCGACGACGAGGGTGGAACCAAATACGCCCTTTGCCGCGATGCCTGCGCCGATGGTCATCACCACCACGACCACGTTCACTTCAAGTGCGAAGCCTGCGGACAAACGACCTGCCTCAACGAAGTCCGGATTCCGACGGTGTCGCTCCCGACGGGCTACGACCGGAAAGAAATGAATCTGCTCATTCAGGGCGTGTGTCAGGATTGCAACAAATAATGCGGGCTCAGACCCATAATCCGTAGAGAAACAGCGGCCCAGCGGTCGTGTTACCGAATGCCCAGGAATACATTTAGTAAGCGACAACAGGAATTCATACAGGTTCAGCAAGCCGCCCAGCGCCAGTATAATCAGCTGGCTATCGGGCGGCTTATTTGGTTTATCAGCGCCGTGGTAGCCGTTTGGGTACTGGCCAGAGCCGATCAGTCAGCCGCTGCGGTGGTGGTTCTGGTCGTTGGGCTGGCCGGGTTTCTGGTTCTGCTCAAACGACATCAGGCCGTCCGGCGCGACCGGGATCTGGCCCGCAAAAAAGCGTTCATCAACCAGGATGAACTGGCCCGGCTCGATCGTCAGTACCTGCGCACCGACACCGGCGACACCTTTGCGCATACGAACCACCCGTATACTCATGACCTCGATATTTTTGGTAAGCACTCGCTGTTCCGGCTGCTGAACCGGACCCATACCTACGAAGGCCGGCAGAAACTGGCAGCCTGGCTGCAAACCCCCGCCCCCGCCGACGTTATCCGACTCCGTCAGCAGGCAACGGCCGATCTGCGGCCTGAGATCGATTGGCGGCAGCAGGTCGAAGCCCTGGCCGATCTGGAAGAAACCATTGGCCGCTCACCCGAATCGCTAATTCAGTGGGGCGCCGGTAAAGGACCTTCGCTGCCCGGCTACCTGGCGATTGTCCGGTTCCTGCTGCCGGCAATAACGGCCGCTGTATTCATAGCCTGGCTGTTGGGCTACCTGCCCGGTTTAGCCGTTCTGGCCGCGCTGGCCGTACACACTCTCGTGTTGAGCCAGCTATCGGCCCAGGCCAAAGAAGTGAGTGAGCAAACGTTTGCGCTCTCGGTAGCGCTCCGGTCGTTTCAGCAGCTGTTTGCGCAGGCTGAGCAGGCTCCCGGCCAGTCTGTACGGATAGCCGCTGTCCGGCAGGCATTAAACACCAACGGGAACCGGGCCTCGCAGGCGATTGGTCAGCTAGCCCGGCTGACCGAAGGGCTAAACTTCCGGCGTAATCCGTACTTCTACCTGCTGTTTGGAGTGGCAAGCCTGTGGGACATCCATTACCTGTTCCGGCTGTCGGCCTGGCAGGCGCAGTACGGCCCCCATCTGGGACGCTGGTTCGAAGCACTGGGCGAGCTCGAAGCGCTCAATAGCCTGGCCGGATTTGCCTACGCGCATCCAGCTTACACCACCCCCGACATAGCAGACGGAGACGCCACGCTCAGGCTGACCCGAGCCGCTCACCCGCTGCTACCACCCGACCGGAGTATTCCCAATTCGCTGGCGCTGGCGGGTTCCGGAAAAACGGTGCTCATAACGGGATCGAACATGTCAGGCAAGAGTACCTTTCTGCGTACGGTAGGCGCTAACGTCGTGCTGGCGCTGGCGGGTGCGGTCGTAAGCGCCGACTCGTTTACGGTTTCGGTTGTACGGGTGTTTACGAGCATGCGCACGCAGGACTCGCTCGAAGAAAGCACCTCATCGTTCTACGCAGAGCTGATCCGGCTGCAGACCCTGATTCGGCTCACGCAGCAGTCTTCAGGAACACCGGTCCTGTATTTCCTCGACGAAATTCTAAAAGGAACCAACTCCGCCGACCGGCACCGCGGGGCCGAAGCGCTCATTCGTCAGCTCCACCGCACCAGCGCGTTCGGGTTCGTATCGACGCATGACCTGGAGCTGGGGCAGCTCACCGATGCGGCCGGGTTCGTGAGCAACTACCATTTTCAGTCCGACATTCAGGACGGCAAGCTCATCTTCGACTATACCCTGCGGGATGGAATCTGCGAGAGTTTTAACGCCAGTCAGCTCATGCAGGCAATTGGTATTGAGATGAATGCTGCGCTCGGTACGGCCAGCAATAAGCCGTAGTGGCTGTTTGTGAAGGAGTTGCGGTAAGAATTGCCCTCTTTTATCTTCGAATTAGTCAAAACATCCCTTGCTTTCACTTGTTAGGCTTTTAGAAAGTCGTATCTTTGCTAAGTCGAAAAACAGTATGCATGCATACTGTTTTTTGGGAAAATCGGAGAGAGGGTGACAACGAAAAAAGCCTTCCCGACAACGGAAAGGCTTTTAAGTGTGGTGATGGACGGAATCGAACCGCCGACACAAGGATTTTCAGTCCTTTGCTCTACCAACTGAGCTACATCACCGGGTTGCGCTGAACTGCGAACGTGGGTGCAAAAGTACGGGTTTGTCGGCCTTTTGCAATACTTGTAACGGAATATTTTTTAAGTAAGTCCTGGTTGAGCGTTTAGATTGCTGACTATCAGGCAAGGTTGCTCTGAAATACACATGGAAATAATTCAGCAAATTTTGTTCGTAGCCGCCCTGGCAGTTACGGCCTGGTACATAACCAAACGCGTGAAGCTTATAGCCCGCGCTATTAACCTCGGTCGGCCCGAAGACCGCACCGATAACGCTGCCGAACGTTGGAAAACCATGTTGCTGGTTGCCTTTGGCCAGAAGAAGATGTTCACCAATCTGCTGGTCGGCATAATGCACTTTGTGATCTACGCCGGGTTTGTCATCATCAACCTCGAGATTCTGGAGATCATTCTGGATGGGGTGCTGGGTACGCACCGGCTGTTTGCGCCATATATCACTCCCGTTTACCCGATCCTGATCGATGTGTTCGAAGTACTGGCGTTCGGCGTGCTGGCCGTATGCGTCGTGTTTCTGACGCGCCGGTTTGTGACGCGGGTAAGCCGCCTACAGGCCGGCCGACACCGGGAACTGCGCGGCTGGTCGGTTCCTGATGCTACCATTATCCTGACAGCCGAGATCGTGCTGATGATTGCCTTCCTGACTTGGAATGCGTCAGATAGTGTACTGCGCGACCGGGGGGTTGGCCACTATGGCGAGCTGCAGGGCGTGGTGCCCGATTTCCTTATCAGCCAGTATCTGAAACCGCTGTTTACCGGATTTAGCGATACGGCGCTGGTAGCCTACGAACGCGGGGCGTGGTGGCTGCACATTCTCGGCATCCTGGCCTTTGCGGTATATGTAACCTACTCGAAACACCTGCACATTGCACTGGGCTTTCCAAACGTCTACTTCTCAGATCTGCAACCCAAAGGCGAAATGCAGAATATGCCCGAGATCACCAAAGAGGTGCAGCTGGCACTGGGTTTACCGCTTACGACCGAGGCCGATGGGTCGCAGGAGAATGATAATGGGCAGCAGCCGGCTGAAGTTGGTCGCTTTGGCGCCAAAGATGTCCATGACCTGAAGTGGATCAACCTCATGAACGCCTACAGTTGTACCGAATGTGGTCGCTGTACGGCCGCCTGTCCGGCCAATATCACCGGCAAAAAACTATCGCCCCGCAAAATCATGATGGACACCCGCGACCGGCTCGAAGAGATTCAGCGCGGCTGGCAAACCCAGGGCGACGACTATAAGGATGACAAATCGCTGCTGAACGATTACATCACGGCCGAGGAGCTGAACGCCTGCACCACCTGCCAGGCCTGCATTAACGCCTGCCCCATCAATATTAACCCGCTTGATATCATTCTTCAGTTACGCCGGTATCGGGTAATGGAAGAGTCGCAGGCCCCCGCTTCCTGGAACGCGATGTTCAGCAACATCGAGAACAACATGGCGCCCTGGAAGTTCTCGCCCGGCGACCGGTTCAACTGGGCCGATCAGGTTAACGAGTCTGTAATTAAATAAACCGGATACACCCATTCGGTTTGCTCCAGTATGCGCCGTTGGTTTGTGCGTTCTGCGCTTCACCGTGGTCCGTGTCCTCACGGACCTCTCAGGCGTCAGCAAACCATCCGGACAAGTGGTCCGTGAGGACACGAACCACGGTGATGGACCATACAACGAACCACTGCAAACCGAATACTGAAAAAACTACCTGCTGAAAATGACAACCGAGAAAACATATAGTGTTCCAACAATGGCCGAGATGGCTGCGGCTGGCGAAGAGCCGGAAGTGCTGTTCTGGGTGGGCTGTGCGGGCTCGTTCGATGATCGCTACAAGCGCGTGACCATTGCTTTTGTTCGCATTCTGAATCACGTAGGCATCAAGTTCGCCGTGCTGGGGCCCGAAGAAGCCTGTACCGGCGATCCGGCCCGGCGGGCTGGTAACGAGTTCCTGTTTCAGATGCAGGCCATGGCCAATATTCAGGTCCTGAACGGCTATAACGTGAAAAAGATAGTGACGGCCTGTCCGCACTGCTTCAACACCATCAAGAACGAATACCCGGAGCTGGGCGGCAACTACGAAGTGATTCATCACTCGCAATTTTTGCAGGGCCTGATCAACGAAGGACGGGTGCGGGTGAAAGACGGGCAGTCGTTCAAAGGCCGTAAAATTACCTTTCACGATTCATGCTACCTGGGTCGGGCCAACAAAATCTACGAAGCCCCGCGCGATGTGCTGGCGGCTCTGGACGCCGATCTGGTTGAGATGAAGCGCGTGCGGGCCAACGGTCTCTGCTGCGGAGCCGGTGGCGGCCAATACTTCAAAGAACCCGAACCCGGCCATAAAGATGTAAACGTAGAGCGGGTTCAGGAAGCCCTGGCCACGGGCGCCGACACCATTGCGGTTTCGTGCCCGTTCTGCATGACCATGATGTCTGACGGCGTTAAGAACCAGAACCGCGAAGACAGCGTTCGGGTCTACGATATTGCGGAGCTAATCGCTCAGCGCGAAGGACTGTAAACAAATGATAAATGATGAGTGATAAACGATGAATGCGGCTGCCAGGTAATAGCCAACAAGCCCATTCATCGTTTATCACTCATCATTTATCATTATAGATCTATCATTCAACTTATGTATACCGATTTTAAAACCTTGCCCGATGGTGCCCGCGTGTGGGTTTACCAGGCCAGCCGGCCGCTTTCGGATGCTGATGTACTGGCTATCGAACAGCGGCTGAAACCGGCGCTTGGCGACTGGGCCGCGCACGGGCAACCCCTGCTGGCTTCGGCCCAGGTTGTCGAAAACCGGTTTGTGGTCGTGGGTGTCGATGAAGGATATAATCTGCCAAGTGGTTGCTCGATCGATGCGTCGGTCCGGACCCTGCGCGAAATTGGCCAGCAATTGTCGGTCGATTTCTTCGACCGATCGGCTGCCATCCGGCAGGCTGATGGGTCGGTGGGCACGTTTGCGCTGCCCGCCATCAAAGCCGCGGTGGCCGATGGGACGATCCAGCCTGACACGCCGGTTTTCAACACGCTGGTGAAAACGAAAGCTGAATTTTTGACAGACTGGCAGATCAGGGCGGCCGATTCGTGGCTAAAACGCTACTTTTCATCTATTACGGCCTGACAGCGTCCGTTTCTCAAAGCCGGCCAGTGATTAATCACGGATGATTAATCACTGGCCGGCTTTAACATTCGCCGATTTAGAAACGTTCACTGACAATTCGGCATAAGCCATTGATTTTAAACCTTTTTTTTGAACAAAGGATTGGTTTTTGCAGTCAACCTTTGATCATACTCAGCGGATTGGTCTCAGTTGATTCAGGAATTCGTTGAAGTCTGCCGCTTGCAAACGGCAATAAACGCTTACTTTTATGGCGACCATACCCGAAGTTATGTCAGATACGCCAACTCGCGACGACGATCAACTAACACCCGATGGCGGTTCTACTGAGCAGCCCTCGGCTGATGCCCCTGCCCGCCGATATACCGACGAGCAGAAGTATCAGGTATTTAACAAGGAGTTCATGCCCCACATTGACTCCATGTACAACTTTGCTTTCCGCCTGACAACTGACGAGGATGATGCCAACGACCTCGTACAGGATACGTATCTAAAGGCTTTCCGCTTTATTTCGTCGTTTGAGCAGGGAACCAACGCTAAAGCATGGCTGTTTCGAATACTGAAGAACAGCTTCATCAACGATTATCGTAAGAAAAGCAAAGAGCCGGCTAAAGTAGATTATCAGGACGTTGAAACGACCTATAATTCAGAAGACGCCGAAACAGAGCATACGGTTGATCTGCGGGCTGAGTCAGTCTCAGATCTGATTGGTGATGAAGTGGCCACAGCGCTTAACGCGCTGCCGGTTGATTTCAGAACGGTAATTATCCTTTGTGATATCGAAGGGTTTACTTACGAAGAGATGGCTAAGATTCTGGACATCCCGATCGGTACCGTTCGCTCCCGGTTGCACCGCGCCCGTAACCTCCTGAAAGAGAAACTACGGGATTACGCAGCATCCATGGGATATAACGAAGAAACTGACGAATAAACCGAACTTTTTCTATCTGTATTTTGGTTCTGCTGATAACTTAACGTATTATTATTCTTGGAATAAATAAAATTTTTCCAATGCAAACGTCTTTGCCATCGTCATCTTCATCCAGCGCAGAGCCTGCGATGAAAGAACATTGCAGTCATCAGGCAGACTGCTTGAAGATGATCCAGCTGATTCTGGATGGGGAAGCTACCGAACAGCAGCTCGCCCGACTGAAGGTCAATCTCGAATCATGCAAACCCTGCATCGAGATGTACCACCTCGAAAAAGAAGTAAAAGAGTTGTTGACCAAACGCATGGAAAAACGGTGTTGCCCCGATCAGTTGGTGGCAACGATCAAAGCCAAGATTCTGACGTTTAGTTAAGAAAGACATTACACGAATTGGGGTAATTAAGGATCTGGCCCACGCCACCTTGGTTACCCCGATTTTCTTTATAACCGGTAAACCACCAACACACATTGAACGGGAAACTCATCATTTTTTCGGCTCCTTCAGGTTCTGGTAAGACAACCATCGTCAAGCATCTGCTGGCCGAGAATAACAATCTCGGTTTTTCTATTTCAGCCTGTACCCGCGACCGCAGAGGCCGTTCGGAGCAAAACGGGCAGGATTACTACTTTCTGACACCCGAAGATTTCAAGCAGAAAATAGATAACCACGAGTTTGTAGAATGGGAAGAAGTGTACGTCGGCGCGTTCTACGGCACGCTGAAATCCGAAATCGAACGCGTATGGGCCAGTGGAAAACACGTTCTCTTCGATGTCGATGTAAAAGGTGGGCTGAAGCTTAAAGAATATTATGGCGACAAAGCCCTGGCCGTGTTCGTGAAAGTACCCGACGAAGAAACCCTGCGTCAGCGCCTGATTGGCCGCGGTTCTGAAACAGAAGAAAGCCTGTCGAAACGGCTGTTCAAGGTGCACTTCGAGATGAGCTTCCAGAACGAGTTCGATGTGATTCTGGTCAATGACGATCTGGAAACATCGCTGCAAAAAGCCCAGAAGCTGGTGAACGACTTCGTCAACGAAGATAAGGTTCCGCCCAAAGCGTCGATACTGTAAGGCAAACGGATTTGGGGTTGCTCACTGATGTTTCGGTGCGTACATACCCCACCGTCATAAACACACATGTACTCTTGAACGTAGGTCTTTTTTTCGGCTCGTTTAATCCGATTCATGTCGGACACCTCATCATTGCCGATACCATGGCAACCTCAACCGACCTGGATCAGGTCTGGTTCGTAGTGTCGCCCCAGAATCCATTCAAGAAGACCAAAAGCCTCCTGCACGAGTTTGACCGGATGGACATGGTTGAGCGGGCCATAGCCGACAACAGCCGACTGAAAGCAACCGATATTGAATTCTCGATGCCCAAGCCAAGCTATACGATCGATACGCTTGTGCGGCTGTCGGAGAAATATCCGCAGCATCGGTTTCGGCTCATTATGGGCGAAGACAACCTGGAGCAGTTTGCCAACTGGAAAAATCACGAAGCTATTCTGGAGTATTACGGCCTGTATGTCTACCAAAGGCCGCGCTCGGCAGAGAGTGCCTTCAAAACCCACCCGAACGTACGCGTGGTCGAAGCGCCCCTGCTCGACATCTCGGCCACGTTCATCCGCGAGCGTATCCGCGCCAACCGATCCATCCGGTATATGGTACCCGATGTGGTGGGGGAGATGATCGAGCGTAAAAAATTCTACTTATAGCCCCGCAGGGCCGGCCCTACGGCAATCCGTTCTGGAAGGTGATTTCGGTAGCCAAGCCAATGGCGCTCATCCGAATCGCTACCGAGCGGCTGCTCGATTTTGCCCCGACTTTATCGCACTGGGGGCCTTTTTCGAGGTAGTAGACGTAGAATTTCTGGTTCCGATCGGCCAGGATGTTGGCGTCGGGCCGGCCGAGCCACTCGCCGATGGTATTGGCTGTTTTGCCCTTCAGGTTCGGAATCTCAGCTCTGAAGTCGGCCTCGAGGGCGGAGCGGGTGCCCGTGCAGCCTCCCCGGTCGCCCCGCCATTTTTTGAGGTTAAGCTTGCCAAACTGATCCGGTACCGTACCACAGGCCAGCAGGGTCAGGCTCCAGCAAACGACAAACAGGCCACCTGCCAGCCGACGGCCTGTACCAAACAGGTTCGTATTCATAGCCCGCTTATTCATTATATACGACCTGGAGCAGCGTTTGACCAACGGCTTTGAGGGTACCCCGGTCGATATTGCTCATGTTATCGTCGGCCGTATGCCAGGCCGGAAAGAAGCCACCCGTACCGGCGTTGGTGTGAATGATATCGATCATCGGGATTTTGGCAATAGTATTGGGAGCCAGGTGATCGTCGGTAATCTGACCGCCGGGCTGATCGATGAAGTACTGGCTGTAGCCGGCCGCGCTGGCGGTTTGCCAGACCTTATTCACCACGCTGGGCGCAAACTGCATCGAAAGGCCTTCTTTGGCGAAGGTAGCCCCTTTGGCGCCAACCATATCGAGCAGAATACCGAAGTAAGCCGTATAGCCGGGTTTATGCAGGTTCTTGGCCCAGTAGCGCGAGCCCAGGCAGAAGCCAATGTAGTCGTACTGATTGCCGGTTGCCGGTTCAAAATCGTTGGCCGCTTTCTCGGAGTTACCCCAGTCTTCGGCATCGAAGAAAATAATGTCGATACCGACCCCTGGCTTTTTCTGAGCCTGCTGAATAGTACGGGCCAGTTCCAGCAGCACGCCTACGCCACTGGCGCCGTCGTTGGCGGCTGTTACGGGTTTCGACTGATCGGCTTTATCGGGGTCCTGGTCGGCCTGGGGGCGCGAATCCCAGTGGCTGGCCAGCACGATACGCTTGGTAGCCTGGGGGTTGATAGTGCCGATGATGTTGCGGGCGTTCAGCTTCTTGCCATCCCAGGTGGTGGCCACAAAGTTCTGCTCCGTTACTTCGCATCCGAACTGTTTCAGCTTGGCAACGAGGTAATTGCCGGTGGCGACGTGGGCGGGCGTGTTCGGAACCCGCGGTCCGAACGCTACCTGCCGGTCAATGTAGGTATAGGCCGAGTCGGCGTTGAACGGAGGAGCCGTTACCTGTACGGGTTGATCCGCAGGCTGGGTCGCGTCACTTTGCCTGGGTTTTTCTTTACAGGCGGCCATAATAAGCGCCGTGGCGAGGATACTAAGAAAGAATCTGCTCATACAGGTAATTACTCTTCGTAGGCCCAGTCGATCTGGTGTTTCATGTCTTTGATGGCCAGCCCCTGTGCCTTGAAGTACGAACGAATCTGGTCTACTTTGTCGTATTGGCGCTGTTCTTTGTATTCACGGTAGAGGGTCAGCAGGCCTTCCAGCACGGGCTGGTTATCGCTGCCTTCTTCTTTCAGTCCCAACACATCCTGCATGAAGGTGCTGAACGACTCTTTCAGCAGCGTGAACACATCGTCGCCCAGCGCGGCCGGCTGAAGCTGGTTCAGGTACAGCATATTCACGTATTTGAGGAGCGTAAATACCTGCGCAATGGCTACGGCGGTGTTGAGGTCATCGTTCATGGCTTCATAAAACTGCTGAACGGCTTTGCGAATATCCTCCTGTTTGGCCATGTCGGCCGATACGCTCTCGTCGGGCCGGTAGCTCATGGTTTTGACCACCCGCAGCCCGTTAGCCAGTCGCCGGTAGCCTTTCTGAGCGGCCTTGAGGGCGTCGTTCGAGAAATCAAGGGTGCTGCGGTAGTGGGACTGTAACATGAAGAAGCGCACCGTCATCGGGCTATATGCCTGCTCAAGCAGGTAATGGCTTCCGGCAAACAGCTCGGCGGGCAGGAACGAGTTACCCAGCGACTTGCTCATTTTCTGGCCGTTGACGGTGAGCATGTTGGAGTGCATCCAGTACCGCACGGGGTCGTGGCCGGTGAGTCCGTCGCCCTGAGCAATTTCACATTCGTGGTGCGGAAACTTGAGGTCCATGCCGCCCCCGTGAATATCGAACTGTTTGCCCAGGTACTTGGTGCTCATGCAGGTACATTCGAGGTGCCAGCCCGGAAAGCCTTCGCCCCAGGGCGAATTCCAGCGCATGATATGCTCGGGCGAGGCCCGTTTCCAGATGGCAAAATCGAGGGGGTTGCGCTTCTCCGACTGGCCGTCGAGCTCGCGGGTTTCGTTCAGCAGGTCGTCCAGAATCCGGCCCGACAGTTTGCCGTAGTTGCCGCCCTGCTGGTTGTATCTCTCGATATCGAAGTAGACCGACCCGTTCGACTCGTAGGCCAGTTCTTTGGCCAGCAGCGTTTGTACGGCTTCGATCTGCTCCACCATGTGGCCCGTGGCCGTCGGCTCGATGCTGGGCGGAATGGTGTTGAACTGGGCCATTACCGTGTGGAAATCGTTCGTAAACCGCTGTACAATCTCCATTGGTTCTACTTTTTCCAGTTTGGCCATGCGCCCGATTTTGTCTTCGCCTTCGTCGCCGTCGCCGACCAGGTGGCCTACGTCGGTCAGGTTACGGACGTAGCGCACTTTATACCCGATAAAGGTCAGGTAGCGGTAGAGGGTATCGAAGGTCAGGAACGTACGAACGTTACCCAGATGAACGTAATTATACACTGTCGGTCCGCAGACGTACATGCCCACGTAGGGCGGATTAAGCGGTTCAAACAGTTCTTTTCGGCGGGAAAGCGTATTGTATAGCTTGAGCGGCTGCGTCATGGTAATGGGCTTGCTCGGCTGTTCGAAACCGGTTTCGTCCGGAACAGCTGAACGACTCGTTTATAGTAGACAAAGCTACGCATTGTTACCCGGAAAATGACGGACCGGGCCAAACTCGCTATCTTTGCCTACTTGACATGACCAGCGTATAAGTGGTAACGAAAACAGGCTCAGGCCTGGCCTTACCGCTATCCGTTTGTCAGTAACCACGAGTTGATCAGGAATGCAGATCGTAGACGTAGGCACTAATCCCCAATACCAAAAGGAGTTCATCCAGTTTCCGGTTCGTTTGTACAAGGCTGATGCCAACTGGATACGGCCGCTCGACGCCGATGTTGAGGAGGTTTTTGACCCGAAGCGGAACAAGCGGTTCGAGCAGGGCGAATGCGTACGGTATCTGCTGCTCAACGACCGGGGTGAAACCATGGGGCGCGTGGCGGTCTTCATCGATCATGCCATTGCCAACCTGGATAATGACCAGCCCACCGGCGGCATGGGTTTTTTTGAGTGCATCGACGATCAGGCGGCTGCGTTCCGGCTGTTCGACGCGGCCAAAGTCTGGCTCCAGAGCCGCGGTATGGAAGCCATGGACGGCCCGATCAACTTCGGCGACCGCGACCGGTGGTGGGGGCTGCTGGTCGACGGGTTCGACCGCGAGCCCAACTACTGCATGCCGTATACCAAACCGTACTACATCAGTTTCTTCGAGGCTTACGGCTTCCAGGATTATTTCCGGCAGTTCACCTTCGGCATTCCAACTACCTGGGCGAGGCTGACAGAGATGTCGCAGTCGGTTAAAGACCGGGCGCAGCGCATCTACGAGAATCCCGACTACTCGTTCCGGACCATCGATAAAAAGCAGCTGCCGGCCGCGGCCGAGCAATTCCGGCATATCTACAACGCAGCCTGGGGCGGGCATTCGGGCGTGAAGGAAATGTCGGCAGAGCAGGCGCAGGTGTTGATGCAGAAGCTAAAGCCGGTTATCGACGAGAAAATCATTTATTTCGCTTATTATCAGGGTGAACCGGTGGCCTTTTTCGTCTGCCTGCCCGAGTTGAACCAGATTTTCAAGCACGTAAACGGCAAACTGGATCTTTTCGGCAAACTGACTTTTTTGTGGCATGTGTTGCGCAAAACCAACCGTAAGGCCTTTGGGGTCGTGTTTGGGGTAGCGCCCGCGCATCAGGGCAAGGGGCTCGAAGCGGCCATTGCGCTCCGGATGCCGCACGAAGCCGACCACAACCCGAATTTTCAGTACGACACGCTGGAGATGAACTGGGTTGGCGATTTTAACCCCATTATGGTTCGGTTCGTGAGTCAGCTCGGGTCAACGATCGTTAAGACGCACGTTACCTACCGCTACCTGTTCGATCGGACGAAGCCGTTCAAACGCTGCCCCGTTATCGGCCGGAAGAAGGAAAGATAAAATGAATGACGGTTGCAGACCCCACCGGGACGCGCAGTCGGACCAATCATGCGGATGGTGTTGCTGACGCACGAGTGGTCCGTGGGGACACGGACCACGGTGCGGACACAGACCACAGTGGAGATCGAAAACTGTAACTGGAATACCGAAAAATTGTAAACCAAAAAAGATAAATAATGAGCTTATTAACCATCGGTTCCGTAGCCTTCGACGCGCTGGAAACGCCCTTTGGCAAGACCGACAAGATCATCGGCGGTGCCGCTACCTATATCACCCTGTCGGCTTCGTATTTCACGAAGAACAACAACCTCGTTGCTGTAGTAGGCGATGATTTTCCGGAGTCGATGATCCGCGATCTGAACAGTCACGGCGTCAATACCGATGGATTGCAGGTGCGGGTAGGAGAGAAGACGTTTTTCTGGTCGGGTAAGTATCATAACGATATGAATACCCGCGATACCGTTGAGGTGCAGCTGAACGTGATGGAAAACTTCGATCCGGTTGTTCCGGCTTCGTACCAGGATTGCCAGTACCTGATGCTGGGCAACACGGCCCCCGCTATTCAGAAAACGGTTATCGAGCGGCTGAACAGCCGCCCTAAACTGATCGTTCTCGACACCATGAACCTCTGGATCGAGATTGCCAATCCGGACCTGATGGCGCTCCTGAAACTGGTCGATGTGCTGGTGGTAAACGACGAAGAAGCGCGGCAGCTAACCAAAGAGTATTCACTGGTGAAGGCGGCCGCCAAAATCCGCACGATGGGACCCCAGACGGTCATCATCAAAAAAGGTGAACACGGTGCGCTGCTGTTCCAGGAAGACCGAATCTTCTTCGCGCCGGCGTTGCCGCTCGAATCGGTCTTCGACCCGACCGGTGCCGGCGATACGTTTGCGGGCGGATTTATCGGTTACCTGGCCAAAACCGACGATATATCGTTCGACAACATGAAGCGGGCCATCATCTACGGGTCGGCCATGGCGTCGTTCTGCGTCGAGAAATTCGGGGCTGAGCGGATCATGAACCTGACGCAGGACGAAATCGACGAGCGTGTCAGCGAGTTTGTGAAGCTATCGGCCTTTGGTCTGAATTAGTCGCAGCCGTTGGCTATTGTCAACCAATAGCCAACGGCTGATTTGTTTACTCAATTGACCTGGCAGCACTTGTTGGGTGGGCCGGTTTTGGCGTATACAGTGTTGCTCTTCACCTTCGGCGTGTTCACGCCAATCCAGATTTGTTCGTATAGTGGCTTTGGTTGTCTGTAACTCAGGTTGTGGGCAGTGCGCCTGTGTCTTATCAGCGGTCTACACTAGTTGTTATCCGGGTATTGGTTGTTTTCCACTGACAGGGTGTTTGCCACTGACAGGGTCTACGACCACTGTCAGGGTTTGGTGGTAAGTAAAACCTCCGGTTTGCTAATGGATTGGTGGGGTGGTTATTGTTGGCGGATGGCCATGATAATCAAATCCTGCGTGGTGAGGTTCAGCAGATCGATCAGGCTAATGCCGTATAGCTGCGATACCTGCTGCAGTACCGTCAGCGACAACTCAGTACGCCCGGTTTCTTTCTTACTATAAGCTGCCTGGCTGACACCAAGCTGAAAAGCAACGTATTCCTGCGGGTAGCCGTGAATCTCCCGTAGTTTGCGGATCTTGAGAGCAATTGGGTTCATGACTTTCTGATTTGAGGTTTTGGTAGCACTTGAACACTACAAAACAAACGCAGGCGGTAGCTGACAGAAACTTATTTCGACCAATTGGTCAGCTTCATCGACCAATTGTGTATCGAAGCAGGCTAATGAATATATTGCCGGTGCTATGAATGAAACCCTGACCTGCTATCTGGTAGACGATGAGTCGCCGGCACACGTGATTATGTCGAAGTACATCAGTCGGATGCCGTACCTGGCATTGCTGGGCCAGAGCTTCGACCCGTTTGAGGGGCTGGAGAAGGTGCAGGAGTTGAAACCTGATATTTTGTTTCTGGATGTGGAGATGCCCGATATGACCGGGGTTCAGTTTCTGAAGTCACTGCCGCAGCCGCATCCGATGGTGATTATGGTTACGGCCTCGCCCCAGTTTGCGGCCGAAACCTACGACTTCGATTCGGTCTCGCACTATCTGCTAAAACCCGTTGGCTTCGACAAATTTCTGGAAGCTATCAACCGCGTTGTTAAACGGTTGGGCTTCGTGCCGAACGCCGGTGCTGCCGCGCCCGTAGTAGCGCCGGTTAGCCAGCCCGCGCAGGCCCCCGCCGACCCGCGTGAGAACGTACCCTACTTCCTGATCAAAGAAGATAAAAAACTAGTGCGGGTGGCTCCCGAAGATATTGTCTTTGCCGAAGGCATGAAAGATTATCTGAAGCTGCATCTGACTGGCCGTGTGCTGGTCACGCACATGACCATGACCAAGCTGGAAGACATGTTACCGCCTTCCCAGTTTTTGCGCGTCAACCGCTCGTTTATTGTGCGTCGGCAGGCCATCAAAGAAATTGACGGCAATCAGATTACGACACTTGATGGCAAGAAAGTAGTCATTGGCGTTACCTACCGCGAAACGGTTATGAATGAGCTGAAAAAGAATATGCTATAGCCCCAATGTATACGTTTCTAGTTGCCAGGTAATGTGACAAATCCGTTTACAAATACGCCAGGGTCTGCTGGTCAGCCAATGCGTCAGCTACTCGACACGGTGTATCGGCCAAACCGACGCCTGTTTCGGGTGCTGGGCCATCTGCTGATGTGGCTGGTCGTGTACGTTGTGCTTATCGACAGCACCGGCAGCCGGATTTTTGAAGACAATGAGCGAGTCGTCCGTACGGCGTCGGTCGTTGATTTTCTGGAAACAGTCGGGCTGTATTATCTGCTGGGGTATTATGTATTTCCGGCCTTCATCTACTCCCAGAAGTACCTGCGTCTGGCTACCGTCATCCTGGTGGTTTTCTTTGTCATGTACCAGCTCAATAGTGAGTTGTTCCACTATCTGGACTCGATCAGTGATAAAGTCCGGCCAGACGGAAAACCAACGTATGCTACCAAAATAAAAGCGATGGTTCGGGAGGCTGGCTGGCTGGGCTGCTTTACCAGCTTACGGGTTGCTTTATGGAACCTGTTCTATGCGTTTGGCTTGCCTATCGTTTTATTAACCTTCAAAGCATTTCGGGATATTATCAGTTATCAGCGACGACTGGTCCTGGCCGAACGCGATAAACTGGCTCTGGAGCTGAATTTTTTGAAGGCCCAGGTCAACCCGCACTTTCTGTTCAACACGCTCAACAGCATTTACGCCCGCATCTTCGATACCGATGAGCCCGCAGCCAACCTGGTGCTGCAACTCGCCGAGCTGATGCGCTACAACCTCTACGAAACCGACCAGCCTCGCATTGCCCTCGACAAAGAGCTGGCGTATATTCAGAACTACCTCAATCTGGAGCGCAATCGTCTGGCCGATCAGCCCATCACAATCGACTACCAGCAGCAGGGTGATGCCGGCGTGTGTCAGGTTGCTCCGCTGCTGCTGATCGCCTTCGTGGAGAACGCCTTCAAGCATGGCATAAAGGGAGGCATGTCCAATGCTTATGTACGGGTAGACGCCACTGTGGTCGAACACCGGCTAACGTTTACCGTAGTCAACAGCGTAGCGCCCCGACGAGGTGCCGCTGGCACCAGGGCTAAATCAGGTGGGGTAGGGCTGGTGAATGTGCGCCGTCGGCTGGAGGCTTTGTATGCTCATAAACACACGCTGACGATTACACCAGCGGCCGATGTGTACCGGGTTCAGCTCGTTATCGACCTGGAGCCCATTCAGGAGACGACTCGCTAGCTGGCGGTGCGACGACTCCTGGTTTCTGACGGGCAATCATTCATCGAAAAAAGACGGCAATTAGTCGAAAAGTGGCTGAAATCGATCTAAACAACTTGCTGCGGGCCTGGGTCATCTGCTATGTTTATCATGTCAACGGCCACTGGTCACCAGCGACAGTTGTTTCTACCGACCTGCTAACTTCTAAACCAACTTTCTAACGCCTATTACCATGAAGAATCAAACAGCTACCGTATCGCCCCGCCTTACGCTGAAAAAAGAGCGCATTGTGTGCCTAACGCCCGCTGGTGTGACTAATTCAAACACAGGTAAGTCGAGCCGAATTTGTGATTTTCTGACTATTGGCGGCTAGTACCTCTTGCAAACCTACCTCACCCTTAACTATTCGAGAGTAAGCCGAAGCCAGCTTGCTCACTATCTTCAGCGCACCGGCTGGCTATGTTTTGGCCAGACTGGTGCGTTTACTGAAGATGCGCTCGCCTGCATCCGGTCAAGAGAGTGTACGCTGGTTTTTCTGCGGTTGTCGGCCCCTGACGAAGATGTACCGGAGCCGTTTCTGGCCGCCCTTCGCCAGCATCCGGCGGTTATCGTTACCTCGCCGTATCCAGCTCATCTGTTCAGCTATCTGAACCTGCATCCCTTTGATTTTCTGACCGAACCGTATTCATTTGACCGATTTGCGGTCAGTATGGAGCGCTATGTCGCTGTGTTCGGATAAAGATGTAGTTACACGAAAACGATTCCCAATACGTTCCGGTCTGTTTATTAACAATAATTTATTTGGGTAATTAGTCGAAAAAAAGCGGGTTTTGTTGACACCCCTGGCAGGGCTCACTATATTAGTAAGTTCCTCCACGTCGATATACTTCCCGAATGATCCAGCTAAGCCGTTTTTTTTTGATACGTCGGCCCCTTTATTCCCTCGACCGGCTAATTCAGTTTTACCAGCAGCTGAGTTCCCATCCCCTCGAAGAACTTTTACGGCAACATTATCAGGATCCGCTGGCGCAGGAGGCTATCCTGGCTGCGTCGCCAACCCTCTACGAACGTTTCCGGCGCTGGCTGGCGGGTGAGGTCCTGCCCGAGCAGGATAAATTGCTGGCTACTTTACACAAGTACCTGATTCGAATGTGCAGCCGCGCCACGCCCTACGGTATGTTTGCGGGATGCACGACGGGTCAGTTTGGCGAATACACCCAATTTCAGGCTGCTCCGGCCCACTCGCTGCGTACCCACACCCGCGTTGATATGGATTGCCTGCTGGGCATTCGGGAGTGGCTCACGAACCAGCCCACCATTCGGACGCAGCTACGCCTTTTTCCCAACTCATCGCTCTATCCGGTTGGTTCGTCGCTTCGTTATGTCGAGCAGCAGCGCGAAGCCAGCAACCGGAACTACTTTATCAGCGTTGTTGAAGCCGATCAGTACCTGACCCTTGTCCTCAAAGCCGCCCGTACCGGCGCCACCATCCAGGAACTGGCCGCGCTGCTGATCGAACGGGATGCCCAGGCCGACGAAGCGATCGACTTTGTTGAGCAACTCATTGAAGGACAGTTACTCATCTTCGAGATCGAACCTACCGTAACGGGCCTGCACTACCTCGACCGGCTGACCGAACAAATTGCTTCGCTGGAAAATGCCGACGCCTGGGCCAGCGACCTGCGCCAGCTTCAGCACCAGTTGCAGCATCCCGACCGGCTCGTGGCGTATACGCAGGTTCGGCAGTGGTTTCTAGATCGGTCCATTGCCGTGCCCACTGCCGATGTCGTACAGGTCGACACATTTTTCGATACGCCAGGCCTGCAGTTGAGCGAACGCGCCATGCAGCACCTGCAGCGCCCGCTGGAGAAACTGATGGCCCTGAACCAGCCCTACGTATGCCCCAATCTCGACGAGTTCAAGCGGCTGTTTTATAATCGGTACGAAGACGAAGAGGTGCCGCTGGCGCTGGCACTCGACGGGGAGTTCGGCATTGGCTACGGCCACAGTTCCATGCTGGGTGTAGGCTACGCCCCGCTCATCGACGACCTTACCTTTGCCAGTGCTGCGGTGGCCCAGACCACCGCCTGGGACTGGTGGCAGACGCTGGTCATGGACAAATACGCCGAAACCCTGCGAACCAAACAGGACGAAATCATCCTGACCGACGACGATCTGACCTACATCAATAGCCAGCAAACCGCGTCGGCACCGTTGCCGGGCAGTTTTTACGCGTTTGGATCGCTGCTGGCCCGCTCGGCCCGGGCACTCGACGAAGGTGATTTTCTGTTCAACCTGCTGGCCTGCAAAGGGCCATCGGCCGTTAATCTCATGAGCCGCTTTGGCGAAGGCGACCCCCAGCTAGCCAAACACATCCGGACTTGCGCCACCGCCGAAGAAGAGCACCACCCCAACGTGATCATGGCCGAGATTGTGCACCTGCCCGAAAACCGGGTCGGTAACATCCTGATCCGACCTACGCTCTACCAGTACGAAATCCCCTACATGGGCCAGTCGTCGGTGGCGCCTGATTATCAGATTTCGTTGTCTGACCTAATGGTATCGGTGCGTAACGACCGGGTTGTGCTGCGTTCTAAACGCCTGAACCAGCGCGTAGTGCCGCGGCTGACCAACGCGCATAATTTTAGCCAGGGCCTGCCCATTTACCGGTTTCTCTGCGATTTACAGGCGCAGGATATGCACCTGAACGTGGTCTGGAACTGGGGCGTTTTGCGAACCCAGGCTTACCTGCCCCGCGTCAGATACCGCAACATCCTGATAAGCCGGGCTACCTGGCAGCTGCAGTGCCGTGATCTGACGCCCGACAATCCGTTGCGGCTCGTAGCTCAGCTGACGGCCGTGGGTTTGCCCGATCAGTTTATGCTGGCCCAGGGCGATAATGAATTATACATAGCGCTGCACGTACCGGCGTCGCTCAATCTGCTCATCGACGAAATCAAAAAACAGACGCAGATTCGGCTGGTCGAATGCCTGACCCAGCCTGACCGCTGCCCGCTGATCAACAAACGCGAGCATTTTACGCACGAAATCATTATTCCGTTTCATAACAAAGCTGCCCAGCCGCTACCCGGTCTGAGCCAGACGAATACGCACCTGCCCCAGCGCAAATTTTCGGTAGGCAGCGAGTGGTTCTACCTGAAAGTGTACACGGGCGAAAAAACATCCGACGCCCTGCTGCTGCAAACTATTTACCCCGTTGTGCAGCAGCTGCTGAAAACGCAGATCATCCAGGAGTTTTTCTTTGTGCGTTACAAAGACACCGACCCCCACCTGCGGCTTCGGTTTCGGGGCAACGCGCACCTTGAATTTTACCATCATGTCGTGCGTGTGGTAGAAAAGGCGCTGGCCGAATCCATAGAAGCGGGTATCGTACACCGCGTTCAGGTCGATACCTACCAACGCGAGCTGGAACGGTACGGTATGGAACACATCGGCCTGTGCGAAACGCTGTTTCACTGCGACAGTTTGTCGACGCTGGCCTTCATGGCGCGCACCGGCGATGCCTTCGACGAAAACCTGCGCTTTGCGTTTGCCATTCGTAAAATTAACCAGCTACTGGCCGGGGCAGGCCTCTTGCCCGACGGGTGCCTGGCTATCATGAGCCGGCTTAAAGAAAGCTTTTTTCTGGAGTTCGGGGGCGAGTCGGCGCTGCGTCGGCAACTGAACGAGAAATACCGCACCTACCGCTCGCTCCTGGAGCATGCCCTATCGGCCGATTTTCCACTGGCCGATGAACACAACCAGTGGCACTGCCGGCAAACCGAACTGTTGCAGAAGCTGGTAGCCGCTTATGAGTACAATCCGCAAACGTTGCATTCCATGCTGAGCAGCCTGATTCATATGGTTGTGAACCGGCTGTTTCCGTCCAAGCAGCGGGCCTATGAGCTTGTGCTGTACTACTGCCTGGCCAAGCATTACGATTCAGTATGGGCACGGCAGAAATTATAGGAGGATAGTTAATGCATGTATAAAAAGCCACGGGATGATGCGTTTCGTGGCTTTTTTATGGGCTGTATAACCAAAGCGAATAAAGTTTGCCCAAATGGATTAAGCTATAACGGCCGGTTATTGAAACCAGTCTGGTTAGGTCGCAACTTTGAGTCAACAAATCGATCACAAAAACAAACGAACAATGACTCTCTAAACAAGTAAGATCATGAAAAAGCGCATCACGTCTGAGTTCTCTTTTGAGGTGTGGATTAATAACGACATCGACTCGATGGCCGACGAGATTGGCTCATTCGATGACAACTGGATCGTGTCGGCCGGTGATCTGTTCGACGGCCTGGAACTGCCCACCGACGAGCCGTTGCAGCACTACGACGAGGCAGCCTGACAGGGCCCTGCGCTTATAACCTGAGTGACTAAAGTATAACCTCGAGTTATTGATATACATGCCTTTGACTAAGACCTTTACAGTGTCATCAGGGCAACAGAACACAACTAAAAGCTAAGAATTTATACAGACGCGTACTACTTATACACATAATACTAGGAAGCCGGGGCGTAGCACCGTAGCTACACCGGAAATGATTCAAAGTGATCCATACTAAAACGAACCAGGCGGGCATAGGTACTCCCCCGCACCAGAAGCGGGGGAGATTGTCCTGAAATGGAACGAATCAGGAAGCGTGATTGCGGTTTTGTCGGTTTTTTTGTCAGTTTTATCAGTTAAGGCATAGGCAATTTTGTTCTGAAAAACCAATCAAAACAGACAAAGTCATGGAACTACAGAACAACCAGGAAAACAACAAGGTGATCGTTGCTGATCAGGTGAATGTGTCTAACAAGGTTGCCAGTTTCCCGGCCGAGCCGGTGGAGGACATGGAGCTGAACGACGAGCAGTTGGATATTATATCGGGTGGAGGAGATGGTGGTTTTATTATTAAAGGATGATGAAGTCGTGGATGTGCATATTGCTGGGGGTTCTTCTGTCGACAGGAATGGAGAACAGGTTGTATGCACAAACCACGTCAACACAGAATACAGTTGCACCGGCCAGTGTAACTAAGGCCATTGACAGGAAAACAGCTGATAGCCTTTTTAATCAGGGGGTTCGCTTTCAGGATACGCAGGCCTATCAACAATCGTTGGTATTGTTTGGAAAAAGCCAAAAACTTTACCAGGACATTGGTGATGGAAAGAGAGTAGGAGATTGCTTTAATTACATGGCGATAACCTATTATTATCAGGGCGATTTCTCGAAAGCAGTAGCGGCTTTCAAAAAAGGAGCCGAAACCTTTAAAAAGATACGATACAAAAAAGGAGTTGCTTCAACGCTGAATAACATTGGTAGTGTATATAATAGCCAGGGAAATTACCTGAAAGCACTGGAACATTTTCGGCAGGCGGCTATCATATTTAAAGAAATTGGTGATACTGATAATTTGACGGCCGTCACCAATAATATCGGTTTAATTTATACCAAGGCGAAAGATTACAGCAACGCTATGAAGTATTTTACTCAGGCTTATGCTGTATACAAACGAGGAGGTAACCAGGAAAGAATTGCCCAGATACAGGATGCTATTGGTAATATCTATTTGAAACAGGGCAAGTACAATAACGCATTTCAGAGTTTTAACGAATCGTTACAAATTGCCGACAGGAAGAAGGATAAGCAGTTACAGATTCTGGCATTAAACAGCCTGGGTGATTTGTTCTATGCGCAGTCAGATTATAAAAAAGCCTTACCCTACTATGAGCGATGTCTGACTTATTCCAATCAGATAGGTAGCTTACAGAGCCAGGCAGAATCGCAGATCGCTATTGGCAGTATTTTGCATCGGTTGGCAAAAGTTAATGACGCGGTAAACAAATGCCGGGACGGTTTGCGACTGGCAAGAGAAATAGGGTCTGTCTCACTAAAAAAACGGGGATGTGATTGTCTATACCAATCGTACAAGGCATTAGGAAATGACCGGCAGGCATTGCACTATTTTGAGCAGGCTAACACGCTGGAAGATAGCTTGAATCTCTCAGAAACGGCCAACAAGGTCATGGGCATGGAGTTTCAGAAGCAGCAGTTGGTCGACAGTATTGCCTACGTCAAAAAAGAGCATGCCATTCAACTGAAGCATAAGGAGGAGGTACAGCGGCAGGAGAAACAGCGGAACATGATTATCCTGTCGTTGGGATTTATTCTCCTGGTAGCGGCTGGTTTATGGGCTCAGCTCAACTACGTCAGGAAATCAAGAGCAGCCCTAAAGGTCGAAAAAGATCGCTCTGAAGCTTTGCTGCTGAATATTTTGCCTGAAGAGATTGCAGAGGAGCTGAAAGAGAAGGGGCATGTCGATGCCCGGGAATATAACCTGGTATCGATCTTATTCACGGATTTCAAATCGTTTACGCAAACCGCCGAGCAGATGTCTCCGCAAAGCCTGGTCGAAGAGATCCATACCTGCTTCAAAGCGTTTGACCTGATTGCCGGTAAATATCAGATCGAGAAAATAAAAACTATTGGTGATGCCTACATGGCGGCAGGCGGTATCCCACATACGGACGAACGGGCACTGAAAAACATTGTGCTGGCCGGCCTGGAGATGCAGAAGTTCATGACACAGCGAGCCGCTGAAAGCCGCGCCCAGGGTCGTCCCGCCTTTGACATGCGCCTGGGCATCCATGCCGGGCCAATTGTAGCGGGTATCGTAGGGGTCAAAAAGTTCCAGTACGATGTGTGGGGCGACACCGTAAACACCGCCAGCCGAATGGAAAGTAGCGGGCTGGTCGGGAAAGTTAATATAAGTGAGACCCTATATGATCTGATAAAGGACGAAGAGTGCTTCTCGTTCGAATACAGGGGGAAGGTACATGCCAAAGGAAAAGGGGATATGGGTATGTACTTCGTGGAGAAAAAGTTTGTGTATGAACTAGCGTGATCATGGAAAAGAGCAGAGAAGACAAAAGAAAGGATACTTGGAAAATAGCTTTATACGCGGCACTTGGTGTTATTTTATACAAAGTAGTTACAGAATTTCTGCTTTAGCTAAATAGGCTGTCTTGATGGACGCCAGGATACTGTTGATTGAAGATTTATATCTATAAAATAATGGAAGAGTGTAAAGTAGAATCCCTGATATATTATTCAAAATTGACGCTCGATGCAGAGCACATCGTAAAGAAGTCGAAGGAAGAGATTCAGGCTAAGCTTGATGAGTACACGGCTCAGGGCTATCGACTAATCTCAACAACATCTACCAATTTTGGCCTGGCTATATACATTTATCTCTTCTTTGAAAAATAGTCTACTTGCTATCATAGACTAAGCGTGAAAAATAAGGTAGTTTTTTAGTAGCTACAACAAATTTATAGGATAGATACACTACTTCTTTATAATATACCAATAAAGATATGGAACAGAGAAAACAGGAGATTATAGAAGCGATTATCTCCAAAGCTTGGGAGGATGTCAATTATAGAAAAGAGTTAATTGCCGACCCGATAAAAGCAATAGAAAAATTGACGGGCGTTAAAGTAGCGATACCAGAAGGAAAAACCATAGTTGTTAATGATCAGACTGACAAGTCAAAAATCTACGTAAATATTCCCGCTGAGCCAGAAATAGAAAGTATGGAGTTAAGTGAAGAGCAACTTGAAGCCGTAGCCGGTGGCGGGCACCAAATTTGGGGGAGCTTTATGGTTAGTCTATTCCCCAATCTGAAAGATTGCATTACCCTTTAATTATATATACAATAAACCAAAACAAACAAAACAATGGAGTTTACACAAGAGCAAAAACTGTATGGCCAGATCGTACAAAGAGCCTGGGATGACGCCCAATTCAAAGCGGATCTTACGGCAAACCCCGTAGCTGCTATCGAAAAATTGACCGGCCAAAAACTTAACATACCCGAAGGTAAGTCAATAGTCGTGCGCGATCAAACTGAAGCAGGAACTGTTTATATCAATCTTCCAGCCAAACCTAATTTGGACGATGTTGAACTGAACGAAGAGCAACTTGAGACTGTAGCTGGTGGTACTGTTATTTGGCCTATCATTATCTTTCCTCTGCCTAAGTTGCCAATAATTGAATACTAGTAATTTATAATTTAATATCAATAGACTTTATAAAATATAACAAATCAATAACTCAAAAAGTCAAGTCATGGAATTTACACAAGAACAAAAGCTAAACGCTCAGGTCATTCAGAGGGCATGGGAAGATGAACAATTCAAAAGTGAATTGATAGCCAACCCTGCGGAGACGATGGAAAAATTAACGGGTAACAAAATTAGTTTGCCTGCAGGTCAAAAGCTGGTAGTGGTAGACCAAAGTGATGAGTCTACTGTTTACTTCAATATTCCAAAAAAAGTAAACGTTGATAGCTTAGAACTAACTGAAGAGCAATTAGAAATGGTTGCAGGCGGTTTAAGTCCAACCTTCTATGTAGGGTTCGCATGTGCGGTTGCAGTTTGGGCTGCGACGCATCAATAAAATCTTAAAAACTATTTAAAATAATAATATAATGAGAATTACAATAGAAGATCAAGAGAAAGGCGCAGAGTTAATGAAAACTCTAGCACAGAAAGCCTGGGAAAGCACAGCTTTTAAAGAGCAATTGGTAAATAACCCTGCCGAAGTAATTGAGCAAGTTTTGGGAAAAAAATTATCAATTCCCAATGACAAAAGAATTGTAGTAGAAGATCAAACTGATGATTCTATAATTTACCTTAATATTCCGGCAAAGATTGACCTGGATGAATTAGAATTGACTGACGAGCAATTAGAAATGGTTGCAGGTGGAGTTATTCCATGTATATTGGTTGGGTTTGCGGTAGGTACTGCTGTCTGCTGGGCTGTTTCTCACCTTTAAGCTACAATCGGAACCCTATTTCTGATTTATCAAACAATCATTTTAATTAAGATGATTGTTTGATAAATCTTTTCATAAATATTTGTTCAATTATTAATTGCAGAGTTATGAATAACAAGCAGTTTAGGCCAGTTGCTGTAATTTTATCGCTTGTATTGGGTTTCATAATAATTAAACATTTTGATTTTGATACGTTGGCGTTTAAAAAGCCTTGGTTGGATTTTTTATATATTATAACTTTTATAAGTATGTTGTTTTATATATTTAAAGACAAAGCTCAAAATAAATGGGAAAAAAAGTAATCTATACAAAATTAGTCAACAGACAAAGTTAAATAAATTTTTGCATATGAATATGCTTTGTCTGTTGACTATAAAAGTAAGTACTTAAACGTACAAATTGACATGAATAATCAGAATAAGTATTTATCTGAAAATGAACTTGAAGAAATACCATTTATACATATAATATTACCTTATGCTGAGAATTTTTTGCAGGAGATTGAAAAAAATAGAGTTTCAGCTGAATTAATAAAAAAATTAAATTTAACGCTTCTGCGAGAACTTAGCGCTATTGCTGAAGTAACTTTACAGGAAGAACTAACTATTTTTGTTAATAACGGATTTATTCATTATCAGGATTTTGTAAAGAAGACCAGTTTAATTTTAGAAAGTAAATATCCTGTATTAGATAATATTTTAAAAACTTTAGCAAAAAATTATTCTACATATATAAATAATATATTTTCAAATTTTTATAAAGATTTCAGTCTTATTGTAGATCATTTCTTTATTACTTTAGATAAAAGTAAAGCAGTAATTACAGATATAGACACAAATCTTGGCGATGGGCATAGTGGTGAAAGTACTGCTTTAATCACATTGGCTGATGATAGCAAATTAATTTATAAACCAAGAAATATTGATACTACAAATTCTTATAATTTCTTTATTGATTGGGTTAACAAAAAATTGAAAACAAATCTTAAAACGTTCAAAAGCTTGAGTTTTGAGAGTTACGGTTGGCTAGAATATATTACTAATGATGAAGTTAACACTTCTGAAGAACTTCATGAGTATTATCATAAGGCTGGAATTCTTTTAGCCGTTGCCTTTCTTTTAGGCAGTAAAGACTGCCATTACGAGAATATAATTGCATCAGGGCAAAATCCTGTTATTATAGATCACGAAACCATTGTTCAGCCTTTTCTATCAAAGCAGTCTATTCGTACCTGGGACGATCAGCATAAAGTAGCTCCTTTTTCTGTTTTAGAGAGTATGTTAATAGCTAATCAAAATACAGGAGTTCCTTCGGAATATACTGGATATGGCATTAAGGGGAACTGTGAAGCTATGGATTTCGAAAAAAAGGTAGTCAATCCAAACACAATCAGTGCAAAAAGAGTAACCCGGTTTGTTTTTAGAAAATTGATAAAAAACAACATTCCAATACAAAACAATTGTTTTGTATTTGCTAGTGATTACAAAAAGTATTTTATAGAAGGTTTTTCAGCTGCATACGATATGTTCATGAATTCGAAAGAACAATTGCTATCCAGCGAGTCGCCAATTTTACGTTTCAATGATCAGAAAGTACGTTATGTTTGGAGACCCACTTTCGTGTATTCTAAAATTTTGAACTACATGAGAGGACCAGTTTTTATGACAAGTTTTGAGGTATATAAATCGAAATTGTATGAGTTGATGTCGAAAGCTTATAAAGGAAAAAACTTAGAAACTTACAAAGTTATTCTTGAATGTGAGATTAAGCAACTATTATCTGGTGACATTCCATTATTTCATCTCAATAGCTCAGATCTTCATTTTGAAGAAGATAAAGCATTAAAAATATTTAAGTATAATTGTATTGAAAATATTAAGTACAGAGCAAGCTTATTATCTACGTACCATAAGAAAGAACAACTTGAATACATTACACAGTGGCTTAGCGCTTAGATAAAGACTATTGACTTTTTCACACATAGCTTCTCATTTAATGATGTTCAGGTATCTCTGTCAGGATTCTAATGCGGAATAACTGTATAACACTTTGTATTAATTATTTCAATATTTATTAATAGTACTAATTCAATGAAAGCCCTGACTATACCCTATTTTGCTGGCGGACTCTCGCATTTAATTCCTCTCTATGTTTTACAGCAAAAATATTTAAGAAAAAATAGTGAAGTTGAAAATCATTTTCTAGTTGATAGTAACTCCCAAAGGTTTCTAATGATGCAGGGTATATCCTGTGTACCTATTAATTATAGTTTTGAAGATAACCTTTCTATACTTAATGAATCTTTAATCATAAAAAACTATGTGATGGGAATTGAGAGGGAGGCTTATTGTATAGTTAAACCATCATTAGTCATTGAAGATACGTCTTTTCTTACTCCGTTGATTGCGGAGAAGAATAACTTGCCGAGAATTTCAATTCAACGAACCGGAATCTTTAGATCAATTGACAAACGTTATAGAAATGCCAGTCATATGCATTCATTAGAGAAAGGTAGTAGTAGTTATAAACCAGGAGATGTAAATTCAAATAGTTCAGAGCTACTAACTTACAGTAACCCTGACTTTCGATTTTTACAACAGTACGCGAAGCCAAAAGCTAAAATTATTCCTGGGATACCAGCTATTGAGCGCTTACCAGAAGATATAGAGGATAAAGAATCATATTTTTATTCTGGTCCACTACTGGTCTTGGATAAACCTTCAAAGAACCTTACGATTAGACTAAGAGAGTTTTTAAATAATAATGAAAAGAAACCTATCGTTTTTATTACAACGGGTACAGTAGATAAAACACCTATTGAAAAATATATTGAATTCTTTGTAAAACGCAATTATGCTGTTATTACAACTTGTAGTTGTGTAGTAAATGAAACGTATGCGCGTCAGATTTTTTACAACAAATTTCTTCCATTACACCATATTTGCGGACTTTCAGACTTAGTAATTCATCAATGCGGATCAGGGATGTATCACTACCCAATAATGAATGGAGTGCCATCCTTAACTATAGGCACTCAATGTTACGACCGGGAAGACATAGCGATAAGATTACAGGAACTCGGTGTTTCGGGTCATGTCCCTCATCCAGATGATAATCCGAACTATTGGACTATTTTTCTTGAATTGATTAATAGGTTTGAAAGTGACACGTTAATAGATTATGACGTAATGAAAAAATTACAGAGTGAAATCGCCAGTACAATGACAAATTTTGAAATGGGAAAAGTTATTCAATACGCGTTAGCATAAAAACTTATTATCTGTATATGAATTTTTATTGCCATAATAGGGTTTGCAACTTTTTATGTAGAAATAATTATAACTAACATTATCTAATCAACGATGCATACAGCAAAGAAGAATACCATTGACTGGAACTCGCCTGATGCATTGGAGCAACTTGCTCAACACATCAGAAACCCTTTGCAGAGTATCATAAATGTGAGTAAAAGTAGTACTGCTTGTGATCCGAAAAATATTGAAAAAATTCTATTTTCTAGCAGCAAAGAAATAAACGATATAGTAGAAGATATTCTGGCTAAAGTCAGAACAAACACACTAAGTTTAACCTACCACGACCGTCCGGATATATTTCATATTTATGAATCGAATGAGAACGTCAGAAAGATGTGCACCGGGGAGTTGCAGCCTCAGAAAGTAGCAAAAATAGATCAAAATTGGCTGGTAGGTTTGGAACGCGAGGTATACGGTAATATAAATCAGGAATATCTGGATCTGAACGAATTGTCATATAAGATGGCGGTAAGCGAACGACAGCTACACCGAAAAGTAGCAAACCTGGTGTTCCTGACTCCCAACAAATACGTTAGAATACTTCGACTTCATAGAGCCCGGCAATTAATTGACAGTTATGTGCAGCAATCTGTTTCGCAGGTTGCTTACACGGTTGGCTATAAAGACGTGCATTATTTTTCAAAACTTTTTGCTGAACAATATAGTATTTCGCCTAAGCAATTATTGGGCTCATTTCGGTAAAATTTGGGAAAATAGGCCGGTCTCCTGGCAGTTATAACGGTCTTTTTGGCATAATTATCTGGCTCTAAAATCAGACATTTGTTTATACACAATATTATATTTTATAAATCAATAAATTCTATGAAACGTGTACTGTATTTCTTAGGCCATCTTAATGATAGAGATGTAGAATGGATGCTTCAGAATGGCAATAAACTGACGCTGGAAACAGGCGATAGGCTGATCAATAAAGGGCAGGCTATCGACAGTTTGTATATCGTTTTGTCGGGTCAGTTAGCCGTCTGTGCCAATAACAATTTCAATGAGTGCATCGCCAAGCTCGAAAGCGGTGAAGTGGTGGGAGAAATGTCGTTTCTGGAATCGACTCCGCCGTCTGTTTCGGTCATCGTTACGGCCCCGTCGGTTATTTATCAGATCTCCCGCGAAAAGATCAATCTACGGCTGTTGACCAATTCTGAATTCAGAGCCAATTTTTACTACGCCCTGGCCCTGTTCCTCTCCAACCGACTCCGTAAAACCACGGATCAGCTTGGCTTCGGCAACCCGGATGACGAAGATTTGGTAGACGCTAATGTACTCGACGGGGTAGCCCAGGCCGGATCGCGCTTCGTCAAGCTGTTGCATAGATTCTCGGAGGTTTAACACTGAAAATCTACCGGCACATGAGACACTGTCTATACGGCATTCTGATAGGCGTAACGGCATTGGCCAGCGACGTGTGCGCCCAGGTCAGGTGCGACTTACTCGAGATTTCGCGGAAGGCGTTCGATAAGAACCCCACGCTCGTACGGAGCGGACTGGCCATCCGGAGCGCCGAAGCGGACCTGCAGATTCAGCGGAGCACGTTCGACCTCAACTCGTTCTCCGAGTTGCTGTTTCAGAACAACCAATACCGGCTGCCGGGGGCTGATCCCCGAAACGCCCTGCTGGAGAACAGCATCCTGCGAAACAACGCGCTGAATCTGTCGGGAGGGCTACGTAAACGGCTGCGTACCGGCCAGTTAACCGAGTTTAGCCTGAACTACGGGTTTGCCAACAACAATTATCCGGTCAACAGCTTCAACCAGCCTATTGGTCTTTATCTGGGCAATAATACCAGCACGATCAATTTCTCGCTGACCCAGCCGTTGCTTCGGGGTAAAGGAAGGGTCATTACCACCGCCCTGGAGCGGGCCAACTCTCTCTATGTGCTGAATGCAAAAAGTGGTAATGAGTATACGACCTCGTATGAGATCTGGCAAATCGGACTGGCCTACTGGAACTACTATACCGCGTTCAAGAGCCTGGAAATCTACAAACAGAGCGAAAGCCGGATTCGGAACGTACTGTCGGTAACGGAAGAGCTGGTAAAAGGCGATAAAAAACCGGCTGGCGACCTGATACAGGTCAAGTCAGATTTGGCCAACCAGGAGAAGCTGACCATCATGGCCCAGCAGGACCTGTATAACGCCAGAATACAGCTGGGGAAAGTTATCGGGTTAAGTACGGAAGAAAGCCTGCTGATCGACGTCCCCGAGAATGACTTCCCAACCATTGCCGAATCGGCGTTCAGAAAAGGGGTCGACAAAGCTGATTATATCCGAATCGCCAAAGAACGACGCGCCGATCTGATGGCCGCCCGGCATGGTCATGAGGCTCTGCAGCAGCAGTTTGTGCTGGCTCAAAACAACACAAAACCTCAGCTCGACCTGACCGGGTTTCTGGCCTATGGAAGCGCTAGTACGGGCAACCGAATGGGCGATGTGATGGCCTCCTTCTCGAACAACGAAGGTCGCAACATCGGAACCGGTGCCCGATTAACGTTCACCTTTCCGGTTAATAACAACTGGGCGAGAGGGAGCCTGGTCAAAAGCCAGATGGCCCTCAGCGACCAGAACGTAGTGGTCAATAACATTCAGCGGATTATCGAGCTGGACGTCAATAACGATCTAAACTACCTCGACAACAGCGTCATAAACCTCCAGAAAGCCGAAGAAGTCCTCAACTACACGCAGGACGTGTTCAAAGACGAGCAGGTCAAATTCCAGTCGGGCCTGACGACCATCCTGAGTCTGATCCTGTTTCAGGAACGGCTTACGGCCGCCCAGCTTCGCTACCTGCAGGCTTACCAGCAATTCGCCAGAGCGATCATCAACCTCAGACACGATACCGGAACGCTGGTGGTCCCCGATAACAAAGGCTTTGTGATCGACAGAAACGCATTTTATACCATCCCTGATACAAACAACAATTAACGTCATGGCAGCAGGATTTTTTAGACAGTCAGCCCTGGAAAAGCTGTCGACTCCCGAGAAGCTCGATCAATTGATTAAAGTGACCAGCCCCAAGGCCTGGATCACGCTGTCGGTGGTTTTTGCCGCGCTCGCTACGGGTATTGGCTGGTCGGTTTTCGGGCGGGTCAGCACCAAACTGAACGTAACCGGAGTAGTGCTGGGTGGCGAAGTACACGAAGTGGTGGCCACCTCGCAGGGACAACTGGTAAAACTACAGGTCCGGATCGGTGATAAGGTACAGAAGGGCGCTGTTATCGCCACGGTGCAGCAGCCGGAGCTGGTTCAGCAGATCGAAAACGCCAAAGCCACTCTGTCGGAGCGCCAATACGAACTGACCAAGCTAATCTCGTACGGCAACAAAGGCACCTTGCTGGAAGGGGAGCTGATGAGCCAGAACCGGGTCAGTATCCAGGGCGAAATAGAAGCCGAGAAAAAGAAGCTGGCTTTTCTGGCTAACCAGCTCGAGTCGGAGGTGGGCCTCTTCGAAAAAGGGTTGATCGTAAAAGCGCAGGTGGCCAACACCAAACAGCAGATTGATGCGTCGAAGAACACCATCGAACGGCTGAAAGTGCAGCTGGCCGAAGTCTCCAACCGGCAGCACGATGCGGGCTATTCAATGCAACAGCGCGTGGCGACCCAAAAGCAGCAGATTGCCGAGGCCGAACGGAGCCTTCAGTTCCTGACCGAGCGCTACGATACGCAGTCGAACATCAAAAGCCCCTACAATGGCGAGGTAGTCGAAGTACTCACCGACGCGGGCGTGATGGTTGGGCCGGGTACCCCACTGTTCAAACTGAAAAACCAGAAAGAAGGCCAGTTGGCCAGCCTGAAGGGAGTCCTTTACATTCCGTCGCAGGATGGCAAGAAGATCAAACGCGACATGGAAGCGTTTGTGGTGCCATCGACCGTGCAGCCGCAGGAGTACGGGTTCATCAAAGGCAGGGTTACCTACGTGTCTGACTTCCCAATTACCCAGCAGGGTATGATGACGTCGGTCAAGAACGACCAGCTGGCCAAAGGCCTGTTAGCGATGGGCCCGCTCTTCGAAGTCCATGTCGTCTTCGAGAAAGACAATGAGTCGTACAGTGGCTTCAAGTGGACATCGGCCAAGGGCCCCGACATCGCTATCAAAGAAGGGACTTCCTGCATGGGTCAGATTACCATAAAGCAGGAGAACCCGATTGCGATCGTTGTTCCGGCATTTAAGAAATTCTTCAATCTATACTGATACCGATTTTCGAGATGGCAACCAATACAACTTTTCCCATTGGGAAACAGGCGCGGCCTGTTAAGGTGCCCACCGTTCTACAGATGGAGAGTGTAGAGTGTGGCGCAGCTGCTTTGAGCATTATTTTGGGCCATTTCGGCAAATTTGTACCCCTCGAAAAGTTGCGGATTGCCTGTGGCGTATCCCGGGATGGCCTCAAAGCAACCAATATCATTAAGGCGGCCCGTGAGTTCGGGTTAGATGCCAAAGGCTACGCCAAGTCGGTCGAGAAGCTGATGCAGGTCGAAATGCCGGCCATCATCTTCTGGAACTTCAACCACTTCCTGGTGCTGGAGGGCTTCTCAAAAGACAAAGTCTACCTCAGCGATCCGGCTCAGGGGCGATACGCGGTCACCTACGACGAGTTCGACGAAGCCTATACGGGCGTGGTGCTTACGTTTAAGCCGAACGAACGCTTCGAAAAAGGCAACGAAAAACGGGGGCTGGCTGCGTCGCTGGCTTCCCGGATCTCCAACTCAAAGCTGAGCATCACCTATATTCTGCTGGCGAGTCTGTTTTTGGTCATTCCGGGCCTGGTGATTCCGTCGTTCATCAAAGTGTTTATCGACAAGTACCTGGTCAACGGCCATGCCGACTTTGTGATGCCCCTGCTGCTGATCATGGGCGGGGTATTAACGATTAACGCAGTGCTGGTATACCTGCAGCAGTACTACCTCCTGAAGCTGGAAACCAAACTCGCCCTGACCACCTCCAGCAAATTCCTCTGGCACGTCTTTCACCTGCCCATTTCGTTTTTCACGCAGCGATACAGTGGGGAGATCGGCAACCGGGTGTCGCTCAACGACAAAGTGGCCCGGCTACTCAGTGGCGATCTGGCCAACGCAGCACTGAACGTCATTATCGTGATTTTCTACGCCTTTCTGATGTTTTCGTATGACGTACCGCTGACCCTGATCGGTATTTTCATGGCGGGGCTGAATGTGGTGGCGCTTCGATACGTGTCCAGAGCCCGGAAAGACGGAAGTCGTACGTTGAGCAACGAAACGGGCAAACTGCTCGGAACCACCACCTCTGGTATCAGCATGATCGAAACGCTGAAGGCATCGGGTCGCGAAAACGACTTCTTCACGAACTGGATTGGCTACCTGGCCAAGGTAATGAATTCGCAGCAGCAACTGGGCTGGCTCACCACCCGGCTCAACGTACTGCCCCCGCTGATTACGTCCCTGACGACCACATTCATTCTGGGACTGGGGGCGCTGCGGATCATGGACGGCGAAATGACGCTCGGCGCGCTGGTATCGTTCACCTACCTGATGGGCAACTTTATTGGGCCCGTAAACCAGCTGATTGCTGTCGGAACGATGCTGCACGAAACGGAAAGCGACATGGGCCGTATCGACGACGTGTTGAACTACGAGCTGGACGAGCAGTTCAGGCCGGGCGCTGGTGCGGCCGAGACCCAGCCAGATGGCATCCATACCAAGCTGACCGGTTATTTCGAGTTGAAAAACGTCACGTTCGGGTATAACACAACCATGGCCCCGCTCATTGAAAATTTCAGCCTGAAAGTGAAGCCCGGCAGCCGGGTGGCGCTCGTCGGCGGATCGGGGAGTGGCAAATCGACCGTTGCTAAAATCGCGTCCGGTTTATACCCGATCTGGAGCGGGGAGGTGTTGTTCGATGGCAAACCAAAGAGCGCTATTCCACGGCATATCATCACTAACTCCTTAGCTGTTATCGATCAGGAGGTGCTGGTCTTTAACGGAACCGTGAAAGAAAACATCAGCTTCTGGGATTCAACCATTGCCGATAAACACATCATACAGTCGGCCCGCGACGCAGCGATTCACGACATCATATCTGTTCGGAAAGATGGCTACGACAGCGCCGTGTCAGAAGGCGGAACCAACTTCAGTGGCGGGCAGCGGCAACGGCTCGAAATAGCGCGGGCCCTGGCTACCAACCCCTCTATCCTGATCATGGACGAAGCCACCAGCGCGCTGGACCCTACGGCCGAAAAGATTGTCATGGATAATATTAAAAAGCGGGGCTGTACCTGCCTGATCGTGGCGCACCGGCTCAGCACCATCATCGACTGCGATGAAATTATTGTGATGGAATATGGTAAAGTAGTAGAGCGGGGCACCCACCAGGAGCTGATCAAGAAAAATGGAGTATACGCCCACCTGATCGAAACGAAATAAACGATACTACATCTATATCTATGTCAGCTATAAAAGAAAAACTATATATCTGTGCCGAGAACCCGCTGGTGCTCGATAGCTCAGACCGGTTCTGGCTGGTGCTGTCCGGGGAGGTAAACGTTTTCTATACGAGAATCGATGAACAGGGAAACTATACGAATCGACTGAAATTTCTGTATTCGGCCAAAAAAGGCGAAGTATTATTCAGCCTGTTAGCCCCCGAAGCCCCCGATACCACCCGACTTATTGCGTTCTCCGCCGAGGCTACCTTACTGGCCATTGACAAAGCCGACCTGCTCAACGTCGATCATTTCTTCCTGAAGAACATGATCGATAAATGGATCATAAAAACCTCCTCCGAGGTCAGTACCGTCAACGCACCCCGAGTATACAAACCGCTGGACGAGTATCAGGAAGTAGCGCTGGAAGCCAACACCATGGCGTTTCCGTCTACGGGCATCAGCTGGATTCAGTTGCTGCGGGGCGAGGTCAGTCTGTTTGCCCAGACTACGGAGGTGAGTTATGCGCAGTACCCTGATTTTCTGGCGCCGACCTCCAACAAGCTGTGGATCAAATCACTGACGGACAATACCGCCGTGCGCGTACTGAGCACCCGCGAGATGCTCCTGCAGGAAGAGGTTTATTTTCTGCTGGCCCTGAGCAAACTCGAAGCCTATTTCTACGCGCAGATCAACCAGATCATCGACGCGCAGCAGGTCGAAGAAATTACGTACCTGTCCGAAAAACGGGTTACTGACCAGTTGGCCCTGGAAACGACACTGGGCAAAATTAAGTCGGTCGTGGCGGGTAACGGCAGCGGGCAGGGACCGGAGGTGACGGGCAAACGAAACCAGCAGAACCTTCTTTTTCAAACATGTCAGCTCATCGGGAACCAGATTGGCTTTTCGCTGGAAGCCCCCAAATACGTTGAGTCGCATCAGAATAACGTCACGAACCAGCTTCACCTGATTGCCAAAAGCTCGAAGCTGCGCATCCGTAAAATTATTCTCCGGGATACGTGGTGGAAGGAAGAATGCGGGCCGCTGCTGGCGTTTACCAAAAAAGACAAAACCCCCGTTGCGCTCCTGCAGAAAACCCCCACCAGCTACCTGATCAGAGACCTGTCGACGGGTCAGGTAGCCATTGTCAACCACGAGATTGCGCAGTCGCTGGAACCCATCAGCTACATGTTTTTTCCGGGCTTCGATGGCAAGATGAGTTCTGTAAAAAAGGTACTCGCGTTTGCGGTCAAAGGGGTGGAAAAAGACGCAAAATGGCTGATGTTGTCGGCTCTGGCGGGTAGTGTAATCGGGTTGCTGGTGCCGGTGCTGTCGGGTACCATGTATGATGAGGTGGTGCCGACGGCGGATCGATCGCTCCACCTGGAGGTCTTTATCATTCTGGTTATGATTGCTTTGGTAAAGGCTGGTCTGCAGTTGGTTTCGGGGGCGCTGCAGCTGCGGGTCGAATCAAAGTCGAGCATCAACCTGCAGGCCGGCATGATGGATCATATGCTTCGCTTGCCGGTAACGTTTTATAAGAAATATACCGCTGGCGATCTGACCAACCGGGTATTAAGCGTCAATACCATCCGCCAGATTGTTTCCAGCACCCTGATGACCGCCGTGCTGAGTGGGGCCTTCTCATCGGTTAACCTGTTTCTACTGTTCTATTACGATGCCAGCCTGGCCTGGGTGGGCGTTGGGCTAGGCTTGCTGGCGGGGGCGTTTATGGTGACTATAGGCTGGCTTAAGCTGAAATATGACCGGCAGGTATCGACTTATCAGGGTGAAATTCAGGGCTTTCTCTTCGAGTTTCTGTCGGGGATCACCAAAATCCGGATAACGGGTGGCGAACGGCGCGTCTTTGCGCTGTGGGCTGATAAGTTTTCGACCCTGAAGAAGCTCGGCTTCAACTCGGGCACCTACCAGAATTTTGTGGAAGTCTTCAATGCGTCGTACCCGCTGCTGACCAATATTTTCTTTTTCTCGTTTCTCTATTACACCGTCTCGAATGCCAATGCCGCAACGGGTATGCTATCGGTAGGGGTGTTTATGGCCTTCATCACCTCCTTCAACCAGTTTCTGAACGATAGCCTGCGGCTAAGCATGGCGTTGATCACGTCGCTGAATGTGGTTACGCTTTATGAACGGGTGAAGCCCATTCTAGAGGCAGAAACGGAATCGGTCGATCAGAGTGTCGACCCCGGCGAGCTGGCAGGTGAGATCGAAGTGAACTCGGTTTCGTTCCGTTACCGCGAGGATCAGCCGCTGGTTCTCAACAACGTTACCTTCAAGATAAAACCCGGCGAGATGGTCGCTTTTGTGGGCGCTTCGGGTTCGGGCAAGTCAACCATTATGCGGCTGCTGCTGGGCTTCGAACAGGCCGAAGCGGGCTCTGTCTACTACGATGGCAACTCGTTTGAGCTGATGAACAAGGAGCTGGTGCGTCGGCAGATCGGGGTGGTGCTGCAAAACGGCGCGCTGATGTCGGGCAGTATTTTCCAGAACATCATCGGCAACTCGGAGTTGACCCTGGACGATGCCTGGGAAGCGGCCCGGATGGCGGGTATGGAAGAAGACATCAAGCACATGCCGATGGAAATGCATACCGTCGTGAGCGAAGGCGCCGGTACGTTCTCGGGCGGGCAGCGGCAACGGCTTATGATTGCCCGGGCCATTGTGCATAAACCCCGGCTGCTCTTTATGGACGAAGCCACCAGCGCGCTCGACAACCGGACGCAGAGCCTGGTATCGCAGAGTCTGGATAAACTCCAGGCTACCCGGATTATTATTGCCCACCGGCTGAGTACGATCAAAAATGCCGATCGTATTTACGTCCTCGACAAGGGCACCATCGTTGAATCCGGCACTTATGACGAACTCATGGAGAAGGACTCGCTGTTTGCCCAACTGGCCAAACGTCAAATCGCCTGATCCATGACTGCGCCCTCGTCGAACACGCTCCTGCGTAACAGCCACATCGCGTTACCGGATGAACTGGAAGCGTATCTCCAGAACAACTTTAGCGGTAAAGAAATCAGTCACGAACCGGTTGCTGTCGACGAGCCATACGGGGCTGTCTGGGCCGCGCATCTGGCCAGCCAGGGCAACGTATGTCAGCTCCTGCAAGCATGCTACCCCCAGCTCAACTTTCCGATACAGGAAGGCATCAACAAAACGCAGGAGTATATAGACGCCGTCCTGAAAGGGAAGCCCTGTACCGCCGGGTATACGCCTGTACTGAGCCAGCCCGAACGCGTGCGTCTGCAGGTGCACGCCAGCCTTATCGGTACCGTGCCGGTGCTGATCGTTCCGGACAATGAGGATTTTGTCAGGCTTGTTCAGTGCTTTCTGCATAAAAACAACCCAATGCCGGTGCCGTCGTCAATGGGGGCCTCGCTGTTGAATGGCCTCAACAACTGGGAGCGCATCCATGCGTTAAAGAGAAGCTGGCTCCGTACGAACCCGGCCGAAACCTGGAATCTGGAGTTCTCGAAAAACGTGCTGCCCAATCCCGGCCTGTACAAGGACAAGCTGATTCTGCTTAGCACAAAGCCGTACAGCAACGTACCCGCCGACCGGCTGGGCCTTACCGAAGCGGCCTGGTCAGCCTACTCGCTTTCGATACGGCTTGAGCATGAGTGCGCGCATCTCTATACCCTCCGCCGGTTCGGCTGTGCCACCAACAACCTGCACGACGAACTCATTGCCGATTACATAGGCATCAGTAAAACCCTCGGTACGTACCGCAAAGACTGGATGCTGGCCTTTATGGGCCTGGAGGCCTATCCGGCCTACCGAAAAGGAGCCCGGCTGGAAAACTACCTGGGCGATACCAACCTGACACCCGAAGGGTTCAGCCAGTTGACTACGCTCATCAAACAGGCTATCGAGTCGATTGCCCGATTTGATACCGCATTGGGGCCGATCCGATCGGCGCAGGACCAGATGAGCCGGATGGATGCGCTATGTACTACAGATTTGATAGACATTGCTTCGGTGAAGGGCGCAAACAGGCTGTTGCAAATGTATCAGGAATCGGCTGAGGTTATGAAGTATAACCAAAACGACTGAACTACAACCGCTCATTATAGCTTTTCGGGCGCTGTCAGAAGACATTTGAATCGAAATAAATCAACTATAACCTAGTAATCTACATAGTAATCATGGAAAAACCAATCAACGACAAGGTTAACGACCTGCGCAACGATGCCCCAAACCAGGAAGAACTGATGAAGTCGCTGGCACAAATTGACGAAGAAGGCCAACTGTCCGACGATGTACTGGATGCCGTAAGTGGCGGTGCGCTGGGTGATTTCAAAGTCGGAAATGGCAAGATCATTATTGGCGAGCCTATCGGCATTATGCCCATTGGTCTTATGCCGATCAATGAGCCGCTCCCTGGCTCAACCACACTATAACTAACACCAATCAGGCACCAGCCGGAACCGGTTTCGCTGGTGCCTGATTGGTTTGTCCCCCCACTTGGATTATGGCCTCTCTTCTCTGCCCCAGCGCCATCGCGAAGCCCGGTGCCAAACTCTTCGGTATCCAGAATGCATCGGGCCATGTTGAATACCTTGACGAGCCAATTACTGTCGATAAGACGTTTGTAGAAACCGCGCGGCAGGGGCGGGCGCCCGAAGAGCGGTTTCGATTCGCCAGCAACTGCATCAAAACCGGCTGCGGCCACTGGACCGGCGAAGCTACGGGCTGCGGACTGGTAGGCAAGATCGTCGATGGCATGAACCGAAACGCCGAAGCCACGCTGGTAACCTGCCCCATTCGCGATCGCTGTCGCTGGTACCACCAGCAGGGAGCAACGGCCTGCGCCAGTTGCGATGAAGTGGTTCGAAACGTTCGGGTAGCCGCCGTGCTGGCCTAAGCGAACAGGTGGACTGACAGGCCCGCGGTGGCTCGGTTTTGGCCGGGCCACCGCGGGCGTTTAGGCGTGGCCCCAACCGGTGAGGTGGCCGGAGCGCCCGCGCGGCTTCATTCCTTAAGCGTTCCCTACGCCCGAATGATAAAATAACTTTACTTTAGCCCTGACTATTCAGGACTTTGCCCACATACTTCCGTGAAGTTTACCGATCAGATTGTTTTCATTACCGGTGCCGGTTCGGGTATTGGCCGGGCTACGGCCCTGGCGTTTACAAAAGCAGGCGCCCGGGTTGCGGTCGCCGACGTTAACGAAACCAGCGGCCGCGAAACCGTCGACCTGATTCAGCGGGCGGGGGGCGATGCGCTCTTCGTGGCGTGTAATGTGGCTGATCCGGTGCAGATCGAAGCGGCTGTCCGGCAAACGGTGGCCACTTACGGCCGGCTCGATGTCGGCATCAACAACGCCGGTATCGGCGGGGCGTTTGCCCGCTTCACCGACCAGACGCCCGACGATTTCGACCAGATGATGGCCGTGAACGTAGGTGGGGTATTTTATGGCATGCAGCACCAGATTCGGCAGATGCTGGCCCAGGACAGGCCCGGCGGTGCAATCGTTAATGTGTCGAGCATTGCCGGGATACGGGGTATGCCGATGGGGGCGCCCTACAGCGCTTCCAAACATGCCGTTATCGGCCTGACCAAGACCGCAGCGCTCGAATACGTCCGGCAACGTATCCGCGTCAACGCCATCTGTCCGGTATATACTCACTCGGCCATGGTCGATGACCTGATCAATACGGCCCCCGGCATGGAAGAGCGTATGCGACGCATGATTCCGCTGGGGCGGTTTGGCCAGCCCGACGATATCGCGCAGGCTATTTTGTGGCTCTGCTCCGACGAAAACTCGTTTTATACCGGCCAGGCCCTGCACATGGACGGCGGCCTGACGGCGGGCTGACAGGCTGCCTGCTTATAGCAAAACCGGCGAAGCAGCCGGTCGGGTCGACACCGTGCTTCGCCGGTTTTGGGGTGGGCTTGATGCGGGTTAGGCCGCTTCCTTCTCTACTTCAGCATCGGGCGCGTTTTTCTTAACGGATTCGATGCCGTTATCCCGACCGCTTTCGCTCTCGTATAGCTCGCTGGAGCCAATGACCTGGCCATTGCCGGCTTTCAGGGTAAAGTAGAACTTGCCGTTGGTCGATGTCTTGCGTTCGTACCGGTCATCGTCGGGTGCGTTCTTTTTAACCGACTCGATGCCGTTTTCGCAGGCGCTGGCCGAACTGTACCCTTCGCTCGATAGAATGACCTGACCATTAGTGGCTTTCAGGTTGAACTGAAATTCGCCGTTCTTGCGGGTCGAAATAACAAATTTGCCCATGTTGATTGTGAAGTTAGTGGGTGGTGACGGGTCTATTGACTTGTTCAAGAAGCAATTGTCACCACATTTCTAACCAGCTGTCTTCTTTAGCGCGCATGGCCGCGGCTTCTTCGTCGGTTTTATCGCCATAGCCGCACAGATGCAGCAGGCCATGGGCCAGTACCCGTCGCATCTCGTGCTCCGTCGGAACGCCCAGCTGGCGGGCGTTATCGGCCACCCGGTCAACGCTGATAAAGATGTCGCCTTCTATTCGGTCGTCCGAGTCGCTCGTGTCGAAGGTAATGATATCGGTATAGTAGTCGTGCTGCAGATACTCGCGGTTTACCTGTAGAACGTGTTCATCGGAGCAGAAAATGTAGTTCAGGTCGCCGAGCGCGTAGCCTTCCTGCTCGGCCTGCCGTTTCAGCCACTGGCGGGTTATCTGCTTCTTCGGCAGTGTATAGTCGACATCTTCGTTAAAAAATCGAATCATGCTCATCCAAGGTATGGGACGTATAGCATACCTTTCTGGTGCAAAGATACGCCCGATCTAATCGTTCGACCCCTATGAAAGCTCTTCAGCTAGCCGCTACTCACCAACCCATCCAGCTCGTTGATGCGCCAATGCCTACCCCCGGGCCTGGTGAGGTGCTGGTCCGGATCCAGGCCGCTGCCCTGAACCACCGCGACGTGTTTATTCAGCAGGGGTTGTACCCTGGTATTAAATTGCCGGCCATACTCGGCTCCGACGGGGCGGGCGTCGTTGCCGAAGTCGGGGCGGGTGTCGATCCGGTCTGGCGCGGGCAGGACGTGATCATCAACTGTTCGATGCATTGGGGCCCCAACCCGGCCCATTACGGAGCCGATTTCCATATCCTGGGTATGCCCGCCAACGGGACCTACGCCGAGTACGTTGCCGTGCCGGTCAGGTACATTCATCACAAACCGGCCCATCTGTCGTTCGAGCAGGCGGCTGCGCTCCCGCTGGCCGGACTTACCGCCTGGCGGGCTCTGATGTCGCGGGCCGGTCTGCACGCCAGCGGGGCTCAAAGCCCGGAGAAAGTACTAATCACCGGAATTGGCGGAGGGGCTGCTCTGTTTGCGCTACAGTTTGCCGTAGCGGCCGGCGCCGAGGTGTGGGTCACGTCGGGCGCCGACGAGAAGATTGAGCGGGCCAAAGCCATGGGGGCGGTAGGAGGTGTCAACTACCGCGAACCCGACTGGGGAAAAACGCTCATGACCCAAACCGGCGGGGGGCGGGCCGGCTACTTCAACGTCATCATCGATAGCGCGGGCGGACCGGGCTTCGCCAAACTGATCGATGCCGCTGCGCCCGGCGGCCGGATTGCGATCTTCGGCGGCACTACCGGAACGATTACGGAGGTAGTGCCGCCTAAAGTATTTTTCAAGCAGCTGAACATCGCCGGAACCACGATGGGAACCGAAGCGGAGTTCGGCGCCATGGTCCGGTTTGTATCGGAAAAAGGAATCGTGCCGGTGGTCGATGAGGTGTTTCCACTGACCGATGCTGCGGGCGCATTTCAGAAGATGAACGACGGGAAACAGTTCGGTAAGCTGGTGCTGAAGGTGAGCGAGTAACTACTTGATCTATAGAGTTGTTTTGGGAAAAACGGTCCGTTAACTCCCTTTCTGCAGTAAATAAAATCCAGGTTTCCTACTTATCCACACGATTGCTGTGGATAAGTAGGGAGTTATGCACATTATCGCGAAAGTCCATCGGTTTCGGGCAAAGACCCGTCTTCCTATTTTACCTTTGTGGCCATGATCGATTTGACACCGTCCGTACCGGATTTACTGGGTCGTCGGCTGGCCGAACGAACGCAGGCCGGCCTGCTACGGCAGGTGCGTGCTACCGATGGGCTGATCGACTTCTGCTCGAACGATTACCTGGGCTTTGCGCGTCTGCCCAGCCTGCGCGAGTCTATCCGACGGGCCGATGCTAACCTCCCGGAATTGCGTACCGGCGCCACCGGCTCCCGGCTCCTGGCCGGACAAACGGAGCTGGTCGACGCGCTCGAACAGGAGCTGGCCAGTTTTTATCATACCGAGTCTGCTCTGATCTTTAACTCGGGCTACGACGCAAACCTGGGCCTGATGGCCTGCCTGCCACAACGGGGCGATACCCTCCTGACCGACGAGCTGATCCATGCCAGCATGATCGATGGGTCGCGGCTGAGCTACGCTACCCGCGACCGGTTTCGCCACAACGACCTGGCCGATCTGGCCGAAAAATTACAGCTGGCCAGCAGCCGGCCAGGACAGGTTTTCGTAGCGGTCGAGTCGGTATATTCGATGGATGGGGATCTGGCGCCACTGGCCGACCTCTGCGATCTCTGCGACCGCTACGGGGCGGCCCTGCTCGTTGACGAAGCCCATGCCACGGGTGTTTACGGACCCAACGGGGAAGGGCTGGTGGTGGCGCTCAACCTGCAGAATCGGGTGCTGGCGCGGGTACATACGTTCGGGAAAGCGCTCGGCGTCCACGGGGCCGCTGTGGTTGGTCCGTTGGTGCTGCGCAACTACCTGATCAACTTTGCCCGGTCGTTTATCTATACCACTGCGCTGCCGCCCCCCAGTCTGCTGGCTATTCAGCAAGCCCACCGGCACCTGCTGGCGTCGGCAGAACAGCGCGACCTGCTTCATAACCAGATCCGGCATTTTCGGGCGGGCGTTGCGTCGGCGCTGTCGGGGGCGATCTGGACTAACAGCACGTCGCCGATCCAGTGCCTGATTGTTCCGGGCAACGAGGCCGCCCGATATACCGCTCAGACCGCTCAGCAGGCCGGTTTCGACGTTCGGGCCATTCTCAGTCCAACGGTTCCGGTGGGGCAGGAGCGGCTTCGGATCTGTATACATGCCTTTAACACAACGGCCGAAATAGATCGACTCATTCGAATACTTCAATCAACCCAACTCTATGAGTAAGTTCAATCAGTTCATCGTGGCCGGTATCGGTACCGAAATCGGCAAAACCGTAGCGTCAGCCGTACTGGTCGAAGCCTTACAGGCCGATTACTGGAAACCCGTACAATCGGGCGCGCTCGAAGACTCCGACACCGAAACCGTTCGGCGGCTCATCAGCAATCCGGTGTCGCGGTTTCATCCGGAAGCCTACCGGCTGAAGGAGCCGCTGTCGCCCCATGCCGCTGCGGCCATTGATGGCGTGACAATCGATCTGGCCGCTATTCAGCTGCCGCAAACCAATAATGCGCTGGTTGTCGAGCTGGCTGGTGGTCTGATGGTACCCCTCAACGACCGCGACCTGACCATCGACTGGGTACAGCAATCGGGCTTACCGGTGGTGCTGGTGTCGCGGAATTATCTGGGGAGCATCAACCATACCCTGCTCTCGGTCGAAGCGTGCCGCAGTCGTCAGATTCCGCTGCTGGGCATCTTGTTTAACGGGCCAAAAACGCCCGCTACCGAAACTTTTATTCTGAACTACACGGGTCTGGCCTGCCTGGGCCGCATCGGTCAGGAAGAGGAGATTACCCCCGACGTAATAAGGCGGTATGCGGCTTCTTTAAGGCTGAACCAGGCGCTCGAAACCGCGTAGCCAGGGGGTGTTTACCAGCCCGCAATCAGCTCATCGAAGCGTTCGAGCAGAAACTTACTCTTCGGACCGACCTTGCCATCGCCGATGGTGAGGTCGCCGATCTGGGTGATAGGCAGAATTTTTTTGGTAGAGCTGGTCGTAAAGGCTTCTTCGGCATCGTAGAGCTCTGACAGCAGCACCGGGCGTTCTTCGACCCTGAAATCGGCCTGTGCAATGCCGATAACGGTTCGGCGGGTGATGCCGTGCAGAATATGCCGGTTTGGCGTAACGATCTTTTCGCCTTTGACCAGAAAGAAATTGCTCCGGCTCAGTTCGCTGATTTCGCCCCCTTTCTGGTAAAGCAGATCCGACGCCCCCGCGGCCCGAATGGCTTCGGCCATCAGGATCACCCGCTTGTAGTCGGTACTTTTTACCTCGGCCATCTCCCGAACGTACTCGTCCAGAATCACCTTGATCCCCTGCTCATACTGCACCGGCGGCACGGGATGAATGGCCTCCGTCAGGATCAGCAGGTTGGGTTGCTCGATGGAAATGCTGTCGGCCGAGTAACCGCCCGTCATCACGAACCGCACCGCCACGTCGGCACCGCCGTTACGCTCGATCAGGTTCATCACGACGGCATAGATTTCTTCTTTGCAGAGCGGTAGCGGCAGGTGCATCCGGCTGGCCGAGTTCTGAAAACGCTCCCAGTACCAGTCCCACTGAAACGGCCGCCCGTTATACGTCAGGAAATAGTCGAAGAGGCCGTAGCCGCGCAGCAGGCTAAGGTCGGTAACGCCAATGGCGAGTTGGTCGGTGGGGGCAACGGTGCCGTTGAAGTAGCCGTAATGCATAAGAAATCAATTATCTTTACCAAAAACCAAAAGTACGGCAAATGAGCGTAACACCCCGGACAACGGCTCGTAATTCGTTGACTGACCGCAAGGTCCCTGCTTCGCTGATTTACGAAGAAATAAACGGTGTGCCCTACTACTATCGGGGCTACCGGGCCGTACTGTCGCGTCAAAAAACCACAGAAGAAGTTATGGGCGCCAGTGCCTTACAGTCGGCGATTGTGTCTTTGCTGATACATGTTTTGTACAAATACCTGCCGTTCGACGAATACCTGATTGCAACGAATGAACCGGGGCTTCATCTGGCACCGGGCAATAACCTTTCCAACGATATTGCAGTATTCGACCAGGCCAGTTTGCCAACGCCCTTAGATGATAAATATTTTTCAGTGCCGCCCCGCCTTGTTATTGAAGTTGATGTAAAAATTGATCTTCCGAACAATGTCAGCGAAACCGAATATGTATACGATAAAACGCAAAAACTGCTCGATTTTGGCGCGCAGAAAGTGATCTGGATATTGACCAAAACCCGCCGAACCCTCATTGCACAACCTAACGAGCGCTGGATACTAACCAACTGGGACGATGCTGTTGAGATACTGCCGGGTTGTGCGTTTGAATTGAACCTCTTACTGCGGTCGAAGGGGGTAATCGTGTAAAAACAGATTGAGCTACATTATGACAGCTTTTATTGTCATAGGAATAATAAGTTTTCCACCGAAATAGACAATACATCCAGCTTGTTCGCTGTCATCAGGGCAGTCAATCAGTGTATCAATCCTGATAATCAGATTCTGTTTGTAATGGTCTGATGGCCATTGTTTGCTTGCTTCTTTAGCTCGATGTGCTAGGCCCTAAGCGCCCCTTCGGCGTCTGGGTGTTTCTCCCAGAACGCCTTTAGGGTGCTAACCGAAATGATGTGCATGGCCATTGGCCAACCTACGCCAGTTTCTTATACTTGATGCGGGTTGGTGTGGCTTCGGTACCGAGTCGCTTCCGCCGGTTTTCTTCGTATTCCGAGAAATTACCCTCAAACCAGTATACCTGCGAGTCGCCCTCGAAGGCCAGAATATGGGTGGCAATCCGGTCCAGGAACCAGCGGTCGTGGCTGATGACCACGGCGCAGCCGGCAAAGTTTTCGAGGCCTTCTTCCAGCGCCCGCAACGTGTTGACGTCGAGGTCGTTGGTTGGCTCATCGAGCAGCAGTAGGTTCGCGCCTTCTTTCAGAATCATGGCCAGGTGAACGCGGTTTCGTTCGCCACCCGACAGGGTACCAATCTTCTTTTCCTGATCGGCGCCGGCAAAGTTGAAGCGGCTCACGTAAGCGCGGGCGTTGCTTTGTTTACCACCCAGCATAATCCATTCGTTCCCACCCGAAATGGTTTCATAAACGGTCTTATTGGGGTCGAGGCCGTCATGCTCCTGATCAACGTAGGCTACTTTCACGGTTTCGCCCACATCGAAACTGCCGGCATCGGGTTTTTCGCGGCCCGTGATGAGTTTGAACAGGGTGGTTTTACCCGCGCCGTTGGGCCCAATGATACCGACAATACCGCCCTGGGGAAGCCGGAAGCCGAGGTGTTCGAACAGCAGCCGGTCGCCGTAGGCTTTGGCTACCTCTTCGGCCTCGATCACTTTAGCGCCCAGTCGCGGACCCGATGGAATAAAGATTTCGAGCCGTTCTTCTTTCTGGCGGTTGTCTTCATCCAGCAGTCGCTCGTAAGCGCCGAGTCGTGCTTTCGACTTGGCCTGTCGCGCTTTGGGGGCCATGCGTACCCATTCCAGTTCGCGTTGCAGCGTTTTTTGCCGTTTTGACTCCGACTTTTCTTCTTTGGCTAACCGCTGTTGTTTCTGATCGAGCCACGACGAATAGTTACCTTTCCAGGGGATGCCTTCGCCCCGGTCGAGCTCCAGAATCCAGCCGGCTACGTTATCAAGAAAATACCGGTCGTGGGTTACGGCAATAACCGTTCCTTTATACTGACGCAGGTGTTCTTCGAGCCAGAGTACCGACTCGGCGTCGAGGTGGTTGGTCGGCTCGTCGAGCAGCAGCACGTCGGGCTGTTGCAGCAGCAGGCGGCAAAGCGCTACCCGCCGTTTTTCACCACCCGACAGGTTGTCGATCAGCGCATCGGGCGGGGGGCAGCGCAGGGCGTCCATGGCCCGTTCGAGCCGCTGGTCCAGTTCCCAGGCTTCGTGGTGGTCCAGTTTTTCCTGAACTTCGGCCTGGCGGGCCATCAACACATCGAAGTCGGCATCCGGGTCGCCGAAGGCTTCGTTGATTTCGTCGAACTCTTTGAGCAGGTTTACGACTTCCTGAACGCCTTCCTGAACGACCTCCAATACGGTCTTGCCGGGGGTGAATTTGGGCTCCTGTTCGAGCATGCCAACCGAGTAGCCGGGCGAGAAAACAACCTCGCCGGTATAGCTCTTATCGATGCCCGCAATGATGCGCAGCAAGGTGGATTTACCCGATCCGTTTAGCCCCAAAACACCGATTTTAGCGCCGTAAAAAAAGGAAAGGTATATGTTCTTTAGGATTTGTCGGTTGGGCGGAATATTTTTACTCACGCCCGCCATAGAGAATATTATGGTTTCCTGACTCATTAATTTCTAATAGATTTGTGGTTGGCAATTACTCTCAAAATTAACCCACAGCGCAGCCTTAACCAAGCATAGGAATGGAAAACGCTTCACTGGTAGATGAATACGGTTACGTCAAAGACGGAAAGGTATTTTTAAAAGGCTACCTGAATTACGAAGACCGCCAGATCGGCGAAGTCAAACGAACCGAGCAGGAAGCGCTCGATTATTTCAAGAATCGCTTCATCATTGCCGAGAACAAAGTCAGTCAGTTAGAGAAAGACATTGAAGAGGCTCAGAACAAAGGGTCGTACCTGACTAAACTGGTTCAGCTTCGAAAAAAACTGATCAATTTCGATGCGCTCGGCGATTTTCCGCCCCTGCTCGACCGACTCGACGCGCAGGAGGAGATTCTGAACGGATTGATTACGGTTAATCAGCTCAAAAACCTGGAGATTAAACGGGCGCTGATTGCCGAAGCTGAAGCCATCGTCGACAGCACCGACTGGCGCCCAACGGCCGATGCCCTGCAGGAAATAAAAACCAAATGGATCAAAACCGGTCCGGTCGACAAAGCCGTCGATGCCGATATCGAGGCCCAGTTTCAGGCACTGCTCGATGGGTTCTTCACGCGTCGGCGCGAGTTCTTCAACGAACAGAACAAGATCATTCAGGAGCGGCTCGATAAGTATGACGAGCTGATCCGGCTGGCGTTCCGGGCCAACCGCCTGGGCGATCTGGATGCGGCTTTCCAGGAAGTACGACGGCTCAACAATGCCTGGAAACAGGTAGGAGAAGTGCCGATCAAGAAGAGCGGAAAGCTGTACAAGCAGTTCAAGAAGGCAACAACCATGTTCTACGCGAAGTACAACGACGCGAAGGGCATTGTGATTGAGAAGAAGATCGACCCGCGCATCGAGGCTCAGATGAAAATGGCCGACGAAGCCGAAAAGCTGTCGAAGCAGAGCGATATTTTTGCCGCTGCCGAGCGGGCCAAGGTGCTCCTCAACAGCTGGAAAGAAATTCGGGTGCCGTTCAAGATGCAGGATAAAGTACTGAACGAACGCTTCCGGGCGGCCTGCGACAAAATCTTCGAGCTGAGCTACCTGGGGCGCGTGCTGGCCCGCAAGTACCCGGCTTTTGAACTCAAGAGCCAGGCCGAACAGATCCGGACCAAGATTCGGGAGATGGAATACCTGATCAAACGCGAAAAAAGCGATCTGCAATTCGCGCTTCAGGATGCCGATGGGCTCGACCCGAATAACGACGCCGACAAGCAGGTACTTAACAAGATCAATACCCAGAAACGCAAGATTGCCATGAAGGAGACCATTCTGAAGGAGTTTCAGAAGCAACTGGAATCCGTCGGTTATTGATTGCTGACAAGTGTTTGAATGAAACGTGCCCCGCCATCTGACGGGGCACGTTTCGTTTAGACGCTTTGTTGTAAGGGTATGGAAACGACATTGAATCAATCCGACACTACGCTGACCGACGCCGAGTTTCGGGCGTTGATCCCGCTCAACAAATTTGTTCGGCTCGACTATTTCACCGACCTCCGCGAATTTATCCGCACCGATGCCATGACCAAAGCTATCGTGTCGATCGATGGTAACGATCACCTCGAACTGGCTACCGGCGAGCAAATTCCGCTCGATCGCGTTATCCGCATCGACGGCCATCTTTCGCCCAGATACCCGGGCTACGACGATTACTCGTGTAGTTGTTAAGAGCCCCCATATGTGATAGGTTGCTCCGCGCGTTGCCCCGGTATGAATGCCGGGGCTATTCATTGGTGGTTTGGAGTAGGTTTTACAGAGAGGGTTGGCGTTGCCCTGGCATGAATGCCGGGGCTATTCATTGGTGGTGTTGGGCAGATTTCTACATGGGGTTAGGTTCATGATTAGCGCCGGCATTCATGCCGGTGTGTTCTTTCCGGGGGTTACCCGGCATTTATGCCGGGTGATCATTCCCAACCCGGTCATTATTCCCCCATAAAAAATCCCCGACATCGATGCCGGGGATGGTATGTAGTCGTTTGGAACAGCGGCTATTTAATTGATCACATCAAAACCGCAATACGGTACCAGCGCCTGCGGAATCCGAATGCCGTCGGGAGTCTGGTTGTTCTCCAGAATCGAAGCCAGAATACGGGGTAGGGCCAGCGCCGACCCGTTCAGGGTATGCATCAGCTGCATCTTGCCATCCAGCCTGGAGCGAAGCTTGAGCCGGTTAGCCTGGTAGGTTTCGAAGTTAGAGACCGAACTGACCTCCAGCCACCGTTGTTGAGCCGCCGACCACACTTCCATATCATACGTGAGCGCCGAGGTAAAGCCCATATCGCCCCCGCAGAGCCGGAGAACGCGGTAGGGCAGTTCGAGCTTTTGAAGCAGCGACTGTACGTGCAGGCTCATCTCTTCCAGAGCGGCATACGACTGGTCGGGCCGTTCGATCCGGACAATTTCTACTTTATCGAACTGGTGCAAGCGGTTCAGGCCCCGCACGTGAGCGCCCCACGACCCCGCTTCGCGCCGGAAACAGGGCGTATACCCTACGTTCCGAACCGGCAGCTGGCTTTCGGGCAGAATAACATCGCGGTAGAGGTTGGTGATCGGCACTTCGGCCGTCGGAATCAGATACAGCTTATCTTCGGTAACGTAATACATCTGCCCCTCCTTATCGGGGAGCTGACCCGTACCGAAGCCCGAGTCTTCATTAACCACAATGGGGGGCTGTACTTCTACGTAGCCCGCTTTCAACGCTTCGTCGAGGAAGAAGTTAATCAGCGCCCGCTGAATACGGGCGCCTTTGCCCTTGTATACCGGGAAACCCGCTCCGGCAATCTTGACGCCCAGCTCGAAGTCAATGATGTCGTACTTTTTGATCAGGTCCCAGTGGGGTTGCGCATCGGCAGGAAGATCGGGTTTGTTGCCGTGTTCGAGCACGACCTCGTTATCGTCGGGAGTGCGGCCTTCGGGAACGCTGCTGTGGGGAATATTAGGAATGGTAACCAGCACCTCCTCTAGCTGCTGTTCGGTCGTGCGCAAAACCTCTTCCAGGTCTTTCGAACGCACTTTCAGTTCGGCGGTTTCGGCTTTGGCCGCGTCGGCAGCCGCTTTGTCGCCCGTTTTCATGAGCGCCCCGATTTCTTTGGCTTTGGCGTTCGACCGGGCCAGCGTATCGTCGAGATCGCGCTGGGTATCCCGCCGTTTCTGATCCAGGCTCAGCACCTGCTCAATGATGGCGTCGGCATTGGCAAAGTGACGTTTGCGCAGGCCGGCCAGGGTCAGGTCCTTGTTTTCGCGGATGAAGGTGAGTTGAAGCATTGGTTCGTGTTGGTCTGGTGCAAACCCAGCCGATCTTTCAGCGACCGGTTGAGTTTTTATAGTATCGTGGGTCAGTACGTACCCTCAATCAATCGTTGGGCGACTGGTTTGGGGGTAACTATACTGAAAATAACCCTTCGTTGAGGGCGTTGAGGGCCTGGGCTTTGTAGCGGCCATGCACCAGCAGCGATAGATTGCTTTCGGTGCCGCCATAGGAGATCATCCGGATAGGAATGTTCTGCATCGCGTTGAACACCCGAACCGCTACGCCTTCGTTGTCGGCGCTGAAGTTACCGACAATGCAGATGATAGTCTGGTCGTAATCAGGTTCTTCCAGCTCGCAGAAGGTGCTCAGCTCGGCCTTGATCTCATCAATCCGATCCGTATTATCGATCGTCACCGATACCGACACTTCGGAAGTCGCCAGCATGTCGACGGGCGTTTTGTACTTCTCGAAGATCTCGAAAATCCGGCGCAGGAAGCCGTAGGCGTTGAGCATACGGGTCGAGTGGATGTACAGCGCCGTGATACCATCTTTGGCCGCGATAGCTTTGAAGACCTGCTGCTGAGCCGCCCCGTCGGTCCGGTCGGCAATAAGGGTACCGGGGGCCGCCGGGTCCATGGTGTTCTTCAGCCGAACCGGAACGCCAAACATCCGGGCTGGCGTAATGGTAGACGGGTGCAGGATTTTAGCCCCGAAATAGGCCAGCTCGGCGGCTTCGTCGAAGGTCAGTTCCCGAACCGGGAAGGTGTTCCTGACGATACGCGGATCGTTGTTGTGCATCCCGTCGATGTCGGTCCAGATCTGGATTTCTTCGGCACGGATGGCCCCCCCAATCAGCGACGCGGTATAGTCGGAGCCCCCGCGTTTGAGGTTATCGACTTCGCCCCGTGGGTTTCGGCAGATGAACCCCTGCGTAACGATGATCTGCTTGTCGGCATGAGCGGGCAGCATATCGGCCAGGCGCTGCTCGGTATACTGAATTTCGGGCTCGTTGTCGGCGTCGATCCGCATGAATTCGAGGGCGGGCAGTAAGGTCGAGGCTACGCCTTCTTCGTTCAGATAAGCCTGAAACAGCTGCGTACTCAACAGCTCTCCTTCGGCCACCAGCTCTTTTTCCTGCTTCAGCGTGAACGGTTTGATGCGGGTCAGCGACCGGATAAACGAGAACTCCGTCTCGATCACCTGCTGCCCGGCTGCCCGGCCGGCTTCGGTCTTGTACAACTCGCCCACAAACGCATCGTAATGCCGTTTGAGCGCGTCAATCTGGGTGTTGGCTTCGGTATCGTTGTTCGCCTTGAGCGATTCGCCGATGGCCAGCAGGGCGTTGGTAGAACCGGACAGAGCCGACAGAACGACGATTTTACGGGTATCGTCGGCGGTGATCAGGTGGCGGATCGATTGCATACGGTCGGGCTTTCCCACCGACGTTCCGCCAAATTTCCAGACGTGCATTTGCTTATTCAGGGATTAGTGAATTAGTGATTGAGTGGAGTTACGGCTAAATTTTCAGACAGGGCAATCGCGCAACTACTTAACCATGAATCGCTCAATTAAAACTTGGTATACACTTGCTTTTGGAGGCCGAGCATTTTGATGGCGGTGATGGCGGCTTCGTCGCCTTTGTTACCGTGTTTACCACCCGCCCGGTCGAGGGCCTGCTGCTGATCGTTAGGCGTCAGTACACCAAAGATGACCGGCTTGCTCGTTTTCAGGCTCACGGTGGTAAGGCCCTGGGCAACGGCGTGGTTGATGTAGTCGTTGTGTTTGGTTTCGCCCTGAATGACGCAGCCCAGGGCAATAACGGCATCGATATCGTCGCGCAGGGCGAACCACTGCGCGCCCAGCGTCAGTTCGTAGCTACCGGGCACGTTGCCGCGTACAATGTTTTCGGCTTTGGCGCCGTACTGGAGCAGCGTTTGGTAGGCCCCTTTGTAGAGGGCTTCGGTCACCTCGGTGTTCCACTCGGCCACCAGGATAGCAAACCGCCGGTGGCTTACATCCGGCAGTTCAGAAGTGGCGAAAACGCTCAGGTTTTTATCGGCTGAAGACATGGGTCATGTGGCCCGGCAGGCCACGGCTGAATGAGAATCGGATGAAGAAATAGGGGCTAATAAAAAAGGGACAAACCCGATTCGGCTTTGTCCCTGGCAGTATTGATTGATTCAGATACGCTTACGACTCGCCGACCGCTGCTTCGAGCACGGATTTATACTTCTTGGCACTAACGGCCTCGGCAGACTGCGCGTACTTGTCAATAATTTCGTTGTATACCTCGATGGCTTTATCGTTCTGCTTGGCCTGCTCGTGAGCAACAGCCAGTTTCAACAGATAACCCGCCGTGAAGAATTTGTTCGGCTTGTAGTCGGCGGCTTTCCGGTAATGATCGGCGGCCTCGTCATAGCTTTTCTTCTCCATGTAGGCGTCGCCAATGAGGGCATAAGCGCGGGCCTGAACCAGCAGGTCAGACGAACTGAACTCGTTCAGCCGTTCGATAGCCGCGTCATATTTGCCTTGCTTCAGAAGAGCCACACCGGCGTAGAAGCTAGCCAGATCACCAGCTTTGGTAGAGCCATAGTTGTCAGCAACGGCCAGCAGGCCCGGCGTTTTACCATCGCCATTGAGGGCTTTGTTCAGCGAATCGGCTTCAAACTGGTAGACCGAGGGGAACAGTTCAACCTGGGCGGTTTCGTCCTGGCTGCTCTGGTAGTACCGATAGCCGAAGAAACCGACAATCAAGGCAACGATCACCCCAACCACGCCCAGCACGATCGTACGATTCTGCTGAACGAAGTCGCCCACTTCCTCTAATTTGCCTTCTAATGCGTCCGGGTCTTCTAAAAAGTCCAATCCGGGATTCTTTTTGCTCATGCTTTTGCAATTTGGATTGCAAAATTAGAAGTAATTGTGGTTACGGAAAAGGATAATGCTCAAAAGTTTACGAATTCAGGGCTACCTGATCGGCCGTGTCGCGTACGCTCATGATTTCAGACGACCGAACGGGCCGAATCTGATGCGGTAACAAGGTCTCTACAGCCACAGATTCACCGGTTAAGGTTACAAATTCAACCTCGAATGCTTTGCTTTCGCCGTAAACCGTTACAATTGTACCTATGTCACCCGCTTTCAGTCGCTTACCAGGTATATCTTCTTGTAAAACGATCAAATCAAACTCAGTCATATCAATACAGGCATGGTTCTGAGAGTGAAACGATAGATATGGCCGCTTGTTTTATAGAAATAGTGCTAACTTTGCCAGTGCTAATCTTCTAAGGGGTGCCCCAAAACAACGGGCTGAGATTATACCCATTGAACCTGCGCAGGTAATGCTGCGAAGGGATGGTAACACCAGGCTGGCTAGTCGGGCCTGATTTCAACTTTATACATACAACCTCAATACAGGTAGGTTCGGCCCCTTTGCCTATCGTCGCTTTTTCGCTATGAAAAAACAGACGACCTCCTATCTCACCACTACCCTCGCGGCCCTGTTGTGGCTGGTCAGCCTGCCCGCCTGGGCTCAGTATTCTATTTCCGGTACAGTCAGCGATGCGGAGGGTGGACCGCTGCCCGGTGCGGCTCTGACCATCGAAGGAACCTATACCGGCACGTTTGCCGATGCGTCGGGGGCCTTCCGGCTCACCAATCTCAAACCCGGCCCGGCCACCCTACGGATTTCGCTGCTGGGCTACGAAACCCAGACCCAGGCACTGGACCTCAGCCAGAACGCTACCGTAACGGTCGCGCTCCGGAAAGCAGCCATCGCCGTCGACGAGGTCGTGGTCAGCGCTACCCGGGCCAATCAGAAATCGGCCATCGCCTATACGGACGTGACGCGCCGGGAGCTGAACAAACTCAACCTGGGGCAGGATATTCCGCAGCTGCTCAACTTTACGCCATCCATTGTTACGACTTCCGATGCGGGCGCGGGCGTTGGGTATACGGGTATCCGGATACGCGGTTCCGATGCAACGCGGGTAAACGTGACGCTCAACGGCATACCGTATAACGACGCCGAATCGCAGGGTACTTTCTTCGTCAACATGCCCGATTTTGCCTCGTCGGTGAGTAGCATCCAGATCCAGCGCGGGGTCGGTACGTCGACCAACGGGGCGGGGGCGTTTGGGGCGTCGGTGAACATCCAGACCAATTCGCTCGAGAAAAACCCGTATGCCGAGACCAATATCTCGGGCGGCTCGTTCGGTACGCGAAAAGTGAACGTACTGGCCGGAACCGGCCTGCTCAAGTCGGGCGCGATCCCGGGCCACTTTGTACTCGATGCCCGGCTGTCGCGCATCTACTCGGACGGGTATGTGGATCGGGCGTTTTCGGATCTGCGCTCGTTTTATCTGTCGGGCGGGTATTACGCGAAGAAAAGCTTTGTTCGGCTGAACGTGTTCTCGGGTCAGGAACAGACCTACCAGTCGTGGGGCGGGGTGCCCGAGAGTCTGCTCAAGACAAACCGGACCTATAATCCCTACACCTACGATAACGAAACCGACAACTACCAGCAGGATAACTACCAGCTCATCAGCTCGCACGAGCTGAACCGCAACTGGCGCGCCAACCTGTCGTTTTTCTACACAAAAGGACGCGGCTACTACGAACAGTACCGCGATGGCGAAGACTTCAGCGACTACGGGCTGCCCAACGTGGTTATCGGCGACTCGACCATCACAAAAACCGACTTCATTCGCCGGCGCTGGCTCGACAACGACTTCTACGGCACGGTTTTCTCGCTCGACTATAACAGTTTCGGGAAGCTGACAGCCAACATCGGTGGCGGCTGGAACCAGTATGAAGGCAAACACTTCGGCGAAATCATCTGGGCCCGCGTGGCCGGGGCTACCAACATCCGGGATCGGTATTACGATAACGACGCTACCAAAAACGATTTTAACCTCTATGCAAAAGCGTTTTATCAGGTCAGCAACCGGCTCAACGGTTTCCTCGACATGCAGGTTCGTACGGTATCGTACTCGTTCCTGGGCTTCAACAACCAGCTGAAAAACGTACAGCAGGACGACCGCCTGACGTTCTTCAACCCCAAAGGCGGACTGACCTACACGATCAACGACCGGAGCACGCTGTACGCATCGGTGGGCGTGGGCCATCGCGAACCCAACCGCGACGACTACACCCAGTCAACGCCCGCCAGCCGCCCCCGCGCCGAACGGCTGATCGATTACGAAGCGGGGTACAAATGGCAAGCGCAGCGGCTGGCGTTTACGGCCAATGCCTACTACATGAACTACCGCGACCAGCTGGTGCTGTCGGGGCAGCTGAACGATGTGGGTGCCTACAACCGGGTCAACATACCGGTAAGCTACCGCGCCGGTATTGAGCTGGAAGCCGGTACGCAACTGGCCAAAACCCTGCGCTGGAACGTGAATGCTACCTTCAGCCGCAACCGGGTGAAAGGCTTTACCGAATACCTCGACAACTACGACACGGGCGAACAGGTCGCCAACCGCTACGGCGAAACCGACATTTCGTTCTCGCCCGCTGTGATTGCCGGCTCGCAGCTGCTATTCACGCCCGCCAAACGGCTGGAGCTGAGTCTGCTGTCGAAATACGTCGGGAAGCAGTATCTGGACAACACCTCGACCGAGAGCCGGAGTCTGAACCCGTACTTCACGAACGACATCCGGTTCATCTATACCCTGAAGCCGAAGTTTGCCCAGGAAATTGCGTTTACGCTGCTGCTCAACAACGTGCTCAACGAGCTGTATGAGTCGAACGGCTATACCTACGCCTACGTATCGGAAGGGCGCGTAGTAGCCGAAAACGGGTACTATCCGCAGGCTGGGCGTAATTTCTTGGCAGGTATTCGGGTCCGTTTCTAGCGGATTAGCAAGCGCCGGTACGTAGCTGGCTGGCCCGCCGGATGAACCGCAATCTGGTACACGCCGGCGGGCCAGTCGCCCACCGGAATCAGGTAATCGTTCGGACCGCTCACGACGCGAACGGGTCGGGTGTAGGTTCGGCGGCCCAGCAGGTCTACCACGTCGATCTGGGCTGTTCCGGACTTCAGCGCTACGTACCGGACCGTAACCTGCTCGCGGGCGGGCGATGGGAAAACGGTCAGTGCCCCGTCAGTTTCGGGCTGGCTGGCGGTTACGATGGGGGCGCTGAAGAGAAAGGGTTTGCCGATCACAGCCCTGTCGAACTGGGCCGAACTCCACATTAGCCTGGCGTTGGCCACTCCTTCGTTTTCGAGGTAGTCCATGCGAATGTCGTACTGCTGCCCCGCCATCAGCTCAATCTGACCCGTCCATTCGGTATTGGGCTGAACGTCCCACTTGTCGATCAGTAGTTTGTTATTCACCCAGAGCCGTACGCCATCGTCGGTTTCGGTATGAAAAGTATAGGTGCCGGTTAGCGGAGCCAGTACTTTGCCCATCCAGCGAACGGTAAAGTTGTTGTTCCCGAGCGTGGGCGAGACCGGATTGTCGCCCCAGTCGAAATCGACCTTATCGTCGATGCGTACGAAGGCAGGTGTGCCCGTCACGTCGGTACTGTTGCGGAAGTATTCGCCCCGCAGCCCGTTTCCGCCCGGTACGGCCAGCGCCTGGTAGTTCATGGTAATTCTGGAGTTGCCATCGGGAACCTCGTACGAAACCGCCGTGGCCGACTGCCCGGTACTCCAGCCCGTGAACCGGAAAAACCCGGTCGGGGTAGCCCGGTACGGTCTGGTATCCAGACTACGGAGCGTACCCACTACAGCCTCAAAGGCGTAGCCCGATTCATGGGGCGACCCATCCAGATAAAACGGGACGGCGCTCAGGCTGCTGGCAATGGTAACGGTAGCCAGTTCGGGTTTCACATCGACCGATGTTTCACTGGTCAGGCCAGATACGTCCGTCACGCGCAGGTGGATACGATACCAGACATCGGTAGAGGTTTCGCCCACGCGGGGTACGCGGTAAATGCCATTGGAAGGGCCGGTTACGGGATCGAGCGCGGGGTGAATGTGGTCTTCATGGTGGAAGTTGATCCACCAGGTCAGTTTCGCGTTGCCAAGAGGCTGCTGGCTGGCCGTCAGCGCACTGCCCGCAAAGGCAATCACATCGCCTGCCTTGTACGTGGAGTTGGTGGTGGGGGTCCGGATCTGAGCGACGGGCCGCTGCCCCTGAACGACCCGTAACGACATCTGCTCCGATGTGTCGGTGCCCAGTCCGTTGGTAACTATGCAGTGAAACGTAGCGCCATCGTCGGCCAGCATAGCACTGGAAATGGTGTATTTCTCCTGCGTAGCACCGGGCAGGAGCTTGCCGTTGCGGTACCACTGATAGGCGAGAGGCTTCTGCCCAACGGCACCGACCTCAAACGTGACCGCTTCGCCAACGGCCACGAAGGCGTTGGCCGACTGGCGGGTGATGTAAGGCAGGCCCGAGTCGAAAAACGAAATTTTGTGCAGCGTGCCATTGCCCGTCGCGGTGTTGTCCTGCTGCGTACCTCCGCCGATGCCGGCCCGGGCCAGGTAGTACAGATAGCCGTCGGGACTGGTTGCCAGCGCGATGGGTCGGTCAATGCCGGTGGTAAATGTACCGATCAGCCGGCCTGTTTCGGGGTCGAGGGTCTGGATCGAGCCCGCGCAGTAATCGGCGAAGAAGATCCGGCTGCGGTACTCGGCCGGAAACCGGATCGTGGGCGGATTATATACCGTCACCCCGGTTACCGCGCAGGCTGGATCATGACCGTAGGCATAGAGCGGATCGCTATAGTTGGCAGGGGCTTCCTGATTGGTCCGGCGCCCTTCGACCAGGGGCCAGCCATAGTTGCGTCCTGCTCTGATGTCGTTAATTTCTTCAAACGCATCGCCACCCACATCGCCCACGATAATTCGCCCCGATACCGGATCGATATCCATCGAAAACGGATTCCGTAAGCCGAGGGCATAAATGGCCCGATAAGAGCCGGTTGTCTGGCCCACGAACGGGTTGTCGGCCGGTATGCTGCCGTCGTCGTTCAGCCGGATCACCTTGCCCAGCAGGCTGCTCATACTTTGGGCCATGGGTGCGTTGGAGCCTTCGCCGGTGGCTACATACAGTTTCCGGTCGGGGCCAAACCGCAGTACGCCCGCGTTGTGGATGGTGCCGGCCAGCTTGTCGAACTCGAGCAGTATGGTTTCGCTTTTCGGATCGGCCCCGGCCCCGTTGGCCCGGAACCGACTCAGCCGATTCCGATCCTGGTCTTTTACCGTGTAATAGACGTAGATAAACGGCGTTCGCGGAAAGTCGGGATGAAAGCACAGGCCCGACAGGCCGCGCTCGTTGGTGATGTCGACGTTGGGAATGGTAATATACGGATCGGGAGCCAGCGCATCGGCAATGACTTCCCGAATCCGGCCGTCTTTTTCAACCACGAACAGCCGCCCGTCGGGCGAAAAGGTGAGCGTCGTTGGGTTCAGGTTACGACCGATCTGCCGTTGAACAAAGCCAGTTGGTAGCTGGGCTGACGCCGGTGTGAAAGCAACGCAGGCCAGAATGAGTACAAGTAGACGGAGTAGCATCAAATGAACGAATCATAATCAGGCATCTAAAGTACGCATTAAGCCTATATAATTGCTATCCAATGGCCTGTGCCAGATCCTGAATCAGATCGTCAACGTCTTCGATGCCAACGCTCAATCGAATAAGCGTGTCTTTCAGCCCATTTTTTTCGCGTTCTTCTTTCGGGATACTGGCATGGGTCATGCTGGCCGGATGCGTACATAACGACTCCACTCCCCCCAGCGATTCGCCCAGCGAAAAGACCCCGAAACTTTCCATGACGTGAACTGCCTCATCCATCCGGTCGCCGGCCAGCTCGAACGAAAGCATACCGCCAAAGCCGCGCATCTGTCGTTTGGCCAGCTCATGGCCGGGGTGATCGGGCAGACCGGGGTAGTGGACGCGGCTAACTTTCGGATGCTGCTGCAGGTATTCGGCAACGCGCTGGGCATTTTCGCAGTGGCGCTGCATCCGTACGTGCAGGGTTTTGATGCCCCGCAGCACCAGGAAGCAATCCTGCGGGCCCGGCACCGCTCCGCAGGCATTCTGGATAAACGCCAGTTGCTGAGCCGTTTCGTCGTCGTTGAGGATAATGGCCCCCATAACCGTATCGGAGTGGCCGCCGAGGTATTTGGTGACAGAATGTACTACGATATCGGCACCCAGATCGAGCGGGTTTTGCAGATAGGGCGATGCAAACGTGTTGTCGACCACCAGCCGGATGCCGCGGGCCCGGGTCAGGGTTGCAACGGCGGCAATATCGACCAGGCGCAGCAGCGGGTTGGTTGGTGTTTCGATCCACACCATTTTGGTGGCGGGCGTAATAGCTGCTTCGAGGGCTGCGGGGTCGGCCAGGTTGACGAACGAGAACTTCAGCCCAAACTCCTGGTAGACCCGCACCATGATGCGGTAGGTGCCGCCGTAGAGGTCATTGCTGGCAATGATTTCGTCGCCGGGGCGGAATAATTTCAGGATGGCGTCGGTAGCGCCCAGACCTGAGGCATAACAGATGCCATGTTTGCCGTTTTCGAGGGCTGCGAGGTTATTTTGCAGCACCGTTCGGGTGGGGTTCTGGGTCCGGGCGTATTCGTAGCCTTTGTGTTTACCGGGCGACTCCTGCACATAGGTCGACGTCTGGTAGATGGGCGTCATGATAGCGCCCGTGGTCGGGTCCGGCTCAATACCGGCATGTATGGCTTTGGTTGCGAAGTTCATAGGGCGAAGGTAATACAGACTTTAGGTCGATTGTACACAAAACCTACCCCCTGGTCGTTAACCCTGTATAGTGAAGCAAGCCATCCTCCAAAAAATCACCGGTCCTGCGCTGGCAGGGGTACTGATGTCGGTAACGCCCATCGTGTTTACGTCGGTGCTCAGTTATTATGCCGTTGTGTATGAATCCTACATCGCCGGTCTGACCGCCTGGCAGTGGGCGGGACTTACGCTGCTTTTTTCGCTTACATCGGCTGCCCTTACGCCACCAACCATGCTGGCGCTGCTGTTCGGTTATTTTCTGGGGTGGCAGGCGGTATTACCGATTTTTGTAGTCAATCTGGGCGGTATTCTATTCATCAACCAGCTCGTTCACTGGATCGATCATGACCGGTTTATCCGGTTCCTGCGCCGAAACCCCAAAGCGCAGTCGGTGCTGGATCGTATTCTGGATAAAGAGCTGAAGGTGATTTTCTTCGCCAAGTTATCGCCCATTCTTCCGTTCGGACTGACCAACCTGCTTTTTGCCTTGTCGGGTGCCCGGCTCCGGAATATTTTGCTGGGCGGTTTTCTGGGTATGACGCCCCGAACGCTGCTGGCTGTCTGGTCGGGCCGCGAAGCCCACGAAATCCGGGCCCTGCTCGACAACCCGAATCAAAGCCTGTGGGGAGAGGTCATCATTGCCGCACTGATCCTGGTCTCCATCGCTGGCCTCTGGCAAGTCCTGCGCCGGGCGCTGGCCTAAGCTTAGCCCGCATTCATCCGTTCACTCACCGTGTTTCGTCCGGATGGTGTGGTTGTCATGGTGGTTGGTGGGTCGGTGTCGGTCACCGTGGTCCGTGTCCTCACGGACCACCTCTGCGTCAGCAACACCATCCGGTCAGATGGTCCGACTGCGTGTCCCGGTGCGGACACGCACCACGGTGATGCAATAATCAACTTACCCAGCAGGCTGCTGGTTACTGAACGACCATTCGGGTCGTTAACGGAAGGCGGTTGGTTACACCCGCTCGGCGGTTAGCTCGATGAGATGGTTATGGCCGGTTCGGAAAACGGTCAGTTCAAACCGGTGAAGCCGGTCGGTGAGCGGGAGCAGATAGCGACCCGGGACGATCCGATCAAACGCCCCCGCAAACAACCGAACCCGCACCGGATGCGTGTTAAGCAACTGCGCGATGGCCGGAATTCGGGGACTGATGAGCCGAAACTGGGTCCAGCTCCGGTAAACCAGATCGCGCTGCGCGGGCGTACTGAGCGACAGTTCGGCAAACCGCATGGCCGTGCGGTTCAGCAGGCCCAGTTGCACCAGCGTATGGCCCACATCGGTCAGGATAGACAAATGGTGAAGCATGTAGCGGAACAGCGCACGCCCGGCGCGGGTGCTGGTGGCCAGCTGGTACCAGAAACTGCGGGTAATACCGTCGGGCGCAATCAGTAGTAGCTCATCGACCCGGCTGGCAAAGGCTTCGGTGGTGGCCAGGGCAAACCGACCGCCCAGACTAAACCCCATCAGCGAAAACCGCTCGATACCGTGCGTTTCCAGAAACGCGTCGAGTAACCTTTGCCAACTGGTTTTGGTTAGTAGTGGGTTGCCGGTATGCAGGCTTTGTCCGTGTAAGAACAAATCGATCGCAAACACCGTGAAGCGGCTGCCAATAGCCCGTTGCAGGTGCTCAAAAACGACACTACTTTGCCCAAACCCGTGAAACGCGAGCAGAACCGCCGGGCCGCTGCCAAACACCCGAAACGCGATTCGAGTGTCCTGTACGTCGAAAAACTGGATGCGGGTAGCGTGGAGCATACATACAAAGGTAACTGATGACGCCACAAAGGGTGTCCGTTCACTAACTAACCAGTCATTAGCCTCATTTCTTATGCGCTTATTTGCCAACCTAGCTGAATTTTCGGCCCATGCCGGCCAGTCGCTCGGCGAAACCGAGTACATGACCATCACCCAGGATATGGTCGACCAGTTTGCCCAGGCTACCGGCGACCAGCAGTGGATTCATACCGACCCTGAGCGGGCGGCCCGCGAATCGCCGTACAAAACCTCCATTGCGCACGGGTTTCTGACGCTTTCGCTGGCGCCGAAGCTGATGGCCGAAATCTACCGGGTCGAGTCGGTGAAAATGGGCATCAACTACGGGGCTAACAAGATCCGGTTTACCAATGCCGTTCCGGTTGGGAGCCGGCTGCGTATGAAAGCCTGGCTCCACCATGCCGAACCCGATCAGCGAAGCACGCAAACGAACTCGGACCCCGGAGAAGTACCGGCCGTTCGGGCCATCGTAGAATGTGTCTTCGAAGTAGAAGGAGAACATAAGCCCGCCTGCGTGGCTGAGCTGATTACGTTACTGATAGAGCAGTAAGGTTGTAGAGTAGTATGCAAGCATACTAGTTGTACGGCAAATTATATACCTTTACACCAAAATCAACAAACACGAAACGCACAATTCAGATGGCAACGGCAATGCTGGAGTTACAGGGATTGAATTTTAATTTAACGGAAGAACACCTCGCCGTACAGGAAGCCGCCCGCGATTTTGCCCAGAGTGAATTGCTGCCGGGCGTCATCGAGCGCGATAATGAGCAGAGATTTCCGGCCGAGCTGATCCGGCGCATGGGCGAGCTGGGCTTTCTGGGTATGATGGCTTCGCCCGACTACGGCGGGGGCGGCATGGATACGGTCTCGTACGTGATCGCGATGGAAGAACTGTCCAAAGTCGATGCATCGGCCTCGGTTATCGTATCGGTCAACAACTCACTGGTCTGCTACGGCCTCGAAGCCTATGGTACCGAAGAGCAGAAACAGAAGTATCTGACCCGACTCACCTCCGGCGAAACCGTTGGCGCGTTCTGCCTGTCGGAGCCCGAAGCCGGCTCTGACGCCACCTCCCAGCAGACAACCGCCGAGGATATGGGTGACTATTATTTGCTGAACGGTACCAAGAACTGGATCACCAACGGTAACTCGTCCGGTATCTGCCTGGTAATTGCCCAGACCGACCGCGAAAAGAAACATAAAGGCATCAACTGCCTCATCGTCGAGAAAGGAGCGCCGGGCTTCGTAGTCGGCAAAAAGGAAGATAAAATGGGCATCCGCGCGTCTGATACGCACTCGCTACTGTTCACCGACGTAAAAGTGCCCAAGGAAGATCGGATTGGCGAAGATGGCTTCGGCTTTAAATTTGCTATGTCAACCCTCAACGGCGGCCGGATCGGTATTGCGGCCCAGGCGCTGGGTATTGCGGCAGGTGCTTACGAACTGGCTCTCAAATACAGCCAGGAGCGCCGGGCATTTGGCAAGCAAATATTTGATCATCAGGCCATTCAGTTCAAGCTGGCTGAGATGGCCACGAAGATCGAAGCGGCCCGGCTGCTGGTTTACAAAGCCGCGCGGCTCAAAGACGAGCGTAAAGATTACGTTCAGGCCGCTGCCATGGCCAAGCTGTTTGCCTCTGATGTGGCCATGTGGGCAACTACCGAAGCCGTACAGATTCACGGGGGCTACGGCTACGTGAAAGAGTTTCACGTTGAGCGGCTCATGCGCGACGCTAAAATCACGCAGATCTACGAGGGTACGTCGGAAATCCAAAAATTAGTGATTGCCCGGGAGCTCATCCGGTAGTTTTTCGGCCGGTTAAATAGAATTATTCCGTACTTAAAATGCGTGTTCATATCGAATACGCATTTTTTTTTTATCATCCGGAAACTTTTATACTTGTATTAGTTTTGTACAAATTATTAGTTTTGTGCAAATTTACGCGAAATAAGAATCGGCACGCACCCCCCTTTCAACTATGGAAGACTATAATAAAATTATCGAGTCGTTGGGCGTAAAGTTTATCAAGGCCCGCAACATCCGGATTTTACAGCCCATCACCATCAAGAATTTTTACGATGTTGAGAACACGCTATTGATTTTATACAATGGTGATGTATGCATTGGCGATGAGAAGACAAAGGTCGAAGCCGGGGATATGCTGTTTATTCCGGGAGGAAAACACGTCACCGTCACCTACGGCGATCCGTCGAATCCCAAATCGGTATCGAACGAAGAGTTTATGACCCACCGGGAGATGTATTTCGAAGGAAATCATGATCCCAAGCTGATTGGGCACCTGCCCAACTCGTTCGGTTACGTGTCGTTTGAAGCAAAAGTGTTTGACTCGGTCAACTTCTTCAACTCGCTCGACGTGCCGCCGTTCATCATCAAACGCGAAGATCATCTGGCCAATACCATCAACCAGATTCTGGCCGAAGACATGACCGATCTGGCCGGCAAGGGGCGGATCATCAAGATAAAGACGGAGGAGATCGTAATCGAAGTGGTTCGGTACATCCTCAAAAACCGCCTGTTCGTTGAGCAGCTGGTTACCAACAGCACCTACTTCAAGGACCCCCGCCTGATCGATATCTTTGCCTACATAAAAGACAACCTCGGTGGCGACCTCTCGAACAAGGTCCTCGCTAACGTAGCTAACGTATCAGAAGATTACGTTGGTCAATACTTCAAGATGCTTACGGGCATCAACCCGCAGGATTATATCGAATACCAGCGTATGGAGTCGGCGGTAGGCCTGCTCCGGACCAGCAAGAAGAGCATTCGGGCCATCGGGGCCGAGGTCGGTTACAAGGACACGGCTTACTTCTGCCGCCGGTTCAAGATGATGTTCGGCATTCCGGCCGGTAAGATGCGCCGTCGGGAGTCGCTGATGAACGTATAACGAAAAAGGCGGGCTTTGCGGCCCGCCTTTTTTATTGCATGTTTACCTCGATGGGCAGGGTGTAAAAAACCGCCACCGGTCGGCCGCCCACTTCGCCGGGTCGCCAGCGGGGCATTTTTTCGACGGCCGTAACGATAGCCGCCATGAACTCCTGCATGCCTTTCTTGTTCTCCCGGGTAAGCGGCTTGGTCGTAATCCGTACGTCGTGGACCGAGCCGTCAACGTCGACGATGAATTTGGCGGCTACCGGCCCCGTGTTGGCGTTTTGCCGCATTAGCGACCCCGGAAACTTGATGTTCGTAGCCAGATACCGGCTGAGGGCGGCTTTACCCCCCGGAAATTCGGGCTGGCGTTCGGCCACGGTATACACCTTCCCGGTCGACTGCTGCGCCCGGACGGTGGACATGGGTGACTGGCTCAAAACAACGGTGCCCAGCAGACACAGCGTAGCTTTCAGAATGGCTCTCATATATTAAGCTTGTAAGACCGACTGATTAATTTCCCGCACAACCGCCGACAGCTGAGGTAACAGGTCGGGGTCCTGTTCGATGCCGTTGCCGACAACGATCAGATCAGCCCCTGCTTTGAGGGCGTTATAGGCTTTCTCGCCCGAGTTGATACCTCCTCCCACAATAATCGGCACGTCGACAACAGACCGAACGGCTGCAATCATATCGGGCGAGACGGGCCGGCGGGCGCCACTACCCGCGTCCAGATACATCAGTTGAAGCCCCAGCATCTCGCCGGCCATAGCCGTACAGGCAGCCACGCTGGGCTTATCGGCAGGAAGCGGCATGGTACCGCTGATGTAGGAAACCGTGGTCTGTGCCCCACTGTCGACCAGCATGTAGCCCGTTGGCAGTACTTCGAGGCCACTCTTTTTGAGCAGTGGGGCTGCAATGACGTGCTGACCGATCAGAAATTCGGGATTACGCCCGGAGATGAGCGAGAGAAACAGGATGGCGTCGGCGGTGGGCTCGATATGCAGCGAGTTGCCCGGAAACAGCACCACCGGAACAGGCGAGTAAGCCCGCAAGGTGCTAATCACTTCGGCATGTCGGTAATCGGTTACCAGACTGCCCCCAACCAGAAAGAAATCGATAGGATGAGTGTTCGCGCGCTGGAGCAGGGCTATAAGCGCGTCCTGCTCGACCTTATCGGGGTCGAGCAGGACGGCCAGCGACTTTTGTCCCGACGTTTTATGACGCCGAAGTGTATCTAGCAGGCTGACTGGTTGCCTTTTCGTGGTACTGCGTTGGATCGGCGGTGGGGTTGATGGCATTATTCTGACGGATGCGGGCTAAAAAACCCATTAACTGCTCGCGGGCAATGTTGGTCAGTACCGACGTTACCAGACCTCCGATCAATCCGCTTGCGGCCGCTGCTTTTTGCGTTTCTTTTGCGTGTTTTTTTACTGCCTTCCGCGTTGACGGCGCAGCTGCCTCCAAATCCTCGTCGTATGAATCGTCCTCATCGTCATAAACGCGATCTTCCGGCTCACCGTATTTCTCGGCATACCGGTATTCATCCGACTTAGGCAGTACCGCATTAACAACCAAATATACGGCTAAAGCGGCACCTGCAACAAATGCAGCCGTCCGGCCCAGCTCGGTCGCGTCGCCTTTGATAGAATCAACGCTATCGGTGATCGAATCTTTGAACCGCTCGGTAGCAGCCATCAGTTGTGCCCGGCGGGCGGTTGTGTCGGCAAATGGTACTTTGGGATCTTCCATTAGTTTACGCTTGAGTTATTGTATTGATCTGTAAAAAACAACAGGCTAACCGCCTGCCTGTCAGTAGGCTCGTGGTGACGACTGGTTTTCGCCAAGGCTACCGCCACCGCCAATCGCCGTGCGGGTCTGCGCCATCAGTTCTTCAACCGCTTCTGACTTTTCTTCTTGCTTTTTCTCCTGGCTTTTCTTGATAGCGCTATAGGCAGCCACCCGGATTTTCGACTTAAAAAAGTCTTTAGCGGCCAGCCAGATGATGGTCATCAGCAGAAAGAAGCCGGCAACGATCAGAAAGCCAAGGTACCGGCTGTTGGTAACCTCGTTGAGGTAAGCCGCCAGCAGACTGAACAAAAAGATGGTTGTCATAGTGGCCAGCAGGGCTAGTACGATGCCATGAATACCCACTACAACTCCCTCCTCTACTTTACTGCGCGTTTCAAGTGTAAATAACTCAATACGAGCTTCCAGGTAGCGGAATATATTCTCCCGAATTTCCTCTAAGCGCTCCAGCATGATCTTGTTTATTAGTTTTCACTATGGGGTATCTACAAAAAAGCGTCCATTTTGTTCAAAAAACAGAGGGTCTGAGCGCTCAACTGTGTATGTGGTTACGAAGGGGCTTTATTTGCCGGAAGAGGGGGTGATTTTCGGAGGCAGGTGCTAAAGGAACCCGGCTCGCTGCATGCTGGGCGGGCCGGGGTTAAATTGCGGGCTGGCAGACGGGGTTGCCAAATGGACACAGGATTGTAGAAAAATACCCACTCTGGCTGGTCTTCATACGTCCAGCCATAAACGCAAACAGCCCAGGAAGTTCACCTCCTGAGCTGTTTGCGTTGAAATCGTTGATGCGAATGACGGGAAACGTCGTATCGGCAACTGAGCCGTTAGTTCGATTGCCGTAGTTTGGCTTCGATCGTCTGTTGTGTGTGCGGAACGGCCCGCAGCCGCTCTTTAGGAATCAGCTTGCCCGTGTCTTTACAGATACCATACGTGCCGTTTTTGATGCGGACCATAGCGGCTTCGAGCTGCTGGATGAATTTCTGCAAGCGGGCGGCCAGCTGGCTGAGGTTTTCGCGTTCGCTGGTGTCAGCACCATCTTCAAGCAGTTTTGAGTTGCCAGATGTATTGTCGGTGCCGCTGTCGTTCCGTTTACTGAGCGTTTCCTTGATGTAATTCAACTCGCTACGGGTGGCGTCCAGCTTCTGACCGATGAGTTCCTCAAACTCTTTCAGGTCTTCTTCCGAATATCGTTTTTTCTCTTCTTGAACCATAGTAAGGACTATGTTAGATGGGGCACGTGCAACTGACTGCAAAATTAACGGTTTACGGCCGTTTTTTCAATATGCGACTTAGATTACGGTCGTTTTTTTGGAAAATTAGTAAACTGAGAATTGACAAAAATTCAAATGAATCTTTGGTGGTGTTTGCGTTCATTAAAAAAGAATTTGGTCGCTATTCAAGAACGAACCTATTTATGTGGAATGTGATTTTTAGATTAATCTGAGAAAAAATATACTTTTGATAATGTAATCGCCTATTTATTAAGTTTGCGGGACACTTCATTGTATTTTTCGTTTAAAGACAGAATGAACCGCATGGCCATGGCATATATTGAACCAGCACCGATAAAAGATAAAGAGAATCCACTGGAGTCCATGATGTCCCGCTTCGACGCTGCCGCGCGAATGCTGGGTATATCAGACGAGATGTACGATATTCTTAAAGTACCTGCCCGTCAGGTCATTGTTGGGCTGCCCGTTACGATGGATAACGGGAGCATCAAAGTGTTTGAAGGGTACCGCGTTATTCACTCCAACATCCTCGGCCCGGCCAAGGGTGGGATCCGGCTCGACCCCGGCGTTCACCTCGATGAGGTGCGGGCGCTGGCGGCCTGGATGACCTGGAAATGCGCCGTTGTTGACATTCCTTATGGCGGGGCCAAGGGCGGTATCGCCTGCAACCCCCGCGAGATGTCGGCGGGCGAGATCGAACGCCTGATCCGACAGTATACCGTAGCGATGCTCGACGTAATCGGGCCCGACCGCGACATTCCGGCGCCCGACATGGGTACCGGCCCCCGCGAAATGGCCTGGATTGTGGACGAATACTCGAAAGCCAAAGGCATGACCGTCAACAGCGTCGTAACGGGTAAGCCACTCGTACTGGGCGGCTCGCTGGGGCGCACCGAAGCAACGGGCCGCGGGGTTACCGTGGCCGCGCTGTCGGCCATGGATAAGCTGCGGATGAATCCCTACCGGACAACGGCCGCCATCCAGGGTTTCGGGAACGTAGGCTCGTTTGCGGCCGAACTGCTCCACGAGCGTGGCGTTACGGTGGTGGCTGTCAGCGATATTTCGGGCGGCTATTATAACGCGTCGGGTATCGACATTACGGCGGCTGTGACGTACCGGAATACCAACAAGGGTACGCTCGACGGATTCAGCGGAGCCGAAAAGATCACCAACGAAGAATTGCTCTCACTGCCTGTCGATGTTCTGGTGCCGGCCGCTAAAGAAGACGTCATCACCGACGATAATGCCGGGTCGATTCAGGCCAAAATGATCGTGGAGGGCGCCAACGGCCCAACCTCCGCTTCGGCCGACGAGATCATCAACAGCAAGGGTATTCTGGTAGTGCCCGATATTCTGGCCAATGCCGGGGGCGTAACGGTATCCTACTTCGAATGGGTACAGAACCGCATCGGCTACAAATGGACCCTCGACCGCATCAACCGCCGGGCCGACCGCGTCATGAAAGATGCCTTTGACCGGGTGTTCGAAACGTCGCAGAAATACCAGGTGCCTATGCGGCTGGCCGCCTACATCGTAGCCATCGATAAAGTGGCGAGCACCTACAAGTTCCGGGGAGGATATTAATTCGGAACAGCATGTATACGGCATAATGCCTAATTTTGCCCGTTCTCACAGGGGGCTGACCCATTATTCAGTATACATTACACACGTTAACGATGCGTTTACACCGGGAAGGGTACACCATAATGCTGACAACGGGGCTGGTTTTGCTGGCTCTGAATTTGCTGGCTTACTTTTATTTGTTTTCTGACAATAGCCTGGCTATCGTGCTGCTGGCGGTAGCCAGCCTCATCCTCTTTGGGCTGATTGTTCAGTTCTTCCGGGTACCTAACCGCGCGCTGACGCTGCACGACGCCCAGATCATCGCTCCGGCCGATGGGACAATCGTCGTTATCGAGGAAACCGAAGAAAGCGAGTATTTTAAGGAGCGTCGGCGGCAGATTTCCATTTTTATGTCGCCCCTGAACGTACACGTCAACCGGAATCCGGTGTCGGGTGTTGTACGGTACTTTAAATACTATCCTGGTAAATACCTGGTCGCCTGGCATCCGAAATCCAGTACGGAAAACGAACGGACAACCATTGTCATTCAGGCTAAAAACGGCGTCGAGGTGCTGTTTCGGCAGATTGCCGGTGCGGTGGCCCGTCGTATCCGGTGGTATGTCAAAGAAGGCCAGCCCGTTGAGCAGGGCCAGGAGATGGGCTTTATCAAATTCGGATCGCGGGTGGATGTGTTTCTGCCGCTCGATGCCGATGTTAAAGTCAACATTGGCGAACGTACCAAAGGGGGCGTTACCGTTCTGGCAGAATTGAAGGACTAAAAATACAGAGGGTAAGCAAAGCAGGGTCAGCAGAAGCGGGAAAGCCATACCGGGTTTCTCTTTCTGCTGACCCTGTTTTGTGTTATCAGACCTGTACGCTGAGTAACTCGCCCCGCTCGCTTTCAGTCACGATCAGGCCCAGCTCGCCCGAGGGGTCGAAGGTGCAGTTAGTTGGGTTAGCGCCGGGCAAATGGAGATCGCGAACAAACTCGCCTTCGGACGAAAAGACCCGGATAAGTCCCGCGCCGAACACGGCCGTATAGATGAACCCGTCGGGCCCCAGGGTCATACCATCTGGACCGGGAATCGGTTCGCCAGCGGGGGCCTCCGTAACGACGGTCCACACCCGGATTGTTTCCCAGCTTAAACCGATAGGGTCCCAAAAGCCACTCCAGATGCGGTGGCGGTGGGTTTCGGCAATGAGCAGGGTAGGTACGCTGGTGTTGAGCAGCGCCAGCCCGTTGGGGTACATCAGCCCGTCGGTTATTACTTCAGCATGACCTCTGGGGTCCAGCACCGCCACATAACCAAGCTGCTCATCGTCTGGCGGACCCGGGCAGGAGAAAATCAGATTGCCCTGCGTGTCGAACAGCAGATCGTTGGGCATGTTGAGCGGCTTTCCGTCAAGCTCGCTCAAGGCGGTATCGATTAGTTTGGTGTCGACGTTCATTCGTCGGATGGCCTGCTGACCGGAATCACAGAACCAGATAAAGCCATCCCGGAAAACAGCGCCGTTTGGGCGCCCGCCGGTATGAACACGCATTGTACTTCCGTCTTTATCACGGCAAAACAACCCTTCACCTTCCTGTTCTACGCACCAGAGACATCCCGAATCGTCGAAAGTGGGCCCTTCCGGAAACCGTAATCCTGTTGCTAATACTCGTACACTGTCCATGTCATCGGTTGTTGAGTATGAGTAAAGTGTAACCGACCCAATAGCGTCGGTGTCTGGTATAGACAATGTTCATATAATACGCAGGCTGCTATTTTGTTTTCATATTCTATTTATTTGATAGACCAATAAGTAAGTAACCCTTCTTCGCCAAACCGTATTCACCGGATAAGGGCAGATCCTGTCTGGATTATTCGTTGAAATACTTGTATCTTTATGGTATCACGAAGAATTTCTTGCCATGACATACGACTATATCATTGTAGGAGCCGGTTCAGCAGGCTGCGTGCTGGCTAATCGGCTATCGGCCGACCCGACGGTATCGGTGCTGCTGCTGGAGGCTGGCGGGCCCGATACTAAATTTGAGTTGCAGGTACCGGCCGCGTACTCGAAACTGCACGGTACCGACGTTGACTGGGGTTTCTGGACCGAACCTCAGTCGGCGCTGAACGGACGGCGCATGTACCAGCCTCGCGGGAAAACCCTGGGCGGCTGCTCATCGACCAACGCCATGGCCTACGTGCGGGGTAACCGACGCGATTACGACGACTGGGCGGCACTGGGCAATATGGGCTGGGCCTATGAAAACGTGCTGCCGTATTTCATCCGCTCCGAATTCAATGAACAGATCGATCAGCTCGACGAGCGGTATCACGGCGCGCATGGTCCCCTCAATGTCACCTTTGCGACCGGCTTTCAGACCCCGCTGGCCCGGGCATTCGTAGACGCCTGCGGGCAGGTCGGCATTCGGGCTAATCCCGACTGTAACGGGGCTGAGCAGGAAGGAGCGGGCCTGATGCAGTTTACGATCAAAAATGGGAAGCGCCACAGTGCCGCAACGGCGTTTCTGAAACCTGTAATGAGCCGGCCTAACCTCACGGTTATCACCAGAGCGCATACAAAACAGGTGTTGATTACCAACGACCGCGCCACGGGTGTCGAGTTTATTACGGGAAAAAACAGGACACAGACCGCAATGGCCCGGCAGGAGGTTATTCTGTCGGCCGGGGCTTATCAGTCGCCCCAGCTACTGATGCTGTCGGGGATCGGTCCGGCCGACGCGCTGCGGCAGTCGGGTATAGCGCTGAAGAAAGAGTTGCCCGGCGTTGGGCAGAACCTGCAGGACCACCTGTTTACGGGGGTGAGCAGCCTGGCGTCGCAGCGGGGCATTTCGTCCAATTTTCACCTCAAGCCGCTCAACCAGCTCAAGGCGCTGGGAACCTGGCTCCTGTCGAAGAAGGGCCCGCTCAGCATCAGCCCGCTCGAAGCGGTGGCGTTTGTCCGGACTGAGCCGACGCTGGACCGGGTTAATATGCAGTTTCATTTTGCGCCCGTACACATGGGCGATTCGTACACGGCCGATATGTACGATCTGTCGACCTGGCCCACCACCGATGGGTATATCGTTCTGCCAACGCTGCTGCTGCCCAAAAGCCGGGGCTATATCGGCCTGCGTTCGGCTAACCCGCTCGACGCGCCCGTGATTCAGCCGAACTACCTAACCCACGAAGACGACCGGCGTGTGCTGATCCAGGGCGTTCGGCAGGCGCTGGAGATCAAACAGGCCGATGCGTTCGGTCCTTTTCGGCAGCGGGTACATCCGACGGCCGGCAGCTCAGACGATGTGATCTGGGCGCATATTCTGCAGCAGCTCGAAACGGTATATCACCCGGTGGGTACATGCCGAATGGGAACCGACGAGATGGCCGTTGTTGACGCCGATCTTCAGGTTCGGGGGATCGACGGGCTGCGCGTCATCGATGCGTCGGTTATGCCAACTATTGTGTCGGGTAATACCAATGCACCCACGATTATGATTGCCGAGAAAGGGGCTGATCTGATCCTGGGATACGAGCCCGACGCGCTGTCGGCAATCCATACCAAGGCCGCGATGCCCACAGATCGGCTGTAGCGGGACTGGCGCGTGTGGGCTGCTGGTGCGTATGAGACGCGATGGCCGGTGCGCCGGTGCGATCGCGTCTCTACAGGGTGGCCAGGTTGCTGATGTTGCGCTCCACGACTTCGACGACTACGATGTCGGGGCGCTCTGCGCTGACGAGGCTGGTGTCCAGCTTTTTGTCGCGCACGAAAAACGATTCCTGAAAATAAGCGGCCATAAACGGCATCATGCTGTGGCTGAACGAGTCGCCAATGAACAGTAACCGACCGACGCCCGGCCCGGTGAAGCGCGTAGACGGGAAACCAGACGCCGGGTTCGGTACGGTAGCCGTCTGACGGGCTACCCGGTTGGCGTTCGGTTGAATGTAATAAAAGACCTCGTCTTTCCGCTCGTTCTGTACCGTCATCATCGTTACCAGATCGCCCCCTCCTCCGCGCTGTTTCTCGATGCGAAAATCGCTCAGCAGAATAGGGGGGCGAGTAGGCTGATCCTGCCGGATGCGGTTGAGCAGAGCCGCGCTGCCAATCAGGGTGCCGTAGTCGTTCCAGTGCGTATCGGTCTGGTAATACACAACGTGCCGACGTTTCTCGGCCCGCAGCGTATCGCGAATATCGATAAAGGGGACGCTGGTTGCCGAAACGGCCTCCCGCAATACGTCCAGGCGGGTAGGGCCGGGGGCGGGTTGCAGGTGATCGGGCAGGTTTTCCGGGTAAATCGAATGGGAGTCGGGCGCGATGAGTACGTACAGCCGGATGCCCTGTCGGGCCAGTTCCTGCTGGCGCTGCGCGAGGTGACTGGCTATGTAGCGGGCCGAGTCGGGCGAGAGCGGCTGCAGGCCCCGGTGCTGATCAACCACGCGGTTATAGCTGTTGCCGAGAAAAAACCAGCCATTCTTGCCGACAACTACTTTTTCGGGCAGGGGCGACTGGCCCAGCAGGTTCAGTTTCCAGCGGCTGTAACCATAGAACAGCGCATTCCGCCAGCCGAAATTCTCTTTGTAATACCGGTCAAACTGGCGCACAAAACTCCGGACGTGCGGAAAGTTGAGCGGGGGGATACCACTGATAGCCCGGTTTTCGGTACTGCTGAAGCGGGAAGACAACCCCAGCAGCTGATCGAGCGTGGGGAGCAGCAGCAGGCCGGCAAAAACAAAACAAAGTAGTTTGAAACGGGCGTTCATACGAGCGATACCGGTTCCTGGAGCCTCGGCAGATGGCCTAGAACCTAAAATAAATAAATGGATTATAGGTGTCGGCAGCCAGGTAGGCTACCGCCATAACGAACAGACTGACCAGTCCCAGTACATAGGCCGTATCCAGGGTCAGGCGCGCCCAGTTCGTAGCCAGCCGCGTCAGCAGCCGTCGCCACACGTTCTGGAAACTATGATAGACCGGCGTGGCCAGGATGAACCCCAGCCCCAGCGACACCAGTAGCTCGGCGTTGATGAAATAGCTGAGCGGATAAGCCACCGACTCGCCCGCCGGTACCAGCCCCAGCATCTTGCCCAGATACGCCATGGCCGAGTTCAGATCGGCGGCCCGGAAAAAGACCCAGCCCACCAGCACCACTGCCAGCGTGTAGACATGACCCACCAGGGCCGGCGCGCGGTCGAGTCGCCGGGCCAGACCGGCCCGCTCGATGAGCAGAAAAAGGCCATGGTACAGACCCCAGACAATGAAGTTCAGGCTGGCGCCGTGCCACAAACCCGTCACGAAGAACACGATCAGCAGGTTGCGGTAGGTGCGGGCTTTACTGCCCCGGTTCCCGCCCAGCGGAATATACAGGTAATCGCGGAACCAGCTCGACAGCGAGATATGCCAGCGACGCCAGAAATCCTGAATGGAGCGCGCAATGTAGGGGTAGTTGAAGTTCTCCTTGAAATCGAAACCGACCATCTTGCCGAGCCCGATGGCCATGTCCGAATAACCCGAAAAGTCGAAGTAAATCTGTAGCGAATAGGCCACGATACCGAGCCAGGCCGTGGCGGCCGGGTAACTGTCGGGGGGGGCGTTGAAGATGGTGTCGGCCAGGCTGGCGAAGGTGTTGGCCAGCAGCACTTTCTTGGCTAGTCCGATAATGAATCGTTCGGCACCGACGCCGAACTTTTCGAGCGTCACGCTGCGGTCGGTCAGCTCGGGGGCTATATCGGCATAGCGAACGATGGGCCCCGCAATCTGGTGCGGGAACATGGCTACGTAGGTGCCGTAATCGAGAAAGCTGCGGTTGGCCCGAATACGACCCCAGTAAATATCGAGCGTGTAGGAAATACCCTGAAAGGTATAAAAGCTGATACCGATCGGCAGCGCAATCTGAGCCAGGGTGAGACTGTCCGAAACCGGCATGGCCAACGCTTCGGCAAAGCCCCGGGCCGAATCGACCAGAAAGTTGGTGTACTTGTAATAAAACAGCAGCGACAGGCTTCCTGCCAAGGAGAGCAGCAGCCCCGTCCGGCGTTTACCGGCTTCGATGAGTCGGCCAGCCAGAAAGTTGATAGCCGCCGACACCAGCAACACCAGCACCACCGGTCCTTCGCCCCAGGCGTAGAACAGCAGACTAGCCCCAAACAACAACGCATTTTTCCAACGGCGGGGCGTCAGGTAATAGGCGATGAGGAAAAAAGGAAGGTACAGAAACAGAAAAATCGCGGAACTGAACAGCATCAGGCGAATATAATTTGTGGCAAAGGTAGACTATTGGGTAGCGTCTTGCCAAAACTAGGCCCGAAAGGCGTAGGTAGCTAGAGTTGCGACAGCAAATTAATGTTTCGTTCTACGACTTCAAATACCACAATATCAGGCTTTACCGCATTGAGCAAACGGGCGTCGAGCCGACAGTCGCGTACAAAAATTGACTCACTGAAATAGTGGGGTAAGTATTGCATGACAAACAAACTGAACGAGTCGCCAACGAACAGTAGCCGCGGCTGGCTACAGTCCGTTCCGGTAAACCGCAGAATGGGGTAGGGCGATCCGTAGCGTTGGGACAAGGTATCGGGGGGCGGCAGGCTTCGACCGTCGGTGCGCTGCACGTTATAATACAGCGGATCTTTAATGCGCTGCTGCAACCCGATCATACGCACCAGATCACCCCCGAAACCGGGCGATGGCGTAATGGTATAGGCCGACGAGTCGACGACAGGCAGGCGCGCGTTCAGCCGGTGCAGGTGTTTCATCAGAGCCGCACAGCTAACCAGCGAACCAACGTTGTTCCAGTGGGTATCGGTCTGGTAGTAGAGCTGATAGCGTCGCTTGGCGGCTTGAAGGGTATCGCGCAGGTCGATGAAGTGAATACCTGACAACCGGCTGATGTGACGGTGCAGCACATCCAGACGGGACGGTCGGTGGGGGTTGACCAGTTGTTCGGGCAGGTACTCGCTGTAAACAGACTGGGCATCGGGCGGAACAACAACAATCAGCTGGCTGTGATAGCGGGCCAGCTCGGCCTGCCGATGGTGCAGGTGGGTCAGCAGGTTCGTCAGCGAATCGGCGGGCCAGGGAAGCAGACCCCGGTGCTGATCCATGACTCTGTTTTCGCTGTTACCCAGAAAAAACCAGCCTTGTCGGCCGATGACTACTTTTTCGGGCAGGGGCGACTGGCCCAGCACAAACAGTTTCCAGCGGCTGTACACCTGAAACAAGGCATCGCGCCAGCCAAAGGTCTGTTTGTAATAAGCTTCAAAATCGCGCTTGTAACGCATGACGTGCGGAAACTCAAAAACGGGTCTGCGAAGCCGTTGTCGGTTTTCAGTGTTCTCGAACGAAACCGACAGCCCCAGCATGCAGTCAGCAGTGGGCAGCAGGAGCAACAGGGCAAATAACAAAGCAGTTAACTTGTACGTAAACGGATGCCTCATACCGGCCTGGATAAAGAGTAAGTGTGGAGCCTATCCCTTAAAGAAGAGATGATTACAAACTTAATTTATTGCTGATACATCGGTAAAGTAGAGAGAGTTGTGTCGAAACGGGTAGATTTGTTTAGTTAGCTGAAAGTGGTTCATTCAGAGTGCTTTGTATGATTAACTTTGTCTGTTCGGGCTGGGCGGGCCAGTATTGAATTTCGTAAGCGGTAACTAGCCGTGGCGACGTATACGTTGTGGTTCAGTTGATTAGATCTGATTGTATGAGTCTGGTGACGACTACATACCGGTGCCGGCTGCTGCGGATATCCTCGATGCGATACGTGGTTGGGGTGTTGATGCTTGTCGGTATGGCCCGCTGTACGGCCGATTATCCGGCTACGAATACGGCCGTGCCGCCACAATCGACGGGACCTGTATCGACTACGCCCGCTCCGGCAACGACTACGCCCGGCTCGACCCCGCCGACTAGCCCAGCAACGTCGGTAGACACCCTGACAGCGCTACCGCCCCCCCGTTTCGAGCCTGACGGGGGCAATCTGTACGCAGGTACGCCCGTACGACTGGTGGCCGACTCGCTACCGCCCCAGGCCGTTGTCGAGTATTCGGTTGATCAGGGCGTGAGCTGGACAGTGGGCGATCGGTTTCCGCTGATGGATGGGGGCGTACTGCTGGCCCGGGTTCGGGTGGGCACAAAAGCCGCGCAGCGTCGCAGCAGACCGTTTTCGGTGTATTTCAACCGGGTGCTGATAATCGGCAACAGCATCATGGAGCATCTGCCGGTGCCGTCGTTGGGCTGGTTCAATAGTAACGGAATGGCCGCTTCGTCTCCGCAGCACGATTTTGTCTATCTGCTGACGCAGCAGCTCAAAGCCCTACAGCCAGCTGTGGTGGTCAGGCTACAGAACGGGGGCAGCTTTGAACGAAATTACGCGCAGATGAACCTGGCCGACTGGGATGAATCGCTGCGGTTTGCTCCTGACCTTGTTGTTGTGCGGATTGCCGAGAATGTAGCCGAAGACCAGGTAGACCGGCTCCGTTTCGAAACGTATTACCGCAACCTGCTAACCCGCTTCGCGGCCAGCGCCGGGCCAGTGAAGATCGTCTGCTCAACGAGTTTCTGGAACCAGCCGCGTACCGACGCCATCATCCGCAGCGTGGCCGCTGAAAAAGGATACCCGGTGGCTGACCTGAGCGCGCTGGTCGATAAACCGGAGTATATGGCCAGCCAGTATAAAAACCCCGACGTGGCCCGGCACCCTAACGATCGCGGCATGCAGCAGATCGCCAGTCTGTTGTGGGCCAGTATTCAGTGACCGAACTGGCTACTACGCCAGCAGCCGCTACTGACGGGTCAATAGCGGCTGCTGGCGTATAGGATAAGACGGATCAGAAGAACGACAATCGCAGAATGAAAGGACTGCTGCCGTAAATAGCCCGGGCCACGCTGCTGTTGGCGTTCAGGTTATAAAGCGCCGTCAGGTTAACCCCAAACCGGCGGCTGATGGGCTGCATATACGTCAGGCCCAGCAGGGGAGACGTAAGCCCAAGGCTGGCTTTCTGGTTCAGCTGGTCGTACCGCACCTGGATGGTCGTATTTTCTACTTCGCCATGCAGGTACAGATTGGGCAAAATGGACGGAATGGCTTCGTACATCACAAAACCGCGGCCACCGTACTGGTTGTAGGTTTCGACGGGTACCGTTGAGCCGGTGTTGGTAATGCCTTTGTAACGCGTGTACGTATAGCTGGCCCCGACGCCAACCAGCAGTCGCTCGGTGGCCTGATAGGCAATAACGGGCGATGCGCCCAGGCTGAACGGGTTGCCAAACCGGAAGCCATTGATACCACCCCCGAACCGAAGCCGCTGGCCGAACGGGAGAGGACGACCTTCGGGAGTCTGGGTGCGGAGCGGGTCTTTGCCCTGGTCGCGCCGATCTTCGGGATCTTCGGTAAGCTGCCCGAAGCTTACGGTGCTGCTGAGCAGAGCCGCGATGACGAGTATTTTCTGGATATGATTCATGATGATGCGAAAGTGCTATTCAGCACGATTAGTAACGAAATCGGCCCGTTCAATAGTACGCAGGTGGACCATACCCTGTTGCATTCCCTCAGAATGACTCGTTTGTCGGCCTAACCGTTCAGTCAGAACGTAAATTCTTTTACTTCAGGGTCGTTCAGCAGCCGTTTGATGCATTTCTCGTGGTTTTTCTCCGAGCCGCTCACCCGCCAGTGGCCGATAATCTCCGTACCGATCCGCTGCTGATGACTGCGCGTGGGCGAAAGACCGCACTCTTCGAAAAACTTCTCGTACTGAGCCAGTGTCTTGTTCCGGAAAGGAGTCACAATCTTGTACTCCCGCAGCTGATTCCACTTGCTGATGCGCCTGGACAGGCCCGACAACAGCAACAACGATCCCAGCACGAACCCGAAACCCGTCAGCGCAATGTCGTACTGACCGCTGCCCAGACACATCCCCAGCGCCGACACGACCCATACGACCGCGGCTGTGGTCAGGCCCTTGACGCGATTCTCTTCCCGAAAAATGATGCCGGCACCCAGAAATCCGATGCCATTGACAATGTTGGCCGCAATACGATCGGTGCTGTTGCCGCCAATCCGTACCGACACCATCGTGAACAGCGCCGAGCCAACGCAGATCATGATCATGGTCCGGAACCCGGCGGCCTTACCGCGGTATTCGCGCTCGGCCCCGATCAGCCCGCCAACCAGCAAAGCCGCCACCAGGCGGAGTATGTCTTCTTCAGAAAAAAGCATCGGATCAGGTGAAAAATGTACTAATACGTCTGTACGCAGAGTAACGGCTGGCCGACCCGGACAAATGCCCCCCGACTTATTCGGAATCCCCTATCCATTACTCGTTTTTGCCGAACCTAACCGACTCTAAAACCGTTAAAACCTAGATAGAGTTTACCCTACTGACTCCGAATGAATTCAACCACGGAAACCGAACCACTGCGTTCCGTTGACCACCTCGACCCCCGGCAGTTTATTATCATCAAAGGGGCGAAAGTACATAATCTGAAAGGAATTGACGTTGCCATTCCGCGCAACAAGCTGGTGGTACTGACGGGCCTGTCGGGTTCCGGTAAGTCATCGCTGGCGTTCGATACGCTCTTTGCCGAAGGGCAGCGGATGTATGTCGAAAGCCTGAGCAGCTACGCCCGGCAGTTTCTGGGCCGGATGGAAAAACCCGAGGTCGAGTACATCAAAGGGGTGTCACCGGCCATCGCCATCGAACAGAAAGTCTCGACCCGTAACCCGCGTTCTACCGTGGGCACTTCGACCGAGATTTACGACTACCTCAAGCTGCTGTTTGCCCGGGCCGGTGTTACTTACTCGCCCGTGTCGGGCCGGGAGGTGCGCCGGGATAGCGTTACCGATGTGGTCAACTACATCTTCTCCTTTGAGGCTGGTCCGGATGGCGCTGCTCAGCGCGTCATGATTACGACGCCCCTGATCATCCACGAAGGCCGAACGCTCGACTACGAATTGAAAATCCTGCTTCAGAAAGGCTACACCCGTATTGTGGCCGATGGCGATTCGACGGGTCGGCAGGTGATGCAGATCGAAGACCTGCTCGAAGCCGATGGCACAGTCGCATCGGCGCTGCCGCCTTTTCTGGAAATCCTCATCGACCGGGGCACCGTAACGTTCGATGAACAGGGCCAGCCCGACGAAGATACGCAATACCGCTTTTCTGACTCGGTACAAACGGCTTTCAACGAAGGCGATGGCGTATGCCGGGTCGATGTGGTCGGTAAAGAGTCGCGTACCTTCTCCGACAAGTTTGAGCTGGACGGCATCGCCTTCGAGGAGCCGAGTGTAAACCTGTTTACGTTCAACAACCCCTACGGAGCCTGCCGCCGGTGCGACGGTTTCGGAAAAGTGCTTGGTATCGATCCTGATCTGGTCATTCCCGACAAAAACCTGTCGGTCTTCGAAGGGGCCATTATGCCGTGGCGGAGCGAAAAGATGAGTGAGGAGTTTCTGAAGCCGCTGCTGCGGAACGGTATCCGCTTCGACTTTCCCATCCATCGGCCCTACAAAGACCTGACCCCCGCCGAGCAGGAGTTGCTCTGGACGGGTAACAAATACTTCGACGGGCTCAACGCCTTTTTTCAGTACGTTGAAAGCCAGACCTTCAAGGTGCAGTACCGCGTGATGCTGTCACGCTACCGGGGCAAAACGACCTGTCCCGAATGTCGGGGGTCGCGCCTGCGCCGGGATGCGAGCTACGTAAAAGTGGCGGGCAAATCGATTACGGATCTCGTACTCATGCCTATTACCCAAACGGCGGCTTTCTTCCGCGAGCTGGACCTGCCCGCTCACCAGCAGCAGGTTGCCAACCGAATCCTGATCGAAATCCGCAATCGGCTCGATTATATGGAGCGCGTTGGGCTGGGCTACCTGACGCTCAACCGCCTGACCAACTCGCTCTCGGGGGGCGAATACCAGCGGATCAAGCTGGCTACCTCGCTCGGCTCGGCCCTGGTCGGGTCGATGTATATTCTCGACGAACCCAGCATTGGGCTGCACCCCCGCGATACCAAACGGCTGGTCAGCGTACTCGAATCGCTCCGCGATATGGGCAATACCGTCATCGTCGTTGAGCACGAAGAAGAAGTCATGCGGGCGGCTGATCAGCTCATCGATATCGGTCCCGACGCCGGTACGGGGGGCGGCCATCTGGTATTTCAGGGGACGCTGAACGATGCTCTGCTGGAAACGGGGATTGACCACCTGCTCCCGGCCAACCCGGCCCTGCGGTCCCATACGCTCGACTTCCTGACGGGTCGCGAAACGGTGCCGGTGCCGGCTTTCCGGCGTAAGGCAACGAACTACATCGAGCTGAAAGGCGCCCGGGAAAACAACCTGAAAGACGTAGACGTGCGGATTCCGCTCAATACGCTGACGGTTGTAACGGGTGTGTCGGGGTCGGGAAAAAGTACACTCATCCGGAAGGTGCTGTACCCGGCGCTGATGCGTCACAAAGGCGATGCGGCCGAAGAAGCCGGCAAATACGCCGAGCTGAGCGGCTCGCTCGATCGGGTGCAGGCCATCGAAATGATCGACCAGAACCCCATCGGCAAGTCGAGCCGGTCTAACCCGGTTACTTATATCAAAGCCTACGACTACCTCCGGCAGGTCATGGCCGAACAGCCCGTGTCGAAGTCGCGGGGATACAAGCCGAGCCATTTCTCGTTCAACGTCGATGGCGGTCGCTGCGAGGTTTGCCAGGGCGAGGGCGAAGTAAAGATCGAGATGCAGTTCATGGCCGACATCTACCTCCGGTGCGAGGGTTGCGGAGGCCGCCGGTTCAAGCAGGAAATTCTGGAGGTGGCCCTGCGCGACAAGAACGTGTCGGACATCCTGGACATGACCGTCGATGAAGCGATTGAGTTTTTCCGGGAGGCCGAACCGAAAATGGCCGATAAACTCATGCCGTTGCAGGAGGTCGGGCTGGGCTACATTGGGCTGGGCCAGTCGTCGAATACGCTCTCGGGGGGCGAGGCTCAGCGCGTGAAGCTGGCGTCGTTCCTGGGTAAAGGCAATCCCAATAAAGGCGGTACGCTGTTTATTTTCGATGAGCCAACAACGGGGCTGCACTTCCACGACATCCGCAAGCTCCTGTCGGCCATCAACGCCCTCGTCGACCAGGGGGATTCGGTCCTGATCATCGAGCACAATATGGAGGTCATCAAGAGTGCCGACCATATCATCGACCTGGGCCCGGAAGGGGGCGAAACGGGCGGCTATGTAACGTTTACGGGTACGCCCGAAGCCATGGTCGCCCTTCCCGAAGGCGAGAACTACACTGCCGATTTTCTGCGCGGCAAGGTGTAAGGGTATCATATCGATAGCGCCATGCTGCCGCCGTGTAATCGATAAACCAACTTCCGGAGCAAGGGTTGCGAAATAACAGCGCCAGACAGTACAAATATGTAGGCGCACCTTCTGTTATACATATTGTACCAAACACAATCCCGCCGTATCAGGTAGAATCATTCTACCTGATACGGCGGGATTGTGTTTGGTATGCCTGATTATAAGCGGTTGAGGGCCGTTCCGGTACGCGCTCCTGAAAAATACCCAAGTCTTTAGGTGCTGATTGGCCCGGAATGGCGCGCTTTCTTCCTGATGGCTTTGCCCACCCTGCAGGCTTGCGCCCTGTGCAGTTGTTACGCCCCCTGATTTACGCGGCTTCTACGGTTTTATACGATAAAATAGCTGGCCTGACCCCAATTTTCACCACTGAGTAAGCTCATCATTGTCATTTTTATCATAAACCAAAAGGTTGTATACGCAATAAATAGGCCAATTATTACTAAAAAGTTTAAGCATTTTTACTTATTAACAATTTTTTGCGAAACTTTCTACAACTCCCCCCGTCTTAGTCAGTGGTGACATATCATCTGAATAATGGTTGATAGGCAATATGTCATTTGGCTAGAACCAGTACAACCCAAAATGTGGTATGCTATGAGAGAATTATACAAAATTTTTTTTGAAGTCATGCTGGCCACCATGTCTTCGGCTTTAAGTAGAATCCTCAGGGTACTGCCTACCCGCCTTAGTCGTGAAAATCCGTCGGGCATTACACTTACTGGATGGGGGTTCTTTACAACCTGGATATCCTATCAGATCCAATCGATCACTATCCGGAACGAGATACTATGGCCCCTGCAGAAAGCGACCAGTTTTGACTTCGACTTTACCAAGCTAGCTTATATCTACAACGATGCACTGATGCCTGAATCAGCTACTACGTCTCTCTTTAAATCGGCCCGGTTCTGGGCTATTGTATTTGTGGCAACCCGAAGCGTTAGCATGAAACGCTTTTCGGTAGTCGCCTGCTAGACGCTCAATCCCTGGATTGACTTAATAGATAGTGCCTACGTTGACGGAGAGCTGGTTTCGCGGACCAGCAACTCGTCAGCGCATCAACAACAATTTTTCACAAATCCCCAAACAATTCATGCAAAACAATTACAACCTGGGCCGTATACTTCGGCTTACCGTAGCACTTTCATCAATCATTGGAACGCTCAGCACCGCCTGGGCACAATTTGCCATTAAGGGAGTCGTCAGAGACGATAAGAACAACCCACTGCCAGGTGTATCGATCGTACTGGCAAAAACAACAACCGGCACTACGACCGACGCCCAAGGCGCTTATTCATTGAAAGCCGGAAACGGATCGTATAAAGTTAGCTACTCGTTTATCGGGTTCACGGCGATTACTAAAGATGTAACGGTATCGGGTGGGGACGTTGAAGTCGATGTGCAGTTACAGCCTTCAACGGCCAGCCTGTCGGAGGTAATCGTGGTTGGTAGCCGGGCTTCGCAGCGCACCGTAACCGACTCGCCCGTACCCATCGATGTATTGTCGGCCAGTGAGTTGCGTACCACGGGTCAACCTACTTTCGATCGGTCGCTTCAGTACCGGGTACCGTCGTTTAACACCGTTAACACGCCCGTAAACGATGCAACGACGCTGCTCGACCCCTGGGAGCTTCGCAACATGGGCCCCAGCCGGACCTTGATTCTGGTCAATGGCAAGCGTAAAAACCTCAGTTCGCTGCTGTATGTGCAGTTCTCGCCGGGTCGGGGCGAAACCGGGGTCGATATTTCGGGTATTCCGCAGCAGGCCATCAAACGGGTCGAGATTCTGCGCGATGGTGCTTCGGCCCAGTACGGCTCTGATGCTATTGCGGGTGTTATGAACATCATACTGAAAGATAAATTCGATTACACCAGTCTGGACGTAAACACCGGTGTGACTTCGCAGGGCGACGGAGCTATGTATAGTATAGCCCTTAACGGCGGTAGCAACCTCAGCAGTAAAGGGTTTGTGAACTACACGGCTGAGTTTATGAAACAGAACAGCGCAGTGCGTTCGGGTATTGTCGATGTGCCGACCGAGATTGCCACTTTTGGCGACGGCACTGGCGGACCGCAGGACCAGCTCATCAAAGCCTATCTGAAAGACTACCCTACGGCCAATAACATCAACGGTACGGGCGACACGCGGGCTGCCAAGTTTGCACTGAATGCGGGCGTCAGTCTGAACGATAACCTGCAACTCTACGGAAATGGAGCCTTCATTGCGAAGCGGGTAGAAAGTTTTGCCAACTATCGGACTCCTTACTGGCGCCAGGATCGGGGCCTGCTCCACAGCGTTACCGATAACGGTGGTAAAAACTACCTGACTCAGGCTACGCTCGCGTTTCCGACCCAGGATAATGTAGACATGTATCGGGGCTACATCGGTTACGTGCCAACGTTCGAGGGGGACATGATCGATTATAATGCTACCCTCGGTGTGAAAGGTGAAACCAACGGCTGGAAGCATGACGTGAGCCTGACAACGGGATATAACTCGCAGGTTTATACGGTCGATAATACCGTGAACCGGACCCTCGGCAAAGCCAGCCCCACTCGCTTCAAACCCGGCGGCTATTCGTTCGGGCATATCGTGGGTAACATCGATATATCGAAGCAAGTGAATGAGAAGCTGGGTATCGCCTTCGGTATGGAAGCCCGCTCCGAAAAATACACCATAACAGCTGGTGATACGGCTTCGTATAGTGGTGAGGGTTCAAACTCATTTCCGGGTCTGGCGGCTGTCAATGCGGGGTCGAATCAGCGCTTCAATATCGGTGCTTACTTCGACCTGAGCTACGACATTACGAAGGATTTCCTCGTCAACGGTACCTTCCGCACGGAGAACTATAGCGACTTCGGGAGTGCCAATGTCTGGAAGTTGTCATCACGGTATAAAATAGCTGATGACAAAATTGTGCTGAGAGCTTCGGCATCAACAGGCTTCCGGGCGCCAACGCTGCACCAGATCTACGCGCAGTCTACCCAGGCCGCTTTCGTAGGGGGAACCATTCAACTGTCGGGCCTTTTCAACAACCGCAGTGCTCAGGCGCGCGCATTGGGCATTCCGGCCCTGACGCCCGAAAACTCGACTAACATCACGGCGGGTATTGCGCTCAATCCGTCTAAGAATCTTAGCATTTCGCTCGACTACTACAGCATCAATGTGAAGAACCGGATTGTGTATAGCTCGTCGATCTCGTCGTCTGACCCGAAAAGCCTGCTGGGCGGTATTCTGCAACAGGCTGGCGTAAGAACAATTCAGTTTTTCATCAATGGTATCGAAACAACCACCCAGGGTCTTGACTACGTAATATCGTACCGGAACCTGCCGGCTGGTCAGGGTCGTATCGGGTTTAACCTGGCGGGTAACTTCGTGCTGGACAACCGTATCGACGGTGCGCCTGCCGATCCTGCTGCCATCAAAGCAGCCGGTTCGAGTATCCTGAATACGCAGATCCGCTCACTGCTGACCGAGAGCCGGCCCCGGTACAAGAGCATCCTGGGTATAGATTACAGCCTCGGCAAGTGGAACATGAACCTGAACAACACGCTCTTCGGGTCTACTTCGTTCCAGGATCTGGACAACGGCGGATCGGCCATGGAAAACATCAAAGCCGTATTTAAACCAGCCGTGGTTACCGATCTGAGCCTGGGCTATATGTTCAGCAAGAACATAAGCGCTACCGTAAACGTGAACAACCTGCTCAACGTACTGCCTAAATGGGATCTGGTTGCTCAGAACGAAAAGGGTAGCCAGGCCATCAACACGCCTGAGAAAGAGTCGCTGTTGCGGGGCTTCCTGGGTTTCAGCGGTCGCTACAGCATTCTGGGTTACAACGGCTCGCAGTTCAGCCAATTGGGAACCATGTTCAATGCCAACCTGAACATCAAGTTCTAAGTAGTATGTATGTTCTGAAGTCTGCCGTTTGCCAGGGAAAATGGCAGACTTCAGAACATACAAATGATGAATAAAGAATACACGCTTATCCACTTTCACCTGTCTGATTGAATTAATCTAACCTAACCTAAAACCACAGTAACCATGAGAAAGCAACACGTAATTGCCGGAACAATGCTCATTTTGTCAACAATGGGGCTGATGAGCTGTCAAAAGGAACAGGAGGTTACGCCAACGGAAACCGAACAGGAAGTAATTCAGACCACGGATAACTCGGCGATAGAAGAGGGTGCCATTAAATTTACATTGATCAAACCTGCGCTTTTGCGTTTGTCGCACCTACAACAAGCCGCAGTGAACTACAAAACGATCGATGATCTGCTTAACTATTTTAAAGTCAACGGCACTAAGCCTTCTGGCTTGTTTTTCAATGGTGATAAAATTGCAGATGGCCGGGGCGATTCTTATAGTACTCTTAAGCCCGCTGAGATACAACTTGCCAATAATCAGAGGGTCACTCAATCTTCGATGACCAGGTCAGCTGATACACTATTGCTTGACAAAATTATCGACAATACGAAGAGCACGACTGCGCTACCAACATCCGTATCATTCACAAAAGAAACGGGCTATGCTATCTATCACACAACGACTTCGTTGAGCTACATAACCCAGCCACTTGATGTTAAGTTGAAACTGCATGACTCATCAATCCAATGGAAAATTTTCGGCGGTGAAAAAGATAATAATGTAAAGCTAAGTGCCACAAAGCCTGTCAATGGTCAGTGGTTAGTAAATGTGCCGGCGGGCAAAAAGCTGAAAATAAGTGTCTACAAAGTAAAAGTCACAAGAAACTATACATACCAAGTGTTTATGGACCTGGGCGGCCAAGTGTCTGCTTATTTTTCTACTCCCCAACGAGGAAAGAATTACTTGGGTCTGCCTGCAATCAATTTCTGGACCGGTATCCTGCCTAACGCAAGACCCTCACAAAAGGGTACTGTAACTTCTCAGCAGTATGAATACGTTATAAAGCGTCAATTCATTTGATCAATGATTGAGAAGTACATCGATAAAGTCTTGAATAAAAGACTCTGACTCTGAGAATAGCCCTGAGCGGCTGTCCAAAACTATCTGTTTACGCATCGGAAAGGTAAGCCTAGTCTCTAAGACGGATTAACGCGCAGCTGCGATTGACCGTGCTTTTGGGGGTAGGGGAGACTTTGCCTAAGATAAATACTTTACATTTTGGATAGACGCTCTGGGCTATAGAAGAATTTTCTGGATGGAGGAGCATCCGGCTACAGCCGAAACTAATCGGCAGCGTCCCCCATCTCATTATGACTAACCCAAAACCACAGTACCCATGAAAGCACAACAGCTAATTGCTGGGAGTATGCTCATTGTGTCAACGATAGGCTTGGTGAGCTGTCAGGAAGAGAAGGAAGTTACACCGACAACGACCGAACCGGAAATGGTTCAGACTGCAGGCGACTCGGCTATTGAAGAGGCTGTAAATCAATTTACGCTGGTTAAACCAATGCCCTTACGTTTGTCGCATTTACAGCAATGGGCAATAAACTACAGGACTGTTGAGGATTTACTTAACTTCTTCAAAATCAATAACGTGCGTCCCGATGGTGTGTTTTTCAACGGCGATAAAATTGGGGCGGGACGGGGCGACTTCTACAATACTTTCACGCCTGCAGAAATCCGAATTTCGAATAACCAACAGATTAAGTTAACCGCAACAGTGTCAGTAGAAGACAAGTTGGTGGCTAATAAAATTATCGATAATACTGCCAGGGCTACACCAATCACTCAGAAAGTGAACTATGTAGCTGATACAGGCTATAATATCTTTCACACAACAACGACAACCAGTCCGATCAACCAACCGCTCAGTGTCAATTTAAACTTATTGGGCATGACGTTGCCATTCAGTGTTTTTGGCAATAAGAAAGACAACTATGCTCTCCTAAAAATGACAAGACCTGCTGCAAGTTATTGGGCTGTGACTGCGGCAGCGCGCAGAAAACTCCAGGTACAGATCGTTCGGGTCAAAACTCGGCAAATATTCAATTACTGGGTATATATGGATCTGACCGGTGCAGTGTCGGCCAATTTTGGAAGCCGTCAAAATGGTCACTATTACTGGGCATTTCCAGCCATCAATTTCTGGTCAGGCGTGACGCCCATGGTAAGACCAGCGCAACTTGGTCGGTTCGTAGTTGAGCGTTTCACGTATGTAGCGAAATACAAGTTCGTGTAAGTAGTCACGAATTCGATCAACAGACGCATTCATGGCAAAGCGGTTGACCTGTCACTTATTAGTAGCGGGTCAAGACCAGAGACTCTAATCGCCATGAAACGAATGCACGTACCCTGCTAATTTCCTAACCCTAAGAAATCAAACCATGAAACGTTTACTTTCTCTCGGCCTGCTTACGGTGGGCTTGTGTTTCGGTATTAGCCTTGATGCCAACGCCGGAGTGATGGCGGAGACAATTGAACGGGAGCAATTAATTGAAAAGCTGAGCACCAGCGATAGCTTCGAGAAGTACGCCATGAACGTGACCATCATGGCCGGGCGGGAAGCCATACAATGGGGAGCGCTAACCAGTGAAGAAGCGGTTGCCAAACAGACCCGCCTGAAAAAACTGCTGGAGCAGCCAGCGTATCTGCTTTCTTCTCAAAAAGACGAACTGGCCCAGTTAGCTGGTTATGCGGATTGGGCCCTGTACGAAAAGGCTCTCATAACGACACTTTCCTTACGAGATAAACTGCTGGCTACGTTTCCTGAGCTAAAAATCATGTCGCAGGACGAAGCCGCATCGGTTCTTACGACTGCTTATTACCGGTTACAAATGAAAATGGGTTCAGGCAGAATGATTGCAGGAACGGCCCAGGAAGTTGTCAATTGTATTGAGCGTGCCAAGGTGAAATTTAATGAATGTGTAAACGGCAAAGCTACGGCGGGTACCAAGGGGGGTATAATATCCAAGATCAACGACGACTGTACGATAGCCGTGATTTTAGCATCTATAGTGTTTTATTTCAAGATTGATGTTGCGCGGGTCGTACTGAGAGCTAATCATATCCAGCTCATAGACGGAGGAGTGAATTTTGTTCACAACAACGCCATTTTCACCAGCTTACCGGCCATGATGAGTTCCTGTGCTGTTATATCCGGTGTATTTATTCTGACTAATTATTCGACAAAAGTTGCCGCTTGTAAAGCACAACTGACAAAAGACATCGATTCCTGTAAGCGACTCCTGTAATGCGTAGCAACAAGCCTAAATCTGACACTTCTTTGACTCACTAACCCCTCCAGGATGAAAGTATCTCTACATTTTTTCTTGCGGCTGTTTCGAGGGTTGCGGCCTCTGAGTTTGTTGTTATTGCTGAATAACAGCTGCCAGCCCGTCACGGACTCGCTGAGGCCCCAGGCCGGGCAAGTTGATAACAGCCCGGCCGTACGGGCCTACATCCGCAGCCTGGGCTGCCCCGATTCGCTGATTCATGATGCGGGCGACCACTTCCTGGCCGATGGCGATATGCTGTTTCCCAAAAATATGGCGCTGCCAGGCCAGACTATCACGACTGACGCAGCGGAAGAGCAGGCATATATTCCAACCGGAGGGTTAATCTGGAATGGACTAAGACAGAAACGCGTACGGTTAACCACCACGAGAACTATGAGCGTGTACGAACCGGAGATCAGGGCGGCTATGACATTATGGAACAATTCAGGCAGCAACATTCGGTTTGAGCTAGTGAACAGAACTACTCCCTACGATGTCATCGTCATACAAACCGTAGACCCGAGTCTGGACGATTATTATGCATTGGCCGAATCTCCCCGGAATGGAAAACCAGGGCCGCACATAATTGTCAACTTAACCTACTTTAATCCGCTCGCACGGTCGCAAAAAATTACAGTACTAGCCCATGAACTTGGTCATACGCTGGGGCTGGCCCATACAGACTGGGCGGCAAAAAATGAACCGACAAGAATCGATCTTGCTTATACGCCCACAGTTGAACGGGCATCGATAATGAATGCCGACTTGACTCAAAGCGGCTGGCCCACCAGATTAACAGCCAACGACGCTAAAGCGCTGCGGGTGATCTACCCAAAGACGCCTTACAATATAAAGCTCAACTGGATCAACCCCACCACCCTGCGCATCAGCTGGTCTGGCCCGCTCCACCCCGTGAAGGGCTACTACGTGAAAGTGACGCCTGTAGACATGGAAAGCAACGGCATTCCCCGCACTCTCTGGGTAGTGGGTACCCGGGCTGGTCTCAATGTAAATGTAGCGAACCCGGTTTGTCAGTGTTCGGTGGCCAGCCTGTATGAGGTGGAGGTGCAGACGGTTTATAACGACGATGCACCCCCGGGTAAGCTGTCGCGCTCGGCCTGGACGGACACGGCCATTCTCTATGCTCGCTGAGGACGTATACTAAACCTGCTCACTTGTTGATGAACCCCTATCTAACCCTATGACCATGCAAACATCCTTACTACTCTTCAGGAAATCGCTGACTGGCCTGCTGGCCGCCAGCCTGGTGTTGGCTACTGCCTGCCAGCCCGTCATGGACCCGCTGACGCCCCAGCCTGAGCAGGCTGATAACAGCCCGGCCGTACGGGCCTACATCCGTAGCCTGGGCTGCCCCGACTCGCTCATCTATGACGCGGGTGATCACTTCCTGGCCGATGGCGACCTGCTGTTTGATAAAAACATGGCGTTAACTGCCAACGGGGCTCAGGAGGAGCAGGTTATACAAAGCTACGATCAGCTCATCTATAATGGCGCTGCCCAGACAAGCATCGACGTATCTGTTGATGCAGCCGCTAAAAAGGCGGACCCAAGTATTGCGGCTTATGTGAAAGGGGCGGTTGATTTACTGAACTATGTGGCAAGCACGAATCAGGTGCGTTTAAAGTTTTATACAGAACAACCCAACGCCAGAGTACATATCAAGGTCGTCGTCGACGACGTACGCATACCGATTAAGTCGATTGGTCAGTATATAACGGGTACTCCGCCCTCCCAAGGCAAGCCAGGCGGGCTGGTAAGCATTCACAAATTCTACTTTAACAACCTAAACTTTTTTGAGAGAGTCAGCTACATGTATCACGCCCTGGGGCATTGTTTGGGCTTAGTACACACCGATTGGAAAAACTTTACGAATGAGCTACCCGCCATCCAGATACCCGGCACCCCGGCATCGGATGTAAATTCAATCATGAATCGAAACGGGGGGGCGTTAGCTGTTAGTAATGCTGATAAAGCCGCCCTCAGAGTCATGTACCCTGCTACGGCCTACGGCTTTAAGTTAAGCTCCGCCTACGAGGCCTTCTCGAACTCATCTCCAGTGTTGTTAACCTGGCGAGGTCCTTTGCACAACGTCAAAGGCTTCGACGTGGCGTATAGCGCGCTGGGCAACCCTACCGGTGATGGGGTCTATGCGCCTATCACGTTCAAAGCTGGCAACGTGAGCTACTCGAGGATTTTGTTCCGGTTTAAACGGCCGGCAAATGTGGATCCCAATGCGTACAAACCCCAAGTGCGGACTTACCGGGTTCGAGTCAGGACACGCTATTCGGATGGTTCGGTCGGCAACTGGTCACCATCGCCGATGGCGACATGGTGTTCCCCAAGAACATGGCGCTGCCAAGCCAGGCCGACATGACTGATGCTCGGGAGGAGCAGGCCTATACTAACAACCATGGCCTCATCTGGAACTACAGCATACAAAAAAACATAGTAATCGATGTGTCTCCGCTGCAGCGTTTTTTGAATGTCTCACCCGGACAGGGTCGTCGTCCATTTACGCAGGCTGATATCAATGCCTTCACGAATGCCGTTGTCAATGGCGCCAAACTCTGGAACAAGGCAACACATACCTCGGGCCTTACTGATTCGAACATCTTTTTTAGGGTGACTAAAACACCATCGAGTGGCGTCAATGTAGTGAAGGTGGGTATCACGACCAACTTCGCCAATGCCATCACTTATGCCGCGGCCGACTACCCCAAGAACGGTATTTTGGGCAATAGGCTGATATTCAATGCCTATAGTGCATTTGTGAACAGGCCGTGGAACCAGCAGGCTGCTATTGTAGCCCACGAGCTTGGGCATATCGTTGGGTTGCGACATACAAACTGGCAACCGAACAATGAATCGCCTGCCCTGTACCTACCGGGCCTGCCGATCAACGATGTTAGTTCTATTATGAACGCTAGCTATACGGGTGAATACGACAAGATAAACGGCAACGATGGCCAGGCACTTCGATTGTTATACCCTGTTTATCTGAAAGCTTACTTGTCTTTAGATAGCGTAAAAAATATCGTGTGGATAAGACGGCAAACCACCTTCACTCCCTCGAAAGGGGTGTATGTGTGGTACCAGGTTTACAGGGCAGGTAAGGTCGTAGCTACGGCCCCGGCTATTGGCGTGCGTATGGCTGGCGTGGGTTTAGGATTTGATATTCCTGCTCGCACAGGCATTACGGTGACCGTCAAACTGCGGTGGCAGGATATGGCTGGCAATTATACGCCCTGGTCTCCATTCGAAACGCTTCAACAGTAGGGGCGCACGAAAGTAGCGGTGGTAAGCACGGATATAACCTGCTGATAACAATGATCTTACCTAAATCCAGATTAATCAATTTTTACTAACCCATTTAAACGCCATGAAACAACTCGCATTACTGATTACGCTCGGCCTTTTTGTAGGCCTAACGGTATTTGGCTGCCGAACAGCCGAACTTATGCCAGCTAATACCTCTGTTGCCCCAGATGTTACTAGTGTCGATACACCGGCCAAAGTGTTCTACAAAGGGAAACAAATTACCGATCCTAAAGAAATAGAACGGCTGCTGGCGCAAGCCAGGGTGGCAGTACGCGATTCGGCTAATATTATGACTGTTTATGACAGCGAGGACGACGCTCCGCCTACGCTACCCCGGGAGGAAGCCGTTGATCTAAGCTCTTATGTTTTTTTCGTTGTTCAGGCAAACTGGCAGCCCATAATTGGCTTGCAACATAAGCACCAATATGTAGTGACACTAACTGGCACCAACTATAATTACAATACTAAAGTAAACGCAATAGCCTTCAACTTAACAACCAATAAACTGATTGGAAATGGATTTTTCCTGACAACCCCTGGGTATCTGGCCAGGGGAGGAGATGGGATGGGGACCGGAGTTGTGCGCATTGCCAATGTAACTCCAACTGCAAAAACGATCAGTTTTAAATTGAACACTGGCGCTACACTTAAAGTCTCATTGGCCTCAAGAGCAACTACGTCGATCAGCACGAAAATTATTGCTGACCAGTACTACTTTGGTAATATCCGAGGTTATGTAGTGTCCCATCTTGTACAATAAACACCTTAAACTGAACCCGTCCATGAAAGTATTATCTATCCGGATGAGCCTGCCTGCTTTGCTTTTGCTCACCATACTGGGTCTTAACTCCACCCTACTGGCGCTGAGTCCAACAACCAGTCACGAAGCGCTGGCCACTAAACTGGCAAACAATACAGTCTTTAAGCGCTATACTGGTAATGCCCTGTTGCTGAGCTCATTGCTAATCGTACATAGGCAGTCCCTAACACAAGAGGCAGCAGCTCAGGAACTGAATAAGGTAAACGCCCTGGTGAGCAACCCAACCTACCTGCTGCCCTCGCAGAAAGATGAGCTGGCCCAGGCCGTTGGCTATCCAGACTGGGCGTATTTTGAGCAGCATATGAGTCAAATTTTAGACCTGCGAGAGAGTTTATTGACCAGCTTCCCGGAATTAACGTCTATAGGGCAAACCGAACTGATGTCGATTTTCCAGCAGGCTTACGAACGTTCAGGCTCCGCTTACGCTTTGACCCCTGAAGACGACCGACTGAAAAAACTGGAAATTTGCTACACCAGAGCCGATGCAAAATATGCAGCCTGTTTAAATTTAGCTTTACGTAACCATGTCGCATGGCAGGTCACTACAGCTGTCATTACTGCTGCTTGTGTATCGGTAGGAACATGGGCCGCTTATAAGTTTTATAAAACAGCTAACATGGAGCCAGCGCCTACGTTAAACACGGCAGGTTCAGCAGCGGTTCTGTTGCGGCAGCTCTCGAGTCCACCGACAAGTCCACCAGCCAGTAGTATTGCTGGCGAATTTGGGGATGGAGATGCGATTATTGACATGCCAACGGTAGCCGATCAGCTCCGGGAAACAACCAGGGTTAGAGCAGATGTTCTCGAAAAAACGTATTTAGTGAGCCACCTGCTCCCGGCCATTCCTTGTCTGATTATCGCCACCGCTCTTATACCTGCTGGCGTTGGTAATTTCAATACCGGCAGAGGCCAATGCCAGACTACACTTGGTCAGGATTTGACCAGGTGCAAGGAACTCCCTAGCTATAATCCGTTGAAGTAGCGCAACCCGCTACAGGCTCCTTTCTCTGAAGAGGCTTTCTTGCGCCTTTATGCCGAGCTGTTGCTCCAGGTGGCCTGAGTAGTAACAGTAAGCCTAGCCTGCTCTACTGTTGAGCTTACTCGGTAAATGACTGTTATAACTTCAGTTAGCTCGGAAAATATCTCAACTCCCGGTCCTCCAGGAGGTATCGGACGGCTTCTGTCTGGAGGACTGGGAGTGGAAACTGGCTTTCCCTAATAACTCTTACAGAGCGAGAGTCGATGTCTACAGCAACCATGTGAAACTGCTGTAGACCCCTATGAGATTAACCTCGCGGGTAGGGAATAAAATATACTTAACGTTGAAGCGATCCCGGTTTGTTGAGAACCGATCTGCCGTCCGGGGCGGCCTCTTACGTCATGGTATCACTAAACTTTTACCATAATGAAAACACGTTTACTCAAAGCAGGGGTTACGCTGCTTCTGTTGTTGCTGGTTAACCACCACTTAAAAGCCAGTATGGCTCCGTCTGGCGAGGCCCATGAGGTATTAGTGAAAAGGCTAAGCACCAGTAGGGTGTTTAGAGACTTTACACTGAGCATGGGAACCCACCTGTATATTCAGGAGCTTCACCGGCAAACGCTGACCGAGGCACAGGCGGCCAAAGAATTGGCACGAGCGAACTCATACCTGACACATTCGGACTACCTGCTTATGGCAGAGAAGGAAGAGCTAGCACAAATGTCGGGCTACTCTAGCTGGGATCTGTATCAGCAGGCTATTACACGAATAGATTCGGTACGTCACCAGTTTTGGGCTGCTTTTCCAGACATCCTGATGATGCCTCAGACCGAAGCTCAGGCGGTTATGCAGCGTGCCATTGCCCAGATCAGTGCAGACCTTGTTGAAACTCTGGAGAATATACCCAATCTAAAACAGTGTCTGGCTGACGCCAATCCTCAGCATGTCGACTGCCTGGGTTATTCAAAAACGAAAAGCCTGAGTGTACTGATCAAAATGGTTAGTGCGGCCTGTTTTACAACCGCTATGCTGAGTTCAGCCGCCTTGTACTCGGTAATAAGAGCAGCCTCGGAACAAAGGCTAAGTTCAAGTATTGAATACAGCTTTATCATTCACGCATTCACATTTGGGCTGAGTTGCTCTGTTCTGTCAGCTACCACGTTTGGCCTGGCAAACTACGTCACACAAGCCCAAAAAATCATTTGCGAACAACAATACAAATCTAAGCTAGGTACATGCCTGGCAAAATACGGTCATTGACGATGAACGTGCCTGAGCTGATCAGGAGAGCCTCTCGTCCTCAAGCATACTGCAAATGAACACACCCTCATCTCTCATAAGCTGGTCATTAACCTGTTCGCTAGTAGCGAGTTTGGTATTGCTGATCAACGGCTGCCAGCCGGTCGCCGACTCGTTATCGCCCCAAGCCGGACTTGCTGACAACAGCCCGGCCTTGCGGGCCTACATCCGGAGTTTGGGTTGCCCCGATTCGCTGATTCAGGACGCGGGCGATCACTTCATCGCCGATGGCGACCTGCTGTTTCCCAAAGACATGGCTGTACCAAACCCGGCTAACATCAATGACGCTCAAGAAGAACAGGCCTATACTTCTTCTGAGCTGTTAATCTACAATGGCCGTTCTCAGGGTGATATTACAGTAGGGATTGCTCAAAGTGCCCGCAACGAAATTCCCGGAATCGAAGCCATGGTCATTAAAGCAATTGCCCAATGGAATAGCCTGGGACGCAACCTTGTCCGCACAAAGTTTAGGTATACTGGTAATTCAGGACATTTAATGATAATCAGTAAACCACCCAGGGCGCCAATAATTGGGTTTGGTAATTACGTCTCGGAGTTTCCGGCATTGAAGGGAAATGCACCCAGACTTATGGAAGTTTATGCAAAAAATTTTAACTCTTTAGAATACAATTTCAAAGTAGGCACTCTTACTCACGCATTTGGGCATTGTTTGGGATTAAACCATACTGACTGGAAAAGGTGGCCGGGTGAGATAGTTGCTTCGCAGATACCAGGTAGCCCAGCGGTTGACAATCAGTCTGTAATGAATCGGCTGGCCGATTTTATGACGCCCAGTAATGCTGATATAAACGCCCTGCGGACACTATACCCTGCCACGGCTTACAATTTTAAGGTGAACATCGTCAATAAGCCAGATAACAAAAAAGCCTTCTCGATCAGTCTGAATGGGCCTGTGCACAAGATTGCCGGCTTCACGTTACGGTACATCATAGCGCAGGAGTATAGAAAAATAGGTACGCCCAGTACTTCCCCTCCTACACTTGCCCCAACTGTTCAGACGCCCGGAGTGGAGGGTGTGCCCTGGCCTGCAAAGCCGGGTCCAGCGGTTAACCAGTACACCCTGGAAACGAAACCGGTAGGGGACCTTAAATCCAATGAGAACTGGACGGTGACCTGGGTTTTCCGATTCAACGTAAGAATAAGATACGTCGATGGCGCAGTTGGCCCCTGGTCAAACGAGGTGCTACTCAGGGTTGCCCGCTGAGCCGCTTTTTCATTACTCACCTTCTAGCCCTACGATTATGCAACCCTCCTTACCGGCCAACTGGTCGTTGACGGGCCTGGTGCTGGCCAGCCTGCTGCTGTTAAACAACGCCTGCCAGCCCGTTACCGACGCCCTGACGCCCCAGGCCGGGCAAGTCGATAACAGCCCGGCCGTACGGGCCTACATCCGCAGCCTGGGCTGCCCTGACTCGCTCATCCACGATGCGGGTGACCACTTCATTGCCGATGGCGACCTGCTGTTTCCCAAAGACATGGCTGTACCGGGCAATGGTGCCCAGGAGGAGCAAACCTATCGCCCTGGTTTTTCAATACACAATGGTGCTATTCAGCGTAATATAAAGGTGGGGGTTGCTGATGTGACATTGAAAAATATTCCTGGAATCGAAGCCTTAGTTAGGAAAGCGATTGCAAACTGGTCACAGAGCCCCCTCGATAACATTACTTTAACGTATTGGGCTAACCCACTCACTGCAAACATAACGATCGGCAGTAATGATTTCGATGTGCCCATAGTGGGGGTGGGTAAATACATTCACGAGCTACCACCAACAAATGGAAACCCGCCTAAAACAATCGTCATAAGCACGAAAAAATTTAACGAGCTGCTGCCCAGTACCAAGTTAGGGTACCTTACACATGCGTTGGGTCATGCGCTGGGTTTCGCGCATACCGATTGGCGGGCCGGAGAAGCCCCGGTGGTTCGGATAATGGGAAGTCCTGCCGTTGATAATGCGTCTATCATGAATAGAATACCGACGGCTACCGCGCCCAGTGGTGCCGACATCAATGCGCTCAGAGTGTTCTATCCGGCTACCGTATACAACATCAAAGTTAACGTCGTCAATAAACCTAATGCCCAAAAAGCCTTCTCGATCAGTCTGAATGGTCCCGTGCACCACATAAAGGGCTTCCTGTTCAGGTATTACATCAACCACAAGATTATATCCAACGGAACGCTTGCGTATAACCCAACCTACGGAACGGGCGAGCAGGGGTATAGCTATGCTCCCAAACCAGCCCCTGCCGCTAACCAGTACACCCTGGAGACCAGACAAATACAGACCTATGGATCAGATATCACCTATAAACAGACCTGGTATCTTCAGTTCAATGTGCGGATAAGATACGCGGATGGAACTCTTGGCCCCTGGTTGGCTCAGGATCAAAAATTCACTGGCGAGTTTAAGTGATCGCCTGACTAGCTGTTGCCCTATTTTCACGAATACCCAACAAAAAACCACTGCTATGAAAACCTCGTTTCTACTTACCAACTGGTCGTTGACGGGCCTGGTGCTGGCCAGCCTGCTGCTGTTAAACAACGCCTGCCAGCCCGTTACCGACGCCCTGGCGCCCCAGGCCGGGCAAGTCGATAACAGCCCGGCTGTACGGGCCTACATCCGCAGCCTGGGCTGCCCTGACTCGCTCATCCACGATGCGGGTGATCACTTCCTGGCCGATGGTGATCTGCTGTTTCCCAAAAACATGGCTTTGTCAGCTAATGGTGTTCAGGAAGAGCAGGCGTACCAAGTTCATGAACAACTCATTTACAATGGAAGCGTCCAGATTCAGATCGGGGTATATATCCATCCCGATTTTAAGAATTCAGCGAAGCCAACAAGATACATTCCCGGCGTCGTAGATCTGGTGACCAAAGCAATTGCCCCATGGAATAGCTTAGGACGCAACCTCGTGCGCACAAAGTTCTACATCGTCAGTGATAGAGCACAAGCCGATATTCTGATAGATCGAGATGAGTCTACGGCAAAGAATGCATCGTTTGGCCAGTATGTGACCGGTACTCCGCCAACGCAGGGAAATCCAGGTAAGCTGGTACTTATACATTACCCGCTATTCAAAGGATTAGATTATACCTTCAAGGTAGCCGCCCTTAGTCACGCGTTTGGGCATTGTTTGGGTTTAGTACATACTGATTGGAAAAAATGGTCGAATGAGCTGCCCGCCCTGCAAGTGCCCGGTAGCCCGGTGGTTGACAATCTGTCTATAATGAACCGACTGGCCGATTTTACGACCCCTAGTGATGGTGATATAAACGCCCTCAGAGTCATGTACCCTGCTACGGCCTACGGCTTTAAGTTAAGCTCCGCCTACGAGGCCTTCTCGAACTCATCCCCAGTGTTGTTAACCTGGCGAGGTCCCTTGCACAAAGTCAAAGGCTTCGACGTGGCGTATAGCGCGCTGGGCAACCCTACCGGTGATGGGGTCTATGCGCCTATCACGTTCAAAGCTGGCAACGTGAGCTACTCGAGGATTTTGTTCCGGTTTAAACGGCCGGCAAATGTGGATCCCAATGCGTACAAACCCCAAGTGCGGACTTACCGGGTTCGAGTCAGGACACGCTATTCGGATGGTTCGGTCGGCAACTGGTCACCCGTCACCCCGCTGAATATTACCCTCTAAAGTGACCGACGGGAATAGCTGCTACTGCCATTTGAAGGCGGCCGCAGGAGCTATTTGCTGGCTAGCCAGCGCTTACCGCATCGTGTTTCAAACCCTAGGGCTATGAAGGCTTTTGTATCATCTACCCGGTGGTTGCTTACTGGCTTACTGATAGCCAGCCTGCTGGTGTTGAGCAATGGGTGTCAGCCCGTCACGGACTCGCTGACGCTCCAGGCCGGGCAGACTGAGAACGGGGGGGCTGTACGGGCCTACATCCGGAATTTGGGCTGCCCCGACTCGCTCATTGAGGACAAAGGCGACCACTTCATCGCCGATGGAGATATGCTGTTTAATAAAAACATGGCTGTACCAGACCTGGCCGATAGTATTGGTCCGCAGGAAGAGCAGGCCTATAGGCCTACATTTGGGTTAATTCATTCGGTCAGAAGGCAGCGGGAAGTTCGGGTTATCGTTCACCCCGCCATAAATGATTACGTGGATGAAATTAGCGCAGCTTTTCAAAAATGGAACAGCACAGGCAGCACCATTTTTTTTAAAATGGTAAACGGAGCGCGTCCGTTTGATATAGCTATCAAGCCTGCAAACGCTCAGGGAATTCCGTTAATGGAAGCAATGTATGCATACGCCCAATACCCGCAGGCTGGGTTGCCCGGTAATTTGGTTATTGTAAACCTGGCAAACTTTAGAACGCTCTCCAGAGCCAGGCAAATCAGTACATTGGCCCATGAACTGGGCCATACGCTTGGGTTGGCTCACACGAACTGGCAAGCTCTACGTGAAAGGGGATTTACTTATATAGCTGGTACACCGGTCAATGATCCTGCTTCCATTATGAATGGAGTTGGAGTGGGGGTACCCTTCGGTTTTCCCAATGCCATCTCACCCAACGACGCCAGAGCGCTGCGGATCCTCTATCCCAAAGTCCCCTACAATATCAGACTCAGCTGGCTCAACCCCACCACCCTGCGCATCAGCTGGTCGGGGCCTCTGCACCCCGTCAAGGGGCACTACGTCAAGGTGACGCCTGTAGACATGGAAGGCAACGGCATTCCCCGCACCATCTGGGTAGGGGGTAACCAGACTAGTTGGGATGTCAACGCAGCCAACCCGGCCTGCCAGTGTTTGGCCGCCAGCATGTACGAGGTGGAGCTACAGACGGTTTATAACGACGATGCACCCCCGGGCGCGCTGTCGCGCTCGGCCTGGACGGACACGGCTATACTTTATGCTCGCTGAGTCGCCTTTTTCATCAATCCATATTTAACCCTACGACTATGCAAAAATGTTTACCAGCCACCAGCTGGTTGTTGACGGGCCTGCTGGCCGTGAGCCTGCTGCTCGCCAACGGCTGCCAGCCGGTTTCTGATCCGCTAGCCCCCCAGGTCAACAGCAGTGGGGCCGTACGGGCTTACATCCGCAGCCTGGGCTGCCCCGACTCGCTCATTGAGGACAAAGGCGACCACTTCATCGCCGATGGAGATATGCTGTTTAATAAAAACATGCCGTTACCGGCCAATGGAGCCCAGGAAGAACAGGCTTACGAGAGCCTGAATCAACTGATTTACAATGGAAAAGCTCAGGAACGTGTTTGGGTGTATATCCACCCCGAATTGATCGCCCCAGGTAATAAACAATACATCCCCGGTATTGTAGACCTGGTAACCAAAGCCACCACTCAGTGGAATAATGCAGGATACAACCCTGTGACCAAGAGCAACCTGGTACGCACGAAGTTCTATATCACCAAAAACAACATGCCAGGTGTTGTTCATATAGTTCGTGACGAAGCTGTTACAACAGGTATGTCCTATGGTCCGTATGCAACGGGTTCTCCACCATCACTAGGCCACCCGGGAGAACTGTTAATTATTCATTACCCAAAATTTAAGATGTTACTGCATAAGAATCAAATAGCTGCTCTAACGCATGAATTTGGGCATTGTTTGGGCTTAGTACACACTGATTGGAAAAAATGGACGCGTGAGATACCGGGTCTTCAAATTCCGGGCAGCCCTGCCGTTGATAATGCGTCTATCATGAATAGAACACCGACGGCTACCGCACCCAGTGCCGCCGACATCAATACGCTCAGGACGTTGTATCCGGCTACCGTATACAACATCAAACTCAGCGTCGTCAATAAACCTAATTCCCAAAAAGCCTTCTCGATCAGTTTGAATGGTCCCGTGCACCACATAAAGGGCTTCCTGTTCAGGTATTACATCAACCACAAGGTTATATCCAACGGAACGCTTGCGTATAACCCAACCTACGGAACGGGCGAGCAGGGGTATAGCTATGCTCCCAAACCAGCCCCTGCCGCTAACCAGTACACCCTGGAGACCAGACAAATACAGACCTATGGATCAGATATCACCTATAAACAGACCTGGTATCTTCAGTTCAATGTGCGGATAAGATACGCGGATGGAACTCTTGGCCCCTGGTTGGCTCAGGATCAAAAATTCACTGGCGAGTTTAAGTGATCGCCTGACCAGTTGTTACCTATTTTCATGAAAAACTATCTAAAAGCGGCTTGTATGCACACATCCTTATCCCTGCAGGGCTGGTCGTTGACCGGCCTGGTGCTGACCGGCCTGGCGGTGCTCATCAATGGTTGCCAGCCCGTTACGGACTCGTTGAGGCCCCAGGCCACACAGGCCGACAAGAGCCAGGCGGTGCGGGCCTACATCCGCAGCCTGGGTTGCCCCGACTCACTCATCCACGACGCGGGCGACCACTTTGTGGCCGATGGCGATATGCTGTTTGCCAAGAATATGACCCTGCCAAGCCCGGCTAACGTGAGTGACACTCAGGAGGAACAGGCTGCATTATCTGGAATTCCTATGATTGCAAATGGAAAGCGACAGCAAAATATTCGAGTGCAATTAGAGCAACCCCTGAGCGGTTATGACACTGAACTGGCAGAAGCTTGTAGAATCTGGAATGCTTCGAACAGCAGGATTCGCTTTCGGGTAGTTCGGCCTCCGAATGACTACGACATCATGATTAGGGTCAAAGCTGATATATCAAAAGTTGGTAAAGAGATCATCGCTTATGCTGAAAAAAGAGTCTCCAGTCGTAATGAACTCCCCCATAATACAATTAGTGTAAATATGAATAATTTTTCCCGTCTTGATCTTCCTAAACGAATACATACTTTGGCCCATGAATTGGGGCATACGATCGGCCTTGCCCATACTGACTGGCAAGCAGTCAGCCCTAGACACCAGGAACTACACCTGGTTGGTACCCCAGTTATTGACCTGGCATCTATCATGAATGGCTCTCTATCGAACGGCTGGCCTACCAAACTTTCGCCTAGCGATAAAAAAGCGCTGGGCATCATCTACCCCACGCATCCCGGAAAAGTTACCGCAAAATGGTCGTCCCCCACATCTACCACAGTAATAATCAATTGGGAAGGGCCGATGCATCGCGTCAAGGGCACTAATATCATCATAAGGCCCATCGGTGTGGATGGTTTTCAATGGCCCGTTATTCGTCATTATCAACCATCCTCTGCCCTTGTGCGTGTCAAAAACGCGCTCGCTTTAGATATCCGGAACGTGACCTGCCGTTGCCTGGTGGGTACTCTTTATGAGATTAGTGTCCAGACGGTCTACATGGATGATGTGCCGTTGCCAGGACAACAGTCAAGGTCACTTGAATCCGCGACAGTCTTCTTGCAATCACATTGAGCGGCTCCAGGGCCAAATAGACGATACCTGGGTGATAGCCCCCACTTTGCCTGCGTTTTCGAAGGGGCCAGGCTAGCTGTCAACCCACTGTTATGAACCCCGACAAACCCCACTGCTATGCAAACACCTTTACCCCTGCTGGGCTGGGCATTGACAGGCTTGGTGCTGGCCGGTCTGGCGGTGCTCATCAACGGCTGCCAGCCCGTTACGGACTCGTTGAGGCCCCAGGCCACAGAGGCCGACAAGAGCCAGGCGGTGCGGGCCTACATCCGCAGCCTGGGCTGCCCCGACTCGCTGATCCAGGACGCGGGTGATCACTTCATCGCTGATGGGGATATGCTGTTTTCTAAGTTGAAGGATCCGAGGTGCGGGTGCTTTGTGGCCGGTATGTACGAGATCGAAGTCCAGACGGTGTACACCGATGATAGTTTAATTCCATCGAGGTCAGACTGGTCGGATACCGCTCTTCTATATAGCCGCTGAGTTTTCATTGATATATCCATGACGCCAGCGTATTGGCGTCACCAGCGTTTACCTACTCATTCTGCTTCTCTGTCAATTACATATCTGCTAAACCCAAACCTGTACTACCCATGAAGTGGCCGATTTACAAAATACTTTTGATAGGATTACTGCCGCTTGTTACCAGCCAGTCAATCGTTGCGCGAACACTCGGTGTGGACCATCGGGCGCTCATTGAAAAGCTGGTAATCAGCCAGGCCTTTCGGGACTTTGCCGATAACGCCTGGGCGCTTGTTCTGTATAAGCAAAGGCATCAACAGGCTCAGACCAAGGCTAGCCAGGCTGCTGAGCAGATCCGGATCAGTGTGCTGCTCGACCATCCGGAATATCTGCTGACCTCTCAGAAAGATGAACTGGCGCGCGCGGCTGGTTACTCCAGCTGGGAAGCGTACCAACAGAGCATAGTTGCCACACTGTCGTCTAGGGATCGACTGCTGGCTGATTTTCCGGAGTTGCACACACTGCCGCAGCCGGAGGCCGAGTCGGTGCTGGGGGCCGCTTTCAGCCGGCTGCTGGAATCAGGGGCACTCATAAAAGCTCAGGATTATGTCGATTGTATTTACAGCGCTGAAGTCAATCAGGCAAATTGTCTATACGGTGCTGCTTCAACGGTACCAGCAAAAAAGGTTTTAATTGCTTGTTTGGCTGCTTCCTCACTCGCAACGTTGTATTACACATTCAGATTAACGGCCAGGGCACGTGAACCCTTTAATCGAATAGTGCTTACAGACCCAAACCTCCGATTTTCGATAGATAACCATCTGTCCAAACTTATCTTAATGGATGGTGTAGGTTGCTTAGGCATAGGTCTCCTGGTCGGCGGTATAGCTTCGGCTGTGAAGAAAACAAGCTGCATCACTACCTATGAAAAAGCCGTTAACGCCTGCGCCAGATAAGCTCTGTTAGCTGTTAAGCCGCATTATAAGCCATTTTGTAGTCATTGATGTAGCCTGAACGGTGTTAGTTCGTCTTTAGGAGAAAACAATCGGGCATATGAGGGGCACATCTGTTAGGTACGTTTACCTACGACACTATTTACTTAATCGCTTAGTAATGAAATTTTTTAGGTATAGCTGTTTAGGCTTTGCAGGCATAGCATGGTTCGTAGGGTTTGGGGCCAATTGTCTGGCTCAGTCAGGCTCCACGTTTAAGCCCTACTCGACCATTTCGGCGGGCGCTGGCACATCGACCTACCTGGGCGAACTGGCTGCCTTGCTTCCTAAAGCGCTGGTGACGTTGCCACGCTATAATCTGACGGTTGGCTACGCCCGCCAGCTTACCCCTAAGCTGGCGGCCCGGGCTAGCTTCACCTGGGCCCGACTGGTGGGCGATGACTATACCTACAGTCTGGATAACCCAGCCACTTATGCCTTTGCGTACGTTCGCAACCTGCACTTTCGGAATGATGTGAAGGAGCTGGCCCTGACGGGGGTGTATAACCTGGTGCCCGATGGCCACACGGCTAACCGAAGAGCCGCGTATACGCCTTACGTGTTTGCGGGCATTGCGCTGCTGGCCCATAACCCGAAAGCACTAACGCCCGTCGACCCCTACGATCCCTATACAAACCCGCAGCGGTGGGTCGACTTGCAGCCTTTAGGTACAGCAGGCCAGGGGCAGCCCGACGCCAAACAACTATACCCGCTCCTGACGGCTAGTATTCCGGTGGGCGTTGGCTTCCGGTACAAGCTTAATGACCAGATTAATCTTGGCTTCGAGATCGGTGTTCGCTATACGCTGACTGATTATCTGGATGACGTGGCCAATGATGATTCCTACCCTGATTTTTCAAACCTATCCGAACTGGGCATACTGATGAGCGATCGGCGGCAGGAGTCGAACGCAGCCCGGCACTATGGCAACCCGGACCGGTATTCCATTTTATTTGATCTGATGGATACTAATCAAACCCCATTCGAAACCATTCAGCGAACGGCGCCCGGCGAATCGAGCGGTACGGATAAATATCTGTTGACTACGTTCTCCATCCAGTACATCATACCGGGGCGGGTCAGGTGTCCGGTTCCGCGAAAACGGTAATTCATCTGGATTGTACCGGCGTCTGGTTGTTCATGGCCCGAATCCACTCGCGTATGAGCGCTACGCCTTCGCGGTGGGTGACTTTACGGGCTACTTCTGGCATCATCACGCCAGGGTCCGTCGACTCCATCCGGTAGACCAGAATAGACTCGTCGGGTTGGCCGGGTACAATATCGAACTGCCGCCCGCCCGAGCCGCGTCCGGCGGCTACCGGCGTTTTCTGCACTCCCCAGGCGGTTGGGTTCGTTTCGGTATGGCGCAGATTCAGGCCCGAGGTGCTGGCTGGCCCGTCGGGGCGGTGGCAGTGGGCGCAGTTGATGTCGAGCCAGGCGCGGGCCCGCGCATCCAGGCTCCCCGTTGCGGGGTCGTTCCAGACCGGCGTTTTCGGCACGCTGGCCAGCGCGGGCAGATCCGTCAGCAGGCCGTGCTGCTGCCAGTAGGTGAGCTGGTTGGCTGTGCCGTCGGCGTAGGTCAGGTTGCCGTTGAGCTGCCGCGCCGACGGGCCGATGGGCATCAGCGTTTCGTTGCGGTTGTGACAGCCTTTACACTGGTTCAGGTTGGGCATCACGTACAGCTGGCGGTGATTTTTGCCGCTGGCATCCGTATAGACAACGCTTGTCTGCTCCCCGGCTACTTCGAGGGTGGCGTCGGTCTGATCGGCGTTCCAGACGTATTCGAGGGCTTTCCAGCCCGTTGCTTCGTGGACCAGCAACCGGGTTTCGAGCAAACGACGGCCTTTGTCGGGCTGGCGAAAATCGGTCGGGAAATAAAACGTCTTGATCAGCACCGTACCGACCGGAAAAGCCAGCACGTCGTCGGGCGTATACGGCACCGACTGGCCGGCGGGCAGCCGAACGAACCGTAGTTTTTCGGCATAATCGGAAAACAGCGGGGTGTTGAGCCGATAGGGAACAACCCCGGCCGCTGGTTGCTGATCGGCGATAGTACCCGTAAAAAAGCCCCAGGCCGAGAGGCTTTCCGGTGCTGCTCCAGCCGGGTAGTCCTGCCTGATGGTAAAGGCAACCGACAACAAAAAAACACCGATCGATAGGAGAAGGCCTTTCATAGGGCGAGGGAGTAAGCGTTTGTTGGTTTTATTATCCCGCCGGTACGCCGGTGCGGCATGACAAAAAAGACGACCAGGCGTCGTTCAGCTCTGACGGGCGTTACCGCCCCAGGCTCAGCTTCGCATCGGCGAGGGGTTTGAGTTCGCAGTTGTGCTTCGACAGATCACGCGACATGGTCCTGAAGTTATTGGCCACGTCCATATTGGCAAACGTAGCGCCCGTATTGTTGCGCAGGCAGATGTCCATCGTGGCCGGTTGGGCATAGCTGTTGTCGGTGATGCCATCCCATAAAATATCGGGCACGTCCTTGCCGAACTTGAGCTTGAAGCGGAACATCATGCCCATACGGCCTTTGCGGGTGGGGTAGCCGCGTTGCCGCCGGTACAGGTTGTCGTGGATGCTGATACGGGTCGGGTAGGGGTAATAGGCTTTGTCGGCAATGGGGTTTTCGGTCATATAGTAGCTGATGATACCCGTACCGATGCTCTTGTTGTTGATAATCTGGTTCTCGAAAATCTCGACCTGGTTCGTGGCCAGAATCAGCATGCCCGTACCGGCCGCCACCCGCGCCACGATGTTGCCTTTGGGCGCGAAATTGTCGAAGTTGTTGTTCTGAATCGTGTTTTTGTAGACCCTCACGTTGCCGCCCCGTTTCTGTACCAGATCGGGCAGGTCGAACACCAGAATACCGCCCGTATTGTCGTGCGCGTTATTTTCGTAGACATCGGCCATCAGCGAATTCTCGATCTCGATACCGGCTACGTTATGGTGAGCTTCGCACTGGCGCACCACGATGTTTTTCGACTGACCCACGTAGATGCCCGCGTCGGAAGCTCCGATGGCCGTACAGCGTTCGATCAGCACGTTCTGGCACTGCACCGGGTAGAGGCCATACGAGCCGTTGGTAGGGCCGGGCTTGCCCGTCCACTCGACCTTTACGTTCCGAAACGTGATGCCGTTTACGTTCATCGTTTTGATGCAGTCACCTTTGGTATCCTGAATCGTCAGGTCTTCGATAACGATGTTCTGCCCGTTGCTGACGCGTAAGCCTTCGGCCCCGTCGGTCTGGCCTTTGAACGACAGAATGGTTTTGTCCATACCCCGCCCGCGGATGACGATGTTTTTCTTGTCTTCGAGCGACAGGCTGCCGCTGAAGGTGAACGTACCCTCGTCGAGCTGGATCGTAGCGCCGTCGTCGCTCAGGATAAGCTGTTTCTGAATGGCCTTCTGGACCGCTGGCTGGGCCACTGCCGACGTGACCAGCAGGGCGTAAACGATCAGGATACCGAACAACGTTTTCATAGAAGTAGTTGATATAGGGTTAGTGGCAATCCGTTCCATGACGTGAAAAAGCGTTACGCTATCCGAAGCGCGAATCTGCTACTTTTATACCCAATTGCATACGCTAACTATCAAGTAACTCATGGCCGAACGCATTAGCTACGGCAAGACGTGGTGGGGGCAGCAGTGGCTCAACGCCCTAACCCGGATTGACGACGCCAACCGGCTGCCACGTGGTAAAACCTACGCCAACAAAGGGGCGGTACAGGGGCTGAAAATCGATACCAATCAGATCAGCGCTTCCGTAAAGGGAACCAAGCCCCGGCCCTACAAAGTAAAACTGACCGTACCGCTGTTTACCGGGCAGGAGCGCGACTGGCTGCTGACCGAGATTGGCGATAACCCGGCTATTCTGGCGCAGCTGCTGAACCGGCAACTGCCCGAAGAGCTGGTGCAGTTTGCCCAGACGCGCCAGATTACCCTGTTCCCCGAATCGTTCGACGATCTGGGGATGGGCTGCTCATGTCCCGACTATGCCATTCCCTGCAAGCACCTGGCGGCTGTGGTGTATGTCATCGCCAACGAGATTGACCGCAATCCGTTTCTGGTTTTTCAGCTGAAAGGGCTCGATATCCTGGCCGAACTGAAAGATCAGCAGGGCGACGTGCTGAGCGGAGGTATGGAGGCCGTGCTGCTGCTGCGCGACCTCGGCACCGACGACCTGCCCGACGATGAGGACTGGAAACCCGACGAAGCAACCCGGAGCCTGCTCGACTTCGGTACCATTCCGCCCCTGGCCGATCAGCTACTCGATCTGTTGCAGCCCGAGGTTACCTTCACCAAAAGTGATTTCAAGAAGTCGCTCGCCAGGGCGTATAGCCTGTTCAGTAAGCCCGTCGTCGACCAGCCGGGGCGGGGCCGCTCCGTTACCCGACACGCCCGTCCGAACGGTCAGGCTAAACCGGCGCCCGACGCCGGGCATCCCGACCCCAGCGACAGCATCGAGCTACAGCTCGATGAATTGATGGAGATCAAAAAGATCGGCGTCTTCACTGAGCATGGCGAACAGCGGTCCTTTAGCGAGTATGACCTGGCCGACCTGACCAGCTGGCTCGATACGCTCACCGAAGCCGATTTTGCCGAGATGAGTGATTCGGTACGGGCGCTCTATCTGGCCCATCAGTTTTCGGCCGCGCTGCTGCGCCGGGGTGCCGTAGTGCCGCAGTTGCTGTGTCTGGGTGTCAAAGAAGATCAGTACCGGGTGCGGTGGATGCCCGCTACGCTCAACGAAGCTGTGCGGCAGCAGACCGACCTGCTGGCGGCTCAGCTGCCTCCGCTGCTGCTGACCATGCGCTGGCAGAAAGAATGGCTGGCGCTGCCCGGTCGCGAGCAGGTACTGATGCTCTGTTCGCTGCTCATGCGCCCGACCATCCATGCCTCGACCGTTGAACTCTGGGAGCGCTGGCCGCTCGAAGACGCCGACCGTTTGTTTTTCGGCGTCGAAACGGTTCGGTTCGAAGGGTTCGGGAAACGCGAGATGCCGCTGGCCATGCAGTTATGGCTGAACGATTTCTTCCTGACCCACAAACGGTTCGTGCCGATCCTGGCCGTGGAAGAGTCGGAACTCAGCGACGAGTTCCGGGTCAGCCTGCTCATCCGCGATAACGAGGCCGTTGCCGAAGCGCCACCCGCCGACGTAGCCAAAAAAACGAGCCGATCCCCCAAAAAAGCCGCTGCGGCCCTGTCGGTCGTGCCGCCCATTCCGCTGCACGAGATTCTGAACGATCGCAGACACGCGGGGATCCGGATGGCCGTTTTGCAGGATTTGCTCGTTTTGTCGAGGCATTTTCCCGATCTGGCTCAGCTCACCAAAACCGACGGCGGCTCCCGGCCCGACGCGCTGTTCTACAAACCCGACGAGTTCGTGAAGGTGCTGCTCGAAGCCCTGCCCCGCATGCAGCTGCTCGGTATTTCGCTGCTGTTGCCGAAGTCGCTCCGGCATTGGGTGAGGCCCTCGGCGGGTGGGCGGCTTCGTCCCAAAACCAAAGGGTCGGTGTCGAACCCCTCGTTCATGCGCCTGGACGATATGCTGACCTTCGACTGGCAGGTAGCCCTGGGCAGCGAGATGGTCAGCGTGAAGGAGTTTCAGAAGCTGGTCAGTAACTCGACCGGGCTGGTCAAGATCAAAGACCAGTACGTACTGATCGATCCCGACGAGCTCAACAAGCTCTACAAACAACTCGACAACCCGCCCGAACTAACCGGGGCCGACATGCTGCGGGCGGCTCTGTCGGAAGAATACAAAGGCAACCGGTTAGGCCTGGGCGACGATGTGCGCGAGATTATCCGGCAGTTTACCAATACCGAAGCCCAGCCACTCCCCAACGCGCTCAACGCCAGCCTCCGGCCCTATCAGCAGCGGGGCTACGACTGGCTCGTGAAAAATACGGCCCTGGGCATGGGAAGCCTGCTGGCCGACGATATGGGCCTGGGCAAAACCCTGCAGGTGATTGCGCTGCTGCTGCGGTTCCGGCAGGAAGGCCGCTTCAGGAAACAGAAAGGGCTGGTTGTGTTGCCAACCACGCTGCTGACCAACTGGCAGAAAGAAATAGCCCGGTTTGCGCCCGATCTGAAGCCGCATATCTACCACGGTCCCGGCCGGAAACTTCCCGACGAAAACGCCCCGTACGACCTGCTGCTGACTACCTACGGCGTGGTGCGCTCCGACCTCGAAAAGCTGAAGAAGACGACCTGGGCCACGATCGTTATCGATGAAGCGCAGAACATCAAAAATGCCGATACCGAACAGACCAAAGCCGTTAAATCGCTGAAGGCTCCCATCCGGATCGCGCTCAGCGGCACGCCGGTCGAGAACCGGCTGTCGGAGTTCTGGAGCATCATGGATTTCGTGAACAAAGGCTACCTCGGCGGACTGACCAAGTTCAACGAAGACTTCGGCAAACCCATTCAGCAGGAGCGCAACCATCAGAAGCTCGATCAGTTCAGGCGGGTTACCAGCCCGTTCCTGCTCCGGCGCGTCAAGACCGACAAAACCATCATCAGCGACCTGCCCGATAAAATCGAGAACAACCAGTACTGCTCACTCACGCCCGAGCAAACGGCGTTGTACGAGAGCGTTGTGCAGGAGAGCATCCGGGCTATCGAAGACAAGGACGGCATGGCCCGGCGCGGGCTGGTTCTTAAGCTGATGACGGCGCTCAAACAAATCGGCAACCACCCGCATCAGTACCTCAAGGAAGGACAGGCCACCAAAGGCAATCGTAACGCCGGCCCGTCGGATCCGGCGCTGTCGGGCAAAGCCACGCTGCTGCTCAACCTGCTCGAAACGATCTACGCCAACCACGAGAAAGTGCTGATTTTCACCCAGTACTACGAGATGGGGATGTTGTTGCAACAGTTCATTCAGCAGGCCTTCGGGCAGGAGCCCCTGTTTCTGCACGGCGGCACCACCCGACCCGACCGCGACCGCATGGTTGAGCAGTTTCAGAACAACCGTTCCGACCACACCTTCATTCTATCCCTGAAAGCGGGCGGAACGGGCCTCAACCTGACCCAGGCCAATCACGTCATCCATTATGACCTCTGGTGGAACCCCGCCGTAGAAGCCCAGGCCACCGACCGGGCCTTCCGGATCGGGCAAACCAAAAACGTGCTGGTCTACCGCCTGATGAACCAGGGCACGCTCGAAGAAAAAATCGACGCCATGATCCGGTCCAAAAAAGAACTCGCCGACCTCAGCGTAAAAACCGGCGAAACCTGGATCGGCGACCTCAGCGACGAGGACCTCAAAGAGCTGGTCAGTTTGGGATAATACATACGGAACATCGTTCATGCCGCGCGTTATTCCCAGGAGTTCGCCATCCATCCCAGGCCCGTCAGGGCCATCACAGCGCAGCGTCGATAGCATCATCGGTTGTCGAGGTCATCCCTGGCCCGTCAGGGCCATCACAGCGTAGCGTCGGTAGCGGGTAGCAAACGTACGGGATCAGTCGTGGCCCGTTAGGGCCAAAACAGCGCAGCGTCGGTAGAAAACAGCCCTGTGAGAGAGAAACAGGCGCCGTCAGGTACCTGACCTGTTATGTACCCGACGCCACCTGGCTTTCGACGGGGGCCGGTCCCATGATGCTACCGACGCTACGCTGTGATGTACCTGACGGTACATTGTATTTGCTGCCCCCGAATGATGCTACCGACGCTGCGCTGTTATGTACCTGACGGCACATTGTATTTGCTGCCCCCGAATGATGCTACCGACGCTACGCTGTTCTGGCCCTAACGGGCCGGGGTTGACCTGTACCTGCTACCACCGACGCTGCGTTGTGATGGCCCTAACGGGCCGGGGTGATCTGAATGTCTGTTACCTGCTCGACGCTGCGCTGTATGGGCCCTGACGGGCCGGGGTTGATTTTGGACGTCTGTGATTCTAACGGGGGATGTCGCCCCGTTTCAGGGCTTTGACGGCATAGTCGGCGGCCCGCGCGGAGAGGGCCATGTAGGTCAGGGATGGATTCTGGCAGGGCGATGAGGTCATGCAGGCGCCGTCGGTGCAGAACACGTTGTTGACGAGGTGATGCTGGTTGAACCGGTTAAAAACCGAATTTTTGGGGCTGGTGCCCATTCGGGCGGTTCCCATCTCGTGAATGCTCAGCCCCGGATGCGCCTGGCTGTCGAAGCCGCTGATGTTTGAGAAACCGGCTTTTTCCAGCATCAGTACCGCCTGCTCCTGCGCATCCCGGCGCATCAGGGTTTCGTTTTCGCGGTAATGAACGTCCATCTTCAGAACGGGCTGGCCCCATTTGTCGGTTTGTTCGCTCGTCAGGTACACCCGGTTGTCTTCGTAGGGCAGACATTCGCCAAACGCATCGAGGGTTACTTTCCAGCTGCCAAACTGGGTGGCTTTGGTTTTGAAGTCGGCACCGAACCCCTCTTCCCGATAAGCATGCTCCCAGTTTTCGCGGTTGGTATAGACTTCAAACCCGTAGCCGCGCCGGAACGGTTGCCGGTCGGTGCCCAGGTTCCGGAAGCGCGGAATGTACAGCCCGGCGGGGTGGCGGCCGTAGTAGTATTTATCGAGATCGCGGTCGTAGTCGGCGGTGGCGCCCACGTGAAAATGGTGGTCCATCAGATTACGGCCCAGCTGACCGCTTTCGTCCATACCCGTTGGAAACCGGTTCGAGCGGGAGTTCATCAGGATATAGGTCGAGCCCAGCGCCGATGCGTTCAGGAAAATGATACTGGCCGAAAACTCGAGCCATTCGTGGGTTTGCTCGTCGATGACCCGCACGCCCGTGGCGCGGCCCTTACGTTCGTCGTAGATGATGGAGTTAACAATGGAATGGGGCCGTACCGTCAGGCGGTTGGTCCGCCGGGCGGCTGGCAGCGTGGCCGACTGGGTGCTGAAATACGCCCCGTACGGACAGCCGCGCATGCAGAGATTACGAAACTGACATTTGGCCCGGCCCAGCGCCATCTGTTGGGCCGTAGGGGCGGTCAGGTGGGCCGCCCGCGCCGAAATCACCTTGCGGTCGGGAAACTGGGCGTTGACGCTCTGCCGCAGGTGGGCTTCGAGACAGTTGTCGGGCAGGGGCGGCTGAAACTGGCCGTCGGGCAGGTGGGGCAGCCCATCGCGGGAGCCGGCAATACCGGCAAATTTCTCGACGTAATCGTACCAGGGGGCAATGTCTTTGTAGCGAATGGGCCAGTCGGTCGCGATGCCTTCTTTGGCGTTGGCTTCAAAATCGAGGTCGGAGAACCGAAACGAGTACCGCCCCCACATCAGCGACTTGCCGCCTACGTGATAGCCCCGAATCCAGTCGAACGGTTTTTCTTCGACGTAAGGGTTTTCCAGGTCGTTGACAAAATGATGGTGCGTAGCCTCGGTAATGGTAAAGCCCGTCCGGTTCTGAACCGGGTACTTGGCCAGCAGCTCGGGCGGCATCTGCTGGTTGCGGTGCGGAAACTCCCAGGGCGCTTTGGTGGCGGTATGGTAGTCGGAAACGTGTTCGATCATGCGGCCCCGTTCGAGCAGAAGCACGTTCAGCCCTTTTTCGCACAGTTCTTTGGCCGACCAGCCACCGCTGATGCCGGAGCCGACAACGATAGCATCGAATTTTTTACCCTTGGGAATCGGGGGCTGGGCAGTTGGGCGGTTCATGCGGAAAAAGGATAAGGACCGTTTTTGACAGTGACGTACAGACTACGAATTTACGACCGGATCACGAGTCGGTAAATAGGGTAGCTCACGATAATGAAGCCAACGGCGTAGAGGCTGCTCGAAAAGTCGCCGATGACAACGCCCGCCAGAAAAGCCAGCGACGCAATCAGCAGCGACCAGGTTGAGAACGGGTAACCCCAGGCCCGCACCGGGCGCGCCAGGTCGGGTTCCGTATGCCGCAGCCGGATCAGGGCCGCAAAACACGACGCGTAACAAAGCACGAAGAAGAAAGTCGCAATATCGGAGAGCTGATTATACGTGTTGGTCAGGATCATGGCTACCGACGTCAGCGCCGTGACCACCACCGCGTAGGCCGGTGTACCTCCGCTGTTTACGTACGTGACGAAGGGAAAAAACAACCCGTCGCGACCCATAGCGAAAATAACCCGCGGGTTAAACATCATCTGCGCGTTGATAATACCCAGGATGGAAATCATGAGCAGGAACGTGACGACCTGCGCGCTGCCTGGCCCCAGCAGCACCTGTACTGCATCGGCCGCTGCGAGCTTGGACCCCGCCAGGGTCGATACGGGCAGCACGTACAGCAGGGCCACATTGACCAGAATATAGATGCCGATAATCAGCAGCACCCCGCTTACCATCGAGCGGGGCAGGTTGCGGCTCGGGTTTACGTCTTCTTCGGTAAAGTAGGCCGCTGTATGCCAGCCATCGTAGGTGTAAAAAACCGATTGCAGCGCCGAAAGTACCCCCAGCCAGACACCTCCCTGAGCAACCGTCCGGACCGACTCGGTCGAGACAACGACCGGCGTCTGGGGCGTAACGGCGAAGCACAGAATCACGAACGCCAGCAGCCCCACGGCTTTGAGCAGGCTCATGACCTCCTGGGCGCGGCTGGCCGACCGAACGCCCAGCCAGTGAAACCCCACAAACGCGACCAGCACACCAATGGCCACGGCTTTCTGGTAGTTGGCCAGCGTTGGGATCAGCAGCGCCAGGTATTCGCTCATGACGGCGGCTCCGAAAGCCATGGCCGACACGCTGCCCAGCCAGGCACTGATGCCGATCACAAACCCCACGTAGTTGCCGAAGGCCCGCCGGGCGTATACGTACCAGCCCCCGGCTTTCGGAACCATGGTGCCCAGCTCGATGACCGACAGCGACCCCACCAGCGCATACAGCCCTACGATCAGCCAGACGGCGATAATCAGCAATGGACTGCCAACGGCTTCGGCAATGGGACCGGGCTTGCGCAGAATACCGGTGCCGATGGTACCGCCAATGGTAACGGCTATGCCGAAGCCGACGCCGAGAAGTTTCTTGAGCTGGTTTTGGGCCATGTACGTGCTTTTTTTGACGGTTAGTTCGATTGGTTATGGGCTAATCAACACCGTCTGCGGTGGGTCAGGAGCGTATAGCTTACTGTACAATGATAATGAAAAACCAATCGCCAGAGGCCATACAACGGTCTACGTTGGCCTTTTTCCTACATTTGCGCCCATGAAAGTCTGGATGCTGGTTTTCGTGGGAGGAGGGGCCGGCAGTTTGCTGCGGTACCTGACCGGGCGCATCATACCGGCCACGCTGACCCCTTCGCCGTTTCCGCTGGCTATTCTGGCCGTGAATGTACTGGCGAGTCTGGTGCTGGGCCTCGTGACCGGCTGGGCCATGGGCCGCACCACGGCTGAAGAAACCCGCCTGCTGATCGGCGTGGGGTTCTGCGGAGGGCTCAGCACCTTTTCGAGCTTCAGCAACGATACCCTGCTGCTGCTGCAAAACGGCCGCACCGGAGCCGCCCTGCTGAATATTGGCCTGAACGTGAGCCTGTGTCTGCTGGCATCGGCGGGTGGGCTGTCGCTGGGGCAGCGGCTTTGACGGCGTATCTTGCAGCCACTACGAACCCGGCATCACCATGAAACAGACGCTACTGGCTATTATTTCACTTGCCCTATCAATGAGTTCATCCATCCAGGCACAGGATATGGCGCGTCGGCTCCACGATGCGCACGATACGTATAAAGAAAAGACGTTTACCCACCGGCGGTTCAAGCATCGCGACATAGTGCCGCTGCTGAACGCGCTCAAAACGCCCCTGTCGGTTAGCCAGGTGGGTGAGTCGCTCGAAAAACGCAGCATCAACCTGGTTAAGGCCGGTACCGGATCAACGAACGTGCTGCTCTGGAGCCAGATGCACGGCGACGAAGCGACGGCGACCATGGCCCTGTTCGACATCTTCAACTTCCTGAGCGCGAAAAACGACGGTTTCGATGAACTGCGGCAGGCTATCCTGAGCCAGATTACTATCCACGCAGTCCCCATGCTCAACCCCGACGGCGCCCAACGGTTTCAGCGCCGTACGGCGACCGACATCGACATGAACCGCGATGCGCTCCGGCTGCAAACGCCCGAAGGCGCCCTGCTCAAAAACCTGCAGCAGACGCTCCGGCCGCTGGTAGGCTTCAACCTGCACGACCAGAACCCGCGGTACAGCGTAGGCAAGACCGGTAAGCAGGCGGTGGTGTCGTTTCTGGCAACGGCCTACGACGAAGACCGGAACGTAAACGACGTTCGGCAGCGGTCGATGCAGCTCATTGTGGGGATGAACCGGGTGTTGCAGCAGTTCGTGCCGGGGCAGGTGGCTCGGTACGACGATGAGTTCGAGCCGCGGGCCTTCGGCGATAACATTCAGAAATGGGGTACAACCCTGATTCTGATCGAGTCGGGCGGCTACCTGGGCGATTCTGAGAAAATGGCGATCCGGCGGCTCAACTTCGTCTCTATCCTGACGGCGCTCAAAGCCATTGCCGACGGGTCGTACAGACAGGAGCGGACTGAAGACTACCAGGCCATTCCGGAAAACGGACGGGCGCTGTTCGATCTGCTGATCCGCAACGTCACTCTGGTGCGCGAAGGCCGTAGTGTTACCGTCGATGTGGGTATAAACCGGTACGAAGAGAATCTCGACTCGGCCCGAGCCTTTGGCTACAAAAGCAAAATTGAAGACATCGGCGACCTCTCGACCTTCGGCGGGCTGGAAGAGATCGACGCTACCGGGCTGACCCTGACCCCCGCGCGGCTTTATAGCGATACCCTAGATACGCCTGCCAGCCTCCGAAAGCTCGATCTGGCCGCGCTATACAAAGAAGGAATTACGGCGTTTCGGGTGCGGCAGGCAAAAAAAGACACCTTGCCAACGCAGCTGGTTCACCTGCTCGTTGACGGCAAATTACCGGCCCGGCCGTTGCAGCTGGGCCAGATTCCGACCTTCCTGCTCCGGCGTGGTAACCGCATCGAGTATACTATTGTCAACGGATTCTGGAATCACGACCCGATTAGTCCAATAATAAAGGCGAACGGAATTGCCGAATAAACGGTGGTTTTTTGGCACGAAGACCGAATAAGTATTGGTTTATGTACATATTTGCCGAACAATACCTATTCAATAGGATTTTAATTGCAATTATTTGATAATCAACAATTTACGACTGTATCTAAACATAATTCAAGCGTAACAATGGCGTAACGTTGGCGTAATATTGGGCGGGTAGCTTTGCAGCGCAAATGCGACTCCAAACAAGAAATATGAAACCAACTGTATTATCACTCTTACTGACGTTCCTGTCAACGGTCTGTCTGGCGCAGACCGGCTCCGTGCAGGGACTGGTCAAAGACGCCAAAACCAAAGAAGCACTCATCGGTTGTACGGTCCGCATCGACGGAACCCAGATCGGCGCCACCACCGACATTGACGGAAAGTTTACGCTGGCCAACGTGCCTGCCGGTACCCAGAAAGTCGTTATCTCCTACGTTTCGTACAAGACCAAAGAAATTCCGAACGTTCGGGTCGAGTCGGGGAACACCACCGCCATCGATACGGAACTTGACGAAGAAGGCAAATCGCTGCAGGAAGTGGTTGTTCGGGCCAACCGCGCTACCAACACCGAAGTAGCCGTTATCACCGAAATCAAGCAGCTCAAGCCACTGGCCGTCGGTATTTCGGCCCAGCAGATCCAGAAATCGCAGGATCGCGACGCGGCTGCTGCCATCCGGCGGGTGCCGGGCATCAGCATTGTCGACAACCGCTTCGTGCTGATCCGGGGCCTGGGAACGCGCTACAACTCCGTACTGATCAACGATGTGATTACGCCCTCGACCGAAGTTGAGTCGCGCTCGTTCTCGTTCGATATCGTACCCAGCAACATCCTCGACCGGATGATCGTCTACAAATCGGGTGCGGCCGAACTCCCCGGCGATTTTGCCGGTGGCGTCATCAAGATATACACCAAGCGCCGGCCCGACCAGAACTTCACCGACGTAGGCTTTACTATCGGCTACCGGCCCGGTACGACCTTCCGGACGGCACAGACCCACGACCGGGGTGGTTTGAGCGTGCTGGGGCTCTGGAACAAAGACCAGCAGATTCCAACCAGTTTCCCGGCGCGGGCCAATGACTTCAACGCCCTGAATGCCGCCCAGCGGGCCGGTTACGCCCGGCTGCTGCCCAACTCGTGGGGCCTGCGCCAGGTGTCGATTGCGCCCGATGTTCGACTGGCAATCAATATGGGACGCCGGTTCGACCTGGGCAACACCCGCGTTAGTAACCTGACCAGCATCAACTACAGCCTGACCAACCAGTACGCCGACATCGACCTCAGTATCTACCAGAACGGGGCCACGGCAAACGACGTGTTTGAGCGGTACGACGATGCCAACTACCAGCGGCAAACCCGACTGGGGGTACTTCACAACTGGACGTTCCGTTTCAACCCCCGCTTCACGCTGGAGTGGAAAACCCTGTTCAACCTGCTCAGCTCGACCGAAACCCTCAACCGGATGGGCCAGCGCGTTATCGACGGTGTCGACGTACAGGCGTTCTCGGAGCGTTTTGAAAACCGTAGTATCGTCAGCACCCAGGTATCGGGCGAGCATTCGCTGAGCGAGCTGTCTAAATTTAACTGGATCGGTGCCTACAGCTACTCGGGCCGGTGGGAGCCGGACTGGAAACGGGCGCGTTTTCAGCGGCAAAGCGACAGCGGTCAGCCTTTTGCGGCCGTAATTCCGAACCAGCCCAACCCCATCGACAACGGCCGGTTCTTCTCGACCCTGAACGAGAACGTCGTATCGCTGATTGGCAACTACGAGCATACCTTCGGCAACCCAACGGATCGGGAGCCTAACCGCATCAAAGCCGGTATTTACGGCGAGCAGCGCAACCGGACGTACTCGGCCCGTTTCTACGGCTATGAGCGGGTGAGCAATGTGTCGCAGGAGATTACCAGCCAGCCGATCAACACCATTTTCGACGACCGGAACGTAACGGGTCAGCCGGGCGGGCTGTCGCTGCTCGACGGTACCAAGGATCTCGACTCCTACGAGGGTATCAACACCTACGGCGCGGCCTACGTGCAGGGCGACGTAAACCTGGGCTCACGGCTGAACCTGACGCTGGGATTCCGGGGCGAGTTCAACAACCAGACCCTGCGGTCGGATATCAACCTGGTACGGACGGACCTGGTAGACCGGAGCATCTTTAGCCCGCTGCCTTCGCTCAACGCCATCTACAAACTGAACGACCGGCAAAACCTGCGACTGGCGTACTCGGCTACCGTAAACCGGCCTGAGCTGCGCGAGCTGGCTCCGTTCACCTACTTCGACTTCAACCTCCTGGCCGACGTTCGGGGTAACCCGTCGCTGACGACCGCTACGATCCAGAATATCGACGCCAAGTACGAGTTCTATCCAACGCCCAATGAGGTGATTTCGGTAACGGGCTTCGTGAAGCAGTTCAGCAACCCCATCGAAACATTCCTGCTGCCAACCGCCAACGGCCTGGGCTACACCTTTATCAACGCCCGGTCGGCCCGCAACTACGGCGTAGAGATCGAAGTCAGAAAAAGCTTTGCCAACGCATCGAGCGTTTTCCTGCAGAACCTGCAACTGGTTGGTAATGCCTCGTTCATCAACAGCCGCATCGACCTGGGGCAGACCGTTATCGGGCCCGATCTCAGTGGCCGGATCGGACCGTATGACCTGACCAACATTCAGTCGGCCGAGCGGCCACTGGCCAACCAGTCGCCCTACCTGATCAACGCCGGTGCTTACTATGCCGATCCGGTGTCGGGCTGGCAGGCCAACGTGCTCTACAACGTAGCCGGTCCCCGAATTTTTGCGGTGGGTAACCAGAACCAACCAACCGTTTTCGAGATGGCCCGGAACGTAGTTGACCTGAATATTTCAAAGACATTCAAGAAGCAGTATGAGGTTCGGCTGGGTATACAGGATATCCTGAACGCACCGTTCCGCTTCGCCCAGGACTATAACGACGACGGCAAAATCGGTAAGGACGTAAGCTCGCTGAACGCCACCGCCGACCAGAACGTGCGCGTATTCCGCCGGGGTCAGTACGTCACGCTAACGGGGGTATACACCTTCGGTCGGCGCACGATAGTGCCTTAAGACAATATCCCAATAAACGTAAACCAAATCTGTGTTAGTTATGAAGTTTATGAAACGCTGGCAGTATTTGCTGCTTCTGATAGCGGGCGTGTTTGTCGCTGTGTCTGCCTGTACGAATGATGAAACGCCGGCTCCGGTAACCAGCATTACCAGCATCAGCCCAACCTCGGCCCCCGTTGGTTCGACGATTGTTATTACAGGAACGAATTTCAACACGACGCCAGCCAGCAACAGTGTAACTTTCGGAACCGTACCTGCCCAGGTTGTGTCGGCAACGCCCACGCAACTGGTCGTTACCGTTCCGGCTAACCCAGGTAACCCCATTTCGGTAGCGGCCAACGGCCAGACGGCCCAGTTCAGCGGTCAGTTTTCGCTGGCTAACAAACCAGTTGTTGAAGTAGCCACCAGCATCACAGCCAATACGACCTGGACGGCCTCCAACGTCTACCTGATTCGTGGATTCGTTTACGTCCGGTCCGGCGCTACGCTCACCATTCAGCCCGGAACGATCATCAAAGGGGGCGGCCCCGCTACCGACCCGTCGGGCCAGAGCCGGGGTGGTACGCTGGTTATTCAGCCGGGTGCCCGGATCGAAGCCAGAGGTACCGCGTCGCAGCCCATTGTCTTTACCTCGAATGCGGCTCCTGGTCAGCGGAAGTACGGCGACTGGGGCGGTATCGTCCTGATCGGTAAAGCGCCTACCAACCGGCCCAGCGCTACTACCTTTGAAGGCGGTATCGAAGGAACCTTCGGTACGTTTAACGAGCCGACCGACAACTCCGGCACGCTCCAGTACGTCCGGATCGAATTCCCTGGTATTGCCCTGACAACCACGTCGAACAGCGAAATCAACGGCCTGACTCTGTACGGCGTCGGTTCGGGTACCACCCTCGATCACATCCAGGTTTCGTACAGCGGTGACGACTCGTTCGAGTGGTTCGGCGGTACGGCCAATGCAAAGTACCTGGTCGCATACCGGGGTTTTGACGATGACTTCGATACCGACTTCGGTTTCATTGGTAAAGTACAGTTTGCGCTTTCGCTGCGCGATCCGAACGCGGCCGACCAGTCGGGTTCGAACAGCTTCGAGTCGGACAATTTCAACCCGGGCGAAAATACAGCCGCTCAGGGTCCGGCAGCGCCTAACAACGGTTTGCCACTGACGCAGCCCGTCTTCGCCAACGTAAGCTCGTTTGCGTTCCAGAGCGCGCCCAATACCAACCCAACGTCGGGTGGTAGCGGTGCGTACCAGTCGGCCATGCACCTGCGCCGGAATACGGCCATCAGCATCTACAACTCAGTATTTGCGGGCTGGCCGGAAGGGCTTCGTCTGGACGGTACGGCTACGGGTACGCTGGCTAACGTAAACTCGGGGGCGCTCGACCTGCAGGGCGTTACCATTGCCAATGCGTTGACGCCGGTTCGGGGCGCTGCGGCCATCACCAACGATCAGGCCACGACATTCTTCAACACGACGGCTAAAAAGAACACGATCGTTGCGTCGTCTGACGTGGCTGCGCTGCTCAACGCCCAGTCGTTTAACCTGACCACGCCTAACTTCCTGCCGCCGTCGGGTTCGGCGCTGCTGGTAGGGGCCAATGCCGCAACGGGTGGCAAACTGGCCGATTCGTTCTTTACGGCCGCTCCGTACCGGGGTGCGTTCAACGGAACCGACAACTGGCTGGCTACCTGGACCAACTTCGATCCGCAGAATACTAACTATGACCGCTAGAATCGGTCATTCAGTAACCGAGCTTACTTAATTTTATATTGGTGTCGCACGAAAGGGCCGGGGCTTTGCACCGGCTTTTTTCTTGCCCGTTACCGCAGCTGCTGTTGCCGGGCCAGTCCTTTTCTGATCAGGCGGTTGGTTAGCGCCAGGCCCAGTTTCGGAAACAGATTACCGATTTTGCCGAGCCAGCCCCGGCTGTTGGGGATCATGATCTCGAGCTGCCTGCGCGCGATCGCCTTCTGCAGTACGGCCCGTTCCACATCCTGTACGGTCAGTACCCGGCTTCCTGAGAAAGACAGGGCGGCTTCGGGCCGGCCGAGCTGCTGGGTCAGCATGTCCGTATCGACCAGGTCGGGACAGATGACTGAGACCGCCACGCCCTGCGGCCGCAGTTCGCCCGCGGCTGCCAGCGAAAAGGCCCGAACTGCAAACTTCGTAGCCGAATAAATGCCCAGGCCCGGTACGGGGGCCAGCCCCGCCAGCGAAGCTATATTGATGATATGGCCCGTTTGTTGCCGAATCATCAGCTCGGCCAGGTAACGCGTACCCAGCATGACGCCTTTCAGGTTGACGTCGACCATAAAGTCGATATCTTCCTGGGTTATGGTTGCCACGTAGCCTGGCCGGATTACCCCCGCTATGTTCAGGCCGATGTCGATGCGTTGCCAGCGGTCGAGCGTTTGGCGGATAACGTACTGCCAGTCGGTTTCGGACCGCACGTTGAGCGGCAGCAGCAGCGTTCGATCGGCTGGCCAGTGGTCGGTTCGGGCGGCCTGGTGAAGCTGGCTGATGGCTACGTCGGTAGCGGCAACGCTGTAGCCTTCGCGCAGCAGGACACCCGTCAGGTGGCGGCCTATACCGCTGGCACAGCCGGTCAGTAAGCATATTTTCATAAATTTCGTTACCTTCGTTAGCTAAGATCGGTATAAAAATATATACGTATAGTGCAAAATGGGATGAATGAACAGGCAACAGCTGCCGTCTGTATCATCGGAGCGGGATCGTCGGGTATCGTAGCCGCCAAAACATGTCACCAGGCTGGTATCCCCTTCGACTGTTTCGAGAAAGGATCGGGCGTGGGCGGCAACTGGCGCTATAATAACGATAACGGCCTGTCGTCGGCTTATCGGTCGCTGCATATAAACACCAACCGGAACGTAATGGCCTACGCCGACTATCCCATGCCGGCCGAGTACCCTATGTTTCCGCACCATAGCCAGATCATCCGCTACTTCGATAGCTATGTCGATCACTTTGGCTTCCGGGACAAAATCACCTTCAGAACCGCCGTAACCGACGTTAGCCGCACCCCAGACGGCCGTTATATGGTTACGACCGATACGGGCCGGACGCAAACCTACAGCCACGTGGTGGTGGCCAACGGCCATCACTGGAACCCGCGCTATCCGGACCCGCCTTTTCCGGGTACGTTTGCCGGCGAAACCATGCACTCGCATGATTACAAGGTTCCGGAGCAGATTTGGGGGAAGAAGCTGCTGATCGTCGGCATCGGCAACTCGGCCGTTGATATCGCCTGCGAGGCCGCCCGGCAGTATGGCGACCATGGGGTGACGATCTCGACGCGTAGTGGCGCCTACATTATTCCCAACTGGCTGATGGGCCTGCCGTTCGATTCACTGGCCAATCCGCTCACGAGCCGATTACCGTTGTCTATCCAGCGGAGGCTGCTTGGCGTGTCGCTCTGGCTGGCGCGGGGGCGGCAGGAAAGCTACGGTGTTCCCAGGCCCAACCGGCCCATGCTCAGTGAACACCCGACCATTTCGCAGGATTTGCTGAATCTGGCCGGCCGCGGGCTGATCCGGTTCAAGCCCAATATACAGCTTTTCGACGACCACGATGTCGTGTTTGACGATGGTAGCCGCGAGTCGTTCGACCTAGTGATTTTTGCTACCGGCTACCGAGTATCGTTCCCCTTTTTCGGGCAGGATTTTTTCAACGTCGAAGACAGCAATGATCTGCAATTGTACCGGCGTGTAATTCATCCCGACTATCCGGGCCTGTATTTTCTGGGCCTGCTCCAGCCCCTTGGCGCCATTATGCCGCTGGCAGAAATACAGGCAATTTGGATTTCCCGGTTAATACAGAGATTTTGCAGACTACCAGATCGACAGGTGATGGTACAAGCTATCGATGAAGAGGCCAGGCGAAACCAACGTAGGTACACGCAATCGGCCAGACACACGTTACAGGTTGATTTTCACCAGTATAAACAAGTGATTGAGCGCGAAATGAGGAAAAATAAAGGCGTGTCAGTGCATTAAAAAAAAACTTGCCCGTTACTTATCTGACAGAGTCACGTCAAATACCCAATTAAGTCGATGAACTTTTAGGCAATAAGAATACGTTTGGCTATAAACCCAGGGGGAGGTGGTGTCGAAAAGGTGTGTGTGGCGGAAGGAGTGTAGCTGGATTTGTGTAAAAAATACTCAACTTTGCGACGGGTCGACAACCGTTTAGTTGGCCAATTAATTTTTCAACGAACCCACATCGGATAAGTAATTTTACCCAATAAGTTTACACAACCCTCTTAGTCACCGTAACGATGATCTCTAAGAAAGCCAAGTATGCCATCAAAGCTCTAAAGGTTTTGACAGAAGAGTACGGGAAAGGACCTGTGCTTATTTCCTACATCTCAGCGAAAGAAAGTATCCCCAAAAAATTCTTAGAGGCTATCCTGCTGGAGTTGCGGAATCATGGCATTCTGCAAAGTCAAAAGGGAAAAGGAGGGGGCTATCTGTTGCGGGTCGATCCGGGTCGGGTTAATCTGGCTCAGGTACTTCGGGTCATCGACGGCCCTATTGCACCAACGCCCTGCGTATCGTTCAACTTCTACGTGAAGTGCGACGACTGTACGGACGAGGTGACCTGCGCCCTGAAACCGATTATGGAGCGTGTTCGGGATGCGAACCTGGGCGTTTACGAAAACACAACCCTGCTGACGTTCCAGAATCCGGAATCGCTGGTGACCAAAGAAATTTCGATTGGCTCGAAAGCTGCCGATATAGAAGAGACCTCGGTTGGCCGTATGTCGGCTTAGCTGAAGGATCGTACCTCATAAATCAGTAAGGCGACTCCATTCCCGGGGTCGCCTTACTGATTTAGGGCTGATAAAACTTATTCGTCGGCCGGCTGGTGCTCTTTGCGGAGCAGATCGTTGACGGTTTTGACCGGGTTGAACGTGATCAGCGGCACCTCCACAAAAATGGTGTTCCAGTCGGCCATGGCACCGTTCCAGAGGCCCGGCAGCTCCTGCGCTTTCAGGTCCTTGCCATCTTTCGACTTGGCCGTAATGAAGCCGGTCAGCGGATCGCGGAAGGCGGGTAGGTCGAACTTGCGGCCGTGGTGATCTTTCAATCCACAAACCAGATCGACCGGGTTGAAGTGGGTAGCCGTATCGAAGATCTCTTTCTGCTGCGGGTTGGTCAGGTCGATCTGGGCCGACTCAACGACCTGCAGCGATACTGACCCGTCTGCATTGCGGGCCCAGAAGGGGCCACCCCCCGGTTCGCCGACGTTCTGCACCATGCCACACACGCGAATGGGCCGGTTCAGTTTCTGCCGGAAGTAGTCGACTTTTTCGGCTTTGGCGAGACTCTCGAAGCCATCGGGCGGGAGTGTGAACAGCGTCCGGCGAAATAGCTCGTCGGCCTCGGCCAGGTAACCGTCGCTGACGTCGGATGCGTCGGCGCCTTCCAGCAGACTTTGTAGCCGGGCCACCCGCTGCTGCGCGTCGAGCAGAACCGCGGCCAGCACTTTCTTATAGGTAACAGTCGTTTCCTTGATCTCGTCGGGCACTACGTTATCAATGTTCTTGATGAACACAACGTCGGCGTCGATGTCGTTCAGGTTCTCGATCAGCGCGCCGTGGCCCGCCGGGCGGAACAGCAGCGACCCATCCGGGTTTCGGAACGGGCTGTTGTCGGTATCTACCGATATGGTGTCGGTTGCTTTCTTCTGCTCGGAGAAGCTAATATCGAACGTAACGCCCAGCCAGGCTTCGTAGTCGGCTTTTTCCTGGCTGATCAGCTCCTCGAACCGGGAGCGGTGCTCGGGCGATACGGTAAAATGAATCCGGACGGTACCGTTTGAGTTGGCGTAGGCGGCTCCTTCGACCAGGTGCTCTTCAACGGGCGTGCGGGCTCCGTCGGGATACTGGTGAAACTTGAGCAGTCCTTTGGGTAGGCTGCCGTAGTCCAGGCCATCGGCCATGAGCAGAAAATGGAGCACGGTTTGCCGGGTAGCCGTGTCCCACCTGCCTTCGGTCACGGTCTCGTCGAGGTCGACGCCGTTTTTGGCCAGTGCCGCTTTCAGGTCATCGTAAAACGCAAAATCGGGCAGACGGGCAAACACCTCATCGGCCGATTTGTCGGATTTGCCATCGAGGGCAGCAAAGAGCGACTTGAACATGCGGGTGGCCGCGCCCGAAGCCGGCACAAACTTAACCAGATCCTTATCCTGGGCGGCCTGGTCGAACTGGTGAATATAGGTCGTTATCTGCTCGTCGGGAACGCGGATAATACCATCGCCAATGGTGGCGGCTTTGATTACATTGAGGTACGGAAAACCCTGAACAAAATGCTGTATCTGTTGGTCGATCTGCTCGAGCGAGACGCCCTGCGCCCGAATCTGCTCCTGGTCTTGTTCGGTGAATTGTGTCATACAGGCAAAGAAATAAGTCAGTAAGAAAGGTTGGCAAGTTGGGTGTTTCGACAACGTTACGCAAGTCAAATGTAGCAGAGTCTTCTGTACGGTCTGTTCTTGATCGATAAGTAGCCGGTAGGGTAATGTCGGTATATTAGGGGGCGTCTGCTTCCTGCTCCGCCCACGTTGCCGGTTGAGATGAGCCCGGAGATAGCTACAACTTTCCGCAGATCCAAAACGAAAAAGCAGCGGCTCGGCTACCGAATCTCAAAGAAGTCGGCATCCAGATGGGCGGGAAAGCGCTCCCGGAACTCACGCAGTTCGTCGAGCGAGATCGTCTGCTGGTGTAGCCCTTCGGTATCCGACTGCCGGAACAGCACATCGCCCCTGGGGTCGATGATGGCTGAGTCGCCAGTATAGGGATGCCCGTTTCCATCGGTGCCGACGCGGTTGACGCCAACAACGTAGCTGAGGTTTTCGATGGCGCGGGCCTGCAGGAGGGTGTTCCAGGCATGACGCCGGGCGGCTGGCCAGTTGGCTACGTACAGCAGCAGATCGTAGTCAAAGGCGGCCGGATTACCAGTCGGCGACGGGGCGGGGGTGTTGCGGCTCCAGACCGGGAAGCGGAGGTCGTAGCAGATGAGCGGACAGATGCGCCATCCTTTCCAGGTTTTGACCAGTCGGCGGTTGCCGGCGGTGTAGATGCCGTCTTCGCCCGCCATCCGGAACAGGTGACGTTTATCGTAGGTGTCGAACTGGCCGTCGGGCTGCATCCAGACCAGCCGGTTGTAGAAAGCCGACCCCTCGCGTACGACGTAACTGCCGGTGACGACGGCCCCCGTTTGAGCGGCCATCTGCTTCAGCCAGCGAAACGTGGTCAGGTTCATGGGTTCCGCTACGGCGGCCGCGTCCATGGTAAACCCGGTCGTGAACATCTCGGGCAGCACGATCAGGTCTGTCGGTTCGGGCAGGGTCATGATCCGTTCCTCCAGCATAGCGCGGTTGGCTACCGGGTCCTGCCAGTATAAGTCGGGCTGAAGGAGGGTGAGATGCATACGGAGGCAGGAAAAAAACCGGGAGAAGCTGAATGGGTTCTTTTCAGGTCCTCCCGCTTCTTTATTTCGGAAATTTCATCTTGTACTCGGCGTCGGTTTTGCCCCTAGTGATGTCGGCCAGTTTTTTCCGGATGAGCTGACGGCGCAGGCTGGGCAGATAATCGGTAAAGAGCTTGCCTTCGAGGTGGTCGTACTCGTGCTGGATGATACGGGCGGCCATCCCGTCGTATTCTTCTTCGTGCTCGTTCCAGTCGGTGTCGAAGTAGCGGATAACGATAATTTCGGGCCGTATCACCTCGCCCCGAATACCGGGAATACTCAGGCAACCTTCTTCAAACCCCCAGTCTTCGCCCGCTTCTTCAATGATTTCGGGGTTGATGAACACCTTCTTGAAGCCGACAACGCTCTGGTCGATATCTTCTTCTTTTTCGTCTTCGTTCAGCACCTGGCCATCGGCCACAAACATCCGGACACTCTGGCCGATCTGCGGTGCGGCCAGGCCAACGCCCGAAGCTGCATACATGGTTTCAAACATATTCTCGCTCAACGCTTTCACGTCGATTGAGCCGGGTTCAATGTCTTTCGCCCGCTTCCGGAGTACCGGATCGCCATAGGCAACGATAGGGAGGATCATATAGTTAATGATGAACGATAAACGATGAATGAGGGTCGTTGAACGAGGCTGTGTTGAGTCATTCGCGGGCCACCTTTCACGGCTTATCCTTCTTTTTTACTTTCCATATACGACTGGAGAATGATGGCCGCACTGACTTTGTCGATGTTTCCTTTCTCGCGTCGATCTTTTTTGCTGCTTCCGCCCGCAATCATGGCCTGTAGCGCCATCTGGGACGTAAAGCGCTCATCATGCCAATAAACCGGAATGTCGGGCAAAGCGTTCTGCAAATGCCCCACGAACTTCCGCACCCGGGCCGCGTTCTCCGAATCCGTGCCGTCGAGCCGCTTAGGCAATCCAACGATAAATGCTTCTACCGGCTCCCGCTGTACATAGGCTTTGAGGTACTTGATCATCTCGTGCGACGGTACCGTTTCGAGCGCCGACGCAATCAGTTGCAGCGGGTCCGTCACGGCAATACCGGTGCGTTTCTGTCCGTAATCAATTGCCAGCAGTCGAGCCATAGTGGTGCAAAGATACAAGATATGTAGAGACGCGACCCCTCGCGTCTCCTGCGCGTCAGCAATTGGGTTGACTTACTGACTGTTAGGATTGCGGGCGAGCTGGTTCATGGCTGACGTGTATGAGACGCGAGGGGTCGCGTCTCTACGGGGGGCATTGCCAGGCGGCCAGGTCCTGGGGGGTGTCGAGGTCGATGGCGCCCAGGGGAAAGGAGACGATGGCGCAGTCGTCGGTGTGCTGGCGGATCAGTTTTCGGGCGCCAGCATCGCCGGTGAGCTGCTGAAAAACAGGCAGGTAGTGCCTGTCGAACAGGGCCGGTACGCCCAGGTGATCGGCTTCGCCGTACTGGCAGGCCACGATGCCTTTGCCGGTTTCCTGGTGAGTGCTGATGAGTTGCCGCAGCAGGTCGGGCGTAACGTATGGCTGATCAGTCAGCATGACCAGGAAGGCGTCGATCGGCTGGTCGGCGAGGGCGGTCAGGCCCGTCCGCAACGAAGACCCCATTCCTTCGGTCCAGGCGGCATTGACGACGGTCTGGACCGGAACGTCTGTCAGCTCAGCCCGGACCAGGTCCGCGTTGGCACCGATCACCACAACGACCGGCGCCGTAGGTACGGATAGGGCCATCGTGGCCATACGCCGAACCAGCGACTGGCCTTCGTACTGTACTAACTGTTTGGGCTGACCCAGCCGGCTCGAACTACCCGCGGCCAGCAGCAGCGTGGCGACTATCATTAGCGGGTGGTAACCGGATTGGCGTTGCCCGACTGGCGCTCGTGAATAGGCCCGCTTTTGTCTTTCAGAAAGCCGCCCGATCGTTTCGTAAAGAAGGCCCGTACTTCGGCAATGATCGACAGGGCGATCTCGTCGGGCGTTTCGGCGCCGATGTCGAGGCCAATGGGCGCGTGAACCCGCTCCAGCCCGTCGTCGTCGAAAATCAACCCATCTTTTTCGAACTCGGCCTGCATCTTCTCGAAGCGTTTGCGCGGGCCGAGCATCCCGATATACGGCACATCGGTAGCCAGCAGGGCCTGCAATACGGCTTTGTCGTAGTTGAAGTTATGCGACATCAGCACGGCTGCGGTACGGTTGGTGATCGTCAGCTGGTCGAGCACGGCTGCGCGGTCGGCGTAGAGTACGCAGGTCGCCACCGGAAAGCGTTTGGGCGCCAGATGGGCCACGCAATCGTCGGTGACGGTAACGGCCCAGCCCAGATCGCGGGCCAGCCGGGCTACGGGCACCACGTCGTAGCCCGCGCCGAAAATGACCAGCTCGATGCCGGGGTCGATGCGTTCGATAAACACCTGAACGGCGCCCGATCCTGTTTCGGCCGCCCGGGTCAGGGGTTTGCCGACGGCGAGTACCTCCTGCATATCGTCGACCAGCCAGTCGGGAGCCGTATTTTCCTGCGCGGTCAGCACAAAGCGGGCGCCGGGTGCCAGATCCGGCGTTTCGCTGCTGAGTACGGTAGCCAGCGCCCGTACGTCGCGTTTCTGAACAAACTCATGCAGCACCGCTACCGGGTGGTTCGGATCGGCCGGGTCGATGGGTTCGATCAGAACGTCGATGATGCCGTTGCAGCCCAGACCAACGCCGAAGCTGTTGGCGCCGTCGTCCATCGTATCGTAGGTAACCACCATCGGTTGCCGATCTATCATCACCTGCCGGGCTTTGCGGAGAGCGTCGCCTTCCAGGCAGCCCCCGCTAATGGCTCCTTCCCAGCGTCCGTCGTCGGTAATGAGCATACGGGCCCCCGGCCGGCGGTACGAGGATCCTTCGACCCACACCACCGTCGCCAGCGCGGCTTTGCGCTCCGAAAAGTTGATCTGGTTGAAGACGTCGACAATGCGGGTTATCTCTTTCATAAATGCCTTGAATTTGTATCATAAACAACCGCAAACGGACGGTGGTGTTTATGATAACGATGGATGGGTACTATATTACCTGACCATTAAAAACAGATCAATCAACCGTAAACTCCAGACTGATATGCCTGTTAAACTTTGCGTAATCGTTGGTGCCGGACCCGGTATTGCGCTGGCCGTAGCCAACCGCTTTGGCCGCGAGGGCTATTCATTTGCCCTGATTGCCCGGCGGCAGGAAGCCCTGGACAGCTACGTAGCCGGGCTGGCGGCTGCGGGCATCAGCGCGCAGGGCTATACCGCCGACATTGCCGACTTCGACGCCCTGGCCGCTACCCTGACCCGCATTCAGCAAACCCAGGGCGACGCTGACCTGCTTCTCTACAACGCGTCGGAGTTCCTGTCTGGTACGCCAACCACCTACGAGCCGGAGTCGTTCATGCACAGCCAGCGAATCTGCTTCGGTGGCCTGGTTGTAGCGGTGCAGGCCCTTGTGCCGCAGATGGAGCGCCGGGGCGGGGGCACGATCCTGACCACGGGGGGCGGTTCGGCTTTCAACCCAACGGCCGCGTCGACGGCGCTGTCGGTGGGTAAGGCAGGCCTGCGTAACCTGACGCTGGGCCTGGCCGACGAGCTGGCCCAGCGTCCGATTCGGGTGGCAACCCTAACCGTAAACGGTGCGGTACAGCCCGGCACCCACTTCGACCCGGTTCGGATTGCGGAGGTGTTCTGGGAACTGGCTCAGCAGCCCGTTGCCACCGGCGAACGCGAACGAATATACCAGTAGCTAGACCGCGGCCAGATCGAACGGGAGCCGCCGAATCCGCTTGCCGGTAGCGGCAAAGACCGCGTTGGCCAGGGCCGGTGCCAGCGGGGGCAGGCCCGGCTCGCCAACCCCTTTGATGGTTGGGCCACCGTCGGCGAGGATGTGTACCTCAACGGTGGGCATCTCGTTGATCCGCAGCATGCGGTTGGTGTCGAAGTTGGTTTGTACGGCCTGGCCGTGGGCAAAGGTAATGCCGTCTTTGGTAGCCGCCGTGAGCGCCATCGCTACCGAGCCTTCGATCTGCGCTTTCACGGCGTCGGGGTTGACAACCGTACCCAGATCGATGACACAGTATACTTTCTCGACCTTTACCGAGCCATCGGTCCGTTTCGAGACTTCAACGACCTGCCCGGCCAGCCCGGCAAAGAACTCCCACTGCGCTACGCCCCGGCCCCAGCCCGCCGGCAGGGGTTTGTCCCAGCCCGATACCTCGCGGAGTTTGGTCAGCACGCGTTTGGTGTCGGAGTCTTTGGTGAGCATCGACAGCCGGTACGCCATGGGGTCCTGACCCGCTTTGTGGGCCATCTCGTCGAGGAAACACTCGTGCGAAAACGCCAGCGTCGAACTCGTCACCGACCGCCAGTAGGTCAGCGGAATCTGAATGTCGGCATGTACGTAGCGGGTGTTCAGGTTCGGAATTTCGTATTTCTGATCGCCGGTGCCTTCGAGCATGGTGCCGTCGGGCTTGGTCTTGTCGTACTTCGCGTCCATCGTGGCGTCGATGGACGGCGAAATGACCTTATGCTGCAGGGCTATGGCTTTCCCGTCGGCCGAGAGGCCCGCGCGCAGGGCCGAGAACGTCATGGGGCGGAAGGGCCCCTGGGTGGTGTCGTCTTCGCGGGTCCAGACCAGCTTTACGGGTTTGCCGGTGGCTTTGGAGAGCAGAGCCGCTTCGGTGGCGTAATCCTGCGTCAGCCGCCGGCCAAAGCCTCCGCCGTTGAACAGCACATGGACCGTAATATTCTCTTTGGGTAGGTTCAGCACCCGCGCCAGTTCATCCTTGACCAGATCGGGCCCCTGGGCCGATACCCAGACTTCTACCTTATCCTGGGGTTGCCAGTGGGCCAGTGCGTTCATAGGCTCCATGGTCGAGTGGCTGACGATGGGCGTCTCGTAGAAGGCTTCGAGTTTGGTGGGGGCTTCGGCAAAGGTTTTGTCGAAGTCGCCTACGTTATGGCCCGTGATGCCGTCTGCCTGAGCCAGATCGCGCAGTTTTTTTTCGTAATCGACGGAGTTGAACTGATCGAGTTCTTTGGTATCCCACTGCACCCGGAGCGCCTTCCGGCCCTTCAGGGCGGCCCAGTACGAGTCGGCTATGACGGCCACGCCCTCGTAGCGGTTCTTGTTCAGCACCCGCTCTACCCGAACAACGTTCTGCACGCCTTTTTGCCGGGTAGCCTGGCTGGCATCGTAGCTGATCAGCCTGCCGCCAATGACCGGGCATCGCTCAACCGACGCGTAGACCATGCCCTTCACGCTGGCGTCGATCCCGAACTGGGCTTTGCCGGTTACCTTGAGCGGTATGTCGGGCCGGGGCATCGGTTTGCCCAGCATCCTGAAGGTAGAGGGGTCTTTCAGCGTCGGCTCTTTCGGCACGGGCAGTTTAGCGGCTGTTTCGGCCAGCTGACCATAGGTGAGTTTACGGCCGGTCGGTTTATGGGTCACTATGGCCCGGTCGGCTTCGCACTCGCCAACGGGAACGTTCCATTGCTGGCTGGCGGCCTGCCGGAGCATCTCGCGGGCCGACGCGCCTACCTGCCGCAGGGCTTTGTACTGACCCCGCACCGAGTAGCTGCCGCCCGCCGTTTGCGGGCCGTACTGGGGGTCGCCGTTGGTTTGCCGGATCGTAACCTGGTCGAGCGAAACGCCCAGCTCTTCGGCCATCAGCGCTGGCAGCGACTGGTAGGTGCCCTGACCGATTTCGGGTACGGGGTTCAGCAGCGTGATTCGGCCCGACGGCTCGATCTGGATGTAAGGTGTCAGCCCAAATGAGGGGGCCGGTGCTGCGCCCGGTACGGTACTCAGGTTCTGAACGGCCGCTTCGGTAGACGACAGACCCAGGGCAAAAGCCGCACCGGTGAGGCTGGCCGCTTTCAGGAAATGCCGACGGTCGAGGGTGGGTTGGGTAGTTTTCTGGCTCATCGCTTACCGAGTTTAGGCGTTGACTTCAGGGACTTGGGCGCACTGCTCAGGTCGGCCGATGCGGTATGAATGGCGGCCCGAATGCGGGTATAGGTGCCACAGCGGCAGATATTGCCCTGCATGGCCGCGTCGATGTCTTCGTCGGTGGGTTTGGGATTCTGTTTGAGCAGCGCCACCGCACTCATGATCTGGCCCGACTGGCAGTAGCCGCACTGGGGTACCTGATGAGCTACCCAGGCTTTCTGAACGGGGTGGTCGCCGTTTTTGGCGATGCCTTCGATGGTGGTTATCTTCTGTCCCGCCACGGCCGATACCGGAACGCTGCACGAGCGGGTAGGGGTGCCGTTGAGGTGAACCGTACAGGCACCGCACTGGGCAATGCCACAACCGAATTTGGTGCCGGTCAGGCCAACTACATCGCGGATGGCCCAGAGCAGCGGCATATCGGGGTCCACGTCGAGCGTGTGGGGTTGATTATTGATGGTAAGTTTTAAGGTAGCCATGGTGATAAGGGCGTTAGCGTAGCGAAAGTTAGCGAGATTCAACGAAAATTTACGGACACAAAGCCCGTACTTTCGGCCTCTCTATCCGTTATCGGTTTATGCCCAAGATGAACTACTGCCCGCAGTGTGCCAGCCCGCTCGTGAAAGGGGAGGCCAGCGGGCGCGAACGCCTGATCTGCTCCAAACCCTGTGGCTACATTTATTACGATAATCCGCTGCCCGTCGTGGGTGCCATTGTCGAGTATGATAACGACACGGTGGTGCTGACGCAGAACATTGGCTGGCCCGCCGAGTGGTTCGGCATCGTAACGGGCTTTCTGGAGCGGGACGAAGCCCCCGCCGAAGCCATCCTGCGCGAGATCGAAGAAGAGATTGGCCTGACCGACGCCCGTATTGTGGAGTTTCTGGGGATCTACCCCTTCTTTCAGCGCAACGAAATTATTTTCACCTATCACGTTCGGGCTACCGGTACCATCCGCATGGACGAAACCGAACTGCAAGCCATTAAGCTGGTGCCCATCAACGAGCTGAAACCCTGGCCCTTCGGTACCGGACCTGCCGTAAAGGAGTGGCTGGCTAAGCGCGGTATTGTTCGCTGAGCCACGCGGCTCCCTATCTTTGCGGCTCAACGTCAGAAACTATGACCGCCAACGAGACCGTTACTGCCTACTACGACGCGTTTAACCGGAAAGACTGGACCGCCATGCTGAACCTGCTGCATCCCGACGTGCGCCACGATGCCAACCAGGGCTCAACCCATGTCGGAAAAGCGCTGTTCGAGCAGTTTTTGCAGCATATGGATGAATGCTACGATGAAACGCTGACCGACATCGTCGTAATGACCGAGCCTACCGGGCGCCGGGCTGCCTGCGAATTTGTTGTCAACGGCGTTTACAAAAAAACCGACGGCGATCTGCCGGCTGCTACCGGGCAAACCTACGTGCTGCCGGCCGGGGCCTTTCTGGAACTTACCGACGGACTCATCAGCCGCGTAACGACCTATTACAACCTGCCCCTCTGGGAGTCGCTGGTGTTGGGTAAAAACTAGGCCCCATGCCCGCTACGCTCACCTTCAGCCGGATCTACGGCCCCGCCATCCGCACCGTACTGACCGAACTGGCCAATTTGCGGATTACCGTATTCCGTGATTTCCCGTACCTCTACGAAGGCACTCCCGACTACGAGAAGAAGTACCTCGAGACCTACATGCAGAGTCAGCGCTCGCTGCTGTTTGCGGCCTATGCCGACGACCGGATGGTAGGCGCTACCACCGCCCTGCCGCTGACCGACGAGACCGACGAGGTACAGGCCCCCTTTCGGCAGGCCGGCTACGCTCTCGATGAGGTGTTTTACTTTGGCGAGAGTATTCTGTTGCCCGACTTCCGGGGGCGGGGGCTGGGGCATCGGTTCTTCGACGAGCGCGAAGCCCACGCCCGGCGGTTCGGTACCTACCGGCTCACCTGCTTCTGCGCCGTTGAGCGGCCGTCTGACCACCCCCTGCGTCCGGCCGGTTACCAGCCTCTCGATGCATTCTGGACCAAACGGGGCTATCAGCGCGACCCCGCCTTACGCAGCGTTTTTCACTGGCCCGACCTGGACGAAACCGAGTCGACGCCCAAGCCGATGGTCTACTGGACCCGGCCGCTGCGCTAAGGTTTTCTAACACAATGGGCGGCTGGCGGTTGTTTCTTACGGATACAACCCATACGCTATGAATACAACCGCACCGGCAAACGCTGCATCGACTGATCGTGAATTAGGTATTGGTGTCATCGGCATGGGCGGCTTCGGGCTGTTTGCCGTTCAGCAGTTTCTGCAAACCCCCAACACCCGGCTGGTGGCTATTGCCGGGTCGAGCCGCGACGAAGCCCACCGCACGGCCCGCCGGTTTGGTGCCGATATGCTCGACAGCCTCGACGCGCTGGTCAACCACCCCGATGTCGACGTGGTGTATATCGCTACCCCGCCGTTCATGCATTACGAACAGGCAATGCTGGCCATCAACGCCGGGAAGCACGTCATCTGCGAGAAACCCCTGGCCATGAATCCCGAAGAAGGCCGGGCCATGATCGAAGCCGCCCGGCAAAAGGGCGTGCTGATGGTGACAAACCTGATGCAGCGCTACAACCCGATGTATGCCCGCATCAAACACTTGATCGATAAAAACCTGCTCGGCGATTTCCTGCACGGCTATTTCGAAAACTACGCCGGCGACGAAGGCCTCGCGCCCGAGCACTGGTTCTGGGACCGCAGCAAGTCGGGCGGTATTTTTATTGAACATGGTGTTCATTTCTTCGATCTGTTTGCGGGCTGGCTCGGTAAAGGCACCGTTGTGGCATCGCAGGTGATCAAACGGCCCGGCCTCTCCGACCTCGAAGACCAGGTACAGGCTACCGTTCAGTACGGCGACGATACGATCGGCCGGAAACTGGTCAATTTCTACCACGGCTTTACGCAGACCGGGCGCATGGACCGGCAGGAGATGCGGCTGCTGTTTGAGCGGGGCGATATTACCCTGCACGAATGGGTGCCGACCCGGATGGTGCTGCGGGCGGTTGTCGACGAAGAAACCAGCCGCGAGCTGATGACGCTGTTTCCGGGGGCGCAGCTGAACGTAACGGCCAATATTTCGGGCAAGGACAAACCCCTGCGCGGCCGGTTCAAAACGTTCGATGCGTATCAGCAGGTAGAAATCCGATTCGGTTTCGAGCAGGAAAAACAGCACCTGTACTCCGAACTGCTCCGGCTCATGTTCCGCGATCAGGTCAGCGGCATCAAATACCCCGATACGCACCGCATCATCTCGGAAGAGAATGGCCTGGAGTCGCTCGAAACGGCCGCGCAGGCCGATCGGCTGGCGCGTCAATAATTAGCTCGCTGCTAAGGGGCTAGTATTTGTAAAAAATTTAAAAATATTCGGTTCTCTCAAAAAACTACTCAAATTTTTTTGACCTTTGTGCTGTCTTACTAACCCTCCGCGCAGCGCATGATTACGGAGTCAACACTACTCGACAATCCGGACGGACAAATCCCCGGAGCTCCTTTACAGTCGGCAATTACGTACGAAAAAATTCCGACGCACATTTACGCCGATGCCAAAGATGCCAGCCGGGCCGTGGCGCATGAAATTGCCGACCTGATCCGGCAGAAGCAAAGCGAAGGCAAACCCGCTATACTGGGTCTGGCAACGGGCTCGTCGCCCAAAACGGTATATGCCGAACTGGTTCGGATGCACCGCGAAGAAGGCCTGAGTTTCCGGAACGTAGTCACGTTCAACCTCGATGAGTATTACCCCATGGAACCCGATTCGCTGCAAAGCTACTGGCGGTTCATGCGGGAGCAGCTCTTCGACCATGTCGACATACCGGCCAACAACTACCACGTGCCCGACGGAACCGTTGGTCCGGATAAGGTGGCCGAGTTTGCCAAACAGTACGAAGCTCAGATCGAAGCCGCCGGCGGACTCGATTTCCAGCTGCTGGGTATTGGCGGTAACGGCCATATCGGCTTCAACGAACCCGGCTCGCTCATCAACTCGCACACCCGCCTGATGATGCTCGACAACTCGACCCGGGCGGCAGCGTCGGGCGATTTTGGTGGTCTGCCCAAGACCCCGCGTAAAGCCATCACGATGGGGGTTGCCAGCATCCTGAGCGCCCGGCGGGTGGTACTGCTGGCGTGGGGTGAACGCAAGGCACCCGTTATCCGTGGCGCCGTTGAAGGCCTGGTAACCGAACTCAATCCGGCCTCCTACCTGCAAACCCATCCCAACGCGCTGTTCGTCATCGACGAGGCTGCCGCGTCGGAGCTGACCCGCATGAAGACGCCCTGGCTGGTCGACTCGGTCGTTTGGGATAACAAGATGCGCAAAAAGGCCGTCACCTACCTGTCGCTGGCGCTGGGCAAACCCATTCTGAAGCTGACCGACCGCGACTACAACGACAACGGGATGAGCGACCTGCTGGCCCAGTCGGGTCAGGCGTATGACATCAACATCGATATTTTCAACCAGCTTCAGCATACCATCACGGGCTGGCCGGGCGGCAAACCCAATGCCGACGATACCAACCGGCCCGAGCGGGCTTTACCGGCTCAGAAACGCTGCCTGATTTTCAGCCCCCACCCCGACGATGATATTATCTCGATGGGCGGTACGTTCCAGCGGCTCGTTGACCAGGGCCACGAAGTCCACATTGGCTACCAGACATCGGGTAACATCGCCGTGGCTGATGACGAAGCGCTGCGGTTTGCCGATTACGTGGTCGATTTCAACGATAAATTCGGGATCAACAGCCCCGAAGCACACCGGATCTTCAAGGATGCAGCCGCGTCGCTGCGCGATAAGAAAGATTCCGAGATGGATACCGCCGAGGTACGCTACGTGAAAGGGCTGATCCGCAAGGGCGAGGCCAAGTCGACCTGCCGGTTTGTGGGTATCCCGGTCGAGAACGCGCACTTCATGAACATGCCGTTCTACGAAACGGGTAAAGTGGCCAAGAAGCCACTCAGCGAAGAAGATATTCAGATCACGATGGCGCTGATCGAAGAGATCAAGCCGCATCAGATCTACGCTGCGGGTGACCTGGCCGATCCGCACGGTACGCACAAGGTTTGTCTGGACGCCGTTCTCGAAGCCGTTCGTCGGTTGAAGAACAAAGCGTTTATGGCCGACTGCTGGGTATGGCTCTATCGGGGCGCCTGGGCCGAGTGGGATATCCACGAGATCGAAATGGCCGTACCGATGTCGCCCGATCAGGTTATGAAAAAGCGCCTGGGTATCTTCAAACACCAGTCGCAGAAAGATGGCGTGGTCTACCAGGGTACCGACTCGCGCGAGTTTTGGCAGCGCGCCGAAGAGCGTAACCGCGCTACGGCTGGCCTCTACAACCGACTCGGCCTGGCCGAATACGAAGCGATGGAAGCGTTTGTCCGCTGGCATTTCTAAGCGCTGACAAGACTCCAGTAACAAACGAGCCGCTCCTGAACCAGGGGCGGCTCGTTTGTTTAGGCCCGGTTTAGTGCCTTTGCGAAAGGCAAAAGGGACATTCGCTGGCTTCTTTGTTATTAAAATTCATAAATACATACGTTATGATATAAAATTTAGATATAATTGCGTCATTATATAATAGTTGTATTATAGCCTTCATCAACCCCGCTTTTTCCGACCCTAACGCTGACGCAATGACGAGAGAAACAAAACAACGAACGGCCCGCCTTTTTGCCCTGCATGAGTTTGTCCGGGCTTATTTTACCAAGGCCGACTGGTTCCGGGTGGCTTACCTGACCGATAATGTCGACCTGATCGAAGATCACCCGCGCCTGCTGCGGAGTCTGGACTTTCGGGACGACGATTATGACGGGAACAGCCTGCAGGTGCTGTCGAAGCTGATTGGCGAAGGAACCAGCAACCTGACCGAGCTGGAGCGGTACGTCGACAGCCGGAAAGCCAGCCTGAGCCGGTACGCGCCGGTCGCTTCGGCCTTTGTATCGACGGTCCAGACGCGGCAGCCCGAGCGGGTGGTCACGTTTGCGCCCGATGTGTTCAGCATTCCCGACAAGCCCGTCGAGTCGAACATGCTGTCGGTGATGATGCCGTTTGAAGGGCGTTTTGCGGGCACCTATACGGCCATCCGAAACGTCTGCGCGCGTCTGGGAATCGACTGTCGGCGGGCCGATGACATCTGGGACAACAGCATTTTGATTCAGGACGTATTCGATCTGATTTTCACGAGCCGGGCCGTGATCACCGACTTCACCGACCGGAACCCAAACGTGTTCTACGAAACCGGGGTCGCGCATACGCTGGGCAAGATTGTTATTCCTATCACTCAATCAGTTAGCGATATTCCATTCGACCTCCGCCACCACCGCGCGCTCACCTACCTGCCCAACAGCGAAGGACTAACCAAGCTGGAAACCGATCTGGAGAAAAAATTGTCGAAAGTTTTTGCCTGAACAAGTATATTTTTTCTGACTATCTTACAAAAAGCAATTAGTTTAGTAACTGAGTAGTCTTTACTGTGTCGGATTGGTTAAACATTCGATCCCGGGTGAGGTTTTTTCGAAAACGTCTGTCAATGATTGTACTTCTAGCTCTTGTGTATACGCTTGCCGTAGGGTCAATCTGCCTTGTATCGGCCTTTGCGGTCTATTCGTCAATTACGTGGCTGCTGCATCAGATGCATATTCCGATCAGCTCAGACATCAGCATACTGCTGTTACTGGTTTGTGTGGTCGGCGCGTGGTTGGTCTATCGGCTTTTCTTTCGCCGGGTATGGCGACGCGAAGGGTTCGACTGGATCATGGAAAAGCCCTGACCGTTCAGCCTGAGTCGCGGCTGGTATGGCCGCACCGCCCGGCTATGATGATCAGGTATCGGTAACGAAGGCAGAACAGGCCGCCGACCCCGGACGGAAGTTTTGTCGTATCTTCGTGCTACCTGATCGTTATACCTATGCAAACTGCTTCCGCTCCGGTTCGGGATGGACTGGAGCCCCTCCAGGCCGCCCCTCGTCTTCTGTCGTTAGATGCCTTTCGGGGCCTGACCGTAGCGGCCATGATTCTGGTCAACAACCCCGGCGACTGGGCCCATATCTACGCTCCGCTCGAACATGCACCCTGGCATGGCTGGACGCCTACCGATCTGATTTTTCCGTTCTTTCTGTTCATCGTGGGCGTGTCGATCACGTTTGCCCTGGGCCGGACCGACGCCCGGCAGGGGGGCGTCATGCAGAAGATCGTGAAACGAAGCGCTACCCTGTTCCTGCTGGGCCTGTTTCTTAATTTCTTCCCGAAATTCGATATCTCGACCGTTCGTATTCCGGGCGTTTTACAGCGGATTGCGCTGGTGTACCTCGCTTGCTCCATGCTATTCCTGAAAACCACTCCCCGGCAGCAGCTCTGGATCCTGTTCTCGATCCTGGTCGGGTACTGGCTGCTGCTGACGGTGGTTCCCGTGCCGGGCATTGGCTATGCGAACCTCGAGCCCGAAACCAACCTGGCGGCCTGGATCGACCGGATTGTGCTGACTCCCGCCCACGTCTATAAGCCCGCCCGGGTCTGGGACCCCGAAGGCATCCTGAGCACGCTGCCGGCCATCGGCACCGGTACGATTGGTCTGCTGGTGGGGCAGTGGCTGCGGAGCGGGCGGGCGGCTACCGAAAAAGTAGCGTGGCTGTTTGCTGCGGGCTGCCTGGCTACCCTGGCTGGCCTGGTCTGGAACGGCTTTTTCCCGATCAACAAAGCCCTGTGGACCTCGTCATATGTGTTGCTGGCGGGCGGACTGGCCATGCTTGGGCTGGCGCTCTGCTACTGGCTGATCGATGTGAAACAATACCGGCGGGGTGTATTGCCGTTCGTTGCGTTCGGCGTCAACGCTATTACGGTCTTCTTCCTGTCGGGGTTGATTCCGCGGATCATGAGCCTGATTCACCTAAGCCGCCCCGACGGTACCGACGTCAACCTGCGCGAATACCTCTACCGATCGTTCATCGTTCCCGCTTTTGCCGATCCCATCAACGCGTCGCTGGCCGGGGCGCTTACGTTTGTGCTGATCTGGTTCGGGATTCTGTGGTGGATGTACCGGAAACAGATCATCATCAAAGTGTAATATCGCCAGCCCGGCTGGTATGGATATGGGCGTCTGTGGTGGCAGGCCGGTGGTTGATTCGGCGCGATAAACGTTTCGTCGGCCTGTATCGTTATTCATCCACATGGCGTTACAAACCCCCTAACCAACCATCAACGACCGAATGGTACGTGCTTATTTATGCCTGAGCCTGCTGCTCAGCGCAACCCTGGTGCTGGCGCAATCGCCGGTAAAAACCCCACAATCCAAGAAAACACCCCGGTCAGCGCCGGGACCCGCGGGTGGCGTCTCGCTCAACAGCCCGATCCCGGTCGATCCGGGGGTGAAAGTAGGCCGGTTGCCCAACGGCCTGACCTATTACATCCGCAAGAATGCCGAACCCAAAAACCGGGCCGAGCTGCGGCTGGTGATCCGGGCGGGCTCGGTGCTGGAAACGGATAACCAGCAGGGCCTGGCCCACTTCATGGAGCACATGGCCTTTAACGGCACCAAAAACTTCCCTAAAAACGAGCTGGTTAATTTTCTTCAGTCGGCGGGGGTTCGGTTTGGGGCCGATCTGAACGCCTATACGGGCTTCGACGAAACGGTTTATCAGCTGCCCGTACCGACCGATTCGGCGCGGCTGTTTGAGCGGGCGTTCCAGATTCTGGAAGACTGGGCCCATAACGTCACCATCGACCCGGCCGAGGTAGAGAAAGAACGCGGGGTTATTCTGGAGGAACGACGGCTGGGCCGCGGGGCTGGCCAGCGCCTGCGCGACAAGTATTTTCCGGTATTGCTCAACAACTCCCGCTACGCCAGCCGCCTGCCGATCGGTACCGAAGAGGTGCTGACTACCTTCAAGCCCGAAGTGCTGCGGCAGTTTTATAAAGACTGGTACCGGCCCGATCTGATGGCGGTCGTTGCCGTGGGCGATTTCAATCCAACGGAAGTCGAAACCATGATTCGGGAAAAGTTTGGCCGGATTCCGGCCATACAATCGCCAAAACCGCGCACCGAATACGACGTGCCGCCCCATAAGGATACCAAAGTGGTGATTGTTACCGACCCCGAGCAGCCCAATACGGTGGTTCAGGTCATTTATAAACGGCCCGAGATCAAAGAGCGCACCCTCAACGACCTGCGCGAGAGCATCAAGCGGGGCCTGTTCAACACCATGCTGGGCAACCGGATTCAGGAGCTGACCCAGCAGGCGAACCCGCCGTTTCTGGGAGGCTACAGCAACTACAGCGATTTTATCGGCAATATCGACGCCTTTACGTCCATCGCCGTCGCGAAAGAAGGGAACGTTGAGCGGGCCATCCGGGCCGTACTCGACGAGAACGCCCGGGTGAAGCAGTTTGGCTTTACCCCAACCGAGCTGGCCCGCGCCAAGCAGGAGTTCTACACGAACGTGGAGCAGAGCTATAGCGAGCGTGACAAAACCCGCTCGTCCAGTTTCGTGAACGAATACGTACAGAACTTCACCGACAAAGAGCCGTATACCAGCATCGAGTTTTACTTCGATTTCCTGAAAAAGCAGCAGGCCGGCATCACGCTTCAGGAAGTAAACGCCCTCGTCGATCAGTTTATCCGCAACGAGAACCGGGCCGTTATCGTGATGGCGCCTGAAAAAGACAAAGACAAGTTGCCCACGGTGGCCCAGATCATCAGCTACGTCGACGATACGGGCAAAAACCTGACGGCCTACGAAGATAAAACCCTCGACGCGCCCCTGGTGCCAACGCCCCCGACCCCCTCGCCGGTAGCCAACGCCCGCGAGATCAAAGAAATTGGCGTGACCGAATGGACGCTGCGTAACGGCGTGCGGGTGGTACTGAAGCCGACCAACTTCAAAAACGACCAGATACTGTTTGCCGGTACCAGCTTTGGCGGTACGTCGCTCTATGACCTCAAAGATTACCAGTCGGCGCGGTTTTCGAGTACGCTGGCCAGCCTGGGCGGTACGGGCGCCTACAGCCAGGTGCAGCTGGGTAAGTTTCTGTCGGGGAAGCAGGCCAGCGCTTTTCCGTACGTGGGCGAGCTGAGCGAAGGTATCAACGGCAGCGCGGCTCCCAAAGACCTCGAAACGGCTCTCCAGCTCGTATACAGCTATTTTACCCAGCCCCGTAAAGACCCCGAGGTGGTAGCCGGTTTCCTCTCCAACCAGCGCAGTGCCCTGCAAAATCAGATCAGCACGCCAACCCCGGCCCGGGTGTTTCAGGATACGGTGTCGGTCACGCTGGGAAGCAACAATCCGCGTCGACAGCCGCTCAAACCGGCCGACCTCGACCAGATCGATCTGGACCGGGCGCTGAAAATTTACCAGGAGCGCTTTGCCAATGCCGGCGATTTTACGTTCTACTTTGTCGGTAATTTCAAGGAAGCGACCCTGAAGCCGCTCATCGAGAAATACCTCGGCGGCTTACCGGCTACCAGCGCAACGGAGAAGTTCAAAGACCTCGGCATCCGGATTCCGGCGGGACAGATCAGCAAAACCGTATACCGCGGCCTCGACCCCAAAGCCAGCGTTCAGCTGGTCTATAGCGGAGACCTGACCTGGTCGCCGGAAACCACGACGCAGCTCGACGCCCTGGCCGAAGTGCTGGAGATCAAACTGACCGAGAAACTGCGCGAAGAGGAGAGTGGCGTATACGGCGTAGGAGCGGGAGCTGGCTACAGCCGATACCCCGTGCCGCGCTATACCTTCCGGATCAGTTTCGGCTGTGCGCCCGAGAACGTAGAGAAGCTGATTGCCAAAACGCAGGAGCTGATCAATGATCTCAAGCAAAAAGGAGCCGTTCCGGCCGACATTGCCAAGTTCAAAGCCGAAACCCGGCGCGAAACGGAGGTGCAGCTCAAAGACAACCAGTTCTGGCTCGGCTACCTGCAAACGCAGTACTACAACAACGACGACCCCACCGAAATCCTGCGCGAAAACGAGCAGCTCAACAAGGTCACCGTTGAAAGTACGAAAGCGGCTGCCAACCAGTACCTGAGTAGCAACTACGCCCGCTTTGTGCTCCTGCCCGAAAAGAAGCAGTAAGGAGGTTATATGATGAAAAGAGGCCCGCCCTAGTAGCGGGCTTTTTTTGTTTCCGGGTGTGGCGGTTGCCTGGGGGAGGCCCCGGTTTGTGGATAGGGGTGTATGGCCTTGTAAGACAGGCACCTGCATTGGTTGGTCGAGGGCCAGTCTGTTGCCGGGTAGCCTTAAACCCGCGACTAATAAGCCATCAACATGATCAGGACCATGGAAACGATTTATAAAAACAGCTACTATCTATTTCTGGCCATTCTGCTGATGGTCTTCGTGGGGTTTTACCGTACCTATTTCGGTCTCTTCCCCCGTTTTGAGGGCCTCTCCCTCGCGATGCATTTCCATGCGGTTATGGTGCTGCTCTGGATAGGTGTGCTGGTTGCCCAGCCTATTCTGATTCGGCGCGGGCAGTTTGCATGGCATCGGAAGCTGGGTCGGTTATCGTATGGGCTGGTTCCGCTCATGGTGCTGTCTATTGTCATTCTGATGCGTCAGGTGTTTATGCGGCCCTTTGTACCGGGTAGTTTCGATACCAATATGATCGCCATGGCTGACCTTTCTTTTTTTGGCCTAACCTACGGACTGGCCATTTATTACCGTCATAAAGTCAGTTACCACGCCCGCTACATGGTGCTGACCGCTCTGCCCTTTATCAACCCGGCTTTGGGGCGGCTGGGCTTGCCGGGTCCCCTGCTGGGCCTGGTGATCATGTTTGGCCTGTTGCTCTACGAGCGGTTTCATAACCGCGTTTACCAGCCTTACCTGCTGGCGATACCGGTCTACATAGGCATTTATATCTTCTTCCTGGCAGTCATTACCCGCGCCGACTGGATGCGGATCTGGTGGATGTTTTTCTGACAGTTTCGGTTCTGACGGGCAGGCTATCCGCCTTATAGTAAAATAGTTAGCCGCGGCTTGTGGTCATTACTCGGGTTTGTTCGTAAACTGCAAACTTTACCGGGTTATCTCTGCACCAATGGAAACGAATGTACGCGTCGAACAACCACCCTTTCTTGAAAAAATTGCTGAATTAGTACTGGAGCGAATGCAGTTGGACGCGGGTCAGCCACCGCTCGATTTTCAGCGAAAACACCGATGGCAGTCCAGCATAAAGGAGCTCTACTACGGGGCTGAGCCGGAACCTGAGTTCTCAACAACCCGCCAGGATAGTATCGCCCTCTACGCGCTCGTTCATCGCCTGGTAGCGATATGGGACCAGCTCGGCGTTCCTGCCACCGGACCACAGCGACTGGAGGCTCTGGATGCGTTTTTCGACGTTCTGGAAAGCGAACTGCTTGCCATGGAAAAACGCAATGCCGGTAAACGTATGCTGGTCAGAACGCGTAGTGGAACCCTGATGATCGGGGTCAGACCGCTCCTGGGAGACGTTCCGGCGGCTGACGAGCGGATTCCGCTGGATGCCGGGCGCCTTTACCGGCGGGTGCATCTGATTACCAACGGAGTCATTGATCACGAACGGGATATCATTGATGGGGCGCTGTATCCGCCCAGTATGCAGAAGCTGAACGGCACAGCGCCCGTTATCGGGCTGGCGGCTTTGTCAGGAGCCGCCAGGACCTATTTTAAAGCCACCAAACGATTGGGGAACGTAGGCATCGATACGCCCCAGATTGGTTTCCGATCGGTAGACGTAAGGCCGTCTGAGGCCTATACGGACGAGCTTCGTACCTGCATCGACTGGGCCATCGACGCCGGTGTTCATATCCTTTGTTTACCCGAGTTGTCGGTTTGTCTGAATGGGCGGCAGGTGCTGAAAGACTATCTGCTGGAGCGGGGTCAGACTGAGGGGCTGGCCAGTTTATCGGTTATTATTGCCGGCAGCTTCCATATCGACAACGGAACCGACGGATCAGGGACGGATCAGGAGCCGGTTGCCCATAACGAAGCCGCTGTCTGGCTTGTCGATCACTTTGGGGAGATTACGGAGTTTACCTATCGCAAACACGAACAGTTTAGTACGCCGGTCGATACAAAAGCCCCGCCCATACCCGGTCATGAAGCCATACAGGCCTACGCCAGCGAGCATGGGCTGCTCAACCACAAGGTCTATTACATTCGGGAGGATATCGCCAAGGATAACGGGTTGCTGCTGCTGAACCTTCCCATTGGGCTGGTCGGCGTTTTGATCTGCAAGGATTTTCTGACGCCCAGCTTCTATGCCAGATACAACGCTGTTGAGCCTGATTACCTGTTCATTGTCTCGATGAACAATAAGGGTGGTGAGTTTTTGCAGGAGTGGCGCAGAGGGGCAAAACGCTTCTCGCTCTCGGCTGGGTTTTACGTGAATGCCACGCAGGTAGTTGCTGAAACGGATGACCAGACCGAAGTGATATTCTGGGGGTTGCCCAACGACCGCGAAAACCTGAAAAAACGGAAAAGCCAGGTATACTTCCGGCAACTCGACCAAACCGATAACCACCGGCAGGTGCTACCGCCTTCCGGTTTGGTACCCGTACAGCTCGATCTGAAGCCATTTTACTACAACACAGCCCCTTTCAACCTGATTTGAGTACTGACCGTTCAATAACTTAAACCTTATTGTCAAACGAAAATCAAATGAAAATAAACTCTGGCAAAACATTTGCTCTACTTTTGCGTGATTAATCCAGCCAGCATCCAATAGAACGAAACATATGACGCAACCGACAGCCAATGCGCTTCATGAGTCCATGTTACTGATGAAGCACACGCCGTCTGATATTGGGCGCGTTACAAACGCCCTATTCAAAGCCGACGACCGTGATCTGAAAGCCCTGCCCAGAGAGGCTTATCAGCATTATTTCGATGAAATTGGTATAGCACTGCTGAACTGGACGGCCCGGGGGCAATCGACCCAGGTGAACCATGTTTTGCAGACGCTGTCGCAGAGCCTGTTCCGCGAACCCGACATGAAACGTCTGCCCGACATGACTATAAAGCAACGGGTTGGCTTACAACTGCGGGTGCTCTGTGCCCAGATGACGCTGTACCTTCAGGCCCAGACTACCGGGAGTTATAACGCCATGCTGCTCGGATCCCGGAATGAGGTGTGCCGAACGGTACTGCGCGTGCTGTACGAGTCAATAGCCTATGGCGGATTCGGCTACGTGGCCTACGATTACCAGACCGTATGGCACGAAGTAAACCGGTTGCTGCCCGATGGGAAATCCACAACCGATAAAAATATTCATCATCACCTGCGCGAACTGGTCAAAAAGGGACTGGCCTTGGTTGACCAGTCGGGTGGCTCGGTACGCTACCGAATCTCCGAACGAGGGCTGGTAGAGGCCCGCTTTCATTTTGAGGGAGGAGAGCCAACCCCTCCTGAGCCGCGCCTGGCCGAAAAAACGAAGCTTGTTATCCGCATCGCCGAGCAGGACTACTCGATGGCCGAACTGGGTCGCCTGATCGAGAACCAGGGCGTAAAGATTCTCAGAAGCCATTTTGAACAAACCGATCGCGGTTTGTCACGATTGACGGTTGAACTCAATGACGCTGACGTTAACCGGGTCGTAAGGGTTCTTGAGCGGTTTGGTTATCAGATCGAGTCGGTAATGGGAGAAGGGGTGACCGGGCCGGTTGGCGTGGCCAAAGACGCTATGCTACCCGAATCTGCCCCGCGCTGGTTCGGACAGTAGCCTTCCGAGAGCCCGGCGCTTCGGTTTGTGGGCTGGCTCGGATAAACTATGAACCAACTCGTATAGTGGCTCGGCTGTTTCTTGATACATTTACCGTATCAATGTATAGCCCTTCCTTTTCATGCGAACGCTTTTTCTGCTCATCGTTGCCGGCCTGTCGGTAGCCGTTGCTCAACCCCAGACCGGCGAGGTTCATATTGCTGTCGAAACCCGAAAAACGGCCCTCGTTATCCGGGTCGATAAAGAGCAAAACCCAACCATCGTGCATCTGGGCCAGCGGCTGAGCCGACCCGACGAGTATGCCCGGATACCGAACAACGGCAAACGGGGCGAAGACTATACCGGCATCTATAACTCCGCCTATACCCCCGCCGGTAGCCGCAACCTGCTCGAACCCGCCATTCAGGTGACCCACGCCGACGGCAACCCCTCGCTCGATCTGCGCTACCTGCGCCACGAAACCAAACCGGCCGGCGACGGCATTGTGCTGACCACCGTATTCCTGAAAGATCCGCAGTACCCGTTCGAGGTGACGCTCTATTTCAAAGCGTACCAGAACGAAGACGTGATCGAACAGTGGTCCAGCATCCGGCATACGGAGAAGAAAAGCGTAACGCTGCACAAATACGCGTCGGCCAACCTGTACATACCCGCCCAGCACTATTACCTGACCCATTTCCACGGCGACTGGGCCAACGAGATGAACCCGTCCGAAGTGCCGCTGACCGAAGGCATCAAAGTGCTGGATACCAAGCTGGGCACCCGGGCCGATCTGTTTCAGCCGCCGTCGTTTCTGCTTTCGATGAACCAGCCGGCGCAGGAAGAGCAGGGCGAGGTACTGGCCGGTACGCTGGCCTGGTCGGGCAATTACCAGCTGGCGTTCGAGGTCGATCCGCTGCATAACCTGCGCCTGACGGCCGGTATCAACCCCTACGCGTCGGCCTATACGCTGGCCCCCGGGCGGGAGTTCACGACACCCGCTTTTCTGTTCACCTACTCAACCACGGGCAAAGGAACCGCCAGCCGGAACCTGCACCGATGGGCCCGCAAACACCGCATTCCGCAGGGCGAAGGCAACCGGCTGACGCTGCTCAACAACTGGGAGGCTACCTATTTCGACTTCAACGAAGAGAAACTAACAGCCCTCTTCAAAGACGGCAAACGGCTGGGCGTCGATCTGTTCCTGCTCGACGATGGCTGGTTCGGCAACAAATACCCCCGTAACGACGACCGCGCGGGCCTGGGCGACTGGCAGGAGAACGTTAAAAAACTGCCGCATGGGCTGGGTCATCTGGTCAAAGAAGCCGAGAGCGCCGGGGTGAAATTCGGTATCTGGCTGGAGCCGGAAATGGTGAACCCCAAGAGTGAACTCTACGAAAAACATCCCGACTGGGTGCTGAAACTGCCCAACCGCCAGGAATACTACTTCCGGAACCAGCTCGTGCTGGACCTGACTAACCCCAAGGTGCAGGAGTTCGTGTACGGTGTCGTTGACGAGGTGATGACGAAGAACCCGACGCTGAGTTATATCAAGTGGGACTGCAACGCCGTCATCTACAATGCCTTTTCGGCCACCAACCCCAACCCGTCGCATCTGTACGTCGAATACGTACAGGGCTTATATAAGGTAATGGAGCGGCTTCGGGCCAAATACCCGAAGCTACCCATGATGCTCTGCTCGGGCGGGGGCGGCCGGGTCGACTACGGGGCACTGAAGTACTTTACCGAGTTCTGGCCCAGCGACAATACCGACGGGCTGGAGCGGGTCTTCATCCAGTGGAACTACTCGTACTTTTTTCCGGCCATCGCCACCTGCAATCACGTAACGGACTGGGGTAAACAGCCGATCAAGTTCCGCACCGACGTAGCCATGATGGGCAAACTGGGCTATGACATTGTGGTGAGCAAGCTGGATGCGAATGAATTGCAGTTTAGTCAGGAAGCGCTCAAAACCTACGACCGGATCAAAAGCGTGATCTGGCAGGGCGATCAGTACCGGCTGGCGTCGCCCTACGCGGGCGATGTGGCCTCGCTGGTGTACGTAGCCGAAGCCCGCGACCGGGCGGTCTGGTTCTCCTACCTGACCAAAGACCGGTACAAAGCCGGCAGCGTGGCTCCAATTCGGCTCCAGGGCCTCGACCCAGCCCGGAACTATACGGTTCGGGAGCTGAACGTCTACCCAGGTACCCGGTCGGCCATCAACGACAAGCCCGCGGTCTACTCGGGCAATTACCTGATGACGATTGGATTCAACCCGAACGTCGACAGCCGCCGAACCAGCGTCGTGCTGGAGCTGGCCGAAGCCCGGTAGCGCTACCTCATTCCCTAACCCCTTGACCGATGAAAAAGCGAACGTTTCTTAAACTATCATCTGCGCTGCTGGCCACGCCAGCGCTATCGCCACTTATGCAGTTTACAACCAGGGATAAGCTAAAAAACTGGGCCGGCAACCTGGAGTACAGTACTGACCGGCTGCACCCGGCCCAATCGGTTGCGCAGGTGCAGGAGCTGGTCCGGAAATACCCGCAGTTGAAAGTGCTGGGGTCGCGCCACTGCTTCAACAACATTGCCGACAGCACGCACAATCTGGTATCGCTGGAGCCCATGAGCGAGGTCGTATCGCTCGATGCGAACGCGCGGACGGTAACCGTCGATGCGGCCATGCGCTACGGCCAGCTGGCGCCCTACCTCGACCGGCAGGGGTTTGCACTGCATAACATGGCGTCGCTGCCGCATATTTCCATCGCGGGCGCTACCGCCACGGCTACCCACGGGTCGGGCGTAAAAAACGGCAACCTCTCCACGGCGGTGGCCGGGCTGGAGTTTGTAACGGCTGCGGGCGAAGTGCGAACCCTGTCGCGCCAGACAGACGGCGATGCCTTCCGGGCGGCCGTTGTTCACCTGGGCGGCCTCGGCGTGGTCACCAAAGTTACGCTCGACCTGCAGCCCACGTTTCAGATGCGGCAATATGTGTTCGAGAACCTGCCCCTGGCGCAGATGGCCGACCATTTCGAAAAAATCATGTCGAGTGGCTACAGCGTCAGTCTCTTCACCGACTGGCAGAAAAAGCGGCTCAACGAGGTCTGGATCAAGCAACGGACCGACGAAAAAACGCCGGACACCAATTTTTTCGGCGCCACGCTGGCTACGAAAAACCTGCACCCCATTGCCGAAATTTCGGCCGAGAACTGTACGGAGCAGCTGGGCGTAGTGGGGCCGTGGTACGAACGGATGCCACACTTCCGGATGGGGTTCACGCCCAGCAGCGGCAAAGAGTTACAGTCGGAATACTTCGTGCCCCGGCGCCAGGCCGTCGATGCGATCCTGGCGGTAGAACGGCTGCGCGATGCCATTAGCCCGCACCTACTCATTTCGGAGTTACGCACCATCGACGCCGATGATTTATGGATGAGTCCGTGTTACAAACAGCCTTCGGTAGCCATTCACTTCACCTGGAAGCAGGATTGGCCATCGGTCCGTAAGGTGCTGCCGATGATCGAGAGCGAGCTGGCTCCGTTCGGTGTCCGGCCGCACTGGGGTAAGCTGTTCTCTATAGCGCCTGCCACGCTGGCGTCGCGCTACGAAAAAATGGCTGACTTCCGCCAGATGTTGCAGCAGTACGACCCGCAGGGCAAGTTCCGCAATGCGTTCCTGACCCAGAACATCTACGGCGCATAACGATGCTGCCTGGGCTGCGCCCCCTGCCACGGTATTCGTTCACCCGTCGCCGTGTCCTCACGGCGACCTGCCCGGATGGTTTGTTGCTGCCGCGGGGGTGTTCCGTGGGGACACAGACCACGGTGGGTGGGCGGGCGGATTGGAGTGACGACTGCGGGGCAACGGGTTGTGGACTATGTACTGACCGGGTGGGCCGAACGGCCTTGTCGTCGGGGTTTATCTCGAAAAATTCCTACATTTCCCGGAAACTCCGACCCGCGCGGGGTTACATCCAGACATCAACGCTTGTAGCTGTGCCTGCTGATCAACCTGAACTCCGAACCGTCGACGTGACCCGTTACGTGACGCCTTTACGCGAAGGCGGCTCGCTCCCCGCCATTGTCGAGGCCGACGACGACTTCCTGTACGTACTGAAATTTCGTGGGGCGGGGCAGGGGGCCAAAGCCCTCATTGCCGAACTCATTGCCGGTGAACTGGCACGGCTGCTTGGCCTGCGTATCCCGGAAATCGTGTTTGCTACGCTCGACGAAGCCTTCGGGCGAACCGAACCCGACGAAGAAATACAGGACCTGCTCCGCGCCAGCGAAGGTCTCAACCTGGGGCTGCATTACCTCGCCGGTGCCATCACCTTCGACCCGCTCGTCACTACCGTCGATGCGCGGCTGGCCTCGCAGATCGTCTGGCTCGACTGCCTCATCACCAACGTTGACCGCACGGTGCGGAATACCAACATGCTCATCTGGCATAAAGAACTCTGGCTGATCGATCATGGCGCGTCGCTGTATTTCCATCATAGCGGCCAGCCCTGGGACGAGCAGGCCCGCCGGCCGTTTGCGCCCATCAAAGACCACGTGCTGCTGTCCCGCGCCACCGAGCTGGAAGCCGTCGATGCCGAATTTCGCCAGCTGCTGACGCCCGACCGCATCCGGGCCATCGTAGCCCTCGTTCCTGACGCCTGGCTTACAGACGAGTCATCGACCGAGTCGGCCGACGAACGGCGGGCGGTGTACGCCAATTTTCTGGAAACCCGGCTGACCTATTCTCAAACCTTTGTCAACGCTGCGAATGATGCCAGAAAAGCACTTGTTTGAGTATGCTGTAATCCGGGTGGTGCCCCGCGTTGAGCGCGAAGAGTTTTTGAATGTGGGCGTTATCCTGTACTGCTCGGCAAAAGGATTTCTGCAGACGCGGTATACCGTGCCCGAAGAGCGGCTCCGGGCATTTTCGGTCGAGCTGGACCTGGCCGAGATTCAGGAGCGGCTCCGAACGTTTGAACGCATCTGCGCCGGCCGGAAAGAAGGCGGACTCATCGGGCAGCTGCCAACCGCAGCCCGGTTCCGGTGGCTGGCAGCCGCCCGCAGCACCGTTGTGCAGACCTCACCCGTTCACCCCGGTTTATGCGCCAATCCCGCCGATACGCTGGCGCGCCTGTTTGCCCAGCTTGTTCTGTAACCTGACATTTACCGCCTATGCGACTATTTTTCCTGCTACTCGCTGCCTTGACCGTGCTCCGATCGACCCCCGGCTCGGGGCAGGCGCGAACCGATGCGCTGTTGACGCGCCTGTTTGCCGCTAACCCGCAGCCCGTTTTCCGGGAGGTGATCGACCATCCGGACCGGTACCGGCTCCAGATTATTTACACCCAGATCAACCGCAACAAAGCCAACGTACCGACCTTTACCAATTACTACTACCGGGTCGACAGTACGGCTTATTTCAACCCGGCCTCGACGGTAAAACTGCCGCTGGCGCTGCTCTCGCTGGAGAAGCTGAACGCGCTGAAGCGGCCTGACCTGACCAAATATACGGCCATGCAGTTCGATAGCGCCTACAGCGGCCAAACCCGCCACTGGGTCGACCCCACGGCCGAGAGCGGGTATCCGTCGGTGGCGCATCTGATCAAGAAAGCGTTGCTGGTGAGCGAAAACGACCCCTACAGCCGTATGTACGAGTTTGTGGGGCAGCAGGCCATCAACTGGTCGCTGCACGCCCGGGGCTACCTCGACACGCGCATCACGCACCGCTTTGTGCGGATGACGCCCGAGCAGAACCGCCATACCAATCCGGTTCGGTTTCTGTCTGCCGACGGCAAGACCATCTATACCCAACCGGCCGCTTACAACCCCGATCCCTTCGACGCCCGCCGGATCGACACCCTCGGGAGCGGGTACATGGTGCGTGACAGCCTGGTGCGGCAGCCGTTCGATTTTACGACCCGCAACAAGCTGCCGCTCGAAACCCTCCAGCGCCTGCTTCAGTCGGTTCTGTTTCCGGCGTCGGTGCCGCAGCCGCAGCGGTTCAACCTGACCGAATCTGATTACCGCTTCCTGTACCAGTACCTGTCGCAGTATCCGGGCGAGACCAACTACCCCAAGTACGATCCGAAGCAGTACTATGACAGTTACGTCAAGTTCTTCTTCATGGATAGCCTGCACCACCAGATGCCGCCGGGCGTTCGGGTGTTCAACAAAGTAGGGTGGGCCTATGGCTTTTTGACCGACGCGTCGTACGTAGTCGATTTCACCAACAAGGTCGAGTTTATGCTGTCGGCCACGCTCTATGTGAACCGCGACGGTATCCTGAACGACGACAAATACGAGTACGATACCGTTGGTAATCCGTTTCTGTACCAGCTGGGGCAGATCATCTATCGGTACGAACTGAACCGGAAACGGGCGCAAAAGCCCGATCTGAGCCGCTTTCGGGTCACCTACGAACGGCAGCAGGCCGATAGTCGACCGTTGGTGAAGGATGTTGATAACTGAGGCATCAGGCGTCGGCAAACCGGTTATCTTTGGTCAATCGGGCGTACCGTTCATCCGCGTCCGTTACGTCCATGAAGTTCCTCTACCTGTTTCTTGCTCTGTATTGTACGGCATCGATCGGCCGTAGCCAGCCCGTGGGTGCCGATAGCGCTGCCCTGCCCAAACAGCCGGTCGTCATCGTGGGCGGCAACCTGATCGACGTTGAAACCGGCAGGGTCCGCGAAAACGTCAGCGTACTGATCGAGAACGAAACAATCCGGAAAATCGGCAAAAACCTGCCCGTTCCGCCCGGCGCTACGGTTATCGATGCCAAAGGCAAATGGCTGCTGCCTGGCCTGGTCGACAGCCACATCCACCTGTTTCAGTCGGGCGGGTTGTACACTCGTCCCGATGGCATTAACCTCACCAAATACCGGCCCTACGAGACCGAACGCCAGTGGCTGCGCGACAACATGGGCGATCTGCTGCGCCGGTATCTGGCCTGTGGCATCACCACCGTTATCGACATCGGCGGGCCGCTCTACCAGTATCCGTACCGCGACCGTTTCAACAAACAATATACCAGCCCGACCATTCTGCTGACGGGGCCACTCGTGTCCACCTATCAGCCCCCCGCCTTCAACATCGAGGATTCGCCGATTCTGAAGGCCAGCACCCCCGAAGAGGCCCGCGAGCTGGTTCGGAAGCAACTGCCCTACAAACCCGACTTCATCAAAATCTGGTTTCTGATCCGGGGTGTGGGTAAACCGGGCGAAGAACTGATTCCGGTGGTGCAGGCCGCCATCGACGAAACCCACAAACACGGGCTGAAGCTCGCCATCCATACGCAGGAGTTGCTGGCCGCCAAGCTGGGGGTAAAATACGGGGCCGATTTTCTGGTACATAGCCCCGAAGACGGCATCATGGACGATGAGCTGATCGGGCTGATGAAGAAAAACAACGTCAGCTTCGGCCCAACCATGGTGGTGAACCGGGGAAGCAGCCGATTCCTGGCCGACGACAAAACGCCCACGGCCTACGAGTTTGCCCAGGCAAATCCCTACGTGCTGGGTACCCTGACCGATTTTCGGCATATTCCCGAACCCGACATGCGCCAGCGCTACGGTACGTTTTTCAACGGCCCTGCCTACAAAGCGCGGCTGGCCCGGATCGACTCGATCAAGCGCATCAACCTGAAAAACGTACAGGCCGCCGGACTGAACGTCGTGGTCGGCACTGACGCCGGAAACCCCGGCACCTTTCACGGCACCTCGTTTATCGACGAACTCAACGCCATGCAGGCCGCGGGTCTGTCGAACGCTGAGCTGCTGAAAGCGGCCACCATCAACGGAGCCCGTGTTCTGGGGAAAGAGGCCCTGTTTGGCAGTCTTGTCGAAGGCAAACAGGCCAGCCTGCTGATCCTGACGCAAAACCCGCTGGAGCGCATCGACGCCGTTCGGAGTATCGAAACCGTGATCAACCGCGGCTACGTGACCACGCCCGCGCGGCTCCTGCCCGACTCGCCCGCCGATCTGGCCCAGCGGCAGCTCAACGCCTACAACGCCCGCAACATCGACGCCTTTCTGGAGCCCTATGCCGACGATGTTGAACTCTATGACCTGCCCGACAAACTGATCGGAAAAGGGAAAGAGGCCATGCGTAAGCAATACAGCGGCATGTTTGAGCGGGTGAAGCTGCTGCACTGTGAGCTGGTGAACCGGATCGTGGTTGGTAACACCGTTATCGATCACGAGCGGGTAACCTTCGCGGCCGACAAACCGCCGGTTCAGGCGGTGGCGATTTACAAAATAGAAAACGGGAAAATCCGAAAAGTGTATTTCACCCGCTAGCGGTCAACCCGGCCCGGTTCGTCATGCTCATCGTATGACCGGACCGAGGCCCCGTAACCTCCGGTCGGATTATCCGTCCGGGCTGGTTGGTCAGTAGGCTTTCAGGCTCAGATCGAGGCTGTTGACCTGGTGGGTCAGTGCGCCCGACGAAATAAAATCGACGCCGGTTTCGGCATAGGCCCGCAGGTTGGTTTCGTCGATACCGCCCGAAGCTTCGGTGACGAACCGGCCGTTGATGAGCCGTACCATGTCCCGGATACCGTCGGGCTGGAAATTGTCGAGCAAAATTACATCGACCTGGCCCACGCGCAGCACTTCGTCGACTTCGGCCCGGTTGCGGGTTTCGATCTCGATGCGCAGCTGCCGGCCGGTTTCCTGCAGGTAGGCTACGGCTTTTAGGATGGCCGCTTCGATACCCCCCGCAAAATCGACGTGGTTGTCTTTGATCAGGATCATGTCATACAGCCCGAACCGGTGGTTGACGGCTCCGCCGATGCGGGTCGCCATTTTCTCGCAGATGCGGAAGTTGGGGGTTGTTTTGCGGGTGTCGAGCAGTTGGGCGCGGGTACCGTCGAGGAGGTTGACCAGCTGGCGCGTATGGGTAGCAATACCGCTCATGCGCTGCATGCAGTTGAGAACCAGCCGCTCGGCCGTCAGAATCCGGCGGGCGTTGCCGCTGACGGTCAGTACAATATCGCCGGGTTTGATGGCGTCGCCGTCGCGCATCAGTACCTCTACCTGAAAGCTGGGGTCTACTTCGGCAAAGATGGCCTGGGCCACCTCAACGCCGGCCAGAATGCCGGCTTCTTTCACCAGCAGCCGCGCCCGTTTCTGCGCATCGGCCGGTATAGTCGATAAGGAAGTATGGTCGCCATCGCCAACATCTTCGGCCAGGGCCAACCGGATAAACTCGGTTAAATTCATAGATGCAAGTTAGCGGTTTTGTTTTTCAGCGAAACAGGAATCTGATCAGCCGCCCCAGCTGCCGGTTGAGAGGGCTGCCGCCGGCCGCCGGTTGTTCGGATCAAAGCGCTGAAAATAGCACTTGCACATGTCCGGAAATGGTACGAAATTTGTCTTCCCCATAGGAAAATTATGAAGCAACCGCGCGTCATTCAACGTCTTTCGAGCCTTACGCTGGCTGTCCTGCTGCTGTTTACGGCGGTATGGGGGCCGGGTGGTCTGGCACAGAAACAGGCGTTGCAGGCCGGTAAGGCCCGGGCCGCGGCAGAGCCAGGCCGTTCGGGGAAAGCGACCGATGCCAGCCAGCACGAGGCTCAGCTCAGCGCGGCCGGTTTTGAAGCGGTAGCCGCGCCGGCTATCACGATTGACGGTGGCAGCCAGACGGTATTTCTGCTGCCCGCGCCCACGCTGCTGATTCTGTTGCTGCTGAGCGTTCCGCTGCTGCGCTATTTTACGATTCCGCATTATTACTTCTCGTATTTCAGGCACGTCTTTGGCCACGCCATCGCGCCGAATGCTCCCTAACGAGTTTATTCCTGTTTCGTTGGTCGGCTGACCGTGTTCAGCGACCGCGCTACGCTATTGGCCGCAACACCGGCATGGGTCGTTGTGGTCTGCGCCCCGGGCGCCCCTCCGTTTTTTCTCGTACCCCTAGTTTATTCAGTCAAACAACACGGGCCTGATGCCTGTGGCTATCAATGCAAAACAAAACCGGAATACTCATTCTGACGGGCGTAATTACACTGATCTGTATTTACTTCCTGTCGTTTACGTTCGTCTCGCGCAGCATCAAGGCCGATGCGGAGGCTTACGCTACCAACAAACAGGGCCAGGTCGATGCTGCCAAAAAGCAGCGGTATCTGGATTCGCTCTGGAAAGAGCCCGTCTTCCTGGGCAGCACGCTCCAGGAAGTAAGCGAGCGGGAGCTGGGTCTGGGCCTTGACCTGCAGGGCGGTATGCACGTCGTGCTGGAAGTATCGCCCGCCGATGTGCTGCGGAGCCTGTCGGGTAACAACCGCGATCCGAAATTCGCTCAGGCGCTGAAGCAGGCTACCGAAGACAAAAAGTCGAGCGGAAGCAGCTACGTCGATCTGTTCGTGAGCAACTACAAGAAGCTCGCGCCCGATTCCAAACTGTCGAGCCTGTTTGCGACCAGCGCCAACCGCAGCAAAATCAACTATCAGTCGACCGACACCGAAGTTCGGAAGCTGCTGAACGAAGAAGTAGAAGGCGCCATCACCCGCGCCTACCAGGTAATCCAGGCCCGTGTCGATAAGTTTGGCGTAGCGAACCCGAACATCCAGCGCCTGCCGGGTTCGGGCCGTATCCAGATCGAGCTGCCGGGTGTCGAAAACCCCGAGCGTATCCGTCGCCTGCTAACCGGCGCGGCCAAGCTGGAGTTCACCGAAGTATACCGCCTGAACGAACTGGCCCCGGCTCTCGAAGGCATGGGTGCTTACCTGCTGCGCGAAGAAACAGCCCGCAAAGCGGCTCTGAAAACGGGTGCTGCCACGGCGCCGGCCGCTGGTACGGCCGCTAAAGGCACCAGCCTGGAGTCGCAGCTGGCGCAGGGTGCTAAAGATTCGACCGGCAAAGCCGCTACCGATACGGCCGCTGCTGCTGCCCAAAGCACTGCCCTGACGCAGTTGTTCCTGCCCGTTGGTCAGGATCAGCTGGGTGTTTACCTGAAAGATACGGCCCGGGCCAATGCCGTGCTGAATGCCCCCGAAGTACGCAGCCTGTTCCCCGCCGATGTTTTCTTCGCCTGGGACCGCAAATCGTTCGCTACCACCGACGGCAAAGAGATTCTGCCGATTTTCTTCCTGAAGAAACCCGGTGGCCGCGCTCCGCTGGAGGGTGACGTCATTACCGACGCCACGAACGACTACGACGACCGGGGCCGCCCCGAGGTGACCATGAACATGAACGCCGAAGGCGCTCGTAAATGGAAGAACCTGACGGCTGCCAACATCAACCGGCCGGTAGCGATCCTGCTCGATAACTTGGTTTACACCGCGCCGAACGTACAGAACGAGATTCCAAACGGTCGTTCGAGCATTTCGGGCAACTTCACGGTAGAAGAAACCAAAGACATGGCCAACGTACTGAAGGCCGGTAAACTGCCCGCTCCTACCAACATTGTTGAAGAAAGCATTGTGGGTGCCACGCTGGGTTCAGAAGCCGTTAGCGCGGGCGTACTGTCGTCGGTAATCGGTATTCTGCTGGTACTGGCGTTTGTGGTGTTCTACTACAACCGCGCGGGTCTGATTGCTGACCTGGCCCTGTTCGTCAACCTGTTCTTCCTGCTGGGCGTTATGGCCTCGCTGGGTGCCGTGCTGACCATGCCGGGTATTGCCGGTATCGTTCTTTCGATCGGTATGGCGGTAGATGCCAACGTACTGATCTTCGAGCGGATCAAAGAAGAGCTGGCCGAGGGGAAAGGATTCAGACTGGCCGTCAGCGACGGATTCAAGAACGCGCTCTCGTCGATTATCGACTCGAACGTAACGACCTTCCTGACGGGTATCGTCCTGTTCATCTTCGGTACGGGTCTGATTCTGGGTTTTGCCACCACGCTGATCATCGGTATTCTGACCTCGCTGTTTGCGGCTATTTTCATCACCCGCCTGATTCTGGAGTACTACATCCGGAACGGTAAAACGCTCTCGTTCAGCTCGACCCTGGCCAAGAACCTGTTCAAGGATTCGAACTTCGATTTCGTATCGCGCCGGAAACTGTACTATACCGTATCGTCGGTCATCATTGGTCTGGGTATCGTTTCGGCCATCTTCCGCGGTTTCGGCCTGGGCGTCGACTTCAAAGGGGGCCGGTCGTACGTGGTGCGGTTCGAGAAAGCCGTCAGCACCGACGATGTCCGGAACTCGCTGGAAGGTATTCTGGGGGCATCGCCCGAGGTAAAAACCTACGGCGGAACGGGTATCGGCTCGAATCAGGTAAAAATTACGACCCCGTATCTGGTTGACGATGAGACGCAGGGGGCCGACAAACGGGCCGAAGCGGCTATTTACAAAGGACTGTCCAGCATCAGCGGCAACCCCGCCCGGATCGAGAGTTCGCAGAAAGTAGGGCCAACCATCGCCTACGATATTCTGACCTCGGCCCTGTGGTCTATTCTGCTGGCGGTAGCGGTCGTATTTGTGTATATCCTGATCCGGTTCAAGCGGCTGGCCTTTGGTTACGGTGCGGTAGTGGCCATGTTCCACGACGTACTGATCATTCTGGCTATTTTCACCATGTTCAACGGCCTGCTGCCTTTCTCGCTCGATGTTGACCAGGCGTTTGTAGGCGCCTTGCTGACCATTATGGGCTACTCCATGAACGATACGGTGGTGGTGTTTGACCGGGTGCGCGAGTACCTGAACGAAAACCGGGGTAAGAAAGAAAGCATCCCGACTATCATCAACAACGCGCTGAACAGCACCCTGAGCCGTACGGCGGTAACGGGTTTCTCCACCATTCTGGTCCTGCTGGTGCTGTTTATCTTCGGGGGCGAAACCATCCGGGGCTTCTCGTTCGCCATGCTGATCGGGGTTATCGTCGGTACCTACTCGTCGCTGTTCGTGGCTACGCCGATCGTCGTTGACGCGCTGAGCCGTGACCAGGAGAAAGACGAAACCGTAACGGCCCGTCTGGAGAAGAAAACCGGCTTCGACGCTATTCCGGCCGACTTTACGGACGCGGCTCCCGCAACGCCCGAAGAGTTCTCGGCCAAGAAAGAGAAGAAGGTAAAGACTCCGCTGATCAAGCCGTCGCAGAAATAAACGCGAACGAGTGAATGCGTGAACGGGCGAAAAAGAAGGGAATACGGCTACTCTTTCGCTCATTCACGCATTCACTCGTTATATTTTGTATCTTAGCGACTATCGTACCCAATATTATTTCCCTAAAATACCTAATCACCAAACTGAATTTTCCTGCATGGAAACTCAAGTAAAACCAAGTGACACCACCAGCGTATGGCGCCGGAAGCCAATGTATCTCTACGAGCAGGATATGCAGAAGAGCGAACTCAAGCGCGTTCTGGGCAAGTGGAGTTTAACGGCCATCGGTATCGGGGCCATCATTGGAGGGGGTATCTTCGTACTGACCGGTACGGCTGCTCACTTTCATGCAGGGCCTGCGCTGGCTTTATCGTTCGTCATTGCGGGTATAGGCTGTATTTTTGCGGCCCTGTGCTATGCCGAATTTGCGGCCATGCTGCCGGTAGAAGGCTCGGCCTACGCCTACGCCTACGGAACCATCGGCGAGCTGTTTGCCTGGGTGATCGGCTGGGGTCTTATCCTCGAATACGCCATGGGCGCCATGACGGTAGCCGTAAGCTGGTCGGGTTATTTCAACAAGCTGCTGCACCTGTTCGGGATCGATATTCCCTTCTGGCTACGAAACGACCCTGTTTCGGCCGCTAATTTCGCCCGGCTCAACGGGCTGGAAGATCCGGGCTTCTCGGTCAACCTGCCCGCCTTTCTGATCGTCTGGCTGGTAACGGCGGTACTCGTACGCGGTATCAAAGAAGCCGCCGGAGCCAACAACCTGATCGTAATCCTGAAAGTAGCCGCGGTTATTTTCGTGATCCTGGTCGGCGTATTCTACGTCAACACCGCCAACTGGATTCCGTTTATTCCGGAAGCGCGGACCATCACCGGCGAAAACGGCGCTCCGCACGAAGCCTACGGATGGGCCGGTATCGTATCGGGCGCGTCGGCCATCTTCTTCGCCTACATCGGCTTCGACGCCGTATCGACCCAGGCGGGTGAGGCCATCAACCCCCGTAAGGACATTCCGTTTGCCATCGTTACTTCGCTGCTGGTCTGCACCATCCTCTACATTCTGGTGTCGCTCGTGCTGACGGGTATGATCAACTACAACGATATTGTAGGCGACGCGCTGAAAGCCCCGGTAGCGGCTGCGTTCGACAGCGTTGGCCAAACCTGGGCCGTATTCATCATCACGGCGGCTGCTACGGCCGGTCTGATTTCGGTGATGCTGGTGATGATGCTGGGCCAGACCCGGATCTTCCTGGGTATGGCCAAAGATGGTCTGCTGCCCAACTTCTTCCGGGTTATTCACCCCATCTTCAAAACGCCACACCAGAGCACCGTTCTGGTCGGTCTGCTGGTATCAGTCGTGGCTGCGTTCACCCCAATCAGTATCTTGGGCGACATGTGTTCGTTCGGTACCCTGTTCGCGTTTGCCATGGTGTGTCTGGCGGTGTTCATCCTGCGTCGGCGCGATCCCGAGCGGGAGCGTCCGTTCCGGGCACCGCTGCTGAGCGTTATTGCTCCGCTGGGCATCCTGACCAACTTCTACCTGATCGTGAACCTGAGCGAACTGGCGCAGATTCTGGCGTTCTGCTGGCTGCTGCTGGGGCTGGTGGTGTATTTCATCTACGGCCGTCGACACAGTAAACTGAACGATTTGTAGGCAGAACCAGCCACGAAACAATGCAAAAAGCCCCCGGCAGCACCGGGGGCTTTTTCGTGTTCAGAAATCGACATCTTGGCTGAAGGCCGTAGTTTTGCAGGAGCATGAATTTCCAATTCTCTATAGAGTACTTGCTGGCATTGCTGATAGGACTGGTCATCGGGATGGCCGGGGGCGGTGGGTCTATCCTGACGGTGCCCATTTTTGTGTACATATTTGGCATACCCACGCTGCTGGCTACGACCTATTCGCTGTTCGTGGTGGGTGTAACGTCGTTGGTAGGATCGGTCAATCATGTGTTGAAGAAGCGGGTAAACCTGCGCATTACGGCTGCGTTTGCGCTGCCCTCGTTCATATCGGTTTATCTGAGTCGCCGGTTTCTGGTGCCGGCCCTGCCCGATCCGTTGTGGCAGGTGGGATCGTTTGCGCTGTCAAAACCGACCGCTATCCTGTATTTCTTCATCATCGTGATGATCCTGGCCGCCCGGGCCATGATCCGCAACGACCGACCTGAGCAGGGCGAGGCCGGGCTACTGCCCGATGGCGCGCGCCCGCGGTACGATCTGCTGGCCCTCGACGGCCTGGCTGTGGGGATGCTGACGGGCACGATCGGGGCGGGTGGGGGCTTTCTGATCGTGCCGATGCTGGTGCTGCTGGCCGGACTGCCCATTCACCGGGCTGTGGCTACCTCCGTCTTCCTGATTGCGGTCAACTCCTTTGTGGGGTTTATGGGCGATCTCCAGCATACGCACCTCGACTGGAATTTTCTGCTTCCCTTTACGGGTTTATCCATCATCGGTATTTTCATTGGCATGTATCTGGCCCGTTTCGTGGCGCCCGATCAGCTGAAAAAAGGATTTGGCTGGTTCGTACTGATCGTAGCGGCCGGTATGATCGTTAAAGAATTGGTATAACGCGGGCCTTGCCTGCCTCTCTACACATGGTTATCGAGCAATTATATACAGGTTGTTTAGCGCAGGGCGCGTATTACATAGAAAGTGCGGGCGAAGCGGCCATTATCGATCCGCTCCGCGAAACGGCCCCCTACCTGCGGAAAGCCGACCGGGCCGGTGCGCAAATTAAGTACGTGTTCGAAACCCACTTCCACGCCGATTTTGTATCCGGACACCTGGATCTGGCCCGGAAGTCGGGGGCTACCATCGTCTATGGTCCCAACGCGCATACCCATTACGACGTGTACCATGCACAGGATGGTGAAACCTTTACGCTCGGCCAGGTGACTATCAAAGTGCTGCACACCCCCGGCCATACGCTCGAATCGACGACCTACCTGCTGCTCGACGAAAACGGTCGGGAACACGCCATCTTCACCGGCGATACGCTTTTTATCGGCGATGTGGGTCGTCCGGATCTGGCCATCAAAGGCGACCTGACCGAACAGGATCTGGCAGGTATGCTCTATGATAGCCTGCATGCTAAAATTCTGCCTTTACCCGATGAGGTCATCGTTTACCCGGCCCACGGCGCCGGATCGGCCTGCGGCAAGAACATGAGCAAGGAAACTACCGATTCGCTGGGCAATCAGAAACGCTACAACTACGCGCTGAAAGCCCAAACCCGCGACGAGTTTATTCGGCAGGTGCTCAGCGGACTGAGTGCGGCTCCTGCCTACTTTGCCGAGAATGCCCGGCTCAACAAGGAAGGCTATGAATCGGTTGACCGGGTGATGGAGCGGGGCAGCCGGGCGCTGTCGCCGGAGGCCTTCGAAGCGGCTGTCAACGAAGCCGGGGCGCTGGTGCTCGACGTGCGCGAAGCGGCTGACTTTGCCCGTGGATTTATTCCCAATGCGATCAACATCGGCCTGAACGGCCAGTTTGCCCCCTGGGTTGGCGCGCTCATCGCCGATCTGAATCAGCCCCTGGCCCTGGTAACCCCCGCCGGGCAGGAAACCGAAACCGTACTGCGGCTGGCGCGGGTCGGCTATGATCATACCATCGGGTATCTGGAAGGTGGGTTCGATGCCTGGTGGCAGGCCGGTAAAGAAACCGATACCGTTGAGTCGATCCCGGCGGATGCGTTTGCCCGGCGCCGGGCCGCTGCTCCCGACGCGATTGTTGTCGATGTTCGGAAACCCACCGAGTTTGAGCCGGAACACGTAGAAGGAGCCGAAAACCTGCCCCTCGATACGCTCAGCGAACACCTGGCCGAGTTGCGCACCGACGAACCGGTTTATGTCCACTGCGCCGGTGGGTACCGCTCCATGGTGGCCTGTTCCATTTTGAAAGCGCGCGGGTTCGATAACGTCGTCAATGTAGAAGGAGGTATCGCAGCCATCCGGAAAACCGGCGTTCCCATCGTAGCTGACGTTACTCACTGAGCCGTCGGGCTTCTCTTCACCGAACCGGATTTTCGTCGATACCCAGCCTGGGCAGGGCCGGGTTCAGTACGCGCGGTACTACCTTGATACGGAAGACGCGCGTACCGGCCACGTCAAAATCGCAGCTGTAAAACTCGCGCTGCTTTACTCCCCTGTATACCGCCGTGTAGTTAACCCGGGGCGGCCAGTTGTTGAGGGCCAGTTCGGCCGTGATGGCATCGACGGCTTTTCGCAGATTGGAGAAAAAGATGATGACCGGTTCGCGCTGCCGGATCGTGTTGAGCGACCCTACCGCCTGAATCGTTACCTCGTAAATGATCCGACCCGGAGGTCGTGACAGCCCCTTTTCGCGCATAAATCCTATTCTCGACGCAAGTTCATGGAAAATAACGATTTTATGAAAAACTATTGCGCTATTTTTCAAGTCGTAAACTAAATGCCGCCCTGGGGCGTTTTACTATCAACTACCGCAGCAAAGCTCCCGACCACTCACCAGGCCGGGTTTTTTTGTGGCCCAGCAAAAAAGCACCGCCCTGACCGAGCGGTGCTTTTTTGTTTCTATAACGGCGTCTGTTTTTTCTGTCGTCCCGACAACAGTCTCTGCCGTACCGTTGCTTTTCTTGTCGTCGGGATGACAAAAGCTGTACCGACCCGTCTATTTTTTATACATCACCGTTTCAACGGCCTGCAGCGTACGCTTCACGTTCGGCAGGATAGCCTCGATCAGCGTTGGGGCATAGGGCAGCGGCAGGTCCATGCTGTTAACCCGGATTACGGGCGCGTCGAGGTAATCGAACGCATGGCGCTGGATGTTATAGGTCAGCTCTGACGAGATAGCGGCCAGGGGCCAGGCTTCTTCAACGACAACGCAGCGGTTGGTTTTCTTCACCGAGTTGATCACGGTTGGGTAGTCGATGGGCCGCACGGTGCGCAGGTCGATTACTTCGGCCGAGATGCCGTTTTTGGCCAGTTCTTCGGCGGCTGCCAGCGCTACCTTCATGATTTTGCCGAACGAGACAATGGTAACGTCGTTGCCTTCGCGAACGATGTTGGCCTGCCCGATCGGAATCAGGTATTCCTCTTCCGGAACCTGCCCTTTATCGCCGTACATCAGCTCCGACTCCATGAAAATAACGGGGTCGTTGTCGCGGATGCTGCTTTTGAGCAGGCCTTTGGCGTCGTAAGGGTTCGACGGAACCACTACTTTCAGGCCCGGCGTGTTGGCAAACCAGTTTTCGAAGTTCTGCGAGTGCTGGCTCGACAGCATACCGGCGTTACCGGTTAGTCCGCGGAACACGATGGGGCAGGAGTACTGACCGCCCGACATGCTCATGACCTTGGCGGCTGAGTTGATAACCTGATCAATGGCAACGAGCGAGAAGTTGAACGTCATGAACTCGATGATGGGGCGCAGGCCGTTCATGGCTGAACCAACGCCAATACCGGCAAATCCCAGCTCGGCAATGGGTGTATCGATAACCCGCTCTGGACCGAATTCGTCGAGCATACCCTGGCTCACCTTGTAGGCACCATTGTACTCGGCCACTTCTTCGCCCATCAGATAGACCTTCGGGTCCCGGCGCATTTCTTCGTTCATGGCCTCCCGCAGGGCTTCACGGAACTGTATTTCTCTCATGCTGAATGCGTTGTTTCGGTTAGGTCTGTGTGTCAGGCCCTGGATGAGCTGTTGACACGACTATGCTGAAAAACCGGTCAAAATTAGGCAAAACGGCTGATTCATCAAACGACCCGGCCCCCTCCGCCCGCGAAGTTCGTGAAAGGTTGGCCGAACCAAAATATAATACAGGCTCCAGGCAACCTGGGCCTGCCTGTAGACATCATGTGTATAGTTGGTCTGTGGGCTAATCTGTTAAATACTCTTAACGCCGAATCAGCCAGCTCTTTACCCCCATACATTTGTTTCCATATCCCTCAACCTTCCTCTTTTTATGCGCTTTTTACTCATCGTTTTGTGTGTAACGGTTGTGGTCCGGGCTGCGGCTCAGTCGCCCGACCGGCCCGGTAAACTCAGCGGAATACTAACCGATTCGACAACAGCCAGGCCCGTTCCCTACGCTACCGTAGCCCTGCAACAGCCCGATGGGAAACTCATAACGGGCACGACGACCGACGAAGCCGGCGTTTTTACGATACCCAGCCTGGCCGTTGGGACGTACCGGCTTCAGATTTCGTTTGTAGGCTACCGTACCCGTATACTCGCCCCCGTTCAGATCACTGCCGGAGCGCCCGAGCTGGCCCTGGGCACGATCCGGTTCACGGCCGACAGTCAGAATCTGAACGAGGTCAGCGTAGTCGGACAGAAAGCGCTGATCGAAGACAAGGGCGACCGGCTGGTCTATAACGCCGAGAAAGACGCCACCAACACCGGCGGAACAGCCGCCGACGTGCTCCGAAAAGTACCGATGCTCACCGTTGACCTCGACGGCAACGTGAAGATGCGTGGCAGCGGCAACATAAAAGTGCTGGTAAATGGTAAACCGTCCAGCATTATGGCCCGCAACTTGGCGGATGCGCTGAAGCAGATGCCGGCTAACATCATCAAGTCGGTCGAAGTCATTACCAGCCCCGGCGCCCGGTACGATGCCGAAGGATCGGCGGGGGTGATCAACATTATCACGAAGAAAGCCCTCAAGGGCATGAACGGAACCGTAAACGCTACCGCGGGTAACCTGAACCGCTCGCTGGGCGGTAACCTGAACGTGCGGGGCAGCAAGCTGGGGCTGGCCGTATCGCTCAACGGCTACCAGTACCGGAATATCTCCGAAAATACCAGCACCCGAACGGCCCTCACCGATGGTCAGCCCAGCAGCGTGCTGTTTCAGCGCGGCAGCCGCGACAACACCGGCACCGGCGGCTACGGCGAGATGAGCCTTGACTACGACCCCGACTCGACCAACCGGATCAACTTCTCGGCCAATGGCTGGGGCGGTAATTTTCCGCAGAACAGCGACCTCTACAGCCGCCTGACCGACCCGCGGGGTGGGGTAGTACAGGAGTTTCGGCGCGATATCCAGTACCGGAATCCGTATGGCAATACAGAGTTCAACCTCGGCTGGACCAAGTCGTTTCGGAAAGCGGGCGACTCGGCCGACAAGCCGGTTCGGGAGTTTTCGTTTCTGTCGCAGTACGCCCGCATGCCTGACAATTATTACTACACCATTACCCAGCGGAGCATGCCGTCGGAGGTGCCGTCGTATCTGGAGCGCAGTACCAACCTGAGCCGCAACAACGAATACACGTTCCAGACCGATTATGTGCATCCGGTAGCCCTGCGCGACTCGGCTTCGCTGCGGGTGGAAGTGGGCGCCAAAACCATTCTGCGTAATATCGGCAGCGAGTTCGAGATCGAACAGTCGACAACGGGGCTGGCGGCCGATTACGAGCTGGATCCCAGCCGCAGCAACGAGTTCAAATACAGCCAGCGGGTAATGGCGGGCTATACCTCGTTCAAGCTGGAAACGAAACAGAAATGGAGCCTGACAACCGGCCTGCGCCTGGAGCAGACCGCCATCCGGGGCGACTTTCCGACCACGCAGACCTCGTTCAGCACTACCTACAGCAACCTGATTCCGAGCTTCACCCTGGCCAAAACCATTAAGGGAAAACATACCCTCAAGACAAGCTATACGCAGCGTATCTCGCGCCCGATGGTCTGGTACCTGAACCCGTTCCGCAACTTCAGCGATCCCAAGAACGTACAGACCGGCAACCCCTACCTCAATCCCGAAATAACCCACGCTACCGAGCTGTCGTACAGCACGTTCGGTAAGAGCGGGTCGTCCTTCAGCGCGTCGCTATTCTGGCGGCAGACCAATAACGCCATCGAGTTTCTGACCACGGTTGGGGCCGATGGGGTGGCGCTCAGCACCTTTCAGAACATCGGGCGGAATGCGAGCTACGGCACCAACGTAAACACCACCCTGCAGCCCAACAAGAACCTGAACATATCGGTGGGTACCGATCTGACGTACATAACCCTCTATAGTCCGGCCATCAGCCAGCAGAATGCGGGCTGGGTCGGTAGCCTCAACACCAACTCCTCGCTCAAACTGCCCAAAGACCTTACCCTTCAGCTGAACACCTACGTCAGCTCGGGCTGGATAAGCCTGCAGGGCCGTAACTCAGGCTGGTACTATTACGCCCTGTCGGCCAAGAAAGAATTCTGGAAAAAGAACGCCAGCCTGACGCTGAACGCATCGAACCCGTTTGGCCGGTACGTCCGGCAAACGAGCGATATGGCTGCCCCGACGTTCCGGTCCGAAACCACGTTTCTGTTCGTGAACCGCATGGCCCGGCTTACTTTCAGCTACAAATTCGGGCAGATGAACGCGGGCGGCAAGCAAAGCAAAAAGATCAGCAACGACGACAGCAAAGGGGGCGGCCGGTAGCCTAGCGTTGCCGAGCCGATGCTTTTTTCAGATCGTCGATAACGATTTCTTCGAAGCCGGGCAGGGTTTTATAGGCGTAGATGGCCCGCCATTTGGTGTCGCGGTAGTCGTACGACACCTCCAGATACGGTTTGGTGCCGCCCGCTCCGGTATCGTTGGCCCGGGTATTGATCCGGACCGGAATATCGCGGTAGTAGGTGAAGTAATTGGGGTGGGTCAGGTAACCGAGCGGGGTCGTATCCCAGGGTACGAACCCATCAACGCCGAAGAGCTGCTGATTAAACAGCTGCCAGGGCCGGAGCCGGTCGTAGACCCACTTGTCGGCGGTGTGTTTGTTGTTGAGAAAGTCGATGTCGGTTTTGCCCAGGAAGGTATAGACGCTGCACTCGTAGCCCGACAGGACGACCTTCACGCCCGACTCGAACAGAATCCGGAACGACTCGGGGTCGGTTTCGAAGTTATAATCGCCCACGCTCAGCTTTCCCAGACCGGGTTTGAACGGCAGGCCGGGCGTACGGGCCGCGCAGACAACTACCTCTTCGATCTGCGGAATCAGCTCCGGATGGTTTTTAACCAGCGTAGCTACGTTGGTAACGGGCCCGATGGCCAGAATTGGCATTTTTTCGGCCCGGAGGGCCTTCGCCATGGCCCGGGTGGCGTCGTTCTCGACGCCCGCATCCTTCGCCGTATCGGACCCTTTATAGACCGGAATACGGCGACCGGTCTGGTTGTACCAGCCCAGCAGTTTCTGGGTTACGGCATAGGCATAGTCGGCATAGGTAACGGTGCTGATCCCTACCAGCTCTACTTTATCGGGGTGTTGCAGGGCCATGATGAGCGCAATGGCATCGTCGACCTCGCGGGCGGTCTTGTCTTTCATCCCGATCATGATGTCGGTGTCGAGCCAGATCCGGCGGGGTTTGGCGGCTGGCTGGGCCAGGGCCGAAAACGAGGTGAGCAGCAGGCAGAAAACTAGTAAACGCATGTAAACGACAGTCGAAAAAGAGAAAAAGCCACCCTCCAGCCATTGGCGGGCGTAGCCATAAAAGAACAGTCAGCTGAGCAAAGAATGGGCGTCGTCGAGCAGATCACGCTTGGCCTCCAGCGACAGACTAAGCGGTAGCTGGGCCAGCCCAATCAGCCGACGCATGATTTCAACGCCCGTGAACTGCTGGCGCAGGGTATCGTCGAAACCACTCGGTTTCTCATAGGACGACAGAATGGTGTTGAGCACCGTAGCCGGTTGTTCGGCCATCATCAGGTGAGCCATCATGATGCCCAGATCGAACTCGGGAGGCCCGTAAAAGCAAAACTCCGGATCGATTACTTTAATGCCATCCGTGGTCTGGAGCCAGCTGCCGGGGTAGTAGTCGCCGTGCAGCAGCGCCCGCCCATCGGCCTTGTATACCGCACCCAGCTGCCCGACGCGTCGTTTCAGATCGGCATCATTTTTATAAGGTGCAGCGAGCGCCTGCAGACCCGGCTGAACGGTATCGAGGTCGAACCCATTGTCGGCCAGGAACGGGTAGTTGAAGATATGCTCGTGGTTGAGCGTCCGCATGTCGCGGTTGGCAAAAGCCGGATCGGGCACATCGGTCGAGAACTGGCTGTGCAGCACCGACAGGTAATCGGTCAGCGCCCGGGCATCGGCTTCATCGAGCTGGCGGCAGGGCTGGTACAGAAAGGTATAGTCGGTAGCGGTGCCGAGGTCTTCCAGCACCAGCATGTTGTTTTCTTCGTCCATACCCAGCAGCTGCGGCATCCGTTCGGCCAGCATCGGAACGGCCTGCGCTTTCTGGTAGAAACGGCCTTCTATGATGGCCCGATCGGCCGGGGCCGCAATGGTAGGGTATTTTTCGACGTACCCCCTCGATTGTTTGATGATCAGCGTCCGCAGCGGGGTGGTGATCCGCAGGGTGTAGTTCATATTCCCTTCGCCCGGTTTCTCCGCCGACGAAACGACCTCGGCGGTGTCGAGCCAGCCGCGTCGACGCAGGTAGTCCTGTATGGCGTTGGGTTGTTGTGCGTCCAGATGCATATTTTTTTTCTGTTCAGACCGATGGTTTCGCAGGGAGTCACGCGCTGAGTGCCCGGCCCGAAGCATGTAACCCGAAACCGACGACAAAGTTCTACCGCACAACGGCCAGTTTGCCGGCCAGCCCTTCAGTGCCGTTGGCGCTGACGACAACGACCAGATAGATGCCCGTCTGGGCCGTCCGGCCGCGGTAGTCGCGCAGGTTCCAGGTTGCTGTACCGCCCTGTGAGCGTGTTTCGTAAACCAGCTGGCCCCCGGCGTCCAGAATCTTTACCGTGGCGTTATCGGTCAGGCCGTTGATACCGACCGTGCCGGTAAAGTCGGGCCGTACCGGATTCGGGAAGATCGTCAGGGCGCTAAGCGTTTCGGCGGGTTCGGTAGCCGGGCCGCGGTACGAGATCAGGCCGTTGGTGGTCTGGATATATACGCTGCCGCCGATGGGTTCGATTGCCAGGGCCTGAATGGTGTTGGTCGGGAGGGGGCTGTTCCGGGCAGTGAACGTGTCGAGTAGCTGCGACCCGTCGGGGGCTACCCGGTACAAACCGCTACGGGTACCGATCCATTTTCGGTTGCCGCCATCGACCGCCATCGCCGTAACGACCTCGTTGGCCAGCAGCCGCCGGCCGTTGAGCAGGGGCGGCTGGGCGTTGACCACCGGATCGAAGGCACCGGCCGGATTGTCGAACACGGTAGGGCCTATGTCCGTACCAACCCAGATGGCCCCGTTGCGGTCTTTGACGAGGGTCTGGATGCTGCCCGACAGCAAACCGCCTTCGTTGCGTAAGGTGGTCAGTGACCGGATCCGGTTCGTTTGCGGATCGAAGACCAGCAGGCCAAAGCCACCGTCGAGCCGGAGCCACACGAACCCATTGTCGTCGGGTACGACCTGCGCGATATTGGTCTGATTCACGGCCGGATACGACTGAAACTGGCCATCGCTCCGGCGCACATGCAGCGTAGCCAGCTGGGTGTTAAAACCGGCTGTGCTGATCCACAGATTCCCGTCGCGGTCGGTCGCCAGACTGCTGATAAACGGCCCCACCGAGGCCGGCAGGGTAACGGCTGCGAGGGCTTGCTCGGTCGTCTGGCTCCAGAGGCCGCCCCCGAAACTGCCCAGAAACAGCCGCTGCTCGGCGGGCAGGTACGCGGCCGAGTTGAAACTACGGCTCAGGTTCGCAGCACTCAGCCGCAGCCAGCGGTCGGCGGGTACGGCATAGGCTTCGGCCGCGGGCTGACCACTGGCCAGCGTCGTGCCCTCCTGCGGGCCCGCCGGTAAGGTGATGAGCAGATTCGGGTAGGTGTACAGCTGCGCGAATACGTCGCGGGTGGGGCCTTCGGGGGTGATCGGCGTAAACGTACCGGCGTTACCCGACAGGAGGCCGTTCTGGCCGTCGGCTACCCAGATGCGGGACCCATCCACCACCAGCTCGCGCGGGTTTGCCAGCAGCGGTCCCGCAAAGACACCCGCCCCCGGCACCGTAACGGACTGGCTGGTCGCTACCGCCACACCGGTCGTACCCGCAAACTGCCGCACTACCGGGCTGCTCAGCGCCTGGGTCAGCACCCACCGACCCGACTGCCGCTCCAGAATACCCTGACCGATTACGGCGGCCGACAGCCGGTTCTGGGCGGTGACGATGGTTTCGATACGCGTATCGGGTTCGGGAACCGCCCGCCAGTTGGCCGGATCGGCCAGGTTGACGGTAGGCGCAAACCGAATGGCCCGCAGGCGTCGGCCGGTTTCGAACAGTTGCAGCGGCCCCGTCAGTGCAAAAAGGCTGTCGGTAGTGGCAGCTGTCTGAAAAATGGGCAGGGGCGAGCCGTTGGGGCGCCGGCTGAAGTACGTATCCCGAATCTCATTCCGGGCCAGATCGAAAACCACCAGGCCAAAGTCGGTGCTCAGGTACGCATTGGTACCGATGCGGTTGATGTGGTTGATGGCGCGGGCGGCTGGCAGGTTAGGCGCCGTGGCAATGATATCGATGGTTTGTACGGACCCCGGTTCGCCGGTGGCCGAGAGCGAGAGCAGATCGATGAGGCCGCTGCGATATGCGATGAAAAGCCGGTTCTGGTCGGGCAGGTACAGCAGCCGCGTAATACCCACATCGCTCAGCCCCTGCTGTTTCCCCAGAATCCGGGTTTCGTTGGTTGTTTTGTCGAACGAGAAAAAGCCATTCTGGGTGGCTGCGTACACCTGGTTGCCCGCTACGGCGACCGACTGGCCCGGCAGGTAACTGACGTGCGAACGCCAGGTGCCCAGCTGGGCAAAGACCGGCGCCACAACGCTACCCACGAAAAACAGGCAGCCGACAACCGCCAGCAGTCTGGCCCGCCGTCGGCTGCGTACCGGGTTATACAGAAAATAGGCCCGAGGCTGGCTAGTCGTTTTCGTCTTCATACACCCACTCTTTCCGCCCGGCCTTGTCGCCGAGGTTGAAGCAGCGTCGGCACCGGGCCTCGTAGCTATCGGTCTCACCCAGCAGCACCCGCTCCTGCGATGGCACCAATCGGTACGAATATTGCGCAATGTCACCGCAGACCACGCAAATGGCATGAACTTTCGTGACAAACTCGGCAACGCCCATCAGCTGCGGCATACAGCCGAAGGGGTTTCCGGCAAAGTCCATGTCGAGGCCCGCAATAATAACGCGCTGCCCCTGATTGGCCAGCGTGGTACATACCTCAACGATTTCTTTGTCGAAAAACTGTGCCTCATCGATGCCGACCACGTCACAGGAACCGGCCAGCGCCAGAATTTGGCCCGCTGTTTGCACCGGAGTAGACGGAATACTCAACGCAGAGTGTGATACGATGTTGTCTTCGTGATAGCGCGTGTCCAGAGCCGGTTTAAAAATGCGAACATTCAGTTTGGCAATGTGGGCGCGGTTCAGCCGTCGGATCAGTTCTTCGGTCTTACCCGAAAACATGGAACCGCAGATTACTTCGATCCAGCCCGTTCGGAGATGGGGTGGTTCACGACGTCGAGTGGGCTCAATGAACATGTTGCATCAATTGGTGTCGGAGCCGGCGGGCGGGTGCCAGCCTCCAGGCGTTGATCAGAAAGGACTTGCGTATGCGTCAGGATTATTCACTGGTTTTTGTTCCCAGGCAGGTGCGGCCGGCGGTTTTGCCGGAGCCGCTGCTTGTGCCATGCCAGTGGCTAAAATCTCGCTCGCAGGCCGCTTTTTTTGATTTATTTACAAACACAAAGCACAGTAGCTTTGAAAAGGATATATTTACAAAGCAAAGGATTTTACTGATGTCGAACAAGTTTAATACGAACGCTCTTACCGAGTACAGCAAGTCCTACGCCCGTCGGATTGCGGCCGATTTTTACCAGCAGCACTCAACCATCAGCGGCCAGCAGATTCTGTCGCTGACGCCCATCAGTCAGATCAATTTGTTTGTCGTCAGTGCGTTGTCGGATAAATGGCAGGCCGATGCGGAGAAGTTTCGCAGCCCTTATTTCGACTTCTCCCACATGGAGGTGCAGGAGGCTTTGCAGCATTTCATGAACGTGGTGTCGCAGCATATTTCCGTCCGGCGCGAACACCTCGAGCCGCTCCTGGCCGATGCCGTTCGCCGGACGATCATTATGATCTTCGACCCGCGGGCTTATTTCGACGACCTGCTGCGGAGCCAGCCCGAGTTTACCCTGACGGCCTCGGCCATCAAACAGATTAACCGATATACCAAAATCAACCAGTTTGTTCCGGCCTATCTGGCGCAGCGGATGAACGGGAAGCCGTTCATTTACGTCAACCAGGCCCTGACCTACCTCGACGAAGCGCTGACGCAGCGGGGCCACGAGCTGGAGCATTACGATAAGTTTGTGGCGCTCTTCTCCGAGAAAGTGCCCATGGATGTGGCGGCCCTGCTCCGGAGCCACGTACCCGATGGATTTCCGGCGGCTCCGGCCCGTTCGTTCTTCGATGCGGCCACCGAGTCGGCCCTGCCCCCCGCGCCCATGGTGCCGCCCGATGCGGTGCCGGCCGATGTGGCACCCGCTACCGCCCCGCAGCCCGACCCAACCCCCGCTCCGGTGGCGGTCGATGAGTCGTCGTCGGGTGGGTCCATGTTCCTGGGCGATGTGAGCGGACCCGAGCCTGTTGCGCCAACGGCCTACCCGTCGCAGCTGCCAACCGGTGACCTGTCCGAGCCTTCCTCGACCGATATCGGTCTGTCGGGCCGCACCGAGAGCCCGGCCGAGCAGGCCCCGTCGCTGAACCAGACCCTGCGCGAAACGGCGGTGGCGGAGCCGGTAACCGTGGCCGAGACGTTTAACCGGGCGCCGATCGAGAGCGTGGCGCGGAGCATCTCGCTGAACCAGAAATTCCGGTTTATCAACCAGTTGTTCAACGGCAATACCAACGCCTATAACCAGGCCATCGAAGAAATCGACTCGCTCGACAACTACGGGCAGGCGCTCGATCTGATCTCGTACCGCTATGCCTCGCAGTACCTGTGGGACATGAGCAGCGACGAGGTGAGCGAGCTGGTCGAAATTCTGAAGCGCCGGTTTGCGTGACGGGCTGCGTCGTGACTCGTCGGAGTAGGCTGACTGTCAGCATAGCCCCACGAATCACGACGCCGTACCTTGAAACCTTTCGTTCTGATCGCAGCCTGCTGCTGGTTCATAGCCGGCTGGGCCGCAGCCCAGCCGCCCCCTGACCGGACCAACGGCGACATCAGCCAGTTTTTGCAGGATCTCTTTCCCGTACAGACCGAAGGCATCGATTATCAGTCGGTGTTCGATGTGCTGACCCAGCTCTATGCCAGCCCGCTCGATCTGAATACCGCCACCCGCGACGAGCTGGCCGCTACCTACCTGCTCTCCGAACGCCAGCTAAACAGCCTGCTTACGTACCGCACCGACGCCGGTGACCTGCTGTCTATTTACGAGCTGCAGGCCGTTCCGGGCTTCGACCTGCCCACCATTCGTCGGCTGCTGCCGTTCGCGACGGTGTCGGACAGCCCGCGCCTGCTGGGGGCCATGCCCACGCCCACCGATCACTACGTGCTGCTGCGCTTCGAGCAGCTACTGGAGCGGCAAAAAGGATTTTCTGCGGCTACGCCCAACAGAAACGGAAGCCTGCCCACGCGCTATCTGGGTAGCCCGGGGCAGTGGTTCGCCCGGTATCGCTACAGCCGGCCGCGCGCGTTCAGCTTCGGCCTGACCGTTGAGAAAGACCCCGGCGAGGTGATGGGCTGGCAACCCTCGGCGCGTCGGCATGGACTGGATTACGTCTCGTTTCATCTGCAACTCCAGAACCGGGGCCGCTGGCGCAACATAACGCTCGGCGACTACCAGATGCAGGTCGGGCAGGGGCTCGTTCTGTCGGCGGGGTTCGTGCTGGGCAAGAGTGCCGAAACGGTTCAGACCGTTCGACGCCCGACGCTGGGGGCCCGGCCCTACTCCTCGCTGACCGAATACGGCTACTTTCGGGGCGCTACGGCCACCTACGCCCTGCATCCCCGGCTTGACCTGACCCTGCTGGCTGCCCGAAACCGGCGCGACGCCAACACCACGGCAGGCAGCACCGCCGACGAACTCATCGCAACCTCGCTGCAAACGTCGGGACTGCACCGAACCCCCTCGGAACGGGACGATCAGGGTCGCCTGCTCGAAACGAACGTGGGCCTGCACCTGCTCTATCACAACCGCCACCAGCTGCAGCTGGGGCTGACGGCCTTGTCTACAACCTATGATCTGTTCTTTCGGAAGCGCAACCTGCCGTATAACCGCTACGAATTCACCGGCACAACCAATCGGGTCATCGGCCTGCACGGCGGCTACGTCTGGAACAACTGGAATTTCTTCGGGGAGGTGGCCCGGAGTAGCGGCTCGCAGACCAGCAGCGGGGGGACGGGTGCCGTTGGGGGGGCGCTGGCCAGCCTGACCAAACAGCTCGATCTGGCCGTGGTGCTGCGGCATTATGACCGTAATTTTCACAGTTTTTATGCCAACGCGTTCAGCGAAAGCAGCCGCAGCCAGAACGAAACGGGTGTTTATACGGGGTTGAAGTACACCATTTACCGGAAGCTGACCGTGAGCGGCTTCGTCGACGCGTATCGGTTTCCGTGGCTGAAGTACCTGGTCGATACGCCGTCGTCGGGTTTCGATTACCTGATGCAGATCCGCTACACGCCCAACCGGCAAACCACGTTCTATGCCGTTTTTCACGACGAGCGAAAAGAGAAGAACCTGCCCGGCAGCAAGACCGACGAGGTGGTACGGACTACGCGCCGAAGCCTGGCCCTCAATGCCGAATATACCCTGGCGCGGGGGCTGGCCCTGCGGTCCCGCGTTCAGCAGGGGAGCTTTGCCTACGCGGGTCGCGCCCGGTCTACCGGTTTCGCACTGGTCCAGGATGTGCAGTACGAGCGCCGGCGCTGGAGCCTGAGCGGGCGGGTGGCTCTTTTCGGTACCGATGATTACGACAGTCGGCAGTATGTGTATGAGCGCGATGTGCTGTACGCGTTTTCGTTTCCGGCCTATTATGACCGGGGTATCCGGCATTATGTGCTGGTGCAGTACAACCTGAGCCGTCATCTGGACCTGTGGCTCCGCTGGGCCCGTACCGACCTCACCAACCAGACCACCGTAGGCTCTGACCTCGACCAGATCGACGCGCCCCACAAAACCGAAGTCAAAGTCCAGGCCCGCTGGCGTTTTTAATCGCCGTCGGGCGCGATGCCGTTCGGGTTCAGCGGTTTCATTGACAGGCCGCCCCTCCGGAGCTATGGGGAGGTAGGATTCGTTGTGCTTCTACCGGCTCTAAGGGCTGCCTATTTAGCCCCCCCCCCGCGACGGCGGCCCGGCCTAAGGGGTAGTTTGAGGACGATACTTGCGGACTTTAGTCAGCTCGATGGGCGGCCTTTTTACCCCTTAGGCCGGGCCGCCGTCGCGGGGCTGGGGGGTGTAAGACGGGCTGTCTGCATGGCTTTAACGTTTTAACCAGCGCACCCCTAACCCCGGAGGGGCAGCCTGTCAATAGCCTATAACAAATTCATAATACGATACCTCAACAGGGGCGGGGCTGCCCGTACACCGATCCATCATAAAAAAGAGGGGATAATACTCGCCGAAGCGCATAGACTTTAGCTTTTTCGTTAATTTCGGCAGATGCCTATCCCAACCGACGTGACTGAACCGATTACGCCCGAGCCCGCCCTCCCGCCCGATCAGCAGGAAAAACTGCGCGAACTGACCACCCAGAGCTGGAACCTGGAACTCGTTATTTCCGGGGCCGCCCTGTTTGCCATACTGCAACTGCCCGACCTGCTCGATCAGTTCTTCGATTACATCCGGTACAACTTCATGAGTCAGACGGCCGGTTTTTATACGCTCTTTCCTTCGCTGGCCTACAGCATGATGAAGGTAACCTGTTATGTGCTGTTCCTGGCGTTCCTGACCAACTTCGTGATGCGGGCGCTCTGGGTGGGGCTGGTGGGTCTGCTGGCCGTATACCCGACCGGCGTTCATTATGACCGGATTCCGTTTACGACGCCGTATGCGCAGAAAAAAATGGCCGACGAATTCGGTTCGCTCGACCGGTACATCCTGCGGCTCGACCAACGCTGTAACATCGTTTTTGCGGTAGCTTTCCTATTCGTGATCAGCCTGGTTCTAATGGCATCCGCCTACCTGGTCATTCTGGGCGTTCACTCGGTGCTGCGGCCACTGCTATCAGCCCAGGCCTGGCAGTATGTCAAGATGGGAGGCAGTCTGCTAATTGGGCTTTTTATCCTGATCGGTTTTTTGCTGAGTATCCCGAAGGTGCGAGCCCATCCGGTTGGCGTTATAGCGCATTACCGGTTCAGGGCGCTCAACAGGTTCTTTTACTGGGGCATGCATAAGCCGTTTGCCTTCATCACCAATACGTTTTATAGCCATCTGCCCTACAAAAAAATCATCTGGGCGATCGGGGTGATGATCGTTGTTTTTATGGCGTTGATTCTGGTGGAGTTTACAGCGGACCTGTCGCGTGCGGATCGGCGGGTATCGACCCTGAACCGACGGCACCTCTACACCGCCCGGGTCGATAGCCTGTACCTGAACCCGGTTGCCTACGATAACCAGCGTGCCGAAGCCGATTATGTCGATGCAGCCGCCATTCAGGCCGACGTGATCCGCGAGCCTTACATCCGGCTGTTCATCGCCTATCCTAAAGCGCTGGACACCCTGCTGACCCGGCTGTCTGCCAGACCTGACTGGAGCGACACCCTGCCACGAACCGAACGATACCGGCTTTTTGCCAACTGGAGCAGCCAGCAGACCAACCGGCTCATGCGTATTTCCGTCAACGACTCACTCTACGCCACCCCCGATTTGCTCTTTACCAAACGCGGCCCGCAGGAGCAGCGCGGCTGGCAGACGGTACTGGTGCCCGGAAACCTCAAAACCGGTAGAAACAACCTGCGCATTGCCATTCAGCCCGACTCGCTCGCCAAAGCCGAAGAGCTGGTCACCATCCCCTTCTGGTACGTGCCGGAAAATTAAGGGCAGGAGGGGCACTTATTTCGTCATCATGACAAAAACAGCTACGGTACCGGAAAACCGTGATGGTAACCTGCCGGGCATATCGCCAGCCAGTTCTGCTGCGGCTCCGATAGGCTTTTGTATCGACTGATCCGGTCCGTACTCAGAACGAAATAACTAGTTTCCCGATCGTTGTTCCCGATTCGAGCTGCGCGTGGGCCTGCTTCAGCGTATCGGCCGTCAGACCCTGCAGGGTCTGGGTAATGGTGGTTTGCAGCACCCCTTCGTCGAGCAGGTCGGCCACCCGGTTCAGGATGTGGTGCTGCTCGATCATGTCGTCGGTCTGGTAGGTGGAGCGGGTGAACATCAGCTCCCACGAAAAACTGACGCTTTTGCTCTTGAGCTTGTTCAGCGCCACCGGGGTAGCGCTGCCCGTAATAGAGGCAATATGGCCCTGCGGTTTGATCAGCTCGGCCATCGCATCCCAGTAGGCGTTGGTATCCACGAAGTCGACAATGTAGTCGACCTGCCGGAAACCCGCGTTCCGGACTTCCTTCACCAGGTTGTGGTGATTGACAACCTGGTCGGCACCCATCTGGCGGCACCAGTCGATGGTTTCGGGGCGCGATGCGGTGGCAATTACGCGCAGACCCAGCAGTTTTTTGGCCAGCTGAATCGCAATGGACCCCACGCCCCCGGCCCCGCCGATGATCAGCAGCGTTTTGTCCCGGTCGCGGTCGGCCGACAGCCGCATCCGGTCGAAGAAGATTTCCCAGGCGGTCAGGGCGGTCAGCGGCATGGCGGCAGCGGCTTCGTCCGAAAGGGTAGCCGGTTTGCGGCCCACGATCCGCTCGTCGATCAGCTGGTAGTCGGCGTTGCTGCCCGACCGGGTTATGTCGCCGGCGTAGTAGACCGCATCACCCACGCTGAACAGGCTGACGTCGCTACCCACGGCTTCTACGACCCCTACGGCATCCCAGCCGATGATTTTGGGCTGGTCGAGTACCGTATCTTTGGCCGAGTTCTGTCGAATTTTAAAATCGACCGGATTGACCGATACGGCCCTGACCTTGACCAGCAGGTCATGCCCGGCCGGAACCGGTTTGTCGATGTCGACGTCGATAAAGCTTGCTGGCTCTGAAATGGCGAGCGATGTCCTGAACCCTACTGCTTTCATAATAAGTTGACTTAAGTCGGTTGGTTGCCGTGGGCGGTGGTACTGCCTGTCAGGTTTCCCGGCCCGCCAGCCGCTGTTCATAAGCGACCTTCACGGCTGGATAACCAATTTTTCTCCAAAAAAAATTTGAATCAGCACCCGACTGGCGCTGTCTGGCGGAGTGGGAGGGCGTAGGCCGGCAGGGTAGCCGGAGCCGTAAACAGGCCCAAGGCCGATGGGATGGCTCAGATACGTAACTGTGTTATAGTACGTTACCGTAGTCAACTACTTCAGCAAAGCGTCGAGCGCCGACGAGTCTTCTATACGGTTGCTATGCCGGTCGAAAATAGCGCCGGAGCTGCCCGTATCCCAGAAAAACGGTAACAGACCGTTGGCTCTGGCCTGCCGGGTTACGTAGCCGATATAATAAATTCTGCTGGCCTGGTGCAGCCTGAAGGCATCGCCTGTCAGATTGGTACGTAACTGACAGCCATACTCACCCAGAAGGACCGGAATGCCTTTATCGATAAACTGCGTTTTCATCGACCTGAAGGCCGCGTCGACGGTTGGTTCTTCGCCATAGGTCGGGTTATGAGCCAGATCGGTTGCCGAATGATTGCCTTTGCCCCAGTAAAAGAACTGATTACCCCAGGCTTCATCTTTGGTCATACCGGTAAAATTCCAAGGCGTGTAATAATGAACCTCTACCATCAGCCTGTCAGGTACCTGATCTGCGGGCAGTCTAGTCATGAGTTTGTTGGTTGTTTCTATATCGGTCATGGGCCCCTGAACAACCAGAACCCGGTAGGCATTTTTACCGCCGGTGGAGCGAACGGCGTCGATAAAAGTCTGGTGGTAGGTGAGCAGAATCTCCTGCTGGGCAGCATCCTTCACGGCGGGTTCGTTAGCACTGGCAAAAAGCAGATGCTCATCGAAATGCCGCATTCGGGTGGCAATCTGCTCCCAAAAGGCTTTCTGTTTTGCGTTGGTAATGGCCTGTTTTTCGGCGGTGCAGTTTGACTCCAGCCAGCCGCCATCCCAGTGAATATTGAGCAGTACATACATATCGTTATCGATACAATACCGGATAACCTGTTCGACGCGGTCGAGCCAGTCGGTTCTGATGCGGGCTGTACTGGCATCGGCATACTGGTCCCACGAACACGGAAGCCGGACGGCGTTAAAACCGCTCTGTTTCAGCAGGTCGATATAAGCTTTGGTGATCAGCGGGTTACCCCATCTGGTTTCGCCACCCATGGCCTCCAGGGTATTTCCGATGTTGATGCCGTGGCTGATAGCAGTGGACAGCTGAAGCGCGTTGCGCCCCATACCGGCCCGGTCGGGTGCTACAGGTGCAGTATTATAGCTCGGAAAAAGGGTAGCCGGAGGGGCAGTCTCGTTCTGTTGGCATCCCGGCAGTACTGTGCTGAACAGAAGCAGATAAAAAACAGACCGTAGCGTCAGCAGTTGCATAGCAGAAGGCATTTGGCGGAGGGTGGTAGCTGGCTGAACAGGGCTGAGCGTCGCGCCCGCTGTCATTCGGACGTGGCCGCATCCCGAACCAGCCGGTAATCAGTCGATGGCCCAGTAGAGAGCGTTTTCCAGGAGCCGGACAAAATGGGGGTCCTGCCAGACGGGCGCGTGGTGGCCCATGGAGGTATAAAACGTCTTTCCCTGCCCAACGGTCCGGTACCACGCCACCGGATGGTACTTGCCCATGCCGAAGTTTTTGTCGTTGATCAGCAGCACGTTTCCGTTGGCCACGATCTTGTCGCCGTCGATATGCGACAGGACCCGAACGCCCTCGGGCTGGGTGAAAAACACGTACCACTCGTCGGTATGCGTCCAGGCTGGGGGGAGCTGCCGCGTCAGGGTCGAGTCGGTAGTGGTGGTGTCCAGGTGCACGGTAGTTGGCTGGAGCTGCGGGTTGAGGGGGTGGTGCGAAAATCTGGCGCCCAGCAGGTTGTTTTCGTACCAGGGCCAGTGGTGCGAATCGTCGCCGGCGCCGTGAATACCCAGCAGGGCACCTCCCGCTTCGACGTACTGGCTAAGGGCCTGCTGCTGCTCGTCGTTCAGCACCCGCCCGGTTGAGTTATTGAAAACAACCGCCCTGAATTGCTTCAGCTGCTCGGGGTTGAACGCGCCCCCTTCTTCGGTTTCGTAGACGAACCAGCCGTTGCGTTCGGCCATCTGCCGAAACACCGGTTTCGACGCATCGATGGATTCGCCATGCCGATAGCCGGTTGTTTTCGAGAACAGCAGCACCGCCGGTTTGTTGGCGGGGAAATCAATGGCAGGGGGTTCGGTTTCGTAGCTGACGGGAAACCCGTTTTTTACCTTGTAGATGAACAGCCCGGCCGACGCTACCAGCAGCAGAATCAGGCCCAACAGGCTATACAGGAAAACTTTAGCCACTTTTTTCATACAAGTCGGTCAGGATACAGGTAAATGCGTTACCCAAATATACCGACACCGACCTGAATTTACGAACATATCTTCCTATATTGATCAGGCTACTAACTGGTTAGCTGGCTTGCTTACGCTAGATTTAGTAATATCCTGCCAAAGCGTCGATTATAGCTTGAATTAAGACCTAGCCTACATATAACGAACGTAGTGGTTGATGTTGGGCGAGTCACTCCACTGAATCCAAGCTATTACCCCTTTACGCATTCATGCTGTTGGGCTGCAAACCTTCCTTGGAGGGCAAGCATCCCGCCCACTCAGAGCGAAACAGCAATCTTACTTACGCCAAACTACTTGGAAACTCTTCTGCAATCATCTGCTCAACCGTCAATGGTTCTGTCTGGGAATTTAGCTTTTCAATAATTGCCAATGTTTCTCTGTATTCCATTGCTTCGGGAATTTTTGAGAATTCAGCATCAAGCCCTGTTTCCTTAACCTTTTGCTCTATTTCTTCCAGCGTCACGTTAAAGAACTCTTTCCGGTAATTGAGCATATTTACCTTTTTATCGGTGAAAGCCTTATGTAATTCATATTCTAATGTACGGGCTTCATCCGAGTATATCATTGCATGAATATCAAATTGGAAAGGGACAGACGCGTCCCCTAACTCTTTAACTCTATCCTCTGGCTCTAAACGCCTTGTCATACCAATTTTGTAAACATTTTCGCCGAATGAGCCAATATTTGAAATTACATAAACGTGTCCACGCTTAGTTTGTTGGGCCATTGATAAAGCCCTTTCTTTCTTCGCTTGCGCTTCTTTTAATTCCTGTTCTAATTTTTCAATCTGAGCTTGCAATCTATCGTGTTTTTCGCCAGTTACTAAGTCTATTTCTTTTCTGGCTTTGTCTAACGCTTTTTGATAATTCGTTTCCTCTTTTTGCGCTTCGCGTTGCGCTTGTTCAAATTCTCTTTTTGCTTTCTCTTCTTCCCGCAATTCTTCTTGAATTGCTCTCATTGCTTCCTTTTCTTGCTGACGTTTAGTTTGATACTCATATTCAAGGATTAATTCTTGACGTTTCAAATCAAAATATTCGCTACTCAAGTAAACTTTGAAGCCCTCACCTAATTTATTTATAGCAACGAATATTCTTTGCATCCGTTCTTTCATCTGGTTGACGTTATTCCATTTTACTTTTGCAATCAAAACGTCACATTCACCATTAAAAGCTCTCAACATTAACTTTTTATATACTCTTACAACAGCTTTGCCTTTTGACTCGCTTCCTTCAACTGTCCATTGAGTAGTACAAATAGCGGCAGTATCTGCACTAATCATAGATTTTTGTTTTTCTACAATTTTATTCTGCTCCGTTCTGTATTCGTCTGACTTTTCAAAATCATATACAGGTTCATAAACTCCAAATTCGATCAAATCTAATTTTGATTCAAACACACTAACTTCTTTACGGAGTTTGTTGTATGTTTCTAAGGCGATTTTATAGTTTGAATTTAAAGTATTCAATTTATCTTCGGCGGCTTTAACCTCTGATACTTTTGAATTTACTATAAGTTCTAAACTGTTCTTTTGGGTGGTAACCTCCGCTTCAATGTCAGATATTGATTTATATCGCTCAAGTTGTAACTTGAGTTCATGAATTTCTGCAAGTTCCTTTTTCTTTAAAAAGTCAAATAACCCCATTTGTTTGTTCTGTATTTTAATACGAAGAAATCAATTGTTATCTGTCGCCGAGATGCTGTCTTCGAAGTCTAGACTTGCCTGATCGGAGCGTCTAAATTGTCCCACAAAACCCTGCAGACGAACAAAAACTTGACCTTTGTTATGCACTGCCCGTCGCTGGGACGCCAGCATTCACGCACTATTTGTGATTGCACCCAACGATCTAGGGGGTTAATGGCCCCGCGAGCTGGTTGAAAGGTGTGAACGACGCTCCTGCCTTTACGCCCCCTGCCGGTTGGGCTGTCGTGCCTGATGTACTAATATGCTTCCTGTCACCCGAAAGCGACCCCAAGCGGAGCGATGACAACGCACGGTCCAACTACATCAGAGCCTTAATTGCATTTAATGTCGAGTCTAAAATTTTAGGAATCTCTCTGCTCTCCAACTGAAAATAGTTTACATACTTGCTACTGAATACATCTACCGCAATGCAGTATTTTGAGTTTACAGTGTAGTCTTTGAAATTGGCTGTTAAATATCTGTATAAAATATCAGTGAACATCCCTAACTCATCTTCTTTAAAGCCTTTCAATTTAGCTATAAACCAAATTGCACCAACTTCATTGACGTCATTTTGCTGAAATGTAAAAACATGTTGAGGTGCTACTTGAATCAAAAATCCTTTAATAGTCAAAAGATAATTTTTCTTCGCCTTCTTCATGAACTTCAATTCGTTAATAGGCATCCATACTTTAAAATTAAAATCTTCATAATTACGTAGAATGCTAATGTTTCTTTCGTACATTGTTTTTGTCCTGTTGAAATCTGTTGCATCATGCTTATTCTCTAGTTCTAATCTTCTTGCAGTTATCAATAGAACATCATTTGCCTTGTAACCACTACTTATTGCGCTTAAGCAACTAACCCAATAATCACCTCCAGACTCAGTCTGTATCTTTTCTTTGTTAAGTTTTACTTCATTCGCAAAGTTTTTTTTACTTCTATCCGATTTGCCTCTAAACTCTACTATTTCTTTAATCGACAGTTTTTTCATTTTAAGTGGATTAGTATTGAATTTACGAAGAAATGAGCAATCTAAAATGTATTTATACTTTCCAAATTTACCTTTTTAAAATCAAGATCGCCTGCCTAATAAGCATGTCAAGTCGACCGACGCTCGGATTGCAACGTAAAGCCTGCATATTATTCAAGTGCGATGTGTCGACCGAGAGCTGCTAAACACGTCTAGCATGGACGCGCACCCAACGCCCACAGGTGTTGATGGTTGAGGACACAAGATAAATGAACCGACCACCTTGTAACCCTTACACACCTATCGAAGTTATAGGCTATCTACTTTCCTTCGGGGCGGGCATCCTGTCGCAAGAGACCTGCCCAACCGGGGTTAATTTGTAACGAACTCATTTACACATTGAGCGCCCCAATGTATTTCCTTGACTGTCGACTATTGTGACACAAGATACAAAGTCACGTTTCGCACGTGAACACAAAGTTGTTGCCAAACCGTCTCTATTCTTACCGTTGTCAACAACATAAACCCACAAGCAACCGCTTTCGGCAATTTCTACGTTTGTATAGTTAACACCATATGCTTTCAAATCATGCTTTGTATCAGCCAGCAAATCAGTATAACGACTCTGACGTGACTCACTTATCCGAGCGTTAATTCTATCTTCTCTTACTTGCTCCTCAATCTCGTCATTCATCTTTTCCTCAGAAGTTCGGTAATCACGAGTTGAGAAGAACCAAGTTAGAAAGACGACTCCTAAAATAATAGCAAATATCCACTCACCTTTACTGGCCTTCTTGGGTCTGGTACGCTTTTGTTCCATGAATTGAAAAGTTATCTTAAATCTGCGAGTCGTTTCCTCTGTCGCCGGAAACCTGCCTAACTCGCTTTATTTTCCTAATCGGTGCGTTCAAATTGTCACACGCAACCCGCCAAACGAGTCAAAACCGTCCTGTGTAAGAGTCCCCTATCGACCGAAGACGGTAAACACGCTTTTCAGCTTTTGACTTGCACTCAACATACCATTGTACGCATCTTCACTTAATGATAGTTGCTTGATAGTGAGCTATATATCATTAAGCGTACAGTTGTCACTTTAGTTAATCTGTATACAAAGAAGTGATCTGCTGGTGACAGATACTATCAAAAGTTTGTCATGTGAGTTAACGGTAGTTTTTGCCGGGATGAGGCATGAAAAAGACCCCGGCGGGCAGGTTCCCGATGGGGGAGGGCCTGGCTGCCGGGGTCGTATGGGGTGCTGCCGTGCGGGGCGTTGGCCTTAGCGGGCGGTCTCGCGGAGGAGTTTGTTGGCGTAGATGAACTCGTTCAGTTCGGCTACGTCAGACTGGGTCAGGGTGTCGCTGTTGCCCTCCCAGAGCTTGTTGCCTTTGTAAAGGAACATGATTTTCTCGCCAATCTCCATCATCGAGTTCATGTCGTGGGTAATCACGACGGTGGTGATGCGGTACTCGTCGGTGATTTCCTTGATGAGCTGGTCGATCTTGATAGAGGTCAGCGGGTCAAGGCCCGAGTTGGGTTCGTCGCAGAAGAGGTATTTGGGGTTCAGCACGATGGCCCGGGCAATACCGACCCGTTTTTTCATACCCCCGCTGATCTCCGACGGCATCCGGTCGCCGGCGCCCTCCAGCCCCACGCGTCGCAGACACTCCAGCGCCCGCTCGTTTTTCTCGGCCGCCGACTGCTCGGTCAGCATGTCGAGCGGGAAACGTACGTTGTCGAGCACTGTCTTCGAGTCGAACAGCGCCGATCCCTGAAACAGGACGCCCATTTCGCGCCGGATGGTCTTCTGCTCGTCGATGTTGCTGGTCAGGAAATTACGGCCGTCGTAGAGCACCTCGCCCGAGTCGGGCGTAATCAGCCCGATCATGCACTTCAGCAACACGCTTTTTCCCGTACCGCTGCCGCCAATGATCAGACTCGTATCGCCCGGCCGAAACGTACCGTCGATACCGGCCAGCACCTGCCGGTCGGTAAACGTCTTGGTTATGTTCTTGATCTCGATCATAAACAATGAGTGAATGGGTGATTGAGTGAATGAGTGAAAAGGCCGGAGGCTGGACTATCCTGCCGCTCAATCACCCATTCACTCAATCACTCATTAAGTTAACAGTACCTGCGTCAGGACGAAGTCGGCGACGACGATGGCGATACAGCTGTTGGTGACGGCCGAGGTCGATGCGCTGCCCACTTCGAGGGCGCCCCCCCGTACGTTGAAGCCCTGGTAGGCCGAGATGGTCGACACCAGAAAGGCGAATACGACGGTTTTGATCAGCGCAAACGAGACGCCAAACGGTTTGTACTCGAACCGCAGCCCCGATACGTACTCTTCGGGCGAGATAACCCCCGCCAGCGTACCGGCAATGTAGCCGCCCAGGATAGACAAAAACCCGGCCATGATCACCAGCAGCGGAAACATCAGCACCGATGCGATGACCTTCGGCAAGACGAGGTATGAACTCGAGTTGATGCCCATCACTTCGAGTGCGTCGATCTGTTCGGTGATGCGCATCGTGCCCAGCTCGCCCGCAATGTTGGAGCCGACCTTACCCGCCAGCACGATGCAGGAGAGGGTAGGGGCCAGTTCCAGAATGGTACTGTCGCGGACAATGAGCGCAATAATATTTCTGGGTACGAAGGGATTGGTCAGGTTATAGGCCGTCTGTACGCAGGTAACGGCCCCGATAAACGTATTGACCAGCGCCACGATAAAAATCGAGCCAACCCCGATCGATACGCACTCGTTAAGAATCAGGCTGAGGTACACCCGCAGTTTTTCGCGGTTCCGGAAGAGCGTGCCTAAAAAAATGAAGTAGCTGCCTATGCGTGACATAAAAGCGTGTAGCGAAGCCCATAATCGCCCGCTTGCCGGGAGAAGGTGGCTTTTGGTGAGAACCTCAACAAAGGTAGAATGGTTTCTACCGTTATTTGTCCTATGAAACCACTCATTGTTGTAACCGGCGGTACGAAAGGCATTGGCCGCGCTATTGTTGATAAATTTGTTGCCGAAGGCTTCGAAGCGGTTGTCTGCGCCCGTTCGGTCGAGGGGCTGGCCGGGCCCGACCGGTTGCCGTTTGCGGCCGATCTGGCCACGCGGACGGGTGTCGATGCGCTGGTCCGGTACGTGCAGTCGCTGAACCGGCCCGTTGAGGTGCTGGTCAACAATACCGGCACGTTTCAGCCGGGGCAGATCCATAACGAAGCCGAGGGTACGTTCGAGCAGCTGATGAATACCAACGTCGCCAGCGCCTACCACCTGACGCGTGGGCTGGTGCGGGATATGATGATTCAGCGGAGGGGGCATATCTTTATGATGTGCTCAACGGCCAGTATTACGGCCTATACCAACGGCGGCTCGTACTGCATCTCTAAATTTGCCCTGCTGGGCATGAGCCGGGTGCTGCGCGAGGAACTCAAGCCGCACAGCATCAAAGTAACCGCCATTTTGCCGGGCGCTACGCTGACCAACAGCTGGGAAGGCACCGACCTGCCCGAAGACCGGTTCATGAAACCCGACGACGTGGCCGACAGTGCCTGGGCGGCCTATACGCTGTCGAAGAGCGCCGTGGTCGAAGAAATTCTGATCCGGCCCCAGCTGGGCGATATCTGAGCCGGTGGGTAAGGATAGGGGTAAAACAGACCGGAATGGCCAGTACGCACTGCCTACTGGCTACTCCTTCGTATCTTGCAGCCCACTTCACTTGCCCGAACCTGTAAACTGCAAACTGTAAACTTAAAAATTAAGCATGTCTTCTGTTGAGTATCTGGGTATCGATGTTGGCGGCACGAACGTCAAAATGGGAATCGTTGACGCTACAACCGGCAAAATTTCCAATTTCTACAGTCACGACACCATCAGCTGGCGCCAGTCGGGCCACTTTATGGATCGCTTCGGCGATGCGGTCGCGCTGCAACTGCTGGCTAACAAAGAGGTAAAACGGGTCGGTATTGGCCTGCCTGGTATGCTCAGTCCTGACCGGACCATTGCGCTCGAGATCACGGCCATTCCCGAAATCAACGGAACGCCGATTGTCGATATCCTGACCAAGCGGTTTGCAGGAGTGCAGTTTTTTCTGGCTAACGACGCCAACGCAGCCGCGCTGGGCGAGTATTATTTTGCCGAAGAAAAAATTACCGAGAACTATATCTTCATTACGCTCGGTACGGGCGTGGGCGGAGCCGCCATCATCAATAAGAAAATCTTTACCGGGGGCGACGGAAACGCCATGGAGCCGGGCCACATCCCGTCGCGCAACGGCCGGGTGCTGGAGCGGAACATCGGCAAGGTAGAGCTGCTGCAACTGGCCACCCAGCGCCGGAGCGAATACGCCGGCGAAACCCAGCTCCCCGCCGATGGCGACATCTCGACAACGGGTCTGGTAGCCGCAGCCGCCGAGGGCGACGAACTGGCGCAGCAGATCTGGGACGAGGTAGGCGAGATGCTGGGCGAAGGGCTGGCGTCGCTGATCAAAATTCTCGATATCAAACAGGTGCTGATCGGTGGCGGGCTGTCGGCTTCGTTCGATTACATCATGCCGGCCGTGAACCGCACCCTCGATTACTGGCTCAATCCCTACTATAAAAACGGTCTGGCCATCAAGAAAGCCACCCTTGGCAACGACGCGGGCCTGCTGGGCGCAGCGTCGCTGTGTTTCGAGTAGTCTGTATGCCCCGGCCTCTTAGTTTGTTGGGGGAGGAAGTTGAGAAGGTAAATCTGTGAAGAGACCGGTCTCTTCACAGATTTACCTTCTCAACTTCCTCCCCCAAACAACCCCTTCTTGGGCTGGGAGTATGGCTGGAGAGGCTGGTCGCTAGACAATATTCACTTCGGGCGTTATGCGGATGCCGAAGGTTTCCTGAACAGAGGCCTGTACCCGCTGGGCCAGGGCAATGATTTCGTTTCCGCTTGCCTGGCCGTAGTTGACCAGCACCAGCGCCTGTTTGGCGTGTACCCCCGCATCGCCGGTGCGGTGGCCTTTCCAGCCCGCCTGCTCAATGAGCCAGCCCGCCGGTACTTTTACCACCTCGTCGCCGATCGGGTAGCCCGGCAGGTTCGGGTACTGCTCTTTGAGGGCGTCGAACTGGGTTTTCGGGATTTCGGGGTTCTTGAAGAAACTCCCGGCGTTGCCAATCTCGGCGGGGTCGGGTAGTTTGCTGCGCCGGATGCGGATAACGGCTTCGCTGATGGCCTGAATGGTCAGCTCATCGTCCGATACGCCCATGTCAGTCAGCGTTTCCTGAATGGCGCCGTAGCGGGTGTGGAAAGTAGGCTGTTTATCGAGCCGGAAGGTGACACTCGTGATGATGTACTGACCTTTCAGCTCGCGCTTGAATACGCTCTCGCGGTAGCCAAACCGGCAGTCGGCATGGCTGAACCGGCGCTGCTCGCCCGTTTGTACGTGGATGGCCGTCAGCGAGTCGAACACCTGCTCGATCTCGACGCCGTAGGCCCCGATATTCTGCATGGGCGCGGCTCCTACCGTACCCGGTATAAGCGACAGATTTTCCAGACCGGCGTAGTTTTGCTGAACGCAGTACATGACCAGCTTGTGCCAGTTGACGCCCGCACCGGCGGTTAGGTATATATGCGCATCGTCTTCCCGAACTACCTCAATGCCCTGTATGTTGAGCCGAACGACCAGGCCGTTGAAGTCGTGGCACAGCAGTACGTTGCTGCCTCCTCCCAGAATCAGCTTGGGAGTATCGAGGTGATCGGTAAGCTGAAGCAGCGTCTGTAAATCATCTTCCTGATTAATTTCAACCCAATAGCGCGCGTTGACGTCAATCCTGAACGTATTGTAAGGCTTGAGCGACACGTTGCTTTGTATATTCAGCATGTGTTGTCAGAGTAATCCCCAAAATTAACCAAAAATAGACCATGGGATACCTTGCCGAGGTCCCCACTGTCTTTAGAAAGTCAAATTGGTTAATTTTACGGGTCAAAATCAAGACTATATGCGGCACGAACTTTGGTTGAATTGTCTGGGGCTGGCGCTGGTGCTGAGTAGTTGCGCGGGCAGCCGGGTAAGCTCGTCGTCGACAGCGTCTGCATCCGACTATAACTCGTATAATGAGGATCTGACGGCCGCCCGGCCGGTATATGCCAGCGCGCCAGCCCCCACCACCGGCAGCACAACGACGCGGCCAACTGCGGTATCGGCCACAGCGGGAGTAGCCACGGCGCCCGCCCGTAAAAATGATACCCGAAAGCCAGCTGGCGTACCGGAAGCGCTCCACGTAAACCGGCAGCTCGAACTGGCGCTCGATACCATTGCCGATAAGAATCGGTCGGTTCGCTACGCCCCTGGCTTCCGGGTTCAGGTGTACGTGGGCAACCAGAGAAAAGAAGTTGAATCGATTAAGTTACTGATTTACCAAAATTTTCCCGAACTTAGCCCATATTTGAGCTATAGTCAGCCTACCTATAAACTTAAAGTAGGCGATTTTATGCGACGTATGGATGCAGAACGGTACTATTCTTCTATTAAGCAGCTCGTCTCCTCGGCTCAGCTGCAACCCGATAAAATAGATGTTCGCCGAAGCCTGTTAATAAAATAAGTACCATTTTTGAGTATATAGTAAGCTTTTTTAATAAGATTTGTACAATTTTAGCAGTCACTCATTATTTACGACCGTAGTATGAAAAAAGCGCTGGTAACCGGAATTACCGGACAAGATGGGGCCTATCTGGCCGAACTGCTGCTGGCTAAAGGGTACGAAGTTCACGGTATCAAACGCCGGAGCTCGTTATTCAACACCCAGCGGATCGATCACATGTATGAAGACCCGCACGAAAAAAACGTGCACTTCAAGCTTCATTACGGTGATCTGTCTGACTCGACGAATATCATTCGTATTATTCAGGAAGTACAACCCGACGAGATTTATAACCTCGGTGCCATGTCGCACGTGCGGGTAAGCTTCGACGAGCCGGAATACACCGCGCAGGTCGATGGTATTGGTACACTGCGTATTCTGGAAGCCGTTCGGCTGCTGGGCCTGACCGAGAAAACCCGCATCTACCAGGCGTCGACGTCTGAGCTGTACGGCGGTGTTCAGGGCCACGCGCAGTCAGAAACAACCCCGTTCTACCCCCGCTCTCCCTATGCCGTAGCCAAACTATATGGCTACTGGATTACGGTAAACTACCGCGAGGCTTATAATATGTATGCCTGCAACGGTATCCTGTTCAACCACGAGTCACCGCTGCGGGGCGAAACGTTCGTAACCCGCAAGATCACCCGCGCCGTTGCCCGCATCGGTCTGGGTCTGCAGGATAAAGTATACCTGGGTAACCTGGATTCGCTGCGCGACTGGGGCCATGCCAAAGACTACGTCGAGGCTATGTACCTGATTCTGCAGCAGGATACGCCCGAAGATTTTGTGATCGCTACCGGCGTTACGACCAGCGTTCGTGACTTCGTGAAGATGGCCTTTGCCGAGATCGGCGTTGAGCTGGCGTTCCGGGGCGAAGGTGCTTCGGAAACGGCGGTAGTCGTTAGCGCGTCGAACCCCGACTTCCCGATCGAAGTTGGTAAAGAAGTGCTGGCCGTTGACCCCCGCTACTACCGTCCAACCGAGGTAGACCTACTGCTGGGCGATCCGACCAAGGCAATGACCAAACTGGGCTGGAAACCGAAATACGATCTGCCCGCCCTCGTTAAGGACATGATGACGGCCGATGTGGCTCTGTTCCAGCGCGATCAGCTGCTGGCGCAAAGCGGCCATGCTGTACTGAACTACTACGAGTAGGCCTTTACAGACGAGACAATACAGAAACGGCCCGCCAGGAAATCCTGGCGGGCCGTTTCTGTATATATTGATTGCGGGTCGATTAGACCGGCACAGCGTAGTAGTACATCCGCGAACTGTTGGGGTACATACCGATCAGCATCAGGCCTTCGCCTTCTTTCACCGCCGACATGATAGCCTGCAGATCTTTGGTCGTTTTCACGTTCCGGCCGTTGGCTTTCACGATGATGAAGCCTTCTTCAACGTCGGTTTCGGCCAGTTTGCCATCCCGGATCGACTTCACCCGAACGCCACCCGTAATACCCAGCTGCTTGGCCTGCTGAGCCGATAGCTCTTCAAACTCGGCACCCAGCGTGCTCAGCGCGGTGCTGGCGGTCGCTTCGGTTTTCTTGATGATGTCACGACCACCGTTGCGGTTGCGCAGCTCTACGCGGAAGTCACGCTCCGTACCATCGCGGTTGACGGTTACCGTTACCGCATCGCCCGGCCGACGACGACCGATGATTTCGCGCATCTGCGCATCTGAATCGAGCGGCTGTCCTTCCATTTTCACGATTACGTCGCCTTTTTTCAGGCCGGCGGCCTGTGCAGCGCCGTTGTCGACAACTTCGTCAACGTAGATACCCCGGCCTACTTTAGCATTTCTCTCTTTGGCTACCGTGCTGTTGAGCTCGATAGGCAGAATGCCGAGGTAACCGCGCTGTACATTACCGTACTTCAGGAGGTCGGCCGATACTTTTTTCACCAGCGACACCGGTACGGCAAATCCGTATCCGCTGTAGTAACCCGTAGCTGAGGCAATGGCCGAGTTGATACCGACCAGTTCGCCACGGAGGTTAACGAGCGCACCACCCGAGTTACCGGGGTTGATAGCCGCGTCGGTCTGGATGAAGGCTTCGATCGGGGTATCTCCTTTCGGATCGTTCTGCTGGCGGGCGTTCTGGTTCAGGATACCGATACCACGGCCTTTGGCACTAACGATACCCGCCGTAACGGTCGATTCGAGATCGAGAGGGTAGCCAACGGCCAGTACCCATTCGCCCAGTTTCAGCGCGTCAGAGTCGCCGAGCGTGATAGCCGGCAGGTTGTTGGCTTCTACTTTAATTACGGCCAGGTCGGTCAGGGGGTCGGTACCGATCACTTTTGCTTTGAAGCTCCGCTTGTCGGTCATGATCACCTCTACTTCGTCGGCGTCCTGCACCACGTGGTTATTGGTAACGATGTACCCATCTTTGCTGATGATCACGCCTGAGCCCGAAGCCTGTCCCTGCTGACGGCGAGGACGGCCACCGCCCTGTCCGCCAAACTCATCGCCGAAGAACTCCCGGAAGATGTCAGGAACCTGCTGCTGGCGTACCGTGCGGGTCATGGTGGTGCGGATGTGCACTACCGTAGGCGTGACCGCTTCAGCCGCCGTCGAGAAATCGCCGGGAGCTGCCGTAGGGCCGTTACCTGTCAGGGCCGCCAGGCGGCCCGTGATCGTCGGCGTAGGAGCCGATTCGTTAAAAATCACATCCCGCTGGTTGAACCCAAGGAGGTTATAAGCGGCCAGCGTAATTACACTCGAAAGGAGTGCCATCAACGCTAAAACTTTCCAATTGCTTTTCATGGTTAAACGGAATAATCTGATTGCTGTCTTTTGTGTAGATCACTGACCTTTCTGTCTGTGAATATAACGGAAACCGGGGGGCGAAAAATCCAGCTTGTGTTGGTCCTTAACAAAATTTAACAGGCCTTTGTTAGGTAGGTTTTTTAACGAGCGAACAGCCCGTTCAGGGTGTATCCCGGCGGGCTGTTCGATGCGTTCGGCAAGGCAATTATAGGGTATTGTTCCTAAATCACCCAATGGCTTAGCCACCAATTTCAATCTGGCGGGCGGGCTTCACTTTAGCCTCTTCGCGTTTGGGTAATTCGATCTTCAATACACCGTCGGTGTAGGAAGCCTGGATGTTATCGGCATCGACCGAGGTAGGCAGCGTAAACGTCCGCTGAAACGACGAATAGCTAAACTCCCGGCGGGTATATTTCTCGTTGGTCTGATCGGTCTCTTCCTTTTTGGTTTCCTGATAGGCTGAGATCGACAGGTTATTATGATTCAGGTTCAGCTTGAAGTCTTCTCTTTTCAGACCGGGAGCGGCTACCTCAATCCGGAATCCATCCTGATGTTCAACGACGTTGACCGCCGGTACATGACTGACCGATGGCATGTTGGTATTGAAAAAGTCGTTCATGTCGCGGCCAAAAAAGTTCTCGATCAGCGACGGAAGGTTGTTGTTCGAACGCGTTAGCGAGTTCATAACGGTTGCTGGTTTTGTGTCAGGAATTGAGTTCAAGGTTCTGTAAGCCTATTTTTCAAATTCCGTACCAACGCCTTTACCGGCCAATAAGGAGACAATATGGCAGCTATTTATAATCTTCCTCTCAAAATGCAGCCATTATGGCGCAATTGATACTGTCAGGGGAGCGACATACAAACAAACCCGATCTCAGGCCGCGACAACCGGGGCCAGCAACGAGCCATGACCCTGCCTGTAGGCGGGATCATCGGTAAACGTCATGTTGTTGAGATACGCCGGTAGGCGAGGGGGGGCTACAGTTTGGTGTCCAGCAGGGCGAGGGCTTTTTCGGCGGCCGACTGCTCGGCTTTTTTCTTGGAATAGCCGCTGCCAGTAGCAAACGGCTCATCGGCTACGATCACCTGCGCAATGAACTCGCGGAAGTGGCTGTTGCCTTTCTCGGAGATGATCTCGAAGCGGACGTCTTTACCGGCCCGCTGCGCCCATTCGATCAGTCGGCTCTTGAAGTTGACGTTGTTCTGTACCACCAGATCGATGTCGTAGTGGGCCAGCAGGTCTTTAAGGATAAACCGACGCGAGAACCGGAAGCCTTTATCCAGGTAGATAGCACCCACGAGGGCTTCGAGGGCGTCGCCGTACATGGAGGTGCGGGTTGGCAGGCTGCGCGTTCGTTGCCCGTCATACTCGATCAGCTGGTCGAGGCCGATCTTGCGGGCAATGCCGTTGAGGGTTTCGCGGTTTACGATCCGTGAGCGGATCTCGGTCAGAAAGCCCTCGTCTTTGTAGGGGTATTTTTTGAACAGGTACTCGGCAATGACCATACCGAGCACGGCGTCGCCGAGGTATTCGAGCCGTTCGTTCGATTCGCGGAATCCTTCGATCGCCGTTGCCTTCGACGCTGACGTATGGCGCAGGGCCAGCTGGTACAAACCCAGGTTAGACGGCGACGCCCCGATAATATGCGCAATAGATCGACGCAGGTTCTTCCGCGGATCAGCCTTGCCGGGACGGAACCAGTCAAACGGGTTAAACCAACTACGGGGCAGCGCGAGTTGCACGACTCAGCTAAGTTTACGGAAAATGACGATGGCGTTATGACCCCCAAATCCAAACGCGTTACTCATCACCGTGGTCAACGGGCGAGCCTGGGCGGTCAGGGGCGTCAGATTAAAGCGTGAATCAATTTCCTCATCAACATTGACCAGGTTAATGGTTGGCGGTACGAGCTGGTGCTCGAGCGCCTTGATGCTGGCAATAGCCTCTACAGCCCCCGCGGCTCCGAGCAGGTGGCCCGTCATCGACTTGGTAGAGCTGATGTTCATCTGGAACGAATGATCACCGAACAGCTGGTAAATCGCTTTCAGCTCCTGCGGATCGCCGATGGGCGTTGAGGTGCCGTGGGTATTGATGTAGTCGATTTCGCTGGGCTGAATGCCGGCATCGTTCAGGGCATCCTGCATGGCCAGGAAAGCACCCAGTCCCTCGGGGTGAGGGGCGGTAATGTGATACGCATCGGACGACATTCCACCGCCAATCAGCTCGGCGTAGATGTGAGCACCGCGGGCCTGCGCATGGTCGAGGTCTTCCAGAATCAGCGATCCGGCGCCTTCGCCCAGCACAAAGCCGTCGCGTTCCTTATCGTAGGGGCGCGACGCTCCCTGGGGGTCGCTGTTGCGTTCGGAGAGGGCACGGTTGGCGTTGAAACCGCCGATACCCGCCCGGGTTACGGCCGCTTCGGACCCGCCCACCACGCACATGTTCAGCCGGCCGAGCCGGATGTAGTTGAACGCGTCGATGATGGCGTTGTTGGTCGATGCGCAGGCCGATACCGTCACGTAGTTCGTACCCCGGAATCCGTAGCGCATCGAGATCTGGCCCGATGCACTGTCGGCAATCATGCGCACGATGAAGAACGGGTTGATGCGGGGCGTACCATCGCCTTTGGCGTAGTCGATCATCTCGTCTTCGAACGAGCGAAGCCCGCCGATACCTGATCCCCAGATCACACCGACCTTGTTCCGGTCGATGGCTTCGAGGTCGATGTTAGCGTCTTTAACGGCTTCGTCGGTCGCAATCAGCGCGTAATGCGTAAACGCATCCATCTTTCGGGCTTCCTGACGCGGAATGTATTGGGTTACGTCAACGCCCTTCAATTCGCAGGCAAACTGCGTACGAAACTTGCTGGCATCAAATTTAGTAATGGGACCGGCCCCGCTCACGCCAGCGGCCAGATTATTCCAGTAAGTGGATACATCGTTGCCAATCGGTGTCAATGCACCGAGGCCGGTCACTACTACTCGTCTGAGTGTCATACAGAATTACTGCGTAATGAGAAAAGAAGGTATGCCGCAGGGGTCGACTTCGGCGCGGGCTGTCGACAGATCAGGCCAGCGCCGAGGTGTTCCAGAATCGGCCCGTAAATAAACTCCTTCGGTATCGGACTGAACGAACCGATACCGAGTTGAACCCATCTGTCAGCAGAGCTGGCAAAAAGCAGACGGAATTCATACAGCAGGAGTAATGCCGCTCCTCCGAAGCTTACTTGCCAGCTTGTCCGGCGTTTTTCTCCAGGAAGTCAATAGCCTGGCCTACCGTCAGGATCTTTTCCGCTTCGTCGTCAGGAATCGACTGGTTGAATTCCTTCTCAAATTCCATGATCAGTTCGACCGTATCGAGCGAATCGGCACCCAGGTCGTTCGTGAAGCTTGCCTCTGGCGTTACCTCCGACTCTTCAACGCCTAATTTCTCAACAATAATGCTTTTTACTTTTTGTGCAATTTCTGACATTTTAGTAGCCCGTTGGGAGTTAAAAAACTGCGCAAAGAAACGGATTAACCTTTGTATTGTCAAACTATTTTTTGTCGCTCTGCTCAGGCCTGGTGTTTTGAATTATATTTATAAATGGTTGATAAACAGAAAGTTTTGCTAGCGAAGCCTGGTTTTTGTTCATCGTTCAGGGGATAATAGACCATTAGTTTGGTAGGCTATTTATGGTGTTTTCCCCCTCCGGTGCCTCCCCGAGCGAGTCGGTTGGTTCGTCGGCTATTCCGAACAATCTCGGTATATTTGACCTCCTTATCAGTACAAGCTATGTCTCAGAAAATTGTGCGCGTCGGCGATATCGACTGTGGGTCGGACGAGTTGTTCCTCATCTCGGGACCCTGTGTGATCGAAGACGAAAAAATCATGATGAGCGTTGCCGAGCAACTCCGCGAGATTGCCGAACGACTCCATATCAAGGTCATCTACAAGTCGTCGTTCCAGAAGGATAACCGCTCTGACCTGACCTATTATTCCGGACCGGGCCTCGACAAGGGTATTGCCATTCTGGCGAAGGTGAAAGAGCAGTTTGGCTTCCCCATCCTGACCGATATTCACTACCCCGATCAGGCTGCGGCTGCGGCCGAAGTGGTCGACGTGCTGCAGATTCCGGCCTATCTGTGTATGCAGAGCATGCTGGTGGTAGCGGCTGCCCAGACGGGGCGGGTCGTGAACCTCAAACACGGCCAGTTTCTGGCGCCTGAGAACATGAAACACCCGGTCAAGAAGATCGAAGATTCGGGCAACGACCAGATTATCCTGACCGAGCGGGGCTATACCTTCGGCTATAACGACCTGGTGGTTGACCCGCGCAGCTTCTACCACATGGGCCGCACCAACTACCCGGTTGTATTCGACGTAACGCACGCCATCCGGAAGTACGGTATTCCGTCGAAAGATGTGAAAGGCGGAGCGCGTGAGTACCTGCCCGTACTGGCCCGCGCGGGCGTAGCTGCGGGTGTCGACGGGCTCTTCATCGAAACCCATACCTGCCCTTCCGAAGCCCTCTGCGACGCGGCCAGCCAGCTGGATATCCGCTACCTGGAAGAGTTCATGAAGCCGCTGCTGGAGCTGCACGCCGTTGAAGTCAAATACCGCAATACCCTGCCCCAGCTGGCCTAGCCAATCGGGTTCTGTTTTACCTGAAGCCAACCTGCAACCTGCAGCGTTGGCTTCTTTTCTATAGTCTGTTCCATGAATGTACATCAGGAGATAGAGTCGCTGTTTACGGGCCTGGGTGGCCGGTTCGTTACCCCCGTCGATACGCTGGCCGGGAAGGTAAGCCGCATACGGGCCATTGTGTTCGACTGGGACGGGGTGTTCAACGACGGTACCAAAACGGGTTCGGGTAGCAGTCCCTTCAGCGAGGTCGACTCGATGGGCACCAACCTGCTGCGGTTCGGCTTGTGGCTGCACCAGGGCGAGCAGCTGCCCGTAGCGGCCATCATTACAGGCGTTACCAACACCATGGCCGATAAGCTGGTGGGGCGCGAGCATTTCGATGCCTGCTACTCGCAGGCCAAGCATAAGGTCGATGTGCTGACTCATCTGCTGGATCGGCATGGCCTGCAACCGCACGAGGTGGCGTTTTTCTTCGATGATGCGCTCGACCTGTCGGTGGCGCAGGTGGCCGGGGTGCGGATTATGGTTCACCGCACGGCCAACCCGCTCCTGACCAACTACGTAGTCAATAATAACCTGGCCGATTACCTGACGGGGCATACCGGCGGGCAGTTTGCGGTGCGGGAGGGCTGTGAGCTGCTGCTGGGGCTGCTGGGGCAGTTTGAACCGGTTATGCTCGAGCGGCTGCGCTACCGGCCCGTATACGACCGCTACTACGCCCAGCGCCAGCAGATCGAATCGGCCTACTGGACAGTTAGTCTGGACGGGACAATTACGGCCAAGGAACCGGGCTGACCTCAACTGCCCAGGCTACCGATCGTTTCGCAGACGTAGGTCGGGATGATGCCCGTGGCCAGGATGCGAAGCTCGGCTTCGTGGGGGGCGGTGTTGCCCGTCAGTACCAGCGCCGTATCGAGACCAAACTTGTTGCCGCCCAGAATATCGGAACGGAGCGTATCGCCCACCATCAGAATGTTTCGTTTGCTGATGCCCGGCAGGCGCTCCTGTACGCGTTCGTAGGCAAACATGAACAGCTGCGCATCGGGTTTGCCGAAGCGGATAAACTGCTTACCTACGATCGACTCCAGCATGTCGGCAATGCTGCCGATAGCGATGGCCAGCCGGTTTTTCGAGACCGGGTAGGTAGCGTCGGTATTGGCCACGATAACCGGAATATTGCGTCGGCGGAGCAGGTTGACGGCTTTGTTGATGTCGGTATTCCAGTCGAACCCTTCGTCGTCGAGCAATACGAGGGCGTTCACTTCGCTGATGTTTTCGAGGGTCAGCTCGCTGATGGAGAGCGTATGCAGATCGGCCGATTCGAGGTAGTGGGCCGAGTTCTGCGTACCGAGGTAGGCCACGGTGCCGTGATCGACTTTGAGCTGCAGGTACTCGCGGGCCAGCATACCCGACGAGATAATCATATCGGGGTCGATGTCGGTCAGGCCCAGCCGCCAGTACGATTCGGCCAGTTGCTGGGGGCTGCGGGAGGCATCGTTGGTCAGAATATAAACGGCTTTCTGCTGCTCGCGCAGGTAGGCAAACGTTTCGACAACCCCCGGAATCAAGCCCTTGTAATTTTTAAGAACGCCGAATGCATCGAAGAAAAATACCTGGTACTGGTCGGCGAGAGAAGCGAAGGGCTCTAGTGTCATAATAGAAGGGTAAGTCGTCAGAGAAGTATAACCGGTTGTTCGGCGCGTGGGTTTCCGGTCGGTGCAAACCGGATTAATGGCGGCTTTGGGCCAGAACCGGGCCCGGGCTCTGGGTAGCGCCCGGTGGGGTGAGCGTAATGACCTCGTTGAGCAGGCCCGTTCGCAGGTTGAAGACCCAGCCGTGGAGACTCGGTATCTGATGAGACGCCCACATATTCCGGACGCTGGCGGTATCGGCCAGGTGCAGAATCTGTTCCTGAACGTTAAGCTCCACCATGCGGTCGAAGCGGGCCTGGGGATCGGGAATCTGGTCGAGCTTGGCCTGGTGTTTGGCCTGCGCCCGGCTGATGTTGCTGAGCCAGTTGTCGATCAGCCCCAGTTTTTTGCCCGACATAGCCGCTTTCACCCCACCGCATTCATAATGGCCGCAGACAATTACGTGCTGCACCTGTAGCACCTCAACGGCATACTGCACCACGCTCAGCACGTTCAGGTCGTCAGGCACAACCAGGTTGGCAATGTTGCGGTGAACGAACATCTCGCCGGGGTCGGTGCCGGTAATTTCGTTGGCTGGTACGCGGCTGTCTGAGCAGCCGATCCAGAGGAAGTTTGGCTTCTGATCGGCGGCCAGGTCGCTGAAGTAGGTCGTATCCAGCTCCAGTTTATCCTGAACCCAGGCTTTGTTGTAGAGCAAAAGCTTTTCAGACGGCTGCATAAGTCGGTGCGTTTTTTTTGCGCTGCGTTACCTCGCGAAGTTCGTAGTTGATCCCCTGCCGTTGCGCGGTTTTGGCGTAATCGGTCAGCAAGGTATAAATATCGTGGTCAATAAAGGCAGCGTGCCGACCATCGATCAGCACCGAATCGCCGGGTTTCAGCGATCGGAGGAGTTCTTTCAGCGCGGGTTTACTCAGGAAATACACGTCTTTCTGAAACTTGACCAGCACGTTATGGCCATCGCGGATGACCCGAAACGGCGACTGCGAGTTGGTGTACAGCACGAACAGATACCCTACCGCCAGCCCGATCAGCAGCCCAAAGAGCAGGTCGATAAAGATGATACCCAGCACGGTAACGATGAACGGTACAAACTGGCTCGTACCTTCCCGGAAGGTGGCCGAGAAGACGGCGGGACCGGCCAGCTTGTAGCCCACAACGATCAGCAGCGCGGCAATGCAGGCCAGTGGAATATGGTTGAGAACGGAACCCGCCAGCAATACCGCCAGCAGTAGCAGTCCCCCCTGCAGGATGGTCGACAGCCGCGACCGGCTGCCGCTGAACACGTTGGTCGAGGTTCGGACCACAACGGACGTTACCGGTAGCCCACCCGCCAGACCCGAAAGAATATTGCCGATCCCCTGCGCCACGAGTTCCTGGCTGGGCGACGATACGCGGTTCAGCGGGTCGAGCCGGTCGGAGGCTTCGAGGTTGATGAGCGTTTCGAGGCTGGCCACCAGGGCAATGGTAGCGGCAATGCCGTAGACCCGCAGGTCGGTCAGGATGCTGAAGTCCGGAAAGTCGAGGATCGAACTCCAGCCTTTCTGAGCCGATAAAACCGGCAGGCGAACCATGTGCTCGTTGGAGTCGCCCAGATAAAAATCGGGGAGGTAATACCGGAAAAGCTGGTTCAGCGATACGCCGATCAAGACCATAAGCACAGCCGCCGGAAGCAGTCGAAACAGTTTGCGGCCCTGCCCGGCCAGTCTGTCCCAGACCACCAGAATCCCGATCGACACCAGGCTGATGATCATGGCGCCCGGGCTGGCCGTCAGCAAAGCCTGGTAAATTTCGGTGAATGTATTTTCGTGGTCGGCCAGCTGGCTGAACTCGAACTCGCCTTCGTAGTCGCTATCCCGTCCCAGCGCGTGTGGAATCTGTTTCAGCACGATAACCAGCCCGATACCGACCAGCATCCCTTTGATGACCGAGTCGGGAAAGAAACTGCTGAGCCGACCGGCCTTGAGAAACCCCATCACTACCTGCATGATACCGGCCAGGATCACCGCCACCAGAAACACTTCGTACGAACCCAGACTGCTGATGGATTCGGCTACGATAACAGCCAGACCGGCGGCCGGTCCGCTGACGCTTATTTCGGAACCCGACAAAAAACCAACGATGATACCGCCGATGATGCCGGCAACGAGCCCTCCAAACAGCGGAGCGCCGGAGGCCAGCGCAATACCCAGGCAGAGGGGCAGGCCAGCCAGAAAAACCGACAGAGCCGCCGTGAGGTCGTTGGGCAGATAAGCGGTTCTGTACTGCCGGAGCGTATGAAGCGTCGTAGAAAACAACATGGGTTGAGGAGTAGAGGTTACGGAAAGCGAACGAATCTCGCAAAAGTACACCGACTTGGCTTATTATTTTCATCGCAACCAGCTAAAGATCAGTCGACTACTTTCTGGTCGTTGGCGGGGTCACAAACGCTGGTAAGCGCCCGGACAATCCGGGCGCTGGATGGGACGCTGAAGTACGTAAAAGCCCAGGTGGGTTAGGGGAGTAGCGCCCGAATATCCGCAATAAGTTTGTCGATGTCGAGCGGCTGGGTGCCGTTATACACCCCCCGTATCCGGCGCTGCTGATCGACCAGGATGATGTGTTCGGTGTGCAGAAACTCGGTAGAGTCGCGGGTGAATCCGATGGCTTCTTCGGCGAAATACGACTGACGGGCCAGGTCATAGATGGCTCCCCGGCTGCCCGTCAGCAGGTGCCACCTGGTGTCCAGCACCCCTTTCTGGTCGGCGTACCGGCGCAGCCGGGGTACCGAGTCGAGCCAGGGTGTAACGCTGAACGATAAGAGCTTAACGCGGGGCTCGTGCCGAAAGCTGTCCTGAACGGTTTTCAGCAGGCTCGTCATTCGGGGGCAGATGCTGGGGCAGGATGTAAAGAAAAAGTTGGCGACATGAATCCGGTCGGCTACGGCAGCCTGCGTAACTACCTGCCCGGTCTGGTCGCGGAACGAAAAGTCGGCAATGCGGTGGGTAATGGTTTTGTCGACCTCGGCGGGGTCGGTCAGCCAGACGGGCGTAAACGTGGGGGTGTTGTAATACGGCACGGCCGCCGAACGGTCGTTGCCGGACCTCGGCTGGCAGGCGAGCAGGCAGGCGTATAGCCCCAGCAGCATACTAATGCGTAACGGCAATTGAATCCCAGACATTGACACAGTTTTTAACCCCCGTAAATCCGTAGGCGCGTCCGTTTCGAACGGCGTAATTGGCTTTCAGGCTACCGTCGGCAAACCATTGTTGCTGGCGACCGGCTTCCTGCCCGTTTTGGTAGTTGCCGTTGCGGGCGGGCTGACCGTTCGGGTACCACTCTTTCCGACTGCCCTCGTACACATCGTTCCGGAAGTGATAAACGAAGGCGGGTTTTCCGGACTCGAACCAGCCCCGCTGCGGCCCTTCCTGCCACCCGTTCCGAAACCGGCGACTTTCTTTCAAGCGGTGGTTGGGGTGCCAGAACCGGTGTTCGCCCTCGGCTTTTCCGTCGACATAAGCGCCCACAAAGAGCGTGTCGTTAGCCGGGCCGAGTTCGAACTGCCAGCCGCTGAAGGGTTTGCCCGATAGCCACAACCGCCCGCTGCGCCGTTGCCAGCCCGCCTGGCTGGTGGGCTGGTAGACCGAGGGCACCGCAACGGCTGGTTGTTCGGGCTGTGGCTGGCAACCGGCCCCTAACAGCCCGAACAGCAGCCAGTAGACCTTACTGCGTAACGGTGCCTGCTTTGCCATAAAATCCGCTGCCGCTGATGTAAGGGTCTTCGGCCGTAATGTGGTAATGATAGATGCCGTTCGGGAAATCGGTCGTCGCGTGGGTATGGCCGTGGTACTTGTCGAGGTCGGCGTTGGTGATGGTTTTGCCATTTTCGACGGGGCCGTATACGGGGAAGCCATCGAGCAAAAAGCCCATCAGCGCATCTTTCCCTTTTTTAGTGGTCAGGTAGAACGGCTCGAGGTGGTAGTGGTAGAGGCCCTGCTGCTGAGGATGCCCGCCATACTGATCGAATCCGTTAATTTCGTTGGTAAGCGGGGAGTTCATAGCCGCGTACTGGTTGAAAAACGGCACCCCGTTGACCGACACCCCGGTAGGACCACCGGGGGTCGACGCATGGGCCGCGTCGACCGTTGGGTTGAGCGGTATCTTAAACGTCAGGTTGATCTGGCTGATGGTATTGGGGTTGATGGCAAACCGGGTGTTGGTGCCGTTATACGCTTCGTACAGCGAGCTTTCCCACTTGGTACCCTTGTAATAAGGACTCTTGTGATCGGGCAGGCTGGTGGTTTTGATCACGACGTTCGTGCCTTCGATGTAGATGTCGCTGGCGCCGTAGATTTTCTTATATACCTCCGGTACCGTTGTATCATTGGAGGGCGTTACGGTATCGTCGGAAGTGGACTGGCAGGCGGTAGCAAAAACCAGGCAGCTGGCCAGCAGGGTCAGCCCGCGACGGGCCGTCAGGAATGAAGATGGGGTCATAGTCATTAGTGAGTTGGTATGACCTTAGACGACCTTCCGAACGCGTTCCTACGGCCCTTCCGAAGAATTTTTTGACTATTGCCGGGGTGGCCCGCCGGGGCCCGGTCGCTGCGGCCGGGCAAAGAGCTGCCCCAGTTCATCGACGAGCTGTGCAAAATCAGCCTGCTGGTCGGGACGGCAGAGGGCTTTGATGTCCTGAAAATGGGTGTAGTTCAGTTGAGCCACCGCCCGCTGATTAGCGGCAATCTGCTGGCTCAGCGAGCTGGCCTGGTTGGTGTCGGGCTGGTCGGTGGCCAGCAGGCCGTAGTAACGACGGTATAGCTCCGCCGACTGACCCGCCAGCGTCCGGGTTTGCCGACGGTGAGCTTCGATCAGCCGACGATATTGCTGCTGCTGGGCGGCATCGAGCCGAAGCCGGTCAATGATGAGCCGGGCGGGGCCTTCGCCGGGGGCGCCCGGGCCGGGAGGAGAGCCGGACTGGCGGATCAGAAACCCGATGGTCACCAGGTTCAGCACCAGCAATCCCACCAGGGCGATGGTTAATAGTTTGGTCCGCTCCATACGTCATAGAGTTGGTTGGTAGCCGGATAGAGATTCAGGTCGGTCACGACGGTGTTCAGCTCACTAGCGTCGGCCGGGGCAGACGCCAACCGACCGCTGGCTGCCTGCCAGTTCAGGACCACCAGCAGCCCGAACGACGCAGCCGCCAGCCAGACCGTTCGCATCGGCAAACGAACCGGAGCCGCTTTTTCGGCAATCCGGTTGCGGATGCTGGCAAACAGGAACGGACTGGGCTCGGCCCGCTGCAGATCATCTACACTACCCAGAACGTCGTTAATCCATTTTTCTTTTTCCGGTTCCATAGCTCGTTAGACGCCAGTAGCTCTTTATTCCTACGGCCTGCCTGATTTATACCAGCCTGCCAGTTGTTTTTTCAGGTTATCGGTAGCGCGTTGCAGCAGCGACTCGACTGCGCCTACACTGACAGCCATGACCTCAGCCGCTTCACGATTGCTCAGCCCTTCGATTCGGGTCAGAATATAAGCCGTTTTTTGTTTATCGGCGAGGGTATCGATGGCCCGGAACAGGATAGCCGCGTTTTCCTGCCGGTCGAGTTCGATACCGGGATGAACGAAATCGGGCGGGTCGTGGAGCAGGTTGCCGCTCGATGGGTCGAAGAGGCTGGTCAGAAAGGCAAACCGCTTCTGCCGTTTTTTGTGCTTCAGGTAATCGAGCGACCGGCTGACCGTGATCCGGTAGAGCCAGGTGGTTACCCGCGCGTCGCCGTTGAAACGCCCCGCCGACCGATATACCTCGACAAAGACATCCTGCGTAATTTCTTCGGCGTCTTCGCGCGAGCGCACGTAGCCGAGCGCGGTGTTGAACACCCGGCTTTTGGTGCGCTCATACAGCTGTCGGAAAGCGGCTTCGCTGCCCTCCGCAACGGCGTCGAGCAGGACGATCAGGTCAGACGTATCGGCCATGCAGGGTCACGGTGGCTACCCGCAGCAGCAACCGGCTGTTGCGGTTCGGGCTGGTAAGGTAAGCGTTCCGGCTGACAATCAGTCGGGTACGTAGCTTATTGCCCGTTGTCTGTCTGGCTGCAAAAATCGCTCCTAACGATCAATTACGGCCTAGATGTTCAGTCTCCGCAGTATCGGATCGGCATCGAAGGTGTCGATAGATGGGAAATAGGTTTCGTAGGCTTCGTGCTGGAGTTTGGTGGCGTAGGTACGGTGAAAAAAATACCGGCCGTATTTGATGACGTAGTTCAGGATAAAGAACCGGTAGGCTTCGGGCAGGAACCGGATTTCGCGCTCGGTAAGCGGGTATATTTTGTGGTACTCTTCCAGAAACCAGCCAAACCGCTCTTCCATCAGCGGCCCGATAACGTAGCTGAACACGGTACGGTCGCCCACGTCGGAGCAGACCCGGCTGAAGAAATAAAAATCCATAACCCGGTAACTGATCCGGAACCAGTCGTAATCCCAACGCGAATAGAGCTTCAGATCGTCGGTGACCGAGAAGTTGCCGATGTTCCAGTCGACGAAGACGGGCATGGTTTCAACCGTTTTGGCAACCAGTTTCTGCCGGTTTTCGAGAAACAGATGGCACTGCCGGCGCAGGGCTTCTTCGTTCAGGCGGTGTTCGTACTGGCCGGTTTCGGTGCTGAGCAGGTCGAGCAGCCCCTGAATGTCGGACCGGAGGGTTTTGGCGTATTTGGGCAGTACGGGGCTGGCGCGGTTACAGGCCAGGTGGAAGCGGGCAATTTCGGCACCTAGTTTCCGGATATGGGTTTCGTCGAGCCGGCGCGGCATCCGATTCATGGTCCGGATGGGGTTGTAAAAAACAACCCAGGCGTCGATTGTATGCTCCTGATGCCGGTAGATAAATACCTGCCCGTTTTTAGACAGCGAGCGGGCCAGCACGTTCTCGAACGGATACAGCAGGTTGTTGGCCAGCGCCTGAATGATGCGGTGATCATCGCGAAAATGCTCGAACTTACCGAAGTACGAGAGCTTGGCAATGACCCGGTCGCCGGAGTCGAGCGTGAGCCGGAATACGTGGTTGGTCGATACGCGGGCGCTGATGTCTTCAATAGCCTGTACCGTCTGGCTCGGGTCAAACGCGGCCCACGCTTGCCGGATTATAGTGGGATAATCAATAAGACGCATAACATCGGGTCACGGTTTTCTGCTTCCTGTCTGCTGGTTGGGCGGCTGTCCGCAAACCGTAAACCGAAGAGAAAACCGGGTTAAATGATCTCAAAATATCGCTTCAGCTCCCAGTCGCTGACCTGCCGGGCATACTGCCGGGCTTCCCAGTCGCGGGTGCGGGTGAAATGGTCAACAAATTCGGCCCCGAACAGTTCGACGGCCACCGCCGATTCGGCCATTTGCCGGGTGGCGTCGGCCAGGTTGCCCGGAATGACGCCGTGCTGTTTATCGGCGTATCCGTTGCCGATGGAAGCCGGAATGTCGAGCGAGAGGCCGTGCCGGATGCCGTACAGGCCCGACGCCAGCGCAGCCGCCAGCGCCAGATAGGGATTGGTGTCGGCGCCCGATACCCGGTGTTCAACCCGGCAGTAGGCTTCCTTGTGGTTCAGCACCCGGAGCGCCGTAGTCCGGTTATCGACCGACCAGGTTACGGTGGTGGGCGCCCAGGCTCCCTCAACGAGTCGTTTGTAGCTGTTGATGGTGGGCGCAAACATGGGCGTGATATGCGGCAGGCAATGCAGTTGACCGGCAATAAACTGCTGCATCAGCTCGCTCATGTGTTTGTGAGCCCCCTGGCTGGTGTCGGCGTAGAACAGATTCCGGGTCTGGTCGGCGTTCCATAAGCTCTGGTGAATGTGGCCGCTGCAGCCGGGCAGGTCGGCGTTCCATTTGGCCATAAACGACGCCACGAGTCCGTGACGATACGCAATTTCTTTAACGGCGGTTTTGAACAGCGCAGCTTTATCGGCCGCGCCCACTACCTCGTCATGATGGATAGCAGCTTCGTAGACCCCCGGACCGGTTTCAGTGTGTAGCCCTTCGAGCGGAATGTCGAAGCGCGTCAGAAAATCGAACAGATCGTTGTGGAAAGCAGACTCGAGTGAGGGACGCAGGATCGAGTAGCCAAACATGCCGGGCGTAAGCGGCTCAGGGTTCCGGAATCCTTTGTCGTGCAGGCTCTGCGGGGTTTCGCGGAAGTTGAACCACTCGAATTCCTGCGCCATGCGGGCGTGGTAGCCCATCTGGCGGCACTGTTCTGCAATCCGCTTCAGCAGCGAGCGCGGGCAGGCGGGCAGGCTGGTCCCGTTGGGCCGGGAGAAATCGGCCAGGAAAAACGGGATGTCGTCTTCCCACGGAATCTGCCGAAACGTAGCTACGTCGAGCCGCACCGGCGCGTCGGGGTAGCCCGAGTGCCAGCCCGTAATGCCCGCGTTGTCGTAGGGCGCATCGGTCATGTCCCACCCCCAGACCACGTCGCAGAAGCCAAAGCCGTCGGTCAGGCCGTCGATGAACTTCTGACGGCTGATCACCTTACCCCGCAACACCCCATCGATGTCGGCGAAGGCGTACTTGATTTTGTGAATGTCGTGTTCAACGAGGAAGTCAACAACGGCTTGCGGAGTCATGGGCATGGGTGTTGGTTGAGGCATGAGAACGGATCGGCTGACAAACAGGACACGCAAAGATGCGTTTCGGCAGGCTTCCTCCCAAACTTCGGCCCGTTCCTCCCACGATTGGCGGGGTTCGTCACACCGATTTTCGGGGGCGGAGGGGCGGTGCTTGTTTTGAACCATCAACCACGGCACGAAGCCGCGGGCTGACCCAAAAACGACTTTACCGTTCAAACCGATGAAAACGATTTATAAAACCTTCGCCCTGTTGCTGATTACCGCTTCGCTTACGGCCTGTGCCGATTCATCCATCGATCCCGTCAAACCAGCGTTGCGGCCCCAGTCGGCCGTTGAGCGGCCCGATAGCGTACAACTGGTGCATATCCTGCCTTTCCATGACAACGCCCGGCCGCAGTCGATTCCGATGGATACGCCCGACGCCGTTAGCCCGGTCGAGCCTCAACCCCGGCCGTCGGTAGCCCCCGCTCCGCAGCCCACCGGTATGCCGATGTATGTCTCCATCAGCCAGTAGCGCATTCCTTCTGTTTTTTCCTATACGCCTGTCATGAAAACGTTTCGTATGCGCTTCGCCGATTTTACCGCCTTTACCCGCCAACCCCGGTACCTGCTGCCGCTGGATGAAACACCCGGCCAGCGCACGACCGCGACCGCCAGCCTGTTTCTGGCCGAGTACCCGCTTTTTCTGACAGTTTCGGCCCTGTCGATCGGGTCGCTGCTGCTGACCAGCCACCTGACCGGGCAGGACGTTCTCCGGCTGCTGAACCCGTCGAGCCGGTTTCCGCTTACGGTACTGATCGTAGCGGGTCTGGTTGCGCCTGTCCTGTCTGAAACCCTGTTCCGGTTCATGCTGCGGCTGACCCCGGCCCGGCTCGAAGTGGCCGTAGCGCTGCTTCTGCTGGTCCTGATTGACCTGTCGTACAAAGGCATCAAGGCCGTATTGAACGAGCAGGCTGTTTTCTGGGTGGTTCCGGTCTGGATAGTCGTTGTCTGGCAGCTGAGCCGATACATCCGGCGCCCGGCCGTTTACACGCAGATCGAGCGGTTCTGGCAGGTTAATTTCCGGTGGGTGTTTTACGGCTTGGCGCTGGTCTACGCCCTGTTTCGGGTCGACAATACCGTTTCGCTGACCGACTGGCAGGTGTTGTGGTTACCGGTGCTGCTGCTGCCCGGTTGGCTGATCGGCCTTTATCTGGGCTACGTTCGGATGAAATACGGGTTCTGGTTTGCCGTAGCCGTCCATGCCCTGATGATGAGCCTGTCGATAGGGCTGGAAATAATCCGGTTGTTGTAGCTTTGACGAGTTGATGGAGACGAATTTGAGTATGCACAATGAAAAAACTGGCTACTGGTCTTCTTTTGCTGGCTGGCTTGGCCAGCAGGCCCGGCCCTTTGTTGCCCGCTGGTGGCTGTGGATTGTGCTGGTAGTGAGTCCGGCTTACCTGGTGTATTATTTTACGGAAAGCAGCCTCGAAAAGCGGATCAGCATCGGTATCCAGAAAGCCGAAAAGCGGGATAGAGCATTGGCAAAAGAGACTGGGCAAAAGGCCAGCTCGTCGTACCGGGCCGGGATTCTTATAGGGACCACTGTACGTCTTATCGTGAACGAATGGCCAACTCTATTGCTCATAGCGTTGCTGATTGCCGCTTTGTTGCGGCTACATTATCTGTACGTGTTCCAGGTGTTATTCGAGCGGGATGCTATCGGTCGTCGGGTATATGTTGTTGTTGCGGTGGTAGGATGGCTCACCCTGGCCGCTATTTTTTCGATGCTAATCGGCCAACGGGGGGCCGAGTATGATTACCACTGGACACTGGCTAACAGCTTTGTGTTGATGAATATTGGCTATAGTCTGGTTACGTCGTGGCAAAATAGCCGCCGTCGGCAGCAGGCTCTGATTCAGCAGCGTATTCAGGCCGAACTGGATGCCCTCAAAGCGCAGGTGAACCCGCATTTTCTGTTCAACTCACTCAACAACATCTACGGCACAGCTATAGTAGAAAACAGCCCCCGAACGGCCGAAAGTATACAGCAACTCTCCGGAATTGTACGCTACGTGATGGAAGAGTCGCGGCAGAAAACGACGGACATACAGCGCGAGCTGCGGTTTATCGACGATTACGTGGAGCTACAGCGCGTCCGGATTCCGGACCAGGCCAATATCCGGATCGACACCGACATTCAGTGGGATGAGCGCCCGGCTCAGATTGTGCCGCTGCTGCTGAACCCGCTCATCGAAAATGCGTTCAAATACGGCATCAGCATCCAGCAGCCCTGTTTTGTGCGGATTCGACTGCGGGTTCAGGACAACAGCCTCCATCTGGGTATCGAGAACAGCATTCTGCCCCGTACGGACCTGGAAAAAGGGACCGGGCTGTGGCTGGCCAACGTCCGGCAGCGGCTCGCCCTGGCCTATCCGAACCAGCACACCCTGCGAATAACTGATCAGAACGACACATTTTCGGTAGATTTGAGCATCAACCTCAGCCCGAACGGATGAAATCAACTACCTGGCTAATCATGGCATCGATTGGTCTTTTCGCCATGGCTGCGGCCCTGTCCGTCGTTACCCTCGTCAATACGTACCTGAAACGAGGGGTCATCGACTGGTCGAACGTTGTCATCAGTCTGCTCTTCAGCCTGGCCGCCTACCGGATGTATACACGCTTGAAGCGGCCCACGGGCCGATAACCCATGCTTACTCAACTCCGCTGCATCGCCATCGACGATGAGCCTATTGCCCTCGACGTGATCAGGGCCCACGCGGCCAAAGTGCCGTTTCTGGACCTTCGGCGTACCTTCGTCAACGCCATCGAAGCGCTTGCGTTCCTGAAAACCGAGACCATCGATCTGATCTTTCTCGATATCAACATGCCCGACCTGACCGGGCTGGACTTTGCGCAGGTGGTCGGCAACCGGAGCCTGGTGATTTTTACAACGGCCTACCCCGAATACGCCCTGCAGGGCTTCGAACTCAGCGCCCTCGACTATCTGCTGAAGCCCATTGCGTTCGGCCGTTTTTTTCAGGCGGCCAACAAAGCCTACGAGCGCCTAGCGGGTCCCGACAAAAACGGCACGCCAGCGCGTTCACCCTACGTGTTCGTGAAAGATGGCTACGACTGGGTCCGTATCAGCCTGGCCGAGTTGCAGTACGTAGAGTCGGAGGGCAATTACCTGACGTTTCAGGAAACGGGCAAAAAAACCCTCACCCGCATGACTATCGGCGAGGCTATGGAGATGTTGCCGGCCGAGCAGTTTATGCGGGTTCATAAATCCTATATCGTAGCGCTGGACCGCATCGAAAAAATCGAGCGTCATCAGCTAACGATCGGTAAAGTGCAGGTGCCGCTCAGCGGAAGCTACCGCGACGAACTGCTCGAGCGGGTTAAGTGAGAGCGTTGCGGGTCTCCTGTTTCAGATTATCGAGGTTGAAGTGCAGACCGCGGTTGTCGCGCCGGGCCATGGCGGCTTTGATGACCAGATACGCTACTTCGATCATGTTGCGCAGCTCGCAGATCCGCACCGATACTTTCGACTGTCGGTACAGCTCTTCGTGTTCCAGATACAACAACTCAAGCCGGTCCATAGCCCGTTTCAGACGTCGGTTCGATCGAACAATGCCAACGTAGTTCGACATGATGGCTTCCAGCTCGCGCTGAATTTCGGTGACCAGAATCAGTTCTTCGGGGTGTGTCGTGCCGGCATCGTTCCAGTCCGGAATACCGTCGGGTAGCGATGCCTGCTGGTAGTTGTCGATAGTTTTCAGGTAAGCCCGGTGCCCGAAAACCACCGCTTCGAGCAGCGAGTTGCTGGCCAGCCGGTTGGCGCCATGCAGACCCGTACAGGCGCATTCGCCCACGGCGTAGAGGTAGTGAATATTCGTTTGCCCGTATTCGTTGACCCGAACGCCCCCACACATATAGTGCTGAGCCGGCACGACCGGAATAAAATCTTTTCGCAGGTCGAGGCCGTAATGATCGCGGCAGTAGGCCGTAATGGTCGGAAAATGCTCGACAAACCGGTCGTAGTCGACGTGGGTGACGTCGATGTAGACGTGCGGATCGCCGGTTTTTTTCATCTCCGAGTCGATAGCCCGGGCCACGATGTCGCGCGGGGCCAGCGACAGGCGGGGGTCGTAGTTCTCCATGAAGGTTTCGCCCTTCATGTTTTTCAGGACACCGCCAAACCCCCGTACGGCTTCCGAAATCAGGAAGTTGGGTTTCTTGTCGGGTTCGTAGAGCGCCGTTGGGTGAAACTGAATGAACTCCATGTCTTTGCAGATGCCCTTGGCGCGGTAAGCCATGGCAATGCCATCGCCGGTGGCAATGCTGGGGTTCGTCGTGTTCTGATACACGTTGCCGATACCGCCGGTAGCCAGCAGGGTCGTTTTGGCCAGAAACTTCTCGACCTGCCCGGTTTTGGTATTCAGCACGTAGGCGCCGTAGCAAACGTTGTTCGTGTCGTAGCGATGTACCGTTTCGCCGAGGTGGTGGCGCGTGATCAGCTCTACGGCGTAGAAGTGGGTAAAAATTTCGATGCTGGGCAGCGAGTGGGCTTTTTCGAGCAGGGCTCGTTCAATTTCGGCGCCGGTGATGTCTTTGAAGTGCAGAATCCGGTAGTCGGAGTGCCCGCCTTCCTTGGCCAGGTCGTAGTCGGTGCCGTCGTGCTCGCGGTCGAAACGGGTGCCGTAGTCGATCAGCTCGCGGATGCGGCCGGGCCCTTCATTGACAACGATTTCAACGATGTGGCGGTCACTCAGGTAGTCGCCGGCTACCATTGTATCCTCGATGTGTTTCTCGAACGAGTCATCTTCTGACCAGACGGCGGCAATGCCCCCCTGGGCGTATTTGGTATTGGTCTCGTCGGCCTGCACTTTGGTGATGACACCAATTTTGACGGGCTGCTGCCGGTCTTCAAAATGCATGGCCAGCTTGGTGGCGTAGCTAAGCCCCGCAATACCGGAGCCGATGACTAAAAAATCGAATTGATGGGGCATTGTTAGTTGGGTTGAGCAGGTCTGATTCGTAATAGGTCGTTGCTTAGTACTGAGAAACTGGTAAATAGCTCAGCTCCCTGCCTGGCAATAACCTCACAAACCCGCCTTGATTTTTCAGCACTGCTCATTTGTTGAAATCTTACCAGAAGAATACCGCAGTGGGGCATCCTGAGCCGATGTACGAGTTCACCAAAATCCTTGTCTTCAGTAAGCAAAATCGCTTTTTTATCGACGGCTATTTGTAACACCTGTGGATCAGAAATACTGGAAAACGATTCAGCAATGGCCAGTACGGAATAGCCATCTGCCCGCAACTGTTTTACAATGGCGAAGTCAAAGTTTTCGTCGGCTACAAAAGTCAGGTCATCCTGCCTGGGCATAGACAACCTCGTTTTTTATTGTTTCGGAAGCAAACAGCAGGCAAGCATACAAAGCCGCTTCTGAAGCGCGCGGGTACGACTCCAGCAGCTGCGACATGGTTTCGCCATTACCCAGTTTTTCCAGAATCAGATCAACCGGAATACGGGTGCCTTTGATGACCGGTTTCCCAAACATAATGTTCGGGTCAGAAAGGATGTAATCACGCCAGTTCATACGCTTTGTGTTTAACCCGCTTATTTGCTCAGCTCCAGCATGCGTGCTACGGACTCGTAGGCTTTCAGCCGAATGTCTTCCGGCACAATGATCTCCGGCTGCTCGTACAGCATGCAGTTGTACAGCTTCTCGAGCGTGTTCATTTTCATGTACGGACACTCGGAGCAGGCGCAGGTGTTGTTCTGGCTGGCCGGAGCCGGAATGATTTTCTTGTGCGGCACCGCCTGGCGCATCTTGTGCAGAATACCGGCTTCGGTACCTACGATGAACGTCTGCTCGGGGCTATCGACCACGTATTTCAGCAGCGCGGTCGTTGAGCCGACATAATCGGCCTGGCTCAGAATATGCTCCTGGCATTCGGGGTGCGCGATAAATTTGGCTTCGGGATACTCGACGCGCAGTTTCTGAAGCTTCTCCAGCGAGATGTCGATGTGAACAATGCAGGCACCGTCCCACAACACCATGTCGCGGCCGGTCTTTTTCGAGACGAAACGACCCAGGTTCGCGTCGGGCGCGAAGATGATCTTCTGATCCCTGGGCAGGCTCTCTACGATCTTCAGCGCGTTGGACGAGGTGACGATAATGTCGGACAGGGCCTTGATCTCGGCCGAGCAGTTGATGTACGACAGCACGATATGGTCGGGGTACTGGGCCTTGAAAGCCGCAAACTTATCGGCCGGCGCCGAATCGGCCAGCGAACAGCCGGCGTTCAGGTCGGGAATGACCACTTTCTTCTGGGGCGAGAGCACCTTGGCCGTTTCGCCCATGAAGTGTACGCCACAGAACACGATCATGTCGGCCGGGGTAGCTGCCGCCTGCTGGCTCAGACCGAGGCTGTCGCCAATGTAGTCGGCCAGGTCCTGAATGGCGCCGTCGACGTAATAGTGTGCCAGAATAACGGCGTTTTTTTCTTTTTTGAGCCGGTTTATCTCGGCCACTAAATCTATATCGTCGGCAACGGGCTTGTTAACATAACCCACGCGTTGTACTTCTTCGAGCAAGGCTTCCATGTCTGGTTGGCAGGTGGTTTGTACCATAAACAACAACAACGGGCTAAATGTCACAGCGGGCCGAAAAGCCGGCCGCCGAACCGGCCCCGCCGATGCGGTTGTATCTACGGGCGAATTTGAGAAAATGGATCGGGCTTTCAAACAACCGCGGCTGATGGTGTAGTTTTAAGGCCATGAGCGATCTGCTACACCTTCGTATCACCCGCATCCAGCCCGAAATCGTGGTGGGCCACCGTTTCGATGCCGCCAGCTACTACCTGGAGTCGACCGATGGGCGATTGGTGCCGCACCGGGCCGGCCAGTTTCTGACCCTCATCCTCGACCAGGCGGGCCACGAAGTCCGGCGGTCGTATTCGCTCAGCTCGACGGCCGACGAACCGCTCCGGCTGACGATCAAGCGGGTGGAGAACGGGCAGATGTCCCGCTATCTGCTCGATACGCTACGGGTAGGCGATGTGCTGACGAGTCTGCCGCCCGCCGGTCGGTTCGTGCTGGATCACGACACCCCCGGCGACCTGGTACTGATTGGCGCCGGCAGCGGTGTAACCCCGCTGTTCAGCCTGCTTAAACAGGCGCTGCGCACCGAGCCGGACCGGCGGGTTACCCTGCTCTACAGCAACCGCACCGACCGAACCGTTCTGTTTCGCGACGAGCTGAACGACCTGCACCGGCAGTACACCGACCGCTTCCGGCTGATTCATCTGCTGAGCAACCCCGCCCATGAGCTGGCCGATCGGCACGGCACGGTCCGCACCGGCCGACTCAACAACGTCATGCTCGAAACGCTGCTGCCCGAGCTGATCGGTCCGGCCGACCCGGCGTCGGTGCAGTTTTTTGTCTGCGGTCCGGCCGATTACATGCGGATGGTTCAGTTTACGCTCGTCTTCAGCGGTATTCCGGCCCGTCAGATCCGGCGCGAAAACTTTGTGGTCGAGCCAGTTACGCTGGCCCCTCCGCCGGTTCATGCCGTTGACCGGACGGTCTTGCTGCACTACCGGGGCCAGTCCGTCGAGATTGCTGTGCCGGCTTATAAATCGATCCTGCAGGCGGCTCTGGACGAAGGAGTGCCGTTGCCGTACAGTTGCCGGGGTGGGCGCTGCTCAACCTGCGCGGCCCGTTGTACGGCCGGCGCGGTTCACATGACCATCAACGATGTCTTGACCGAGCGCGACCTGGCCGAGGGCTGGATACTGACCTGTACCGGCTACCCGGCCAGCAACGGCGTCGTCATTGACGTATAGACCGGCTGGCGGTTCTATCTTTGCTGCGAACAAACCGCAGATCGTATGAACGAACAGGCGCTTCGGCAGCTGGCTGCCCAACTCCGTTTGCCCGAAGGGGAGGCCGGTATTGCCGTCGCCAACCGGATGAACGTCAATAACGAGCTGATGAACCGCTGGGCCATCGACCAGCTTGCCGTACAGCCCGGTGATCAGGTTCTGGAGGTCGGGCCGGGCAATGGTCGGTTTGTGCCGGACCTGCTGGGGTCCGACCCGTCGGTGCGCTACGTTGGCTACGATCATTCAGCCCTGATGGTCAGTGAGGCCGTTGCGCACAACCGCGCCCTGGTCGACACGGGCCGGGTTCAGTTCATATGGCGCAGCGGGCCGGTCATGCCGTTCCCGAACCATAGCTTTACCAAAGCCCTTGCCGTCAATGTCATTTATTTCTGGGAAGACCCGGCGGCCGAACTGGCCGAGCTGCATCGGGTACTGGCGCCCGGAGGCCGGTTGCTGCTCGTCATCCGGCCCCGGTCGGTGATGGTGCGGCTTCCCTTCGTGCAGCACGGCTTCCAGCTGTTCGAACCGGCTGACGTAGCCGACCTGCTCGCGGCCAACCGCTTCCGCGTCACGGAGACGCGTGTGCTGGCTGAACCGGCGCAGCACGTAGGGGGCGAGGCTGTCTCCCTATCGACCGCGCTGATCAGCAGTGAACCCGTATGAGCAGCGGGTCAGACCTTTGTTTTCAGAAACGAGATCACCACATCGAGACCGCGCTGGTAATGTACGTTGTTCGGGATAACAATGTCGGCTTCGGCGCGGTAGGGCTTAATAAACTGTTTGTAGGTCGGTTTGACGTGGTATTTCCAGCGGTACATCACATCGTCAAGGTCGTAGCCCCGTTCTTCGGCATCGCGTTTGACGCGCCGTTCGAGCTTGATGCTATTTTTGGCGTCGATAAAGATTTTCAGGTCCATCTGGTCGGCCAGCTCCCGGAAATGGAAGACGAAAATGCCTTCTACCACAATGATGGGAGCTGGCTGAAACGTGAGCAGACGCGGGGTCACGGCAGCGTTATTGAACGTGTACTCCATCTGCTGAACCGTTTCGCCCCGGCTAAGCTGATGAATATGTTCCGCATACAGATGGTGATCAATCGTTTCGGGCAGGTCGAAGTTATGGACGCCCTGATCGTCGACCGCAATCTCGTTGATTTTTCGGTAGTAGTTGTCCTGAGAAATCAGGCAGATCTGGTCTTCGGCGAAGGCGCTCAGTATGCCTTTCAGAAACGATGTTTTACCCGAAGCACTGCCGCCGGTTATGCCGACGATAAACGGTTTGGTGGTCATTTTGCAAAGATAAGGTACGCATGAATCAATCCGACCCACTCATTACCCTTGATCAGGGATCGCAGCCCGACAACAGTCGCTCGTCGGCGGTCCATCCGTTATTTCAACTCCACGCGGGCCAGTGCTGGGCGGTAGTGGGTGCAACGGGCAGCGGCAAAACGCTCTTTCTGCAAACGCTGGCAGGTCAGGTGCCGCGGCTGGCGGGTCGGTTGGTTCGGCGGCAGTCGGTTGCCTACGTGTCGTTTCGCGAGGAGTCGCGGCTGTTTTCGTACAGCGGCCATTTTTATCAGCAGCGGTACCAGGCTACCATGAGCGACGAAGGAAGCCGGGGCCAGGCCGCACCCACCCTGCGCGATTATCTCCAGCTTGCCGACCCGGCGGCTGCCAGGCCGCTGCTGGACCGGCTTGGCCTGAGCCCCCTGCTCGACCGAACGTTCCTGAAACTCTCGAATGGGCAGAGCCGCAAAGCCCGTATCGGTAAAGCGCTGCTGCAACAACCGGCGGTACTACTGCTCGATAACCCGTTCGTAGGGCTCGATGCGGCTTTCCGACAGGAACTGACCCAGTGGCTGGCCGAACTAACCCAACACGGGCTGACGCTTGTGCTGGCTACCGATGCCGATTCGATACCGCCGTTTGTCACCCATGTGGTCGAGCTGGGCGGGAGCCAGATTCAGTGGGCGGGACCCATTCAGGCCTATCGACCCACTGCGCGGCCTCCGCAACAAACGGCCTTACCCATCTGGCAAACACCGGCGCTACCCGCCGACTTCGGCGAAGCGTTTCGGCTGAGCGAGGTAACGGTGCGCTACGGTGATCAGCTTATCCTGGACAGGGTCAGCTGGACGGTGCGCCCCGGCGAACGCTGGGCCCTGCTGGGACCGAACGGAGCCGGCAAGTCGGTGCTGCTGAGTCTGCTCTACGGTGATCATCCGCAGGCGTATGCCAACCTGATTCATGTGTTCGATCATCGGCGGGGGCGGCCCGGCCAGAGCATCTGGGATGTGAAACGGCGGATCGGGTTCGTCTCGCCCGAACTGCACCTGTATTTTCCGCAGCAGCTGACCGCCCGCCAGGTGGTGCTTACGGGGCTGACCGATACGCTGACCATCCCCCGGCAGGCCAGCGCCGACACTCAGGCCGACCTGCTGGCGATGCTGCGCTATTTCGGCCTGAGTGAGAAAGCCGATAAACCCTTCGGCCAGCTGTCAGCGGGCGAGCAGCGGCTGGTACTGCTGGTGCGGGCGCTGATCAAAAATCCGCCGGTGCTGATTCTGGACGAACCCTTCCAGGCCATCGACGCGGCCCGGGTAGAGCTGGCCCGGCGGCTGCTCGATGGCTTGCCCGATAAAACGATTCTGTTTGTTACCCACGACCGGCGCGAACTGCCCGACACCGTTGACCGGACGTTCGATATCGGCACGGAGGCCCCCCGGTAAACACAGAAGCCCGGTACACACACAGGGTTGTGTATGTACCGGGCTTCCTGACCAGGACGGGCTATCAGGCCACTACGGCTTCGGCCAGTACCAGCACTTTATTTTGCAATACTTCAACCACGCCACCATCGACGGTGAACGTTTGCTGACCGGTTGCGCTCTGCACAACGATCGGGCCTTTGGCGAGGGTGCTAACCAGCGGAGCGTGGTCGTTCAGTACCTGAAACTGGCCTTCGCTGCCCGGAAACGTAACCGCGCTGGCCTCTCCCGAAAAGACCTTCCGGTCTGGAGTAATTATATCTACTGTCATAGTATTACATGATGAACGATGAATGATGAATGATCTGCCCGGTGCATGTATCGTTCATCATTTGCCATTTTACAAAGCTCCCTTCACGAAGTTCAACACACTGCCGATCTGGCTTTTTACGGCGGGCTCAGCGGCTTTCGCCAGTGGGCCACCCTGGCCGAGTTTGCTCACCCCCGACAGCGCCGTCGATACCAGCGATTTGCCCGTCGAACCACCTCCGCCCAGCACCGACATGGCGCTGCCGAGGCCACTCAGGCCGCTGCTTAGCTGGCTGGCTTTCCCGATCAGCGATCCGGCCGAGACCAGATTTTCGAGCCGACCGGCTCCCGAGGCCAGTTTGGTCAGTCCAACGGCTTTACCGAGAACACCCGCTCCCAGCCCTCCGCCTGTAATCAGCGGCAGCAGTGTCTTTAGTTTACCCACCTGGCTCAGGATCTTATCCTTAAACGAGCTTGGTTTCTGCTGGGCTTCGGCCTCTACGGCGGCAATGCCGGTTTGCAGGGCCTGGGCCGACGCGGCTTTATCGCCTTTCTCCAAAGCGGCTACGGCTTTGTCCAGTTGCGCGTCGGGCAGGCTATCGGTCGAAGCCGCAGCGCCCGTTTGGGCAGTCGACGGCGTAATGGCCGTGTCCTGAATAGCGCCCCTGACGGAGGTAGGTGATGTGGTTGGTGCAGTACCGGCGCCGGGTAGGGCGGGGACCTGCGCCAGAGCGGTCGTGGTGGCCAGCAGGGTAGCGGACAGCAGCAGGGCTTTCCACTCAACTCGGATCGTTTTCATAACAACTTGTTTGTTCGTTTACGACGCTAAGACGACATTGAGCGAAAAAGCAACAGGTATTGGCTGAACAATGTACGGCCAATACCTGTCGATTCCTGATTACTTACTGACCGGCTTCTTTCAGCAGGCGCTCACCCTTGGCAACGGCATCTTCGATGGTACCAACCAGGTTGAAGGCTGCCTCGGGCAGGTGGTCATACTTACCGTCGATGATCTCGTTGAATCCTTTGATCGTATCTTCGATCGGAACGAGTACGCCTTTCAGACCAGTGAACTGCTCGGCCACGAAGAACGGCTGCGACAGGAAGCGCTGCACCCGGCGGGCGCGGCTTACAACGAGTTTATCTTCTTCCGAAAGTTCTTCCAGACCCAGAATGGCGATGATGTCCTGGAGCTCTTTATAGCGCTGCAGAATCTCTTTCACCCGCTGGGCGGTGTTGTAGTGCTCGTCGCCCAGTACTTCGGCGCTCAGAATCCGCGAGGTCGAATCGAGGGGGTCAACGGCCGGGTAGATACCCAGCTCGGAGATTTTCCGGCTCAATACGGTCGTAGCATCCAGGTGGGCAAAGGTCGTTGCCGGCGCGGGGTCGGTCAAGTCATCGGCAGGTACGTAAACGGCCTGTACCGACGTAATCGAACCACGCTTGGTCGACGTAATACGCTCCTGCATGATACCCATCTCGGTAGCCAGCGTGGGCTGATACCCTACGGCCGACGGCATCCGGCCCAGCAGAGCCGATACCTCCGAACCCGCCTGGGTGAACCGGAAGATGTTGTCAACGAAGAACAGAATGTCACGACCGGCTCCTTCGCCATCGCCATCGCGGAAGTGTTCGGCAATGGTCAGCCCTGACAGGGCCACCCGGGCGCGGGCTCCCGGCGGTTCGTTCATCTGGCCGAATACGAACGTAGCCTGACTCTGGGTCATCTCGTCCAAATCGACTTTGCTCAGATCCCAGCCCCCTTCTTCCATCGAGTGCTTGAATCCTTCGCCGTATTTAATGATACCGGCTTCGATCATTTCGCGCAGGAGGTCGTTCCCTTCGCGGGTCCGCTCGCCTACACCGGCAAATACCGACAGACCCGAATAGGCCTTGGCGATGTTGTTGATGAGTTCCTGAATAAGTACCGTTTTACCCACACCAGCACCACCAAAGAGACCGATCTTACCGCCTTTGGCGTACGGCTCGAGCAGGTCAATTACTTTGATACCGGTGAAGAGTACCTCGGTCGAGGTGGCGAGGTCTTCAAAACGGGGCGACGACCGGTGAATGGGCAGGCGGGCCGTGGTGCTCTTCGGCTGAGGAATACCATCGATGGCATCACCTACTACGTTGAACAGACGACCACGGATGCTTTCGCCCGTCGGCATGGAGATTTGCGTGCCAAGGTCAACTACGTTCATGCCCCGGTAGAGGCCGTCCGTCGAGTCCATGGCGATAGCCCGAACGCGGTCTTCGCCCAAATGCTGCTGCACTTCGAGAATAACCGACTGCCCGTCAGCTTTGGTTACTTTGAGGGCGTCCAAGATGGCGGGAATCCGCGAGCCTTCGCCCTCGAAACTCACGTCCACGACCGGCCCGATTATCTGCGTAATCTTACCCGTATTGACTGCCGTTTCCGTAATCATTTGTATGTGATATAGCTAATTGAAAAGTTGTCCGTTGTTTCGGACTGCAAAAGTAGGAGAAAAACTGCGTAAAGTAAAGACGCGATTTGTTCATTTTCAGCCAGGTCGACTACCAAACGGGTTTACCAGTAAGGTTTTTAGCGTACGCAATAAACAAAAACCGGCGCTGGCCGATTTGTACAAAAGAAAGTCGTCCGTTATCAGCCAGTAGCCTTTGCGTATCCGGTACGGCTCCTTTTCTGACGAAAGGTACTGACCTGCTACTGGTTGGCAACCCGCGACGCCCAACTCAATCCGACTCAACGTTACGATTCATGCTTCAAACTCGATCGAGCGGCCTGCTGCTCCATATAACATCGCTGCCCTCGGCGCATGGCGTGGGCGACCTGGGCCCCGAAGCCTACCGCTTTGCCGACTTCCTCGAAGCCGCCGGGCAGGCCTACTGGCAGATTCTGCCGCTGACACCCCTGGACCCCGGTTCCGGATTTTCACCCTACAGCAGCCCGTCGGCCTTTGCCGGCAACACGCTGATGATCAGCCTGGAAAGGCTGGTCGACGAAGGCTGGCTCCAGGCCGATGATCTGGCGGTGTTCAACCAGCAGCCGGTACAGGATGTCACCGTCAGCGAAGCGCCCGCTGCCTCGGGTGATGTAACGCCCTCGGTACTGTCGGGGCCGCTGACCATTGCGCCGTCGACCCTGCACGCGGCCTGGATCAAGAAACGACCCCTGCTGCGACAGGCTGCGGAAGCGTTCCTGAACGATGGCACCGCAGCGCAACGATCTGAATACGAGCGGTTCTGCGGGGCACAGGCCCACTGGCTGGATGAGTACGCGCTGTTTACGGCCCTTCAGGACGCAACGGGCGAGCCGTACTGGCTACGCTGGCCCGGTGAGCTGATGCGTCGTGAGCCAACGGCGCTGGCTACGCATACCGAACAGCTTCGGCATGAGCTGGAGGTGATTAAAGTGCTACAGTTTTTCTTTCTGAAGCAGTGGAACGAGCTGGTGGCTTACTGCTACGCCAAAAAAATTCATTTCATCGGCGATATTCCCATCTACGTACAGCTCAACAGCGCCGACGTCTGGGCCAATCCTGCGCTGTTCAAACTCGATAACGATTTTCAGCCACTGTTTGTAGCCGGGGCGCCCCCCGATTACTTCAGCGAGTACGGCCAGCGCTGGGGCAACCCGATTTACGACTGGGCCGAACACGAGCGGACCGACTTCTCGTGGTGGATGCGCCGGATCCGGCATCAGCAGTCGCTCTACAGCCTGACCCGGCTCGATCACTTCCTGGGCTTCTACGAGTACTGGGAGATTCCGGCCAGCGAACCAACGGCCCGCGTAGGCGAATGGATAAAAGCGCCGTTCGAAGCGTTCATGCGATCGATGTACCGGCAGTTTGTGCAGCTGCCCATCATTGCCGAAGACCTGGGGGCCAAAGCGGCCGATATTCAGCCCCAGCTTCGGCACTACGCCATTCCGGGTATGCGGGTGGTGCAGTTCGGTTTTGGCGACGACCAGCCGACCTCGAGTTATGCGGTACACAATCATACCGAAAACATGGTCGTATACTCCGGTACGCACGATAACAACACGACGCTGGGCTGGTTCCGGGAGTCGGACGAGGAGCTGCGGGGCCGCATCCGCGATTACCTCGGGTTTGACGTTACCGAAGAAAATATAGTCGACCAGATGATCCGGCTGACGATGCGGTCGGTGGGGCGACTGGCGATCCTGCCCATCCAGGATGTGCTGAACCTCGACGAAACGCACCGTATGAACACACCCGGACAGGGTGGCCGGAGCTGGCAGTGGCGCCTGCAGCCCGACCAGCTAACGGTTGAGGTAGCCGAGAAGCTGCTGGCGCTGACCCGGCTGACCGGCCGCGTATAGGTACACAACCGGTTAGGGGGTTGCCACCTAACCGGTTGCTTCAGGCACTAACCGGCCCCCGGCTTCGTTTCAGTGTCATGTCATCCTTATTTTTCTGGAAGGAGTGGAGCCGACCGTACCGGTTCGCCTACCTGATTAGCCTGTCGGCTGTTTTTGTTGCGCTGATTCTGTTCATAGTGGCCTGGGGGCGTGGTCTGGGGAACGTGGTGCGTTGGGACGTACTGAGCGAACTCAACGAATTGCCCGTTACCTTCCGCACCTTTACCGATGGCCTACTCGACTACGCCGTCAATGGCAAAGCCTATGCCGTGTCGGAGCAGTTTGTGGCGTCGCCCATGCAGGTAAACCCCCATATCGCTACGGCCCTGCTAGCGGGCATCTGCATTGCCTTTACCTTACTGCTGAGCGCCATCACCCGCTTCGACCGGGTTCGGTACCTGGTCGGTATGGGCGCGCTGATTCTGGGGCTGGCGTTTTTCCGGTTCGAGATGCTTGAAGTACCCGGTCTGGGCGGAAGCCGGCTTTTTCTGATACTGACGGTTTTATTCGGGTCGGTCAGCTACTTTTTTCACGCGTTCCGGTCCGACCAGCCCATTCTGGTTCGGCTCGGGGTGTTTGCCAGCCTGATTGGCATGACGGTAGCTACCCTGGGGGCGCTGTCGCCGGTTGAGCAGCCGGTGCTGACGATCGTGAGTTACAGTATGCCGGTTATGCTGGCGTTCAGCATAGGGTTTATTTTCTTCATCGCAGCCGAGATACTGGCCGGGCTGGTCTGGGTCACGACGGCGGGGGGCAGCGGCAAGGTTTTGGGGTTAACCAATTTTCTGTTCATCAGCGGTCTGTATCTGGTCAACCTGGTGCTGATCTGGCTAAAAAATACCCGTATGATCGACTGGGAGCTGCTGGCTATCAGTCCGTTCGTCTTGTACCTGATCTCGGTAACGCTAGGTATATGGGGGTTCCGGCGGCTGATGGAGCAGCAGCAGCTCGTCTCGTTTCGCGATGGTGGCGCTTTTCTGTACGCGGGCCTGGCCCTGCTGACCACCCTGACCATCGGCTACGCCTTTGCCACGGCCAACGACCCGCTCATCGAGGTTTTCGAGGATGTAATCGTTTATACCCATCTGGCTATGGGCCTGGTGTTCATCGTTTATGTGCTGATCAACTTTCTGCCGATTTTTCAGCAGGGGCGGGCCGTTTACCGGATTTTGTACCTGCCGAAGCGACTGGAGCTGAGCCTGTTCAGGCTGGTGGCGGTTTTTCTGGTGCTGACGCTGGTGGCATCGGGCAATACCATTACGCTCAAGCAGGCCATGGCGGGCTATTACAATAACCTCGGCGATCTGTATACCGCCACCGGCGAGCTGGCGTCGGCGCAGGCTTTTTACGAACAGGCGCTGGAGCAGGAGTTCCAGAACCACAAGTCGAACTACGCTCTGGCCTCGCTGGCCACGGCCCAGAACGACCAGACAGCCGCTGCGTTTTACTTCCAGAAGGCCACCCTCAAGCAGCCGCAACCGCACGATTACGCGGCCCTGAGCCAGACGTTCCTGCAAACGGATCTATTCTTCGAAGCGGTAAAGACACTGCAACAGGGCCTACGGCAGTTTCCGGGCAGTGGCGAGCTGCAAAATAACCTGGGATACCTGTATGCCCGCACCAGCGTAGCCGACTCGGCTTATTATTACCTGCAGGCGGCTACCGGCAACACCTCCCGAAGCGACGTGCCGGCGGCTAATCTGCTGGGGTTCTATGCCCGCAATCCGCAGGTGCTCTCGGCCGATTCGAGCCTGGCCCGTAACACAAACGAGTTCGAGTATGAGTCGTACCAGGCCAACGCGCTGGCGCTGCGGCTCGTGGCGTCGACCGGCCCGGCTGCCCAGCCGGTGCGGCCCGCCTGGCTCACGACCGATCAGGTCGGCGAAGGGCTGAGCGTAGGGCGGTTTGCCAGTGTATACAATTACGCCTTGGCCAGTCAGCAACCCGACTCGACCCTGGCCCGAACCCTGCAGCGCCAGGCCGATGCGCCTGCCAACCAAGACTTTACGGATGATCTGCTGCTGGCCCGCGCCGTTGCCGAATATACGGCGCACAACCACCCAACGGCGTTCGGGCTGCTGAGCCAGCTGGCCGAGGGTGACCCGAAGCAGGGCGATATGTACCGGTCGATCACGGGGTTGCTGCTGATGGAGCAGGGCCTGTATCGCAAAGCCGCCGACCAGTTTGCCGATAACAGCGATACGACCTCCATCTACCATCGGGCCGTGGCGCTAACCAAAGCGGGCGATCCGGCACTGGCACAGTCGCTCTGGGAAACGGCCGCCCGTAGCGACTCGAACGTGTCGGCGCTGAAACAGGTGTTGTATGAAGAACGGACCCCGCAAACCGATCTGGAGAAAGCCTTCTACGTCAGCTACCGGCTCGACAACCCCAACCGGGGTCGGTACTGGGAAACCATCCGGAACCCGACCCTCAAAACGGTAGCCGGGGTGGCGCTGGCCAACGATTACCTGGACGCGGTACAGTGGCGGAATACCCAGCTGATGCTGTCGGGTCTGCCCGCAGACACAGCTATTAGCGACTACGCGGTGTCGATACGAAATCTGGCGGCCCTGCGGCTGTCGGCGTTCCGGCGGAGCATCGGCTCGGCCGAGACCATGGCCCGTCAGCCAATTCTGCCCCAGCACCAGGCCGAGCGGGCCTACTGGCTGGCCCAGGCCTACGAACGGTCGCGCCAGCCCGCCAAAGCCGGAGTCGCCTATCGGGAAGCGCTGCAGCTGGCCCCGCTCAACGCGCAGATCGTTACGGCTGCGGCCCAGTTTGAGCGGCAGCAGAACCGGATCAAACCGGCCTATGAACTGGTGCTGAAAGCGCTGCTATTCAATGAAGATAACGCAGAGCTGCTCAAAACATACGTAACGCTCTGTCTGGACCAAAGCCTGTTCGACTACGCCAGCGACGGGCTGGCCAAGCTAAGGGCCGCAGCACCAGCCACCGACTATCAGGCATTTACGGCGACTTATCAGGAAAAATTGGCGTCAATCGAAAAGAGCCGGGAAAAATTCGGGCAATGATGTAGTTTTAACAAAAACTTTCAGGCCTCCATGAGCAAAAGCCTTACCTGGACCAAAGAAGCGTTTGCGCGTACGACTACTATTCTCGACAATGGCCAGATCGTTGGTACAATGCGGCCCGAGAGTACATTTGGTCGGGATGTGGAGGCCCACCTCAACGATGTTCATGTCCTTTTCGATGTTACCGGTTTTATCAGTCATTCGGTCAGCGTACACGATCTGACGAATGCCCGGCAGCTGATTGGCCACATTGCGCTTTCGTTTGGCAAACGGGCCGAGCTGATTCTGGCCAACGGCGAAACCTACCAGTGGAAACGACACAATATGCTGATGCGCGACTGGGACATGATCCGCGAAGGCGATGGGCAGGCTGATCAGGAGGTGGTCAGTTATTCGCTGACCCGCCAGTTTTTTGCCGATCACGGTGATATATCGGTCGATACCCAGTTACCCGGTGCCGATCTGATTGTGCTGACCGGTTTGTTTATCCGTAATTATTTTCAACGTCGTCGTCGGGCTGCCGTTGTTGCCGCTAGCTAATTAAACGTATATGAACATCATTGAAACCCGTACCATTGCCAAGCGGTACGTAATGGGCACTGAAGTGGTCGATGCACTTAAATCCATCACCATATCCATCAAAAAAGGCGAATACGTCGCGTTTATGGGGCCGTCAGGGTCGGGGAAGTCCACGCTGATGAACATTGTGGGTTGCCTGGATTCGCCCACGTCGGGGCAGTACATCCTCAACAACCAGGACGTGAGCCGGATGGGCGAGAACGAACTGGCCGAAGTGCGCAACAAGGAAATCGGTTTCGTATTCCAGACGTTTAACCTGCTGCCGCGCCAGACCTCCCTGGAGAACGTGGCCCTGCCGCTTATCTACGCCGGCTATAGCAAGGCCGACCGGACCGAAAAAGCCATGCTGGCGCTGAAAAACGTAGGTCTGGAGAATCGAGCCGGTCACCGGCCCAACGAGCTCTCGGGTGGTCAGCGGCAACGGGTAGCCGTAGCGCGGGCGCTGGTCAACGACCCCAGTATTCTGCTGGCCGACGAACCGACGGGTAACCTCGATACCAAGACGTCGTACGAAATCATGGACCTGTTCGACCAGATCCACAGCAAAGGCAATACGGTCATCATGGTTACGCACGAAGAAGACATTGCCGAATACGCCCACCGGATTGTACGGCTCCGCGACGGTCTGGTCGAGACGGATCGTGCCAATGAGCATATCCGGAAAGCCAATGTGCTGATGCAGGCACTCCAGTAGCCAGCTTACTTCAACTGCCCTTCAATCCAGGCCAGACCCCGGCCGTAGAGCGCGTGGGCAAACCGTACCCGGTTGTCGAAGTCGGGGTCGGGGGTTTCGCCATGGGTCCAGAACTCCCTGACCAGCCGGGCATTATCGGCCGCCAGCGGTTGCTGATGAACCACATCGGCTTCCGTACGGTAGGGCGCAAACGCCGGCAGATCACTGTCAAAATGCTGAAAAAACAGATGACCGCGCGGGGTTCTGACGGCGCACAGGATACCACTGGCCCGGCTGGTCGACGGCGACAGGCTGCCTTCCAACCCCCGTTTCAGCACAATTACCGCGTCGAAACCGGCCATCAGCGCCAGCTCAGCCATTTTCATCTGGTAGGTGATGTGAAACACCGACGTGACCAGAATCCGGGCGTGGCAGGGGTTCAGTACTTTTTCGAGGGTAGCCAGAAAGGGCCGTTTCAGCAGGATACGACGCCGGTCGGTCCAGCGGCTGAGGGCGGGCGACATCGCCTTCTGATCCAGCACCCATCCGTAATGTTCGAGGGGCGTTCCCAGTTCCTGATTGCCGAGCAGAAACTCGCAGTTCAGATGCATATATAGGTCCAGCGCGTTGAGCGTGAACTTGGGCCCGCCCGACGGTCCTACCAGCGACACCGGCCCGTAGCCCCGGTTCAGAAAAAACTTGGCCAGCAGGGGGGTAATGAGGTAGCTGTTCTCGACGCCATCGAACGGTTCGGCGATCTGGATCAGCGGCCGGTCGGCGCAACTCATGGCCCGGAAAGCGGGTGTGAACGTTCGTTCGGCGGCCCGCATCAGACCCTGGTATTCTTCGTTCGTTTCGTGGCGCACCCGCAGAATGCTGGCGGCCAGTCCCCGAAAGGTTTCGCAGGTGCCGTTGCCAAACAGATAGTCGCCCAGTTGCTCGGCTTCGCTGATCTGTAGATTATGGCCCCGCACCATTTTGGTGGCAATGGGGTGCATACCCATCGGCAGGTCGGGGCAGACTTTATTGATAAAGAAAGTTGGGTGCGAAAAAGCGCCTTTTCCAATCTCATCTTCCAGGGTTCGTTCGTCGGGGGTGGGACCCTTGGCTAGCAGGGCGCCCAGAAAAGCACCGCGCTGGAGTGGATGCGTAATGGGGTCATTCAGGGCCGCCCGGCACTCCGCCAGTAGGTCGGGCGGCAGCGGTTTGCTACCATGTTTTCCGATTCCAATATGTCGAATACCCCTGCCCAGCGGTGTGTCGGCAGGTGCATCTAAAGTTGGGTTGGCAATTGGCATGGCAAAGGGCTGGTAACGCATGGGTATGAACGTAAAAGTAGGCGCGAAGCCACTACCTACTTATTGACTATAGATGATCAAGATAGCTACGGCGCTAACCCTTTTTACCCTGGCTGTGAACGGGTAATAGCTCTGACAACATGATTCATTGCTATAGTTGTTTAATAGATTATCTATCGGCCCCGGCTCAGTGCCAGGGCCGATAAAGCCGAGCGTGATGGGGTTGAGTATAACCTACCAGGTTCAGAAATGCGTAAAATTACTTAATATTTTATTTTGATATGGTTATGTACATCCAAATATTATATAAGAAAAAATGGAAAAATAAGAATTAACCATTATTAACAGTTCATTTGTCGATATATTACAAATAGTGTTCGAATAGTCAAATTTCGATAAAGTGCTGGGCTTGAGAAGCCTTGCGTGACTGCTGCCGGATGCGTAGGGGCAGATCGGATTGCTTGACAAAGCTGGTAGGGTGGTTTCGAGAAGGCGGATAGAGATGCCGTCCGCTCGTGTCGGTTAGTACGCTATCGTTCCGCCGGGTCTAAGCGGTGTTGCTACGGGCTATTGACAAGCCGCCCCACCCCGTCGGCCTGTCAATAGCCCGCAACCGTACAGCACCTAATCGAAGAAACGAGCCACCTTTTCAAACTTCCGGCGCGGCCATCGGTATATAATAGATACAGTTGTTCAAAGGCTGGGACCTTGCTGGTTCTGGCAGTACCTATCACATCACTATGAAGTATAGACAGTTTGGCCGTACCGAGTTGACCGTAAGTGAAATAGGCTTTGGCGCCTGGGCCATTGGTGGGCCGGCTGAGGTTGGCGGGGTTGCCATCGGCTGGGGCGACGCCGACGATACGACTTCCGAACAGGCCCTTCGCCACGCGCACGATCTGGGCATTACCCTGTACGATACGGCCGACTTCTACGGCCTGGGCCATTCTGAAGAACTGATCGGGCGGGTGTTTGGCAACCGCGCCGATGTGGTGATTGCCACCAAAGTCGGTCAGAAAGAACAGGACGGTGAAATTGCCATCGACTACAGCCGCGCCCACATTATGACGGCCTGCGACGATAGCCTTCGGCGGCTCCGGCGCGACAGCATCGATTTCTACCAGCTGCACGTTGCTAAGCTAAGCCATCTGGAACAGGGCGACTGCATCGAGGCTATGAGGGATCTGCAACAGGCGGGTAAAATTCGGTATTGGGGCATCTCCCTGAATACCTTCGCGCCCGAGCCCGAAGCCGACTTTTTCCTCAACCATGAGCTGGGCAGCGGGTTTCAGGTGGTATTCAACGTACTGAACCAGCACATTCGTCCGTATCTGTCGGTCATGCACACGCAGGGGTACGGCCTCATTGCCCGCATGCCGCTGCAGTTTGGCCTGCTGGCTGGTAAATTCTCAACCTCGACCACATTCCCGCCCAGCGATCATCGGCACTATCGGGTTACACCCGCCATCATCGACGCTACCAACGCGGCTCTGCAACCCGTTTGGGAACTGTGTCGCGCGTATGACGTTACCCCGGCCGAACTCAGCCTGAGCTATATACTGAGCCACCCCGAAATATCGACCGTGATTCCCGGTATCCGTACGCCCGAACAGGCCGATCAGAATACCCGCCGAATCGTTCAGCTCTCCGACCAGGACAGGGACTTTATCACCGGCTTGTACGACACCCGGTTCAAACCGCTGGTCGATATGATGAAAAAACAGGGCTGACCGCTGTTGGCCTTGCGCGCCTGGCTCAGCCTTCGTAATCGGGAGAGATAGGCGAGCGCCGGAACTCGTTGGGCGTAAGGCCTACGTACTTTTTGAAAAACTGGCTGAAATTTGGCTGATCGGCGAAGCCAATGATCTGGCTGATCGCCTGAAGTGTCCAGTCGGTCTGGACCAGCAGGGCCTTACTTTCTTCGAGCAGGCGATTTTTGATCAGGGTGCTGATGGTCTGGCCGGTATGCTTTTTAACGAGCCCATTCAGGTAGTTCGGGTTCAGATTCAGTGTCTCCGCGTAGTCGCGGGCGGTGCGCATCCGGATTGGGTTGTTGAGGTTGGCAAGGTTGGTTTCTTTTTCGAGCAATTCGAAAAAATTATAGACGTGCCGGTAGTCGTTGGTGATCTCGCCGACGGGGGCGTAGTCGGTGCCTTTGAGGCTCTCTATCAGGATCAGCTGGACATAGGCCTGCATGGCTTCTTCGGCCAGTTCCCCGCCCGAGGCAGCTTCGGCTTTCATCTGGGTCAGCAGGCTGTGAATCATCTGCGCCGACTGATCAGACAGGCGAAGGATTTTTTTCTCCGTAAAAAACTTGTAGCGGTCGATAATCAGTTTCAGCGACGGGTGCTGATCCAGGTATCGCTTCTTGAACATGCAGAAGATACCCCCGCCTGCTTTGGGAGACGCGTTGCGCCAGCACACGATCTCGTTGGGGTGCAGAAAGAGAATCGTACGCTCGTCGATGTAGTAATTATCCTTCCCCATCGTTTTCACGCCCGTGCCGCTGGTCATGAACATGATCTTATAAAAATCACGGCGGTTGGGGGTCAGGTAGTTGTCACAGCCGGTCTTCTCACGGTCCACCACCTTAATATTCCAGTCCTCATAATACAGCCGACTCACGGGCGTGGTGCCGGGTGGCAAGACAGATGGCATATCATAGACCATCGTTATGGGTTGAGCTTCGCCAGTTCGGCGGTGGGGTCGTGTCTCCATAAATCATAAAATGTGTTTTGGCGCGGTAAAGTGCCGGTGCCTATACAAATCAAAGATATTGCCAGGTAAGTAGTTGCAGGTCAGGTGGTAATGTTCGACGTGGAAACTTGCCAGCAATGGGGCCGTTGGCTCAGCTTATGAGTTGATATGTGATTTTCATAAAAAGAGCTTTGCTTTTCCTATAAAGTTGCTCCCTCGTGGCTGGTACGTTTGTATGATCGATAGGGCGAGGATGTCTGGTTGCTGCTTAACGTTCGTCACTGATTGGTCATCGACATGGCGACGTTGTAAAAGCCACCGACCTCATCTTGGTAAACCAAACTGCTCGGATGAAACAGGTACGAAATCAATTTGTTACGCTACTCTTTGGTAGCCTTCTAATTATCATGGGAACAGGACCTCTGGCTATGGCTCAGCAATCAAAAATAAACAGCGCCCCCGAAGCGACCCGGGGGCCTGCCACCAGCTTCAGCGGTACGGTTTGGGTAACTACGCTGGTCGGCCCCAACGCAGAAACCGACTGCATCGTGAGTAGCGTCACCTTTGACCCCAAAGCCAGAACGTTCTGGCATACGCATCCCAACGGTCAGCTACTGGTTGTTACGAAGGGCATCGGCTTCTATCAGGAGAAGGGAAAACCCGCCCGGCTTATTCGGGAAGGCGATTCGGTGACTATACCGCCGATGGTTGAACACTGGCATGGCGCCGGCCCCAACGGTACGTTTACCCATACCGCTATTAATCCGAACGTAAGCAAAGGCGGGGCCGTCAACTGGCTGCAGGCGGTTACGGATGAGGAGTACAGGATCGCTCACTAAGCAAGTAGGCAGGTATCTAATGAAAAACTCATTCGTCATCTCTTTTTCCCTGTTGCTCTTTTGCATAGCAATCATGGCTTGCACACTGGAGAACCCGATAGCCTCCGGCATACTGAACGGTGAAAGTCCCGAAACTCAGACAAATGATGCGATCGAGAGCCGACTCAATATCAGGATTGGCGCGACCGTTTTTACCGCAACGCTGCTGAATAATCCAACGGCGACGGCCCTGGTAGCACGTTTGCCACTGACGATCCCGATGCAGGAACTGAACGGCAACGAGAAGTTCGCTGAGCTGCCCAACGCCCTGCCCTCCCGCGCATCGGCGCCCGGAACCATTCAAACCGGCGACCTGATGCTCTACGGGTCAACCACGCTGGTACTGTTTTATAAAACGTTTCCGACCGCCTACAGTTATACAAAACTAGGACGTGTCGACAATCCGGCGGGCCTCGCTGCCGCGCTCGGGTCCGGAAGCGTAACGGTTACGTTTGAGCGCCAGTGAACACGAACAACGAACCGTAAACCTATCCGACACTAATCGATTTGGCTGGTGGCGGTAATCAACACTTTCTTGCCAATACTGACCTTTAGAGGCTGGGGCTGAAAACCGGATTCGCAAACAACTGCCTTCAGGGGGCGGAGGGAGATTCTGGAGATGCAGATCTTAAACTAACCAACTTATGGCTGAGTACGAAAACACCGGGGGCAAGTCAGAGGCCCCCAATGCATCCCGCCGGGTTTTCTTCAAACAATCTTCGGCCCTGGCAGCTCTGGCTATGACTCCGCCAGCGGCCATGACCGCCGTGGCGAACGGACTGGATGAAAAAGTGGCTGCCGCCTTCGAGCAGATGCCGCTGCATGTCGAGATCAACGGCACAATGCGAACCCTAGCCATTGAACCCCGCGTTACGCTGCTCGACCTGTTGCGCGAACAACTGCATCTAACCGGCACCAAAAAAGGCTGCGACCACGGGCAATGCGGGGCCTGTACAGTGCACGTCGATGGCCAGCGGGTCAACTCGTGTCTGACCCTGGCGATGACGACAGAAGGTAGCCAAGTCACAACCATTGAGGGGCTAACCCCCGGTGGACCCGACGGGCCATTGCATCCCATGCAGGAAGCGTTTATCAAACACGACGGCTTTCAGTGTGGCTATTGTACTCCCGGACAAATTATGTCGGCGGTAGCCTGCATTCGTGAAGGCCATGCCGACAGCCCCGAGGAGGTTCGCGAATACATGAGCGGCAACATATGCCGGTGCGGAGCCTACGCCAACATTGTCGATGCCATTATGGACGTTAAAAAGGGAGGAGCCAGGGTATGAACCAATTTCAATATACGCGGGTAACAACCCCCAAAGCGGCCGTTTCGGCCATTTCGACTGGAAACGGTTCGTATTTTCTGGCAGGTGGCACGAACCTGATCGACTTAATGAAGCGCGAAGTGGTGGTGCCCGAGCGGCTGATCGACATCAACAAACTACCGCTCGCAACCATCGAAAAAACGGCTACGGGCCTGCGCATTGGGGCCATGGCTAAAAATTCGGCGGTAGCCGAAAGCGAGCTGGTAAAGAAGTATGTTCCGCTGCTGACGATGGCGCTCAACGCGGGGGCGTCAGCCCAGCTTCGGAACATGGCGACGGTAGGCGGCAATATGATGCAGCGTACCCGTTGTGCTTATTTTTACGATACAGCCATGCCCTGCAACAAGCGAAGCCCAGTGCAGGCTGGTGCTGATAAAGGACAGACCAACGGGCCGGTGGGCTGCGGAGCCATCGGCGGCATCAATCGGATGCACGCCATTTTCGGAGCCAGCACCAAATGCATCGCCGTTCACCCGAGCGACATGTGTATCGCTCTGGCTGCGCTGGATGCTACCGTGAATGTATCCGGCCCAAAGGGCGATCGTACCATTCCGTTCGGCGACTTCCATCGGCTCCCCGGCGATACGCCCCAGAAAGACAATACGCTGCTGCCCGGCGAACTGATTATGTCGGTCGATATCCCAACGAATAAGTTTGCCGACCATTCACACTATCTGAAAGTTCGCGACCGGGCGTCGTATGCCTTCGCCCTGGTGTCGGTTGGGGTGGCAGTTGACATGAAGAGAGATACCATTCAGGATATACGCCTGGCCATGGGCGGTGTGGCCCATAAGCCCTGGCGACTGATCGAAGCCGAGCAGTTTTTGCGCGGTAAATCTGCTACCGAAGCCAACTTCAAACAAGCTGCCATGCTGGCGATGAACGGCGCAAAGGGCTACGGCGAGAACGACTTCAAGCTGACCCTGGCCCCCAACTCCATTATCGACGCCTTGAAAACAGCTACCAAAACCGCCTAATTATGACAAAAGACACAAAAAATCCGCCCATCGACCGGGTCGATGGGCGGTTGAAAGTGACCGGCGGGGCCAATTACTTTGCTGATTTTGAGCTGCCCAACATGGCCTACTGCGTATTGGTCGGCAGCGAGGTTGGCCGGGGCACGATTACCAGCCTCGACACTAAAAAAGCACAGGGCGCACCGGGCGTCCTCGGCGTGTTCACGCATCAGAATATGCCTCCCATTCCGGGTTGGGATGCACCCGTTGGCGGAGAGGCCGACGGACCGGCCCCCAAGCCCAAGAGAGAGGAGACCTACCGAATTCTGAGCAGCCCTAAAATCCTGTTCGACGGGCAACCCATCGCCATCGTGGTGGCCGACAGTTTCGAGCGGGCCACCTATGCCGCTTCGCTTGTCAAGGCAACTTACAACAAACAGGCAGCCCGTACCGAACTGGAAAAGCACCTGTCGGAGGGCGTTGCCCCGAAGGGCGCCGATGGCGGCAATTATTTACGGGGCAAAGCCGATGCCTATCAGTCGGCTCCTGTCAGGCTGGAAGCCAATTATACCATACCCATTGAAGTGCACAACCCGATGGAATTACATGGTATTCTGGCTCACTGGACAGCCTCCGACAAGCTAATGATTTACGCCAAAACGCAGGGCGTTAACGCCACGCAGCAGGCGATGGCCCAGGCGTTCAAACTCGACCCGAAGAATATTCACGTGCATACCGAATTCATGGGTGGTGGCTTCGGCATGGGCCTGCGTACGTGGCCGCAGGAAACGGCAGTGGTGGCGGTGGCCCGGAAAATTGGTCGTCCGTTGAAGCTGGTGGTTACCCGTTCGCAGATGTTTACGCTGGTGGGCCACCGCCCTTATACCGTGCAGACCATCAACATGGGTGCCGACACGAACGGGAAGCTGGTTGGTCTTGCCCACGCAGCAACCGCCGAAACGGCCAGCTACGAAGACTTCACGGAAGCGACCGTCAACATGACCAAATTTATGTACGACTGCCCGAACGTGAGCACCCGCTACCGCATCGTGCGGCTCGACCGGAGCGTACCTATCTGGATGCGCGGACCGGGCGAAGCTACGGGCGCGTTTGCCCTCGAATCGGCGATGGATGAAATGGCCCATAAGCTGAACCTCGACCCCATCGAGTTCCGGCTACGCAACTATACCGAAACCGATCCCGAACACAACCGGCCTTATTCGAGCAAAAATCTCAAAGAAGCGTATCAGCGCGGGGCCGACGCTATTGGCTGGAGTAACCGGAAGAACGAGCCGGGTAGCCAGCGGGAAGGCGACTGGTTGATTGGCTACGGCATGAGCACGGGCGTGTTTAGCGCCTTCCGCTGGGAAGCTTCGGCCAGGGCCTTGCTCAAAGCCGATAGCTCCCTGACGATACAAAGCGCCGTGACCGACATTGGCCCGGGAACCGGAACGGCCCTGACCATAATTGCCCATAACGTGCTGGGCGTGCCGCTCAATCAGATCAAGGTCGAGTATGGCGACACCTCGCTGCCCAAAGCGCCCACGCAGGGCGGTTCGGCCATTGTATCGGCGGTAGGCTCGGCGGTGTTCGACGCCTGCACAGCGGTTAAAAAACAACTGACCGAACTGGCCATCAAAGAAGGTGGATCGCTGGCAGGTCGTCAGGCCGATGAGCTGATCATAGCCGACGGTGTGCTGTCGGTGGAGAAAGAACCCCGTAAAAAAGTAGCCCTGAGCGAGCTGATGCGAGCGAATAACCTGACGGTGATCGACAAAAGTGCTGACTCGAAAGGTGGGTCGGAGCAGAGTAAGTATTCGATGTACTCGTTCTCGGTGCATTTCGTGCAGGTACGTGTCAACCCACTGACGGGGGTTGTGCGCGTTTCCAAAGCCGTCAGCGTGGCCGATTCGGGGCGCATTGTGAGCCCCAAAACGGCGGCCAGCCAGATGATCGGTGGCGTGGCCGGCGGCATTGGTATGGCGCTAACGGAAGAAGCCAGTATTGACCACCGGTTTGGCCGATTCGTGAACAACAACCTGGGCGATTATCACGTAGCCGTGCATGCCGACGTACCGGCCATCGAAACGATCATGATCGATAAGCCCGACCCGATCATCAATCCGATGGGTGCCAAAGGCATGGGTGAAATCGCGCTGATCGGCTTTGCCGGAGCGGTAGCCAATGCAGTTTTTAACGCTACTGGCCAACGCGTACGTGACTTGCCGATTACTCCGGATAAACTCCTGAGAAAGCTGACGTAGAATAAACAGAGTGGATCAACTTACCCTTTTATCAAACTGACTGTTTTGGTCCTGCTGATGAAGGAAGCACTGTCGATCGTCTGCGTCGAGATGCTTTCTTCGTCAGCAGGACCAAAAAGAGAATACGGTAAGGTCAGTTAGGCGCACTGCTCTATGTTGTTCACATTGTTCGAGTAATATGTCTCTTGAAGCTAGTACCGATATTTTTGGCCGCCTGCAGGCCGGAGAACCGCTTCGCAAAGACGATCCTGACTATGCCCGCTTTGGCGAAGTCGTGGCGCGGACCATCCGGTTATGCGTTACCATGAACGCGACGGCAACCGATACCGATCAGGTACGTTCCCAACTGGGTGAGATCATCGGCGTGGATATCGACCCATCGACGACGATATTCCCACCCTTTCACACCAATTTCGGTCGGTTTATTCGGTTGGGTAAAAACATCTTCATCAACCATGCCTGCTCGTTTCTGGATATTGGCGGCATTATCATCGAAGACGACGTACAGATTGGACCAAGGGTAAACCTGACCTCCGAAAATCATCCGCTGGACCCGGCCGACCGAACAACGCTGATTCCGCGGCCAGTTGTGATCAAACGCAACGCCTGGATCGGGGCGGGGGCCACCATCCTGCCGGGCGTTACCGTCGGCGAAAACGCCATCGTGGCTGCGGGTGCCGTAGTCAGTCGTGATGTGCCGCCTAACACGGTGGTGGCGGGGGTGCCAGCCAGGGTGGTTAAGTCGTTGTGAGGTAGAGTAGCAATCCTTCAAAACGCAGAATGACGCGTGGATGTCAAAGGGTAAGGTCAAGCTACTGATCCGGCCCTTTGGCCTCTGTACTCGTTCGGCGAAACACCTACCTTCTGTTTGAAGAACCGGCCGACCCGAACGCGGTAAAGTAAGGCAGGCCCGAAGCCTGAACTGGAGAACCGACGTTACTTTTTCTATCTTCGCGGTATATTAGTATGCCGTCATGTGTAGCCGTTTGCTTTGGCTGCTGTTGTTACTCAGCAGTCCGGTTTTGTCGATTGCCCAGCTTCAGATCAATCATCCTATGGCGAGGCTGGTCATACAGCGCGGAAACGATGGCAACGGGCGGCTATACGTGTCGGGACAAGTACGGGGGCAGGCCGACCGGATCGAGGCCCGGCTAACGCCCGTTGTGGCGGGGCAGGGCACCGAAACCGCCTGGCAACCGGTTCAGACCAACCCGGTCAATGGCGTATTTCTGGGCTACATTACCGGAACGGGCGGCTGGTATACGCTCTCGGTTCGGGCCATTGTCAGCAATACCGTCAGCAGTGAGGCTACCGTGCAGCCCGTCGGCATCGGCGAAGTGTTCGTAACGGCCGGACAATCTAACTCGCGCGGGCTGGGGATCGGCGATAACGATCTCGGCACGGCTACCGACCGCGTCAACGCCATCGACTCCATCAACCATTACTACCCGCCCAGTCCTCAGCCGCTGCTATCGTCGGGCGATCCGATGCCGGTTCCGGTCTATAAAGCCCTGACCGCCGGCCGGCGTATTTTCCCGATGGCCGAAAGCTCGTGGGGCTGGGGCGAACTGGGCGACTATATCGTGAACCGGTATAACGTGCCGGTCGCTTTCTACGTAGCTGGCTGGGATGGCTCAACGATCGACAACTGGGACAAAACGGCCCGGGGCATACCCACCTGCAACGCGTATTTCTGCAACGAAAACTGGCAGAACCTGCAACCCTACACCAACCTGAAAAATGTACTTCAGTATTACGCATCGATGGCGGGCATCCGGGCCGTACTCTGGCACCAGGGCGAGGCTGAAGGCGATGTAGCGCGGGATCAGATTCCGCAGTATGCCTCTATACTACGATCGGTCATCGAGAAGGCGAGGCAGGATTATGGAAGTCGTAGTATGGCCTGGGTGGTGGCGCGGGCGTCGTATAACGGACAGGTAACGACCCCCGCCGTCGTGTCGCAGCAGGAAGCGGTCATTGCTACGCCGGGTTTCAACGTATTTCAGGGGCCGCTGAACGACACAATCCAGAACCGGAACGGTGGTGATACGGATGTTCATTTTGCCAACGCGCTCCGGCCCTCGGTTCATCCGCAGTATTACCTCGATCCGAACAGCATTCCGGTCAATATGGGGCTGTCGCGCTTTGCCCGCAACTGGAATAACAGCCTCAGCAGCAGCTTTTTTCAGACCGCCCAGCCCATCACGCCCGAGGTGTTTGCTGCTACCGGAACGCTGGCCGAGTACGTGCTGCCCGCCGATAGTCTGCGCGTTACGTTTGTGACCTCCGGTACGTTTGGCAGCGGGAACCAGTGGCAGGTGCAGCTCCTCGATTCGCTGGGTCGCTACAAAGCCACCCTCGGGAGCGGCTCGGCCAGCCCGGTTCGGGTGAAGCTGCCTGCCGACTATCAGAGTGGCCGGTACCGGGTTCGGGTTGTGTCGAGTGCGCCCGTCATGCCGGCGGTACCGTCGAACCTGTTCCGGATTACCAGCCAGATTCCGGCTGCCGATCTGAGCCTGTCCGCATCGGTCGACCAGCGGACGCCGGGGCTGAACGAACCCGTTACCCTCTCGCTGACGGTGCGGAACCAGGGCCCGGCCGCAGCCACCGACATTCTGGTACGGGATCGGCTGCCCGACAACCTGGCGGTGGTATCCGTGCCATCGTCCATGACCAGCAGCGGAAGCGTCGTGTCCGGAACGATTGACCGCCTGGAAGCCGGTACTCAGGGCACCTTTACGTTTACGGTCAAACCAACCGCTACCGGTTTTTACCGAAACTCCGCCGAGATTGCCCAGGTTACCCAGCTCGACCCCGACAGTCAGCCCAACTCCGGCACCGGCGACGGGCAGGACGATGCGACCGGGCTTGACTTCAGAACCGCGCAAACGGGCGCGGGCGTCTTCGTGTCACCCAATCCCAACCAGGTGCCGCTGCCCGCTGTGCAAAGCAACCAGCCCACGCCCGACCCCGCCCGGGCCGACCTGAGCCTGCGCGTGGCGGTCAGCAACCGAACCCCGCGGCTCAACGAGGTCATTTCGTTTTCCATTACGCTCACCAATACCGGCGGCTCAATGGCCACTGGTGTGAACGTGATGGCGTACCTGCCGACTGACCTGTCATTCGTGCCGGGCGATGATCTGGCGCCGGGCGGGGGTGGGCTGTCGGGAGGTATCAGTAGCCTGGCGGCTGGAGCCAGCCACGTCTTTCGGTTCTCGGCGCGGGCTGTTTCGGCGGGGCGCGGTGTCTGCACCACTCAACTGACGGCATCCGGTCAGGCCGACCCGGACTCGACTCCCAATAACGGCACTACCAACGGCGAAGACGACACCGCCCAAGTCGACATTCGGGTTCAGTGAACGGCTGATACTGAACGGTTATTGACCGGATTTGGTTAAATTTGAACTCACCGACGATTAAATTGGAGTAAAACCGATTGCTTTTCCTTTTATATAGGGAAAGAAGACAGTTGCATCTGTACGAAACGTATGAGAGCGAATTGGATCGTATTGGGAGTAGCCGGCATTGGCGGGGCGTTGGTTTTATCGTCGTTTCTCGGCGTGTTCGAAAGCCGCGTCGATTATAACACGCAGGTCAAGCCGCTGCTGAACAAAAACTGCATTGCCTGCCATGGCGGGGTAAAAAAAGCATCGGATTTTTCGCTTCTGTTCAGACACGAAGCCGTAGCGCCGGCCAAGTCAGGCAAGCCTGCCATTATTCCGGGCGATGCCGATGCCAGCGAGATGATCCGCCGGCTGACGCTGGCCGAAGATGACGACGAGCGTATGCCGCTCGACCACCCGCCCCTCAAACCTGACGAAATCGATCTGCTCCGCAAATGGATCGACCAGGGAGCCGAATGGGGCGATCACTGGGCCTACCAGCGCGTCGAAAAACCCGATGTACCCGCTATCGGTACGTTCTGGTCGCGGCTGGGGCTGGGCGGCAGCGATGAAACCAGCTGGGCCAAAAACGAAATCGACCATTTTATTCTTGATAAACTCCGCGACGAAGGGCTCAAACCCATGCCCGAGGCCGACCGGGCTACGCTGATCCGGCGGGTAACCCTCGACCTGACGGGTTTGCCGCCCACGCAGCAGGAAGTGGCCGCCTTCCAGAACGATCCATCCCCGACGGCTTACGAAAAAGTAGTTGACCGGCTGCTGGCATCACCCGCATACGGCGAACGCTGGACCGGCATGTGGCTCGACCTGGCCCGTTATGCCGATACCAAAGGCTACGAACGCGATCCGGGCCGTAAAATCTGGCGCTACCGCGATTACCTCATCAACGCCTTCAACGCCGACAAACCCTATAACCTGTTCCTGACCGAGCAGCTGGCCGGTGACCTGATGCCGAAGGCGTCGGATGAGCAGTTTATTGCTACGGGTTTCCATCGCAACACGATGACCAATGATGAGGGCGGCACCCAGGACGAGGAGTTTCGGGTAGCGGCCGTCATTGACCGGGTCAATACCACCTGGGACGTGTTTCAGGGTACCACCTTTGCCTGTATCCAGTGCCACAGCCATCCCTACGACCCGTTTACCCACGACGAATATTACAAGTACCTCGCTTTCTTTAACAACACCCGCGACGAAGACGTGACGAGCGAAACGCCGACGCTCCGGTTTTACCAGGGTGCCGATTCGGCCGAAGCGGTGGCGCTGAAACAGTGGCTGCGTACCCACGTATCGGCCCGTACCGAATCGATTCACGAGCGGTTTCTGCGGACCATGGAGCCCAAGTTCAACTCGCACGATATCAAACAGCTAATGAATGCGTCGCTGCTCGATGCCAAGTACTTCGGCGCGCAGGATAAAGGCGTGGGCCAGCTGGACAAGGTGACGCTGACGGGCCAGAACCGGCTCCTGATTGCCTGGGGCACCAAAGAAACCGGCGCCACCCTGACCATCCGGCAGGACGGACCTAACGGGCCGGTGCTGCTGACCCAGCCGGTGCCGAAGACGGGTAGTGAATGGAAAGATACCATCCAGATTTTCGCGCTGCCGGCGGTAACGGGTCAGCACAGCCTGCACCTGTCGTTCAGTAACCCGAAGCATCCGAAAAACTGGACCATGATCAAATGGGTGGCCTTTCAGCAGGCGCTGCCCGATCTGCAACAGGAGAAACGGTACCTGGCCCTGCTCAACAAAGACCCTGAACAAACGCCGATCATGCTCGACGGTTCGGGAGATCTGGCGCGGCCCACGCACATTTTTGACCGGGGTAACTGGCTGGTGAAAGGCAAGCGGGTTACGCCCGATGTGCCGAAATCGTTTCCGGCTATGGACCCCAAACTACCCCGCAACCGGCTGGGCCTGGCTGCCTGGATGACCAGCCGCGACCATCCGCTGACGGCCCGGGTGGCCGTTAACCGGTTCTGGGAGCAGCTCTTTGGAACGGGTATCGTTGAAACGGTAGAGGACATGGGTACCCAGGGCATACCGCCTACCCATCGCGAACTGCTCGACTATCTGGCGGCCGAGTTCATGGAAACCGACAGCTGGAGCGTGAAGAAGATGCTCAAACGCATGGTTACCTCGGCCACATACCGTCAGTATGCCAAAGCGACTCCCGAGCTGCTGGCCAAAGACCCGTTCAACAAACTGCTGGCCCGCGGCCCGCGGGTGCGGCTCTCGGCCGAGCAGGTGCGCGACCAGGCGCTGACGGTAAGTGGGCTCCTGAGCCGGAAAATGTACGGCCCCAGCGTTATGCCGGTTCAGCCCGAAGGCATCTGGCAGTCGCCCTACGACGGTGATACCTGGAAACAGAGCACCGGCGAGGACCTGCACCGGCGGGCTTTGTACACCTACTGGAAGCGCACGGCTCCGTATCCGTCGATGGTGACGTTCGATAGCCCCAGCCGGGAGTTCTGCCAGCTGCGTCGTCTGCGAACCAATACGCCCCTGCAGGCGCTGGTGACGCTCAACGACCCCGTCTACGTAGAAGCCGCCCAGAAACTGGCCGACTACATGCGCCTGCGCGGCCAAACGCCCGAGACTCAGATACAGGCCGGCTTTCGGCGGGTCATGCTGCGCGATCTGCCGCCCGCCAAGCTGGCCGTGCTGACCCGGCTCTACCGCAATACCGAACAGTACTACCGACAGAAGCCCGACGAGGCTCAAAAGCTGCTCGCCAAAGCCGACGGCGTACCGGTAACGCCCCAGCAGGCCGCGCTGACCGTAACGGCCAATACAATGTTGAACCTGGACGAAGTGATAACGAAGGAATAATGAACAAGCTCCTGCAAGAACTTCAGCACGCGGCTGCCCAACGCGAAACCCGGCGCCATTTTCTGCACACCTGCTCAACGGGGCTGGGCGCCATGGCCCTTAGCTCCGTGCTGGGAAGCTGCGGCTTTCTGGGCAAAGACAGTTCGGCAACGAACGAGGTGGGTGGGGCGCTGATGCCCGACGGATCGGCTACGGCGCCACGCCCGTCGGCGTATCTGCCCAAAGCCAAACGCATCATTTATATCCACATGGCCGGTTCGCCCAGCCAGCTGGAACTGTTCGATTACAAGCCCGAGCTGGCCAAATACAACGGAAAAGACTGTCCGCAGGAGTTGCTCGAAGGCAAGAAGTTCGCGTTTATCCGGGGTGTTCCCAAAATGCTGGGGCCGCAGGGTAAGTTCGCGCAGCACGGGCAGTCGGGGGCGTGGGTGTCGGATTATCTGCCGCATCTGCAGGGCGTTGTCGATGACATCACGTTCCTCAAAGCCATGCATACCGATCAGTTCAACCATGCCCCGGCGCAGCTGCTGATGCATACGGGCAGCGCGCGGCTGGGTCGGCCCAGCCTGGGCTCCTGGGTGACCTACGGGCTGGGTACGGAGAACGATAACCTGCCGGGCTATATCGTGCTGGCATCGGGCGGTAAACAGCCCGATGCGGGTAAGTCGGTCTGGGGCAGTGGGTTTCTGCCAACGGTCTACCAGGGGGTTCAGTGCCGCACCGACGGAGATCCGGTTCTTTATGCGTCAGATCCGTCGGGTATCAGCCGCGACGTGCGAAAGCAAACGATCGATGCCATCAGCCAGATCAACCAGCAGCAGTACGACGAGGTGAAAGACCCCGAAATTCTGACCCGTATTGCGCAGTATGAGCTGGCCTTCCGGATGCAGATGTCGGTGCCCGATGCAATGGACATCAAGAGTGAGCCGCAGTATATTCTGGATAGCTACGGTGTAAACCCGGCGCAGGGGTCGTTTGCCCGCAATTGCCTGCTGGCCCGTCGGCTGGTGGAGCGCGGGGTTCGGTTTGTGCAGCTGTTCGACTGGGGCTGGGATACCCATGGCACCAGTGCCGATGGCGCCATCGAGATCGGCCTCAAAACAAAATGTAGAGAATCTGACCAGGCCGTGGCGGCCCTGTTGCGCGACCTGAAGCAGCGCGGCCTGCTCGACGAAACGCTGGTTGTCTGGGGGGGCGAGTTTGGCCGTACGCCGATGCAGGAGAACCGCGATGGGCAGGTGCTGCCCTTCATGGGCCGCGATCATCACCTCGATGCGTTTACGGTCTGGATGGCCGGTGGCGGGGTCAAAAAAGGATTCTCCTACGGCGAAACCGACGACATTGGCTACTACGGCGTAAAAGATAAAGTACACGTACATGACCTGCAGGCCACGATTCTGCATTTGCTCGGGTTCGATCATACCAAGCTAACCTTCCAGTTTCAGGGCCGGCCTTTCCGGCTGACCGATGTGGCCGGCAAAATTGTAAAGCCGATCCTGGCCTGACGCTGACTCGTTATCGTATGCGGAACCGCATCCTGCTGATTCACGGGTATGTTGAAGACCCTACTATTTTCGATACGCTGGTGCCGCTGCTGCCTCCGGCCGAGTACGTCCGTATCAACCTGGCCGACGAGTTCCAGCGCTGGCAACCGGCGGGGGCGGTGAACGTGCGGAAGCTGGCTCAGACCCTGATCGACCTGTACGAAATCAGGGCCGACGATGTAATCATTGGTCACTCGATGGGCGGCTGGGTGGCCATCAACATCAAGGAACTGAGCGGGGCTACGGTTATTCAGCTGGCGTCGTGGACGAACCAGAAAAAGATTCTGTTTCCGACCGATAATCTGACCATTCTGAAGCTGATGCTGAATACGGGCCTGACGCAGAGCCGGATGCTGACCCGCTTTTTCCGGAAGGCATACCCGTTTCAGGAGTCCCGTGCTTTATACGACCAGCTGCTCGAAGGCTCGACCACCATGGCGCGACTGTACGTCTGGCAGCAGCTGCAAACGCTCTTTGCGAAAGTGGCTCCGCTAAGGGTTCAGCCCGACCTGCGTATCCACGCCCGGCGTGATTCAATCGTCAGCCCGCCCGACGAGCCGTTTGTCGACGTGCCGGGCGATCATTTCTGCCTGGTTTTCCATGCCGAAGCGGTGGCCGAACCGATCCGGACCCTGCTGGCCAATCGATCCGGGATGGGAACAGCCTGACGGGTAGCCCTGACGGCGTTACTCCATCACCTTTGGCACCTCGAAGAACTGCCCGTTATGCTGGGGCGAGTTGGCCAGTGCCTGTTCGCGGGAGAGATGCTGGCCCACTACATCGTCGCGCAGGACGTTGACTTCGGGCGATATGTGCGTCAGGGGCTCAACGCCCGTAGTGTCTACCTCATTGAGTTGCTCCATCCAGGTCAGGACCCCGTTCATGCTGCTGAGCAGGGCTTCTTCTTCGTCCGGCCTTACTTCCAGCCGGGCCAGATGGGCAATCTTCTGCAATGTTTCTGAATCGACTTTCATACGGTTTCTTTTTTTGTAGAGACGCAATCTTTTGCGTCTCTCTGGCGTCAGCAACAACCCGGCTATAGACTTGACTGCTGATACAAAGGTTGCTGACGCGAATGAGACGCAATAGCCGGGCCGCCGGGCGGTTGCGTCTCTACGCGGGGATTTGTTTTTCTTTGGTCAGTTCGGCGTTGATGATGCGGTAGGTTTCCTGTTTCAGGCGCTCTACGTCGGTCTGTGTCATGCCTTTGGTATCGATGGGCGGGTGGATGACCGCTCGCAGGGGATGTCGGTACAGCCGGACTTTTGGTGTATCGGGCAGAATCTGGTGGTTATTCAGCAGCGAGATCGGTACAATGGGGACCTGCTGCTGAATGGCCATGATAAACGCGCCATCCTTAAACGATTCCATGGTGGGCGGATGCGCAGCACGGATACCTCCTTCCGGAAAAATCATGATGCTCCGTCCGCCCGCCAGCGTTCGGATGGATTTGGCCAGCGAGTAGGCCCGGCTGTTGGGTTGCGACCGATCGACCTGCACGTGTAGCTTGGCGAACATGTAGCCCAGCAGCGGAATGTGTTTCACCTCGCTCTTGCCAACAAACGCGAAGAAATTATCGACAACGACCCCCATGGCCGCAATGTCGATGTACGAAAAGTGATTGGCGCAAAAGACATAGGTGCCCCGCGGGTCGGGCCTGAACCGATGCTCGATCCGCACCGGAATGCCGGCTCCGAAAAAGAATAGGCGTCCCCAGATGCGGTTTACCCGGTGGGCCAGCGGTTTCCAGGCCTCCCGCTGCAGAAAAAGAAACTGCAACGGAAATAGCAGCAGGTACAGCAGCACAAGGTAAACAGCGCAGTAAGCGGTGTAAAGCAGTTGCATAGCCGATGCGGGTAAGAGAAGACTGACGAAGCCGCGGGGCCTCGTCAGTCTGAACAATCAGTGTTTGAAGTGCCGCACACCCGTCACGACCATAGCCATGCCGTGCTCGTTGCAGTAATCGATCGAGTCCTGATCCCGGATAGAGCCGCCCGGTTGCACCACCGCCGTAATGCCGGCCTGGCTGGCAATTTCGACGCAGTCGGGGAAGGGGAAGAACGCATCCGACGCCATAACGGCCCCGTTCAGGTCGAACCCGAACGAACCGGCTTTCTCGATAGCCTGCCGCAGCGCATCGACCCGGGAGGTCTGTCCCACGCCACTCGCCAGCAACTGGTTTTCCTTGGCCAGCACGATCGTATTCGACTTGGTATGTTTGCAGATCTTGAGTGCAAACTCCAGGGCGCGTACTTCGCTCTCGGTGGGGGCTTTGTTGGTGGCGGTATTGAACTGAGCCGCTGTTTCGGTCTGGTTGTCCTTATCCTGTTCCAGCACCCCGTTCAGGATGGTTTTGAACATCACTGTCGGCAGCGCGATGGCATTCCGCTGAAGCAGAATCCGGTTCTTTTTCGACTTCAGGAGGTCGAGCGCTTCGGGTGCGTAGCCGGGGGCGATCAGGATTTCCATGAACAGCTTGTTGAGCTCTTCGGCGGTTTCCAGATCGACAGGTACGTTGGTGATGATTACGCCCCCAAAGGCCGATACCGGATCGCAGGAGAGGGCGTTGAGGTAGGCTTGCTTCGGGGTGTCGGCCGTGGCGACTCCGCAGGCGTTGGTATGTTTGATGATGGCAAAAGCCGCCGACGGGTCGGTAAACTCATCGATCAGCTGCACGCAGGCGTCGACATCGACCAGGTTATTGTAGGATAGCTCTTTGCCGTGCAGTTTCGTGAAGAGCGCTTCCAGATCGCCGTAGAAGGTAGCCTGCTGGTGCGGGTTCTCGCCGTAGCGCAGATGGCTGGCCGACAGGCTCCTGAAATCATAGATCGTTTCGTTGATCGAGGGGTCGCCGGTGCTGTCTGTCTCGTCGGCGCTGAAATAAGCCTGAATGGCCGTGTCGTAGTGCGACGTGACCGCAAAGGCCTGGCGCGCATACTGCCGCCGATCGGCCAGGTCGGTATGGCCTTTTTTCTCCGTCAGCAGCGTGACCACATCGGCATACTGATCGCGCGACGACACGATCAGCACATCGTTATGGTTTTTGGCAGCCGCCCGAATCAGCGAGATACCGCCGATGTCGATTTTCTCGATCACATCCTCGTCTGACGCGCCCGACGCCACGGTTTCCTCGAACGGGTACAGGTCAACCACGACCAGATCGATGGGCGGTATGCGGTGCCGCTCGGCCTGGGCCAGATCTTCGGGCAGTTCGCGCCGGTAGAGGATACCCCCCATAACGGCAGGATGCAGCGTTTTGACCCGACCACCAAAGATCGACGGGTAGCCGGTCAGGTCTTCAACCGCCGTAACGGGAATGCCGAGTTGTTCGATGAACGTCTGGGTGCCGCCCGTTGAATAGAGTTTGACGTTCTGCTCGTGTAACAACCGGACGAGGGGCTCGAGCCCGTCTTTGTAATAGACGGAAATCAGCGCGGAAGAGATAGATTTCATTAATGCACAATGAATAATGTACCATGAATAATGAAATGAACCCAAAGCGTATGACACACGGGTCATGATACATTATTCATTCAACTGACAAAGATAGCCAAACGCCGTAACTTTGTCGGACCCCTTTCCTAATCGGGGTCCGTTCTGAATGAGTGCCTTTAAAAAATTAGCGGGTGATACGGCCCTGTATGGCATCAGTACAATTTTGGGTCGCCTGCTCAATTACGTGCTGGTTCCGATCCAGACCTACGCCTTCGCCCAGCCCAAGCAGCTATCGTCCAACGTCGAATTTTATGGCTATATCGCGCTGTTGCTGGTCTTTTACACCTTCGGACTCGATACGGCTTTTTTTCGGTTTGCGGCCCGCTCCAAAGGCGACGATAAAGCGAGCCGGGTGGCCGATACGTTCAGCCAGACGCTGAGCCTGGTGCTGGTTATTACCGGCACGATGACGGCGCTGCTGCTTTACCTGGCACCCCAGATTACGGTCTGGCTCGACTACCCCGGTCAGACCACCTTCATTCGCTGGTCGGCGCTGATCATTGCCATCGATGCCATCATGGCCATTCCGTTTGCGCGGCTGCGGGTCGAGAACAAAGCCCGTCAGTTCGTCTGGGCCCGTATGCTGAATATCGGCCTGGTGGTGCTGCTCAACGTGTTTTTTCTGGTTATCTGCCCCGATATCGACCGGGGGCGCTACCTCAGCGGACTGCAGCCGTTTATCCGGCTCTTCTACGATCCGGCGGTTGGTCCGGGCTATATATTCCTGGCCAACCTGCTTGGCAATGCGTTTTATTTCGTGCTGCTGCGCGATGCGTTTAAGGGGTTCCGTTTCCAGCTCGACAGCGAGCGTATCCGAACGCTGTCCATCTACGCCTATCCGATTATGCTGACGGGGCTGGCCAACGTGGTCAACGGCCTGACCGACCGGCTTTTTCTGCGTCACTACCTGCCCGAAGGCCTGTACCGCGGCCTCGACGGGGCTCTACTGACCAACGAAGATGTGCTGGGGATTTACGGCAACTGTTTCAAGCTGTCGGTTTTTATGGCCCTGGCTACCCAGTCGTTCCGGTTTGCGGCCGATCCGTTCTTTTTCTCCCGGGCCGAGGATAAAAACGCGCCCGATCTGCTGGCGCGGGTTACCAAGTGGTTCACCATCGTCTGCGTGCTGATCTGGGTGGGGGTGAGCCTGAACGTCGACGTGCTGGGGCGGCTCATGCTCTCTCCGCAGTATCGGCTGGGGCTTAACATCGTGCCGCTGCTGCTGCTGGCCAATCTGTTTCTGGGCGTTTACCAGAACATCAGCCTCTGGTTCAAACTAACCGACCAGACCCGCTTCGGCACGCTGATTACGGTGGTTGGCGCCACCATTACGGTGGTGGGTAATATCGTGCTGATTCCGGTAATGGGCTATATGGGCTGCGTACTGGCGTTTCTAACGTCGAGCCTGGTAATGCTGGTGCTGTGCTATGCGCTTGGTCAGAAGTACTATCCGGTGCCGTACGATGTGGGCTCGGCGCTGGGCTATATAGCCGGTGGTGGCCTGCTGATCTGGGCGTCGTGGCGGTTTCCGATCGATAATCTGTGGATTGGCGTACCGGTGCATCTGGCCCTGCTGGGTCTGTTTCTGGTAGGTATTCTTGTGGTGGAGCGCGATACGCTGCAGCCGGCGCTGGCCCGGCTTCGGCGGGGGCGGGTAAAGCCCGACCCTGGCCAGCCCTGACCCGTACCGGCCTTGTATGATGGTATCTTTATGAAAAAACAGGCCGATCGCCGATTGGGGTGTTTTTTTATGGGTAAATTGCAAGAGAATCTGACTAGCATACCACCAGGACAGATTCAGATTCGCATCAAACGCATGAAACGAATTGTAGGAAATGGCGCGTGGCTGGTACCGCTCGCGCTGCTGGCGCTGCTGACTGGCTGTAAAGACAAACCCCTGTTCGAGCGGCTCGACGCGGCTGATACGGGCATCACCTTCGCCAATACCATTACCGACAGTGATTCACTCAACATCCTGAATTATCAGTACATCTACAACGGCGGGGGCGTCGGCGTGGGCGACTTCAACGGCGATCAGAAACCCGACGTGTTCTTTGCCGGGAATCAGGTGCCGAGTAAGCTCTATCTCAACGATACCGAATCGGGTGGGGGCATACAATTCCGCGACGTGACCGAAACGGCGGGGGTGGGCGGCAGTGGCCGCTGGTGCTCGGGCGTGACGGTGGTCGATATCAACGCCGATGGCAGGCAGGATGTATACGTCTCGAATACGCTGCACAAACAGGCCGCCCGCCGGGCCAACCTGCTTTACGTGAACCAGGGAAACGACGCCAGCGGGGCGCCACGCTTCCGCGAGATGGCGGCCGACTACGGCATTGCCGACACGACCTATACGACCCACTCGGCTTTTTTCGACTACGACAACGACGGCGACCTGGACCTGTACGTGCTGGTCGACCAGATTTTCGACGAGAAGACTACGACCAACCTGCGCGAACAGAAAGCCGATGGTTCGTCGCCCAACGTTGACCGGCTGTACCGGAACATGACAACAGAACGGCAAAAAGGGCAGCAGGCCGCAGCGGGCCCGCTGTTCGTGGATGTGTCGCGGGAGGCCGGGATTCTGTACGAAGGCTTCGGGCTGGGCCTCAACATCTGCGACATCAACCGCGACGGCTGGAAAGATATCTATGTCACCAACGACTTCGCCACCAATGACCTGCTCTACGTCAACAACGGCAACGGCACCTTTACCAACCGCGCCCGCCAGTCGTTCAAGCATACCAGCTACTCGGCCATGGGTAACGACGTGGCCGACATCAACCACGATGGCCTGGCCGATATCGTAGCCATGGACATGCTGCCCGAAGATAACCTCCGGAAAAAGAGCCTCATGGGCGGCAGCAACTATTTCGTGTATCAGGAGTGGGACCGGCTGGGCTACGAACACCAGTATGCCCGCAATACGCTGCAGCTCAACCAGGGCGTTCGGCCCGGCTCGGCCGATACGGCTGGCGTGGGCCTCCCCACTTTCAGCGAGATCAGTATGCTGGCCGGTGTGGCCGAAACGGAGTGGAGCTGGTCTCCGCTGCTGGTCGATATGGACCACGACGGCAACCGCGACCTGCTGGTGACCAACGGCTTCCCGCGCGACGTGACCGACCGCGACTTCACCAACTACTACAGTGGCGTCAATAACCTGCTGACCGATGCCATGCGTCTGGACCTGACCGAGCGAATGCCCCAGGTAAAGGTGAGCAACTATGCGTTTCGGGGGCGGGGCGATGGTACGTTCGAGAACGTGACCGACCGCTGGGGTATGACCGAGCCGAGTTTCTCGAACGGCGCTGCCTATGCCGACTTCGACGGCGACGGCGACCTGGATTACGTGGTCAACAACATCAACGACCAGGCTTTCATCTACCGGAACAACCTAATTGACAGCAAACCCGAAAAAGCGCACTACCTGCGGATTCGGTTCGAAGGCGACGGGGCCAACCGGCTGGGGTTTGGTGCCATGGTCGAGTACGAACTGCCCGGCGGGCGCAAAGAGCTATACGAACATACGCCCTACCGGGGGTTTCTGTCGAGCGTTGAGCCGGTGGCGCACCTGGGCCTGGGCGAGGTTATGACCCTTAAAAACCTGAAAATAACCTGGCCCGGCGGGCGCGTGCAGGTGCTGCCCAGCGTCAACGCCGACCAGACCATTACTATCCGGGCTGCCGATGCGCGGGTAGGTGCACCCGGCGAAGCCACGCCCGCCCGCCCCACCTGGCTGCGCGATATTACCGACTCGCTGGCGCTGGCCTACCGGCACGACGAAGACGATTACATCGATTTCAACAGCCAGAAAACGCTGCTCCACAAGTTCTCCGAATACGGCCCTGCGCTGGCCGTGGGCGATGTCAACGGCGATGGCTTGCAGGATATGATTTCGGGCGGCAGCGCGGGTCGGTCGGCGGGCCTGCTGCTCCAGCAGGCTAACGGCCGGTTTGTGACGCAGACCCTGCCAGTCAAAGTGGCCGAAGATGCCGGGCTGCTGCTGTTCGACGCCGACGCCGACGGCGATCTGGATCTGTATGCCGCCAGTGGCAGTGTTGAGTTTCGGCCCGATCAGCAGGCCGAAGCGCTGCAACACCGCCTGTACCTGAACGACGGGCGCGGCACGTTCACGCTGGCTTCCAATGCGCTGCCTAAAACGGGCGTCAGCGGATCATGCGTCAAAGCCGCCGACTTCGATGGCGACGGTGACCTGGATCTGTTTGTGGGCGGGCGGGTCGAACCGAACCGGTACCCGGCGCCCGTGCGGAGTTTCCTGCTGCGCAACGACAGCGCCAAACCCGGCTCGGCGGGTGGGCCTTCGGTTGCCCGTTTTACCGACGTAACCACCCAGCTGGCCCCGGCCCTGGCCAAAGGCGGGCTGACCTGCGACGCGCTCTGGACCGACTACGATAACGACGGCCGGGTCGATCTGCTGGTGGTTGGCGAGTGGCAGGCCCCCGTCATGCTCAGGAACACCAACGGGCGGCTCGAACCCGTCGACGTGAAGGGCCTTTCCGACAAAACCGGCTTCTGGAATAGCCTGACCCCCGGCGATTTCGACAACGATGGCGATATCGACTACCTGGCCGGTAATCTGGGGCAGAATACCCTGCTGCGGGCCACCGACAAGCAACCCGTCCGGATGTATGCCGGTGATTTCGATAACAATGGCTTCTACGACGCCTTCACCTCGGTGTACTTCAAGAACCAGAAAGGCCAGTACGACGAGTATCCGTACTTCGGCTGGGACGATATGGTTCGGCAGATGATCGGTATCAAGAAGCGTTACGTGCAGTATGCGGCCCTGGGTCAGGCCACCATGAGCGAAGTTCTTACCGAAGACGAACGGTCGCAGGCGCTCAAACTGTCGGTAACCTATACGCCCAGCAGCTACATCGAAAATCAGGGCAACGGAACCTTCGCCGTTCGGCCGCTGCCGCTGATGGCGCAGACCGCGCCGGTCTTCGGCATGGTGGCGCAGGATATCGACGGCGATGGTAATCTGGATGCGGTGCTGGTGGGGAACGAACACGGCAGCGATCTGATAGCGGGCCGGATGGATGCCTTCAACGGACTGGTGCTGCGGGGCGATGGCAAAGGGGGATTCGTGCCCCTGACCATGCAGCAAAGTGGCCTTTACGTGCCCGGCAATGCCCGCGCCATCGTCAGCTGGCCCGATGCCGCGGGTCGCTGTCGGGTAGCGGTATCCCAGAACCGGGGGCTGATGCGCATCCTGGCCACCCGGAAGCCCCAGACGTTTGCCCCCGTTGATGCTCGGACCCGCGCGGTGGATGTCCGGCTGAAGAACGGCCGTACCCGGCGTGAGGAGTTACCCTTCGGATCGTCGTTCTATTCGCAGTCGGCGCGGGGCGTTTGGCTGCTCCCCGGCGAAACCATCGCGAAACGGTACACGTTTTAACGGTATCGACCGGCAGATTCGTCTTGCCCGTGGCTGTGTCTGCAGCGGGGCGGGGTAGCCAGGAAGGGTCTGCCCGGCCGCAAAACCAGCTTCGATCGTATGGGTAACGCCTTTCTTATCATCGATACGCAGATTGACTTCTGCCATCCCGACGGAGCGCTGTTCGTGCCGGGGGCAGATCGGGACGTTGAGCGGATGGCCGGACTGATTACGAACCATGCCGATCAGATCGATCATATTGTCGTAACGCTCGACACACACCACATACTCGACATTGCGCACCCGCTGTTCTGGCACGACGCCCGTGGTCAGCATCCGGCTCCGTTTACGCCGATCTCGGCCGCGGAGGTAGAGGCTGGCCGATGGATACCCCGGTTCGAAGCCGCGCGGGCGCGTCAGTACGTTCGGGATCTCGAAGCCGACGGGCAGTTTTCGCACTTCATCTGGCCCGAACATTGTCTGATCGGATCGCGGGGGGCGGCTCTGCACGATACGCTGCTCGATGCCCTCAAAAGCTGGTCCCGCCAGCGCGACCGCGACTATGTGGCCGTACCGAAAGGGCTCTACCCGCTCACCGAGCACTTCGGCATTTTCCGGGCGCAGGTGCCCGACCCCGCCGTGCCCGAAACCCAGCTCAACCTGGGGCTGATTGCCGACCTGGACCGGTTCGAGACGGTTTACCTGATGGGCGAGGCCAGGTCGCACTGCGTAGCCAACAGCCTGAAACAGCTGCTCGATTCGGCTCCGCACCTCGTTCCTAAACTGGTAGTGGTTACCGACTGCATGTCTGACGTAAGCGAGCTGGGCCACCTGGGCGAGCCGATCTACCGCGAAGCCCGGACGCGCGGGGTTCGGTTTGCCGAGTCGACGGCCCTTTTTCAGGCGCAGCGGTAGTTTTGAGCCCTCTCGGGATGGGGTATTTAGCGAAAACCCGTACCTTTTCGACGCTATGGAAAAAACGCTGCCGCTATTCCCGCTCAACCTGATCGTGTACCCGGGCGAAGACCTGAACCTGCACATTTTCGAACCACGCTATCGTCAACTCATCAACGAATGTCTGGAAGAAGAAAAAACGTTCGGCATCCCGGCATTTATCAATAACAAATTACCCGGCTACGGCACCGAGATGCACGTAACGACGCTGCACAAGCGCTACGACGACGGCCGGATGGACATAAAATCGAAAGGACTCAAGGTATTTCGGCTTATCAACTTCGAAAACCCCGTAGCTGGCAAGCTCTACGCGGGTGGCGAGGTGGAGCTGGTCGAGCCCGGCGATAGCTTCAGCGCCCATGCCGACGCGCTGACCCAGCGACTGGAACGCCTGTACGACCTGCTTCAGATTGAAACGGATTATGATTCGGTTGGCGAAAATTTCTCGTACCGCGTGGCGCACAAGGTCGGGCTGTCGGTCGAGCAGGAATACGAACTGCTGACGCTCGAAACCGAAGCCGAACGACAGCTCTTTCTGATTCAGCACCTCAACAATGTGCTGCCCGTGGTGGCCGATATGGAGCGTACCAAGCAACGAATCCGCATGAACGGCCACTTCAAAAACCTGGACCCGCTCAACTTCTGATTATACCCGGCTGAGTACCCGATCAGGGGTAAGCCTGGCTGTGCGGTGAGGGCTCTGCCTTCGGGCTGGCTCTCTGGCTAGCTAGTCTTTCTCCTCGACTTTCCCGACTTTTCTGGCTCGTCGGGGCAGCTGATCGGTAAGTTGCTGCAGGTTCTTGATGGGCGGGCGCGGCTTTTCGGCCTCGCCGATCAGAAATCCGTACGGCTTCAGCGACTCCACCGCGTCGAAAATCACTTTCAGAATGGCCGTTACGGGCAGCGCCAGTACCAGACCGGCCAGCCCCCATACGTTCTCCCACAGGATCAGCACGATAATAGCCGCCAGCGGATTGATGCTCACCTTGGAGCCCACGATGTAGGGCGTGATGAAATTACCCTCGATGGTCTGCACGAACAGAAAAACGCCGATGACGCCCAGCGCCTTGAGCGGATTATCTTCGGTAACGAGGGCATAGGCCGCCGGTAGCAACGACCCGAGCGAGATACCGAAATACGGAATCAGCACCAGACAGGCGCCGAAGAAGCCGAAAAAGACGGCGTAGTCGATACCCAGAATCAGCAGGCCAACCGTCATCAGCGTACCGATGATCAGAATCACCAGCACCAGCCCCGCCAGGTAATCCTTCACAACGGTATAGATGCCATGCAGCACCGCATCGATCTTGGACCGGCGGGTGTCGTGGAACGCTTTGTAGAAAAAAGACCGGAAAAAGTCGCGGTAAAGCAGAAAGAAAAAGACGAACAGCAAGACCAGAAACACATCGGTGAGGGTGCTGGTCGTGGCCAGCAGGGTCGACGTCAGGATCGTACCGCCCTCCGACAGGAGCTGGTTGAGGTATTTTCGGACTTCGGAAATCTGTCGCTTACGGTCAATGTTGAATTGTTCGTCGGCATAGGTCTGAATCTGATTCAGGTATTCGTTGCCCCGTTTGATCAGCTGCGGAATCACCTCGGCAAAACTGCTGATCTGCATCGAAACGGCGTACAGAATCCCGACGATAACGGCCAGTGTCAGCAACAAACACAGCAACACGGCCACGATGCGCGGTATTCGCCAGTTTTCGAGCCGTTGCGCCAGCGGAAACAGCAACACCGAGAATAATATGGCGAACACCAATGGAATCAGCAGCCCCTGTAAGGTGTGAAGCCCATAGATCAGGATGACAATTGATAGAAGTATGCAGGTAATTTTAGCGTAAAGAGGCAGTTGAACCTCCGGTGAGCGAGTATCCATGATGAGGGGTAAACATCGGGAAGCGGCTAATCGTTATTTTCTTTATTATACAACCAAACAATTGCTGGCGAGCCTGAGCGGAACTACCTGAGTAAGCCAGACGGATCGGGTTGGTAACCAGTTCGTATTGAGATAGAAATCGATTAACTTCAGGTACCGTAAGCTGTTAAATTATTGTTAAGGATGGACTCGGTAGTCGTAACGTTGTGGATAAGCCGCGTAACTTCGGGCCACCTGCTATACCAAACAGGTCGTTCTCACCAACTCTGCTTCGTATGAGTGCTGCTAAAGCTGCTCAACCCCTGCACCGCATCTTAGTCGTTGATGACGACGCCGACATTGTCGAGATGCTCGAATACAACCTCTCCAAAGAAGGCTATGACGTACGCACTGCCACCGATGGCCGCAAGGCCATTGAAGTAGCCCGTACCTACCTGCCCGAACTCGTTGTACTCGACATCATGATGCCCCATCTGGACGGTATAGAAGCCGGTCGGCAACTGCGCGACATTCCGGAACTGCGCCAGACCTACATTCTGTACCTGACCGCCCGCTCGGAAGAGTACTCTGAAGTGGCAGCCTTCGATGTCGGGGCCGACGATTACATTACCAAGCCCATTAAGCCGCGGGCGCTCATGAGCCGGATCAACGCCCTGTTCCGGCGCGAAGCCCAGAAGGCCGATCCCGGTGAGCAGATAACCATTGCCAACCTGCTCATCAACCGCAAGAATTATTCCGTTAGTCAGGACGATAAGTCGGTTATTCTGCCCAAGAAAGAATTTGAACTCCTCTTCTTCCTGGCGCAGCACCCCAACAAGGTGTTCAGCCGCGAAGAACTGCTCCAGAAAATATGGGGCGCCGACATCTACGTGCTCGAACGCACCGTCGACGTTCACATCCGCAAACTCCGCGAGAAAATCGGCGACACCCACATCCGAACCCTGAAAGGCGTCGGGTACATGTTCACCGATCAGAATGAATGAGCGAATTAGTGCGGGCCGCGTTCGGTAATGCGTGAATTAGCGAATAATTTTACCAGGTAGATCTGAGTCGGGTAGCTGAACAGGGCGGGCAGGCCCAACGCGCTCATTCACTCATTCACGCATTCGCTACATGTCTCTCAGTCCCCGATTTATTGCGCTTCTGCTGGCTTGTCTGATTTCGGCGCTGACGCTGGCGTTTCTGACGTTTGTGGAAGGGGTCACGTACAACATGCTCTTCGTGGTGGGCATATCGTCGTTTGTCATTTCGTTCTTTCTGGTTCTGTACGCTATTGAGCTATTGGTATTCAGGGAGGTGAACAAGATGTACAAAACCATTCACAAGCTGAAGATTCGGGACTTTACTATCTCGCGCAAGTCGATCATCAAGAACACGAACCCGTTCAAGAAGCTGAACGACGAAATCTTCGTTTACGTCGCCAAAAAACAAAAAGAGATCGATGAACTGAAGCGGCTTGAGCTGTTTCGGCGCGAGTTTCTGGCCGACGTATCACACGAGTTGAAGACGCCGATCTTCGCAGCCCAGGGGTTCATTCATACCCTCATCGACGGCGCCGTTGACGACGAAAACGTACGCGATAAATTTCTGTCGAAGGCGGCCAAAAGCCTCGATGGGCTCGATGCCCTGGTGAAAGACCTCGTGGCTCTGTCGCAGCTGGAAACGGGCGAGGTGAAAATGAATTTTGATCGGGTCGATCTGGCGCTGGTGACCAAAGAGATTTTTGACCAGCTGGAAGACATCGCCAGCAAGAAAAACACGACCCTGCGGCTCAAAACCACCGAACCGGGTCCCGTCTGGGTCAAGGCCGATCCGCAGCGTATTCTGCAGGTGATGACCAACCTGATCGAGAACGGCGTAAAATACGGTAACGAGAACGGCCGGGTGGTGGTCAGTCTGGAGGGCGACAAAAAGCACGTGCTGGTATCGGTGCGCGACGATGGTCCCGGCATTCCGCCCGAGCACCTGAGCCGTATTTTCGAGCGCTTTTATCGGGTAGAGAAAAGCCGCTCCAAAGACCGGGGCGGCACCGGCCTGGGGCTGGCTATCGTGAAACACATCCTGAATGCACACAAGGCCAAAATTACCGTTATGAGCAAGCTGGAAAAAGGAACCACCTTCCGGTTCAAGCTGGATCGGCTCGAATAAGGCTCAGATCAGCCGTTTCAGCGCAAAGCTGGTGATGATAACCTGCCCGTTTCGCCGGACCAGCATCGATACTTCCCGGCCTTCGCCCTTCTGCAGGATCTTGTAAATGTCGCTGATCGTGAGGTCTTTGGTGGAGTTGTTGTTGACAAACAGCACCTCGTCGCCTTCCTGAAGGCCGGCCAGGTCGGCGGGCGATCCTTCGATGACTTTATCGACATAGTAATTGCGGAAGCGATCGCCTTTGGCCCGCAGCTCCATGCCGCTCATATCGTGTTCAAAGCCCTCGCGCATAGCGCGTTTGATGGGTTTCAGCACCACGTACCGATCGGGGTAGTTGAACGTTACGTTGAACCGGCGCAGCAGCTCGCAGCCCACGTTGCCCTGCCGCTCGGGCATGTCGATCAGTTTCATGCCAAAAGCGGTGCTGTCGGGAAACGAGGCCAGAATATTATCCAGCTCATAGCGGCCGAATTTTACCTTCTGAATGCGGCCCATGCTGCCGTTGATAACCCCGTTGAGGCCCCGGCCCAGCTGAGCCCGGATGCTTTTTTCGGGAAGCGGCATCATGGCCGTACTCCGCGACCGATCGAGCAGGAGCGCATGACCGGCGCCCGTATCGAGCACCACCCGCAGCGGCATCGATTTCTGCCCGTCATAGACCGACAACGCGTCGGTATAGGCTTTGGTATCCTGGATGATGATGGGGTAGCGGTCGCCTTTGCGTTTCTTGTACCGGTACTTTTTGGGACTCATTAGCATGATTTCCCGGCGCTGAAAATCGATGTTCACCACAAAATTGGCGAAGATCTCGTAGCCAAAAATGCCATGAACGGGCGTACCCACGTATTCCGATAACTTCAGAATGTCTTCATCCAGCATGACGATATTATGGTGAGCCGCCCGCAGACCACCCAGCACCAGCGAATTATCGATCGCTACCGAGGCCGTCAGGTTGCCGCCCTCGCCGGCGCCCGAGAGTTTAATTTTTCGGGCCAGCCGCAGCGGCTGCCGTTTAAAGGCGCTGGGGTCGGTAACGATGGTATTGCTGACGCCGGTATCGAGAATGAACTGGAGCGTATCTGACTCGTTGATACGAACCGGTACGATAATCAGGTTGGAGTGGAGCTGAAACGGGATGCGGGTCCAGGTACGGTTGCCGGCGATGAAGAAACCATATCGGTCCCGATCGGGCGTGCGCGTATGGTCATCTGCCTGTGCGGTCAGATAAGCACTAAACAGTCCGATAACCAGGAAAAGCGGTTTCATGTAAATGGTCTAAAGCATTGAAATCTACGTATTTTTTATCCGAATAACACAAAAAACAGGTATTCGGTTTCATTACTTTATTAACGGGAGAGAGAATAGCGTATTCGGCTACGAAATTTAGCCGGCAGTGGGGGAGTGGGTTCGGTCAGAAAGCCCTAATTTCGCCCCCGATTGACAAACAAGTTGTTTGCCTTGTTGATTCAGCCTGACTGTTTATTGTCACATTATTAATCTGTTATGCGTAAAAAGATCGTTGCCGGTAACTGGAAAATGAACAAGACCCTCGAAGAGGCCAAAGCGCTCTTGTCGGAGGTCGTTAACATGGTAAAAGATGAGGTCACCGGCGACGTTACGGTGGTGTTGTGCCCACCTGCTCTGTATCTGACCACATCGCGGCAGTATATCACGGCCGGCGGTCGGGTAGCACTCGGGGCTCAGAACTGCCACGAGAAAGCGTCGGGCGCCTATACCGGCGAGATCTCGGCCCCCATGCTCCAGTCGATCGGGGTTGAATACGTCATTCTGGGCCATAGCGAACGGCGCCAGTACTTCGGCGAAACCAACGCTCAACTGGCCGATAAAGTAAACAGTGCGCTGGAAAACGGCCTGACGCCGATCTTTTGCTGCGGTGAGTCGCGCGATCTGCGCGAAAATGGCGACTATATCGGCTTCGTAAAAGATCAGCTTACCGACAGCCTGTTTCACCTCTCGGCCGAAACGTTTGCCAAAGTCGTAATCGCCTACGAACCGATCTGGGCTATCGGCACCGGACTGACGGCCTCATCGGCCCAGGCGCAGGATATGCACTTCGAGATTCGCCGGCATATTGCGGGTCAGTACGGCGACGCCATCGCGCAGGATATCACGATCCTGTACGGCGGTAGTGCCAACGAAAAAAACGCGGCCGAGCTCTTCGCGCAACCCGACGTCGACGGTGGCCTCATCGGAGGTGCCTCGCTCAAATCCCGCGAATTCACCAATGTTGTTAAAGCCGTAAATTAATGAGTGGTTGAGTGACTGGTGAATGAGTGTTTAGCCTATCACCCAATCACTCATTCACCAGTCACTCAATCAATAATGGTTACGTCTGCGTCGTATTATGTTCAGTCGCTGAAGCTTCAGCCGCATCCGGAGGGGGGCTATTTTGCCGAAACCTATCGGGCGGAGGAGTGCATTCCGGCCGGAGCGCTGCCCGCGCGGTTTGGTGGCGAGCGGGCGTTCGGAACGGCTATTTACTTTCTGCTCGAGAATCACCACGTTTCGGCACTGCACCGGATTCAGGCCGACGAAATCTGGCACTTCTACGCGGGCGGCCCGCTGGAGGTATTCGTGATCAATCCGGACGCGTCACTGCGCATCATTCGGCTGGGAAACAGACCTGATCGGGGGGAGGTATTTCAGGCGGTTGTACCGGCGGGTTGCTGGTTCGGCGCGAAGCCGGCCGGCGCTACAGACAGCGCGGGTTTTTCGCTAGTCGGCTGTACCGTGGCGCCGGGCTTCGACTTCGCTGATTTCGAGATGGGTAGCCGGGCTGCTTTGCTGACCGAGTTTCCGCAGCACCGGGCCGTTATCGAGATGCTGACTACCTGAAGTTCACATTCCCGAACTTCGACACCACTTTTACTTTCGTGCCCGAGCCGCTGCCAACCTTACCGATGTATTGCTTGGTCAGACGCGCCCCCCGGCTGTTATTGTCGCTGGGCTGGGTGGTAAAATGCATGGTCGAACCAGTACCGTAGTTGAAATTACCGTAGCTGACCGTTACGTCGAAGTCGCAGTCGTTTCCGTTCTCGATGGGCAGGGCCACGGATGAATAGCTCGCCTGAATAGCCACGTTATCGACTGTTTTGGGAAGCTGCTCGATCCGGAATCCGCCCGAAAAGCTCAGATTGATCCGGCCCGACTCGCGCAGGGTGCCGATGGTAGCGCCGGAGTAGTCGATGTTGGCATCGAGTTTACCAACGTTGCCGATGTGCATCTTCCCAAACTTGTTGACCAGCGTAAGCGCGTTAGCCCGGTTCAGGTCCAGATTTCCGTAAGCTACGTCTACTTTCGCCGTTTCGAGCGCCCGGATCATGGCTTTACCGTAGGCCACATCGATGTCGGTCTGGCGATTGGTCAGTTCGTCGGCGCTGAAATTCCCGTATCGGCTGTAGACGGTCAGGGGCGCATGGAACGACGGGATGCTGGTATTGCCAAACTTATTCCGAACGGTCAGGGCGTTCTGTTTGGGCATCATCACCTCGTAGTTGATCCGGACAAAGTTGCGATCGCCATCGTTTTTCCAGCTAGTTAGGCTCCAGTTCGTGAGGCTGCTCTGGCTGAAGTTGGTGCGTACTACAATCTGATTGCCCGCCCGTTTTTCGTCAATCGTTACGGCATCCAGGAATCGCTGTACACGCTCGTCGGAGTCGGAATTGGCCGAAACCGTAATCTGAACCCGGATCTCACTCTTGTCCCACAGCCCGACCGTTACCTGCCCGTACTGGTTGTCAATCGTCAGCACATCATTGGCATCTACGTCGAACAGTTTGATAATCGTTTTCTTTTTCTCCACCGCGCCGAGATCAGTCGGCTCCCCGGCCCACGATAGCATGGGCAAAAGGCAAAGTACCAGACTACACAGGATTTTCATTGGTTTGTTGTTTAATGCGCTGTATGACGCGCAACTGTTCATTGAGCAGGTTGATCTGAATCTGCAGATTCTGAATCATGGCCTGAATCAGGACTTCCTGATTAGGATTTTTGGGCAAATCGGCCTTCAGCGACTGATACGACTTTTCGAGTCGGTTGAGGTCGGTGGCAAACTCCGCATACAGTTCCGGATTGTCCTGAGTCATTTGCATCAGTTCGGCCCGTTTATCGTCGATCAGTCGGGTATACTGAACAACTTCTCTGGCGTACATGGGGCTGGCAGCAACGACCTCGGGCTGGTGGGTTACGCCGTACTGGTAGTTCATGTACCAGAAGCCGCCGGCCAGCAGCAGTATCGCCACCGAAGCCGCCACCCGCCAGTCGAGGCTGGGCCAGCCGATCTGTAGACCCCCCGGTTTGCCGGTATTTTTATGCACGTGCCGGAAGGGCGAGGGGGCGCTGGTCGGTTGCTGACCGGGTTGCTGGTTCAGCCCCTCTTCTATCTTCTTCCACAAGTCGCCCATGGGCGGCTCCCGGTCGTCGAAGGCTTCGCGGTTGTCGCGGACGAAGCGTTCCAGATTATCTTTCTTCATCGTTTTGTTGTTAGGTTAATAAGTCAAGCAACCGTTTTTTGCCCCGCAGGTACTGCGTCCGGGAGGTGGTTTCGCTGATGTTCAGCACGTTTCCGATCTCCTCGTGGTCATAGCCCTCGAACAGATACAGCGATAACACCACCCGGTAGCCTTCGGGCAACTGAGCCATAGCCCGTCGGACCCGATCGACCTCCAGCTGTACGCCTTCTTCGTCGTATGGCTCGGGATCGGCCAGGTCGGGACCATCATCTTCGCCCAGCCGGTGCGACTCGATATCGACCAGCGTCATTCGGCGGCTGCGCAGGTGATTGATGGCCCGGTTTACGACAATCTGTTTCAGCCAGGCGCCAAACGTACTTTGTCCGCGAAACGAGCCGATGTGGCTAAAGGCATCAATAAAGGCTTCCTGTAGTACGTCTTCGGCTTCGGCTTCGTTGTTTACGATTCGAAGACAGACGTTGTACATGGCTTTCACGTACTGTTGGTACAGGTCATACTGAGCCCGTCGCTCGCCCTGCTGGCAGCGTTTAACCAGATCAGCATGGCGGTCTGGGTACGGTTTGGACTCTAACAGATTCAGCGGAACAGGTAATTTAAGTTGCAATCAGGAGAAAGACAGCGCAACGGTGTCGGGCGTTGCATTATTGCATAAAGTTTTTTCGATATCTTGACGTAAAAAAAGCTGGTCATGTACGAACCATCATTTCCCTCGCCCTTTGTTGTCCATGACGATGGTACCAACTCGCCACTGGCCCATCAGATCGTTATCAGCAAACTGACGATCGAACTAGGGGTCTTGTATTACCATCGACGGGCCATTTCGCTGATGCCGTTGCCAGAGACACCGCTCGGCGAGGGGCCGGGCCATCAGGTTCCTGATGTGCTGCTGTTCGATAACGAAGCGCAGTTGACCCGTATCGTTATCGAAGTAGCCCAGCCCCGGTCGGCCAATCGGGATCTCCACAAAATTATCAATCTTATCGAAGACGACGACTACGGGATTCTGGAGGGTTTCGTGTATAACTACTATTCCGGCGAATGGCTGCGGTACTGCAAAGGCGACGGTGGTGTTGCTACCGGCTCATCGTTTTCGCCCCTGATGAACGTCGACCTGGGCCCGATGATCTAGCGCCCACATCCTGTAAAACTCAGCCGCACTGGCCTGGTAAGTCTGCATCAGGCATAGGGGTTGTCTCGACCCAGGCCTGTTGCTGTCGTATAGTCAGGCTTTTGTTGCCAATGAGCAGCCATCAACGCGGTAACGGCGCCAGTTTTGGTTCGGCTCCTTCCGGCCCTGACTCCCGGCCGAAGATGCCTTTTTTGGGGAAGCCTGACCAAATTTTTTCCTACTTTTACTTGTTATAGATGGATAGAAGCGACGTTGATGGTTGATTATATTTCTGGATTGAATGAACCCCAGCGGGAGGCCGTCATGCACGGCGATGGCCCGCTGATGATTATAGCCGGCGCCGGTTCGGGCAAGACCCGCGTACTGACGTACCGCATTGCCTACCTGATCGAAAACGGGGTCGATCCGTTTCGGATTCTGTCACTGACGTTTACCAACAAAGCGGCTGGTGAGATGCGCCAGCGTATCGAAAAAGTGGTCGGTACCGAAGCCCGCAATATCTGGATGGGTACGTTCCACTCGGTCTTCGCCAAGATCCTGCGCATCGAAGCCAAAGCCATTGGCTATACCAGCAACTTTTCGATCTACGATACCGACGACTCGAAGTCGCTGCTCCGGAGCATCATCAAGGAGATGGGCCTCGACGATAAGGTCTACCGCGCCAATAACGTGTTCGGGCGTATTTCGGGCGCTAAAAACCGGCTCATCGGCCCCGACGATTACCTGAACAATGCCGTCATTCAGGCCGACGATGAATCGGCGCGGATGCCGCATATTGGCCGGATCTATAAGCAGTACGCCATGCGGTGCTTTGCGGCCAATGCTATGGATTTCGACGATCTGCTGTTCAACACGAACGTACTCTTCCGCGATCACCTCGACATCCTGAACAAGTACCAGCACAAGTTTCAGCATGTGATGGTCGATGAGTTTCAGGATACGAACGTGTCGCAGTACCTCATTACCCGCAAACTGGCCGCCGTTCATCAGAATATCTGCGTCGTGGGCGACGATGCGCAGAGTATCTACGCGTTCCGGGGCGCCGATATCACCAACATTCTTAACTTTCAGCGCGACTACGGCAAGGAGAATGTCAAGATCGTGAAGCTGGAGCAGAACTACCGCTCGACCGATACGATCGTGCAGGCAGCCAACTCCATTATTGCCCGGAACAAGAACCAGCTCGAAAAACACGTCTTCACGGCCAACGAAGCCGGTCCGCTGATCGACGTCATCAAGGCCTCGTCCGATAACGAAGAAGGGCGGCTGGTGGCATCGGCCATTTTCGAAGCCAAGATGAACGAGTCGCTGACCAACAACGACTTCGCCATCCTGTACCGGACCAACGCCCAGTCGCGGGCGTTTGAAGAAGCCCTGCGCAAGATGAGCATCAAGTACCGCATCATTGGCGGGCTGTCGTTCTACCAGCGCAAAGAGATTAAAGACCTGATTGCCTACCTGCGCTTTACGGTCAACCAGCAGGACGAAGAAGCGTTCAAACGGATCATCAACCTGCCCAAGCGCGGAATAGGCGATACGACCGTGGCCAAGATCAGCGTGATCGCAGCCGAGAAAGAAGATTCGGTCTGGGAGATCGTAGCCGATATCAATAAACACGTAACCGGCCGGGCCTCTATAGCTATCGAGGCCTTTGCCGATCTGATCAAAAGCTTCAAACTCCTTCTCGATCAGAAAGATGCCTATGAGGTAGCCTCCCATATTGCCAAGGCATCGGGGCTGCTCAAGGAACTGTATGAAGACAAAACGGTAGAAGGCTTGGCCCGTTACGAAAACGTACAGGAATTGCTGAACGCCATCAAGGAGTTCGTCGACAACCCTGATAACGATGACAAAAGCCTGAGCGCCTTCCTGCAATCAGTATCGCTGCTCACCACCGCCGATGAAAAAGAAGACGACGGCGACAACGACAAGGTGACGCTGATGACCATTCACGCGGCCAAGGGGCTGGAGTTCAAGAACGTACACATCGTCGGGCTGGAAGAAGACCTCTTCCCGAGTCAGATGATGCTCGAAAGCCGCAACGACCTGGAAGAAGAACGGCGGCTGTTCTACGTTGCCATTACCCGGGCCGAACGGCGGCTGTCGGTGTCGTATGCCGAAACGCGTTACCACTACGGTCGGCTGAAGATGTGCGAACCCAGCCGGTTCCTGATGGAGATCGATCAGAAATACCTGAAGATGTCGAAACTCCGTTCGGCACCGAGTCGGATGGATTTCGATCGGCCCGAGCGCGACCGGAGCGAAACTACGTCTACGGGGTCAATGGCGTTTGTGCGTAGTCTGGCCCAGAAAACGGCCCAGCGGCAGGCGCCTAAGCCAACTGTTACCCATACGCCCTCGGCCGATTTTGCGCCCACCAGTACGGCTGAGCTGGCGGCTGGTCAGCGGGTCGAGCACGCTAAATTCGGGTTTGGCACGGTTAAAGCGGTAGATGTCAACGGAACCGAGCGCAAAGCCACGATCCTGTTCGAGACAGCGGGTGAGAAAGTGCTGCTGTTAAGCTTCGCCAAGCTGCGGGTGGTGTAATTATTTGCTGTAGAGATAACCGAAATTTCAGAAACCTATGAAAACCCTCCAGTATCGTTTGATTTTGACTCCCGAGCCAGAGGGAGGCTACACGGTAAAAGTGCCTGCCATCCGAGGCTGTGTCACATACGGTGAAACAATCGAAGAAGCGATTGCTATGGCAAAGGACGCTATTGAGGGGTGTCTGGAGGTGCTCAAGGAAGAAGGTCAGCCTATGCCACCCGACGACAGCCAAACGCTGGAATACTCTTTGAATCTGACGACTGAATTGGTATGAATTTATCGCCGAGACGGTTGATCAAAATTTTGGAGGAAAACGGATTTCATCTGAAGCGAATGGGTAAAGGCAGTCATCATATTTATTACAACCCAGACACAAGGATAACCATTCCGGTACCTGTTCACGGAAAAGACATGAAGAAAGGTACCTTTCTGGCTATCCTGAAAGAGGCTGGCCTTAATCCCTCTGAGTTGGATTGATAGTTGACAGGTGAATTGTTTCAGGCGCCAATAAATATAAATTCGGCGCTAACCTTCGTTTTCTGAACGTACATTAGATTCTTGTAGTAATTTTCATGAATGCCTCCGGCGCTATTGCCACCAGCCTGTTGTTCATGGCTACTCTCCGGGTAGCCGCACAGCCCAAAGTCGACTCCAGCCGAGTCGAGAATCTGGGCAACCAGGTGAACTCGGAATACAACGAAATCAACCCGATGATCTCGCCCGATGGCCGGACGCTTTATTTTGCCCGGATCAGCCACCCCAACAACACCCACGGCGACAAAGGGAGCCAGGACATCTGGTTTTCCGACTTCGACGAAGCCAGCAAAAAGTGGGGGCCTGCGCGCCGGATGGGGTTTCCGCTCAATAAAGATGAGTACAACTGCGCCTACAGTATTACCCCCGACGGGCAGACGATGCTCATCAAAGGCCAGTACAACAACGGAACCTACGAAACCCGCGGATTCTCGCTGAGCAAGAAAACCGCAAACGGCTGGTCGCCCCCGCAGAAGATCGACATACCCGGCTACGTGAATATGAGCAAAGGCCAGTTCGACTGCGGATTTCTGTCGGCCGACGGCAAGGTGCTGCTGATGGCGTTCAGCGAAAAGAAGAACAGCAAAGAAGACGACCTGTACGTCAGCTTCCGGCAGAAAGACGGCTCCTGGACCAAACCCATGGAGCTGGGCGTCGAGGTAAACACCAAATTCACGGAAACAACCCCTTTTCTGGCACCCGACGGCGCCACGCTTTACTTTTCGAGCAATCGCGAGGGGGGGCTGGGCAGCAACGATATCTACGTCTGCAAACGCGTCGACAAAACCTGGAAACACTGGTCGAAGCCGGTTAACCTGGGCCCATCGGTCAACACCGATGGCTATGACGCTTATTATACGCTATCGGCCTCGGGCGATTATGCCTACCTGACTACGTTCAAGAATACCCTCGGGAAAGGCGATATCGTACGCATCAAACTGACCGACGTGCGCCCGACCGACCAGCCGGCTAAAGTGGGCGGGGGCGATCTGGCCCAAAGTCCGTCTACACGCCCCGACCCGGTAGCACTCATCAGCGGTAAGGTGATTGACCAGACCACCGGAAAGCCCGTAGAAGCCAAAATCATTTACCAGACCTTACCCGATGGGGCCGAAGCCGGTGAGGCTACGTCAGACCCAATTACGGGCGAATACAAGATCGTGCTGCCGTATGGACAGAAGTACTCGATGCGGGCGGTGGCTAAAAACTTCATCGCCGAGGGCGATAATGTAGATCTGACCCAGACCAAAGGCTATCAGGAAATCAAGGGTAAAGAGCTGAAACTCGTTCCTATCGAAGTAGGGCGATCGGTTCGGCTCAACAATATTTTCTTCGACACGGGTAAGTCTGAGTTACGGCCGGAGTCGGGCCCCGAGCTGGATCGGCTGGTGGTTACGTTCAACGAATCACCCAAGATGGTGATCGAGGTACGCGGGCATACGGACAACACAGGCTCGAACGAAATCAACGCCAAACTTTCTCAGGACCGGGCCGACGCTGTGCGTGAATATTTTATCAGCAAAGGCATCGAACCCGACCGCATCGCCAGCAAAGGCTTCGGCGAAACCAAACCCGTTGCTACCAACGATACCGACGAAGGCCGTCAGCAAAACCGGCGCGTAGAGTTCGTCATCGTTAAAAAATAACTACCCGCTGGGCGTGGTTTGTTTGTTACTGACGCAGAGAGACGCAAAGGCCGGGCCGCCGGGCGGTTGCGTCGCTACAACGCGGTTCGGTCGTCGGCGATTCACCGTGGTTCATGCGGCCTTCAATAAGACAACGTATACTGCAAGCATCAGTCCAGGCCGGGGCGTTGGAAGGCTCGGGCGGTTGGGAAGAGGGTTTCCAGCTCCCGGCGCAGGCGGCTCAGCTGGGCCAGGATGTCGAGGAGGTTATCGATCTTGTCGGGGTACTGAGCCAGTATGGTTTGCCAGGCCGCCAGCGACCGATCGATGCTGACCAGCACCAGCTTGGCTTTTCCCAGGTGATAGACCTTCATCGTGGCGTCCGACTCGCTCAGCGCTCGTAATGCCGACTGGGTTTTGACCGGTATGAGCGTGCGGTACCAGTTGATGATTTCCCAGGCATCGCGGAGCGCGTGCAGGATCGGCATCGACTCCTCCTGGGTACGAAACCCCAGCGATACCTCCCGAAGCTGTTGTTCACCAGCCTGTTCGAGTAGGTGCTTCTCCTGACGGAGCCAGTCTCCCGTATGTTTCAGGTACGAATTGGCCAGCTGGGCAACCGGATGCTGGCGTACCTGAACTGGTTTGGGGAGCGCGTTTTCTTCCAGCGCCTGAACCGTTGTGTCGGCAGGGGCGTCAGGGCCAGTGAGTGCGCCCGACCGGCTCAGATTCTCGATATACTGTTTGGTCAGGTTCAGCGCATCGGTCAACTGATTGATCAGGTCCGGTCCGGCTTCCATGGATTTGGTCAGGCCTGTTTCTGTTTGAATCTGAAAACTTCGACAGCGGCTGGTGAACAGGCAGCGCTCGCACCAGGTGTCGCAATAATTATAAATACCCGGGATCAATTCAGTTTGTACGTTCATGTTGTAGTTACGGTAAGAATAGTACTTTTATTCTGTAAATATAATAGATGACCAAATGAAATTTGTGTAATATAGGTGCCAAAACTTTATGTCAGACAAACAGATGTAAAACCGTTCATCCAACGCTCAGGCCGCTTACAACCAGCTTCCGGTGCCCTTCCTTTTTTAGGGCAGCGCGCTGACTGGTTCGGTTATCTTTACCAAAAAAACACACGTATGAAACGCTTCCTCTTTCTACTAGTCATGCTGTCACTAGCTGTCGCGGCTCAGGCGCAGACGCCGTCGGCCCCGACGGTTGACCCGAAACTCGATTCGCTGGCGAAGCTGGCCCAGCGCTTTATTAACAACAACCAGCCAGACTCGCTCTACGCCATCATGGGCGATGCGTTCAAGCAACAGATTTCGGCCGATAAGATGAAAGAGGTCGTGGGGCAGGTGTCGGGGCAGCTCGGCAAATGGACAGCTATGGAGTCGCGGGGTGTACAGAACGGCATTGCCCGTTACAAAGCCACGTTCGCGCTGGCCCCGCTCGATTTTTACATCAGCCAGGACAAGCAGGGCAAAGTAGAAACGTTTCTGTTCAAGCCGCTTGAGTAAATCCCGCCTATTTTTCGCGATCCGTTCAGAACATTTAAACCGGTTAACGGATTAGTTGAGTATCCCCATTCTCAACACGGACAATCATGCAACTCAACGCCGGCTGCGACCTTCAGTTTCAGGCTGAGGGACCAACCCCTTTAGTGCTTATGCTACGCCCCCGGTCTGGCGCCGGGCAGTGGATCATTCGCGAAGAGTACCAGATCACGCCAACCGTCAACGTAACGGAGTTTACCGACATGTACGGCAACCTCTGTCAGCGACTGGTGGCACCCGAAGGGCCGTTTTCGATTCATTTTACGGCTACCGTCCAGACGGCCGATGCCATCGATGTGGCGCCGGGCGCGCCCTATACGCCGGTTGAGGATCTGCCCGATGATGTGTTGCATTACACCCTGCCGAGCCGGTATTGCCAGTCGGACCAGCTAAGCGAGCTGGCTACGCAGATTACCGACGGGGTTGAGCCCGGCTACGACCAGCCCGAAGCCATCCGGCGCTGGATCAACGAGAATATCCGCTACGAATACGGTACCAGCGACGCCAGCACCTCGGCTGTTGATACGGCCCAGCACCGGGTTGGCGTTTGCCGCGATTTTACCCACCTCGGTATTTCACTCTGCCGCGCCCTTAATATTCCGGCCCGAATGGTCGTTGGTTATTTGTACCAGCTCGACCCGATGGACCTCCATGCCTGGTTCGAAGCCTACGTAGATGGTCGTTGGTTTACCTTCGACGCTACCCAGCGCGAACCCCGCGGCAACCGGATTACAGTGGCTTATGGTCGCGATGCGGCCGACGTGGCCTTCACTACCCAGTTTGGCCCCATGACGCTGGAGTCGATGCGGGTCTGGGTCGATGCGCTGGAGCCTGAACCCGAAGAGACCGAGCCGGCGCAACCGACAGGGGCTTAGGCAATTCTGTTAAAAAAATGGCGGGTGTACCAACGCTTTTCCTACCGGCGGGGTCTATCCGGAAAACCGATACCAGACTATGACTAAACAACTGCTTTTCTGCGCTTTACTGGGATCGCTGACGGCCTGCCAGCCCGATACGGACATCCAGCCCGGAACGGCCTCGCTCGCGGGCGAAATTGGCGGTCGGTACCGTACCAACGTCTTCCTTGACCCATCGTGCGTGGCGTTGTCCAGCAGTCAGCTGCCAACGGTCACCCTGCTGGCCGAGTCAGACAGTGCGGTATCGGTACTGTATGCCTATCAGTATCCACAAAAAGGTACCCGCCGGGTAGAGGGCGTTGCCCTAAGCCGCCAGGCCGACAGCTCGGTGCAGCTGCGGGTTGGCAATACGACCCTCGGCAGCGTGCAGACCGAACGCGTCTTTACCGACAACGGCATGGAGAAAGAAGGGAAACTGCTGCGGATTACGTACCAGAACGGCGCTACCGAGATTCCGTACTTTGCGGGCGTGAAGGAATAAAAAAAGCGCGATATCGTTGGATACCGCGCTTTGTAGGGAGTGGTGTAGGCTTAGCGAACCGCAAACTCACCGGCACCGATCCGGAAGCCTTCCGAATACAGCTCTACCGTGTACTTGCCGGGCTTGTAGGGAATGCCACGGGTATACAGCAGCTCAACGTTCTGACCATTGCTGGTGTAGTTGACTGTCTGCTTGGTGGTGTAGATCGTCTCGTTACCATCAACCGTGAACGTACCCGAACCGTTGGCCATATCCGATACAACGGCACCGCTTGGGTCAAGCACCCGAACAAACACTTCTTTCGGCTCTTCGCGGGTCAGCGGGTTGTCGAGCAGCGTATAAACCAGTTTGATTTTGTCTAACCGCTTGGCTTTGTAGGCGTCGTCTTCTTTGACTTTGCCTTTCGAGCTAACCGCAAACACTTTCACGTTCTGGGCTTTCAGGGCGGCAGCGCGGGTTACTTTGGTGCTCAGCTCCTGGTTCTGGGTGGCGATGGTGGCAACCGAGTCGCTCAGGCGCTGACGCTCGGTCTTAAGGCCGGTATTCTCTTCGTCCAGCACTTTTACGTTCGTGGCCAGCGTCACGTTTTCACGCTGTAGGTTGGCGATGAGCGTATCTTTCTCGATCAGGAACGCTTCATACTGCTTGATTTTGGTTTCGTACTTGGCGATCGAAACCCGGTTGCCCCGGCGCAGCGATGCTCTGTCTTCTTCCAGCTGGGCTTTTACTTTCTGCAGCTCCGTAACGTCGCCCCCTAATTTTTGTACTTCGGCAATTTTGGCGTCTAAGGCCGTCGAGATCGAATCCAGTTTAACGCGGGTGGTTGAGAGTTCTTCTACGCGCTCGGATATAGTAACTTCTTGGTTCTCAGAAACTTTTTTCTGATCGAAATACAAATAACTCGATACCCCGGCTAAACCAGTCATAATGATAAGGGCGGCCAGTAGGGCACCATTGGTGCGGGGCTTTTGCGGACTATTCTCCATAGTAATGGTCAGTTTAACGATTGAACTTGCACTTTGTACTCGTGTAGAGGTTGTTACATCTGAACGGGTTTATTACAGGAGATCACTTAACAAGAATTACTTACCGATTAGTTGCAAAACGTACGAAAGCAACGCCTTTACGGTTTTCAATATTGTAATCTAAGTCAATAGATTTTGTGCAAAAAAGAAGATAATTCATTGTAAAACAAAGCTTTTTACCGAATAATCAATAATTGATTTAGCGAACGGGACAAACACGCGCCGGAAACAACGATACCCCGGCCCTCGTTACCTAATGTGGGTCAGCCAGGTAAGTAATAGATGACCTGAAATTACCCGGCCGGGACCGGATACCGGTCCCGACACCCGCTGACCCTGCCATACAGTCATGCCCGAACTGCCCGAAGTAGAAATTAGACGCCAATATCTCGAAACGTCATCGCTTTACCAGCCGATACGCCATATTGAGGTGGAAGACAAAAAGCTGCTGACCACCGACTACACTACCCTTAGCGAACGGCTGACCGGACGGCAGTTTACGGGTACGCAGCGCGTTGGCAAGAACCTGTTCGTATTTACCGACCACCCCGACGTCATTGTTCATATGCATTTCGGCATGACCGGCGATCTGGAATACTACCATGCCTCGCTCGACCGGCCCCGCTTTGCCCGCATCGTTTTTGAGTTCGAGGGGGATTTCAACCTTGGCTTTTTGTGTCCGCGCAAGTTTGAGCGGGTTGGCCTTATCGATAATGTCGATGCGTTTTTACGGCGGAAGAAAATTGGTAAAGACGGACTCGACATAGCCCCGGCTGAGCTTGCCGAGCGGGTTCGGGCCAAAAAAGCGGTTATCAAACCGGTTCTTCTCGATCAGAGTGTGGTGGCGGGCCTGGGTAACTGGATTGTCGACGAGGTCTTGTTCCAGGCCCGCGTCCATCCGGAACACCGCGCCAACACCCTGACCGACGAAGAGATGACCCGGCTGCATGAAGCTATCCGGCTGGTGCTGGAGACCGCCATCCGCTACGAAGCCACCTACCGCGACTTTCCCAGCAGTTTCCTGATCCACGTTCGGGAGTGGGACGACTCGCCCTATGACGATGTGGAAGCGCATAAGTTCTGCCCCCGTTGCGGTACCCGCATCGAACGCTCAACGGTGGGTGGCCGAACCACATTCTTCTGTCCCCAGGACCAGCCGTTGCCGGTATAACCGACGTCTGCATGACGATGAGCCGTAGTCAGTTTGGCTGACGAACTTGTACCGGGCCGCTTTCGTTTTCACAATGCGTGTAGATACATTTAATTATACATATGAATCGATCCATTGTTGCCATACAGACCGCTACGCCCAACAGCGTTGGCGATGGTTTTGTCGGGTTGAATGCTTTCCACCCACAGGGCTCACGGCCGTTTAACCCGTTTTTGCTGCTCGACCACCACGGGCCCATGCAGGTTCAGCCCTCGGGTCGGCCGAAAGGGGTTGACAAACATCCACACCGGGGCTTCGAGACGGTCACGATCGTTTACGAAGGAGCGCTCGAACACCGTGATTCGGCCGGTAATCACGGCAAGCTGTTTGCCGGCGATGTACAGTGGATGACGGCTGCGTCGGGTATCATCCACGAGGAAAAACACGAACTCGAATTCTCCCGTCGGGGTGGTCGGCTGGATTTTGTGCAGTTATGGGTCAACCTGCCGGCCAAAGATAAGATGAGTCCACCCCGCTACCAGGATATTGCAGCCACGCGGATTCCGAAGACAACCCTTTTCGGGGGCGGTACACTGCGGGTCATTGCGGGCGAACTGGGCGGGCTGCGCGGTCCTGCGCATACCTTTAGTCCCATTACGGTAGCGGATCTGACCCTGGCTGCCAGCCAGACTGAAACGATTACCGTACCGGCCAATCATACGCTGATTGTCTATGCACTGGCCGGTTCTGCTACGATCAACGGGCAATCGATGACCCGCGGGCAGGTGGCGTTGACGGGCATTGACGGCGATACCATTACGCTAACGGCTACCGCTGATGCCAAACTGCTGATTTTGTCGGGAGAGCCGATTAACGAGCCCCTGGCCGTATATGGTCCGTTTGTGATGAATACCCGCGAGGAAATTATGGAAGCCTTCGACGATTTTCAGAACGGTCGGATGGGGGTGTTGAACTAACCAGCGACGCGTTTTTCGTCGTGCGTATGTTGAGGCCCTGGTTAGTAAAGAACAGCGAGTAATAATCAGGCGCCGTGGGTGTGGCCCGTTAAGCGTTGCAGCCGGACGAAACGACCTACGACTCTGTCCAATCCGGGTAGTGGCACATCCTTTACAAATCCTTGATGTTGCCAAACCCGATGACATCCCGATAGACGGGATTGTCGCGAAGCTCGGTTGCGCGTATGAGTTTGTCGGCACCGAACCTGGTTTTCAGGTCGTAAAGCGTTTTGCGGAGGGTATTTTTACGACTGTCGTTGGTGAAGAGACTGAGCGGAACGGCATCGGCCGGTACGAACCGATGCACCACCACGCTCATGCTGCGGAGGTGTTCGTTCAGTACCGGCTCGCAGTGGTGAGATGCCTGAAACCGCGCCAGCCGCTCGCTGATGATCCGGTACATGTCGGGGCCGTCCTGCATGGGGTCGGTAAAGCTGACCTCGCAGTTGTAGGTTTTGCCGGTATGGTATCGGCACGAAAAAGACAGGTTCTGGCAAAACACGCCCTGCCTAACCATCCGCCGTTCGAGCGTCAGACAGAGCGACTGCAGCAACTCATCCAGCCGCTCCGCCGAGTTGCGCTGCTCCGGCGAGATCGTGCGCATGGCCGACATACTTTTGTACTCCTCGTGACTATCCAGATCGACTTCGCCCGCAAAGTTGAGCCGCAGGTGCCAGTGCAACCCGACAATACTTTTGCAGATGGCCTTCAGCCGCTGGGGCGACGCGTACCGTAAATCCAGCGGAGTACGGATACCACCATCTTCGAGCCGGACCGCCATCCGGTAGCCAATGCCGGGCAGGTCGGTAAGCCGAAGCGACCGAAGTACGGCGTCGATGGTGTCGGGGGTGATCACCGTCAGGCCGTCGGGCTTTTGCAGGTCAGAAGCCAGTTTGGCCAGAAACACATTCGGCGCAATACCAATCGAGCACCGCAGCCAGTCGCCCACCTCGTTCCGAATGGCGGCTTTGATGGTTCGGGCCAGCTGCTCCATATCCTTGTATACCAGCTGGTAGTTGGTCAGGTCAATCACCGCTTCGTCGATGCTTTTCGGCACCACGTCGTCGGCAAACTGTTTGAGCACGCTGATCAGCTTGACGTGGTACGAGCGGTAGCGGGTAGGGTGCGTCTCGACCGGTACCAGATCCGGACAGAGCCGCATCGCTTCATCCAGCCGCATACCGGTTTTTACCCCTTTCCTTTTGGCTTCTACCGAGGGGGCAATGATGCAGCCGTGCTGACCCGTATAGACGCAGACGCCCACCGGCCGACCCCGTAGCCAGTAATTATCCTGTTGTTCGCAGGAAGCAAAAAAGCTGTTCATGTCCACAAACAGGACCGTGGGCAGCGTATGGTTGGTGAGTCGGTTCCGGTTCATCAATTTTTGGATAGAAACGTTCCTTTTGGTGTCGTCTTTCGTCTGTATTAGTCGTATGTTTGTTGTGATACAGGCGCAATATATTTGACTTGTATTATAATGCCAATATATCCATACTATAATGGCGAAAAATTGTTTGGAAAAAGTAGACAACATGACAAGTATACAGGATCGGCTGAAGCAGGTATTTGATTCGCTGGGGATAACCATCTATCAGATTGCCAAGGAGTTGGGCGAGAACCCGTCCAAATTCTATAACATTCTGAACGGACGGGCTAAACCCTCGTACGATACCATCATGAGTTTGCTGGCCTGTTACCCGCAAATCAGCGCCGACTATCTGATTCGGGGTATTTTGCCTGTACTGAATACCCCCGAGGCTAACGCCATGGTATCCGACGCTGACGAAGACACCGCCGAAATTCCGTTCGTGCCGGTGCGGTTCTACGCTACGTTCGTAGAAAGTTACGCCGACGGGATCGGCGCCACGGATACGGAAATGTTCCGGGTCAGAAAGCCGGTACTGAAGGGCCACAAAAAGGCCGTTGTGCTGGAAATTTCGGGGAATAGCATGAGCCCGCAGCTGGCCCACGGGGCTAAAGTGCTGGCCGTACCGGTGAGTGAGAGCGACTGGGAATACCAGTCGGGGGGCGTATACGCCGTTATGTACCGCGATTATTTTGTGGTCAAGCGCATCCGCGACAACGAATTACTGACCCGCAAATACCTGACTCTTCATTCCGACAACCCGAACGGCGGCAACGTTACGGTTCCGCTGCACGACATTCGGGGCATGTGGAAAATTGTAACGATCGTAGAAGCGCCTGTCGAGTAAGGTCAGGCGCCTGCTACTTCTTCGGTATGCATGGCTTCTTTCTGGTGGGCCCACATCTCGCCGAAAATAGCGCTGTGCTGACGCAGGTGAACGAACGTGCCTTCGTCTACAACCTTACCGTCGCGGAGTATATAAATATAATCGAACATAGGGAGCAGATGCAGGCGATGCAGCGTCGATACGACCACTTTCTGCCGGAATTCGCTCAGCATACTATGATAGATCTGAAATTCAGTTTTCGGATCTACGCTGCTCGTGGGCTCGTCGAGCAGGATAATATCGCTGCTGCGGGCGGCCAGTACCCCGCGGGCCAGCGCCAGCCGTTGCCGCTGACCACCCGACAGGTTTAGTCCTTTCTCCTGAATACTCGTTTCCAACCCCTGCGGCAGATGCGCAACGATGTCGGCAAAGTGGGCGGTTTTGCAAACCTGCATCACCTCATCGTCGGCAAAAGGCAAGCCCAGCGTGATGTTATACCCGATGGTGTTCTCGAAGATTTCGGGCTCCTGCGGAAACAGCGTAACGGTATCGGCGATGGCATTGAGCCCCTGAACGTCCTGCCCGTCGGCCTGGACCAGCGCCCCCGGCTCCGGCGCATACAAGCCCCGCAGCAAGGTCAGCAGTGTACTCTTGCCCGATCCACTTTCGCCAATCAGCGCTACCCGTTTCCCCCGCTCGAGCCGGATACTGACCGAGCACAGGGCCGGACCTTTACGCTGGCTGACCGACGTTGACGGGTGCGAAAAATTCAGATTCGAGAGGGTCAGCGTTTGCCAGTGGTCGGGCAGGGCATCATGCCGAATCGTATCTTCATGCTGCCGGTAGGCGTCGCCGATGCCCCGTGCCGTCTGAACGTCGGTGTTGTACTGCACAATCTGGGTGTATTGATAGGCCACGTCGTTGAATACGCTCGTAAACTGATTCACGTAGCCCAGCAGCGTAACCAGTCCGCCAATCAGGAAGACCTCGCCCGGTACATAATGCTGGTAGACGAAACCCGCAGCCACCACCACGTAGATCAGCGCCACGAGCATACTGGCCACAAACCATTTCCATTCGTTGATTTTTACCTGCCGCATGAACGGCGGAAAAACAGCCGCCACTTTGCCCGAAAAACTCAGCTCGATCCGCTTTTCCAGCCGCAGGGTGATAACCGTCATGATATTGGACAGGTTGTCGAACAGGGTAGAGGAAGCCTCGTGTTCGCGCTCGTTGGTTTCGTCCAGCGCCCGGATGAAGGGTCGGTCGAACCGCAGGATGACGTAGACCGTCAGCGCACCCAGCGCTACGCCGATCAGCCCGAACAGGGGCGAAAAGTACAGCATGGCCCCGAACGAGAAAACGAACTTCGACAGGGCATGGAGGTAGGTGAACCCGCTCTGAAAAAACGACTTCAGCGCGTTATAGGCTTTGTTGATCCGGTTGATGGTTGCCCCGCTGTGGTGATCTTTGTGCCAGCCTACAGGCAGGTGCAGCGTCTGGTGATACAGTTCGTGCAGGAAGTTCCGGCTCAGGTTGAACGCCAGCCGCCGTTCCAGAATCCGGGCCGGGCCATGAAACGCCCATTCGAGTACTTTAAGGGCCAGAAACGCGCCGGCATACCAGCCCGCAATTTCCGGTACCAGTGCGCCTTTCTGCTGAATGGCATCAACAAACCACCCGAAGAGTAACGGGTGTAAAGCGCCGACTATGTTGGCCAGTACGAACAGGACATAGACCAGTACGTACTGCTTTTTTTCCTGTCGGGCATACTGCCAGGCCGTGCGGAGCAGTGACAGGTAGGGATTCTTCATTAGTCAGGTTACGGTAGCGATTTCGGGTCGAAATCGTATAGCAAAGTTGACGAAAAGGCCCGATAAATAGTTCAGGGGGGCAGGCGTAAGTTCAGCTAGATTTATAGATTTAATCTGGATTTAACTGACCAGCTTTTCCGGTCTGGTTGCGCCGGGTAACCCGGCCGGGGCTAAAATCGGGCTGGTTCTGGTTTGTGCGACTGACAAAAACAGAATGTACATTGGTTTTCCGGTTGACTTTCAGTAATTTTGCGACCTGATTTGAAGAGGTGCCGTTTGGTTAGAACTTACCGGTGCCCTTTGGCTGTTATTGAATTACATAACTTTCTGTATAAAACAAGCTAATGGCTCGCGATTTAACGTTCACGAGAAACATCGGTATCGCTGCCCACATTGATGCGGGTAAGACGACCACAACCGAACGGATTCTTTATTACGCCGGGGTAAGCCACAAAATTGGCGAAGTTCACGACGGGGCTGCTACCATGGACTGGATGGAGCAGGAGCAGGAGCGGGGGATTACGATCACCTCGGCCGCTACCACGGTTGACTGGACCTACCGGGATCAAAAGTACCACATCAACATCATCGATACCCCGGGTCACGTTGACTTCACGGTTGAAGTAAACCGCTCGCTGCGCGTACTCGATGGTCTGGTGTTCCTCTTCAGCGCTGTTGACGGCGTTGAACCCCAGTCAGAAACCAACTGGCGTCTGGCTAACAACTACAACGTAGCTCGTCTGGGCTTCGTCAACAAAATGGACCGGTCCGGTGCCGACTTCCTCAACGTCTGCAAGCAGGTGAAGGAAATGCTCGGTTCGTATGCCGTACCGCTTCAGCTGCCCATCGGCGAAGAAGACAACTTCAAAGGCGTTGTTGACCTGGTCAACTTCCGGGGTATCGTCTGGAACGAGTCGGACAAGGGAATGACCTTCACCGAAGTGCCCATCCCGGCCGATATGCTCGACGAAGCGACCGAATGGCGCGAGAAACTGCTCGAAGCCGTTGCCGAATTCGACGACTCGCTGATGGAGAAATACTTCGAGGATCCGGAGTCGATCTCGGAAGACGAAATCCTGGCGGCTCTGCGGAAAGCAACCATCGCCATGAAAATCGTGCCGATGCTGTGCGGATCGTCGTTCAAAAACAAAGGTGTACAAACGATGCTCGACTACGTGATGGCCCTGCTGCCGTCGCCGTTGGACAAAGAGAGCATCAAAGGAACGAACCCCGACACGGGTGAAGAGATTTCCCGCAAGCCGTCGTCGTCGGAGCCGTTCTCGGCCCTGGCGTTCAAGATTGCTACCGACCCTTACGTAGGTCGTTTGTGCTTCGTTCGTTCGTACTCGGGCGTACTGGAGTCGGGTTCGTACATTCTGAACAACCGCTCGGGTAACAAAGAGCGTATCTCGCGGATTTTCCAGATGCACGCCAACAAGCAAAACCAGATCGATCGTCTGGAAGCTGGTGACATCGGTGCCGTAGTAGGCTTTAAAGACATCAAAACCGGCGATACCCTGTCGGACGAGAAAAACCCGATCGTACTGGAGTCGATGGTATTCCCCGACCCGGTTATCGGTTACGCCATCGAGCCGAAGAAAACGGCCGACCAGGATAACTTCTCGAAAGCGATTGGTAAACTGATCGAAGAAGATCCGACCCTGAAGGTTGAATCGAACGAAGAAACCGGTCAGACCATCATTCGGGGTATGGGTGAGCTTCACCTGGAGATCATCATCGACCGGATGCGTCGTGAGTTCAAGGTAGAAGTAAACCAGGGTGCTCCGCAGGTAGCTTACAAAGAGAAGCTGACCAAAAACGTTGAACACCGCGAGGTTTATAAGAAACAGACGGGTGGTCGGGGTAAATTCGCCGATATCGTGTTTGAACTCGGACCCCGCGATGCTGACGAAAACGGTGTAACGCCGATTGGTCTTCAGTTCGACAATGCAATCGTAGGTGGTGTGATCCCCCGCGAATTCATCCCGGCTGTTCAGAAAGGCTTTGACGAGTCGCTGAAGAACGGTCCGCTGGCTGGCTTCCCGCTCGAGAGCATGAAAGTTCGTCTGTTCCACGGTTCGTACCACGACGTTGACTCCGACTCGCTGTCGTTCGAGATGGCGGCTCGTCTGGGCTTCCGCGAAGCAGCCCGTCAGGCTGGTCCGAAACTGCTCGAACCGATCATGGCCGTTGAAGTGCTGACGCCGGAAGAATATACCGGTCCGATCACGGGCGACCTCAACCGTCGCCGGGGTGTGATGAAAGGAATGGATAGCAAAGCCGGATCGCAGGTGATCAAGGCCGACGTACCGCTGTCAGAGCTGTTCGGTTACGTAACGGATCTGCGCACCATGTCGTCGGGCCGGGCTACGGCTAACCTGACGTTCTCGCACTACGAAGTGGTGCCGCAGAACATCTCAGACGCTGTTGTAGCGAAAGAGAAAGGAACGGGTAAATAATACCAGAGGTCATGTGACCTTGATTGATAGGAATACCGGAAAGGCGTCTGACTAGTCAGACGCCTTTTTTTATCGCGCCCGCACCCGGAACGGCCTAACCAACGCGCACCAACCGGAAACAGGCGGCTCGGCGGGCGGATAGATTGGCCGACAGAAAGGCAAAAATTTTGCAGGAACTCGCTGATTCTGTGAGCGGCCGTTTTTTGCCGTACAGATTTTTCGTACCTTTGCACCCGCATTTAGCCACCCGACCGGAGTAAATGGTTCTTTCGGCGGGTGTTATCATCTAACGAACCACAATAGAATGAGCCAGAAAATTCGCATTAAGCTGAAGTCGTTCGATCACATGCTGGTCGACAAGTCAGCCGAGAAGATCGTAAAAGCGGTCAAATCAACGGGTGCTATCGTGAGCGGGCCCATCCCCCTGCCTACCGATAAAGAAATTTATACCGTACTGCGGTCGCCCCACGTAAACAAGAAAGCGCGGGAGCAGTTCCAGCTTTGCACCTACAAACGCCTGGTCGATATCTACAGCAGCAGCGCTAAAACCGTTGATGCCCTGATGAAACTCGAACTGCCCAGTGGCGTCGACGTAGAAATCAAAGTCTAACGGTAGTTGCGCATGGCTTAGCAGGCCGCAAGTACGAAACCAGTTCTGGTTCGGGCTTGCGGCTTTTTGCTAATCAATTATTCTATATTTTAGTTGAATTATACGCCCGGCTAACCTGTTTCCCGTGTAGATCGTCGGTTTCCGGAACTGTATCCGGGCCGGTCTGGCCAACGTCATCTTCTTTGTCATGCATAACGTCATTCAGCTACTGCCCGACTCGATTGCCAACCAGATTGCGGCTGGTGAAGTGGTGCAGCGGCCGGCCTCGGTCGTGAAAGAACTGCTGGAGAACTCGGTCGATGCTAAGGCGAAATCTATTCAGGTCATCATTCGGGAAGCTGGTCGTAACCTGATTCAGATCGTTGACGACGGCCTGGGCATGACCGAAACCGACGCCCGCATGAGCTTCGAGCGGCACGCTACCTCCAAGATTCGCACGTCGGATGATCTGTTCCGGATTCGGACCATGGGCTTTCGGGGCGAAGCGCTGGCGTCTATCGCAGCCGTGGCGCAGGTTGAGATGCGGACGCGCCGGGCCGACGACGAACTCGGCACGCTGATTCGTATAGAAGGCTCGGATATAAAAGCGCAGGAGTCGATCTCTTGCCTGCCCGGTACGAACCTGCTCATCAAGAACCTGTTTTTCAACGTACCCGCCCGGCGTAATTTTCTGAAGTCGAACTCGGTCGAGATGCGCCACATCCTCGACGAGTTTCAGCGGGTGGCGCTGGCCAATCCGGAAGTGGCGTTCTCGCTCTTCCACAACGATCAGGAAATCTACAACCTGCCCGCGGGGAAGCTGAGTCGGCGTATTGTCGACATGTTTGGCAAGAACTACCGCGAGCAGCTTAACTTCTGCGAAGAAAAAACACCCTACGTCACCGTACACGGGTATATCGGAAAACCGGAGTCGGCCAAGAAGGCGCGTAACGAGCAGTTTTTCTTTGTCAACAACCGCTACATCAAGCACAACTACCTGCACCACGCGGTAGTGGGGGCGTATGAGGGAACCCTGCCCGAGGGAAGCCATCCGTTTTATGTCCTGTTTATCGAGATCGACCCGTCGCATATCGATATTAACATCCACCCGACTAAAACCGAAATCAAGTTCGACGACGAGCGGTCGGTTTATGCCATCATGATGGCGGCCGTTCGGAAAGCGGTCGGGTTGTATAACCTGTCGCCCTCGCTCGACTTCGATTCGGACGTTAACTTTCTGTCGGGCGCCCGTCCGGGCAGCGCCCCGGCCGGGCCAGCCAGCAAAACCCCCGACAGCGGTTCACTGCCCAAACCGATTACCCCGTCCTGGGCAACCGACAAGGCGGCTTCCCGGCCTGCTTCGTCCCCGGCTACCGAACGCCCTTCGCTCCGCAACGAATCGCTCGACCGGGCGGCTGGCAGTAGCTTCGACATGCCCCGCAGCTCGGCCAGTACCCGCTCGTCGGTCAATAACTGGCAGGCGCTGTACGAAGGCGTTGCGGGCGCCGACACGCCCGCCCGTACCGAATCGACACCCGAACCCACCGGCGACTGGCTGGGCCCTGCCCAGACGCCACCGCCACCGGCCGAGCAGCCCGTTACGCTGAGTAGCCGCGCCAACCAGCTTCAGGTGCCCGTCGAGACCAACGAATCGGCAGTGCCGGTCGGTGTGGAGGGCGATAACATCATGCAGCTGCAAAATCGGTATCTGCTGGCTCCGGTCAAGTCGGGCATGGTGCTGATTGATCAACGGCGCGCCTATGAGCGAATCCTGTACGACCAGTTCCATTCGGCGCTGACCAAACGAAGCGGGTCGTCGCAGCAGCTGCTGTTCCCGAAAACCGTTACCCTATCGCCCGTTGACTGCCAGCTGGCGCTCGACCTGCGCGACGACCTGATGAGTCTCGGCTTCGAATTTGACGAGCTGGGGCAGAACACGCTGGTGATCCGGGGCGTACCGGCCCTGACAACCGGCGAAAACGAAGAAGAATTGTTTGCCAACCTATTGGCCCAGATCCGGGTCGATACAGGGCGGCTCAAGCTGGACCGCGTCGAGTCCATGGCCCGGTCGCTGGCCCGACGGTCGTCGCAGCGGCATGTATCACGACTCAGTGTAACCGAACGCAAAGCGCTGATAGACCAACTATTTGCGTCAACGAATCCGAGCTATACACCAACCGGCGAGCCGGTTACCGTTGTGCTGACGTTGGATAAGATTGCGGGACTTTTTCGATGAGAAATGGGTTACTTTGAGTAAATTGTCCCTAGAAGATGTTTGCTTTTACGCCGGTTGTTCGTGCTTTACTGATTCTTAATGTCCTGGTTTTCATCGTCACGAACGATGCCATTATTAGTCAGTTTGGATTACACTCGTTCCTGTCGGATCGATTCAATCCCATTCAGTTGCTCACGCACATGTTCCTGCATGGCGGGTTCAACCACATTTTGAGTAACATGATTGGTCTGATCGTGTTTGGACCGATGCTGGAACGATACTGGGGGGCGCGCCGATTCACGTTTTTTTATTTTTTCTGCGGCATCGGAGCGGCTCTTTTATTTTCCGGTATAAACTACTTCGAAATTCGCGACGTATATGAGTCGGTCCGGGACTACCGGGCCAATCCGACACCCGCGGGTTTTATTGCGTTCGTTGACACCCAGGCGCAGTCGTTCTACGATCAGGCAGCCGCGTTTATCGATCGCTTCGAGCAGCAGCCGACAAACCCGCAACTGATAGACGGTAGCCTTCAGATTGTCAATCGGTTGTATCAGGAACAGGTCGACCAGCCAATGGTTGGGGCGTCGGGTGCAATATTTGGTGTAATCATGGGATTTGGGCTGTTGTTTCCGAACACTCAGCTATTTTTATTGTTTCCACCTATACCGATCAAAGCCAAATACCTCGTTATCTTTTACGGGGCTGTTGAAGTCTACTCGGGTTTGTATCGGGCACAAAGTGACAACGTAGCGCACTTCGCCCATATTGGTGGTATGCTATTTGCATTTATACTGGTGAAATACTGGGGTTCACAACGAAAAACGTTTTATTAGTGATGAGCGGGTTGTTAGATGATTTTCGGAGCGAATTCAATAAGCCCAACAATACGTTGGTGCAATTGATATTGGTCAATACTGTCGTATTTCTGGTACTGCTGTTGTCGAAAGTTGGTTTGACTATGGCAGACCGGCTGCCGTTCTATTATCTGGTTCGGGAGCAGATCATGATTCCGGGTGAGATCAATGCGTTCCTGCATAAACCCTGGACGCTGTTCACCTATTTCTTCGCTCATGACGAAATCTTTCATATCCTGTACAACATGCTCTTTTTGTACTGGTTTGGCCGGCTCATCGACGAATACCTGGGTAACCGCCGGCTGATCGGGCTGTACTTCATGGGTGGTATTGCCGGTGGTCTGCTCTACCTGCTGATGTACAACACGGTGCCTTACTTCCAGAACCAGTCCGATACGGCCCGTATGCTGGGTGCGTCGGCCGCTGCGTTCTCGGTGGCGGTAGGGGCTGCCACACTGCTGCCGAATTACACATTTCACCTGCTTTTCTTCGGTCCTGTCCGGATCAAATACATCGTCTTTTTCTTCATCATTTTGTCAGTAGCCCAGTCGGCGGGGTCCAACGCCGGTGGCAACCTGGCTCACCTGGGCGGGGCGCTGATGGGCTTCATGTACGTGAAGATGCTGCAGAACGGAACCGACCTCGGGCGACCGATTTACTGGATTGCCGATGGCTGGAGCAACCTGCTGAAGCCGAAACCAGCCGTGAAAGTGTCGTACCGCCAGCGGAGCAACGCCAATACCCAGGCTAGCACCTACGCGGCTGCCGGCACCTCGTCGTCGACCCTGTCTACTCCCGATCAGGATGAAGTTGATACCATTCTGGACAAGATATCGCGCTCGGGTTACGAAAGCCTGACCCGGGAAGAAAAACAAAAGCTCTTCCGGGCCAGCCAGCGAAATTAAACGACCGCTTTGTATCGGTGTTTCTCCTACCCGGGTTCTATTGCCCTTACGAATCGAAGCCTCCGTTCACTACGTATGTATGCAGACGGCCGGGCTTCGATTTTTCATAATTGGCAAATTTAGTCGTACTTTCGCACCCCCAGTGGATGAGCAAACAGCCGAAGGAAACATTGTACTTTGTACGTTTGTTGTTGTGAGACAGACGTTTTTCTGCTACCTACCATGCTGATTACCCCCGGCCCCCTGTTAGCCACCGTTAACACGCCTGATGATCTTCGAAAGCTCAGCAAGACCCAGCTCCCGCAACTTGCCGATGAACTCCGCCAATTCATTATCGACGACGTGTCGGTCTATGGTGGCCATTTCGGGGCCAGCCTGGGCGTGGTTGAGCTGACTGTTGCCCTGCATTACGTCTTCAATACACCCGACGACCAGCTGATCTGGGACGTAGGTCACCAGGCCTACGGACATAAGATTCTGACCGGTCGGCGGGATCGCTTCCATACCCAGCGGTTCTACAAAGGCCTGTCGGGCTTTCCCAAGCGAAAAGAGAGTGCGTACGACGCGTTTGGTGTCGGACACTCCTCAACCTCCATCTCGGCAGCGCTGGGCATGGCGGTGGCTTCGCAGCTTCAGGGAAATACCGAGCGGAGCCACATTGCGGTTATCGGCGATGGCGCCCTGACCGCGGGTGAGGCTTTCGAGGGCATGAACCATGCCGGCGCTACCGACAGCAATCTGCTCATTGTCCTCAACGACAACTGCATGAGCATAGACCCCAACGTGGGCGCGCTTCGGGAGTACCTGACCGACATTACGACATCGCAGACGTATAACAAGGTCAAAGACGAGATCTGGAATCTGCTGGGCAAAATGGACAAGCTCGGCAAAACGGCCCAGGAACTGGTATCGCAGGTGCAGTCGGGCATCAAGAGTTCGCTGCTGGAACAGAGCAACCTGTTCGAGTCGCTCCACCTCCGCTATTTTGGCCCGATCGACGGACACGATATCGATCATCTGGTCAGTGTGCTCGATGATCTGAAACATATCCCCGGCCCCAAGCTGCTGCACGTGCTGACGGTGAAGGGAAAAGGATACGCGCCTGCCGAGAAAGACCAGACCAAGTGGCACGCGCCCGGTCTGTTCGACAAGGTGACGGGGGTGATCCAGAAAAAAGTATACGATACGCCCCAGCCGCCCAAGTATCAGGACGTGTTTGGCAATACGCTGGTCGAGCTGGCTCAACAAAATCCGCGCGTCGTGGGGGTTACGCCAGCTATGCCCTCGGGTTCATCCATGAATATCATGATGAAGGCCATGCCCGACCGCGCCTTCGACGTCGGTATTGCCGAGCAGCATGCTGTTACGTTCTCGGCTGGTATGGCAACGCAGGGCGAAGTAGTGTTCTGTAACATCTACTCGACTTTCATGCAGCGGGCCTATGATCAGGTCATCCACGACGTTTGTATTCAGGAGCTGCCGGTTGTCTTTTGCCTCGACCGCGCCGGTTTTGCCGGAGCCGACGGGCCAACGCACCACGGTGCCTACGACCTGGCCTACATGCGCTGTATTCCCAATATGATCGTGGCCGCGCCCATGAACGAACAGGAGCTGCGGAACATGATGTTCACGGCGGCATCGGACGAGGTTCAGCAGGGGAAACAGGCGTTTACGATCCGGTACCCACGGGGCGAAGGCGTTATGCCCGACTGGCGCACACCGTTCGAGAAACAGGTGGTGGGCAAAGGCCAGATGATCCAGGACGGAGAGGATGTAGCTATTCTGACCATCGGTCACATCGGAAACTACGCCATTCAGGCCACGCAGATGCTGGCTAAAGAAGGTGTCAAACCGGCGCATTTCGACATGCGTTATGTGAAGCCTCTCGATGAGGAGCTGCTCCACCAGATCTTCAACCGCTTCGATCGGATCGTTACCGTCGAGGATGGCTGCGTTATGGGTGGGTTTGGCAGCGCCGTGCTGGAGTTTATGGCCGAGCATGGCTACATGGCCCGCGTGAAGCGGCTGGGTATCCCCGACGCGGTTATCGAACACGGCGAACAGATTGAACTACACCGCGAGTGCGGCTTCGACCCGGCCGGTATTGCCGAAGCCGTTCGTGAACTGCTGTTTACAGGTCGGCCGGTCGTCGTATAAGAGTTATTATCAGCAACACGGGTTGAACCGGTCAGACCGATTGGTACGGAAACCATAGCCGTTCTAATCCGTCTGATGGGTTCGGCCCGTGTTTGTGTCGTTTATAGACCTATGAAAGTTTTCAAGTTTGGGGGTGCGTCGGTAAAAGACGCGGCCGGCGTGCGTAATCTGGCCGATATTGTTCAGACCCAGGGTCAGGGTGCCGTTGTGGTTATTTCGGCCATGGGCAAAACAACCAACGCGCTCGAAGCGGTGGTGCGGACCTATATGAACCGGCAGGCCGACGAGTTGCAGCACAACCTGCAAACCCTGCAAACCTACCACGAGTCGATCATGGGCGAACTGGCAGGGGGCGATTTCTCGGCTGTTCACCAGACCCTCCGTACGCTGTCCGACTACCTCCGCCGGCCGCCATCGGCCCGGTATGACGAGACCTACGACCAGATCGTATCGATAGGGGAGTTACTCTCGACGCAGATTGTAGCTGCTTACCTGAGCCATATCGAATTGCCGGTCCGGTGGGTCGATGCACGTGAAGTGGTTCGTACTGACGCCACCTTCCGCGAGGGGCGGGTAGACTGGGACGCCACCCAACAACGTATAGTGAAAACCGTAACGGGTCCGGTGACAACCATTACCCAGGGATTCATTGGGCAGACGGGTTCGCCCGACGGGACCGGCTACCGTACAACGACACTCGGCCGCGAAGGATCCGACTATACAGCCGCTATTTTTGCCTACTGCCTCGATGCCGAAAGCGTAACGATCTGGAAAGACGTACCGGGCGTACTCAACGCTGACCCCAAATATTTCGACGAGACAGTGCTGCTTGAGAAGCTGACTTACCAGGATGCTATCGAACTGGCGTATTACGGCGCGACGGTTATTCACCCCAAAACGATGAAGCCGCTGCAGAACAAAGGGATTCCGTTGTACGTACGATCGTTCGTACAGCCCGGCGCGCCAGGTACGATGATCGGCCATGTAGAGCAGCGACTCACCACCCCGTCGTTTATCTTCAAAGTAAATCAGGTTTTGATTTCGCTGCACCCGAACGATTTCTCGTTCATAGCCGAAGATAACCTGAGCCGGATATTCGGACGGTTTGCGCAGGTAGGGGTAAAAATAAACCTGATGCAGAACACGGCCATCAGCTTCTCGGTGGTGGTCGACAACAACCCCGACCGGTTGCCAGCCTTACTGACGGTGCTGCGGCAGGATTTCCGGGTAACCTACAACGACGGGCTGGAGCTGATCACGATCCGGCACTACGACCAGCCGACCATCGACCGTGTACTGGTCGATAAGAAACTGCTGCTGGAGCAGAAAAGCCGCTATACGGCGCAACTGGTTGTCAAGAACCTGTAAGAGAGAGAATCAACACACCCCGTCAGAATTTGGGGCAGGGCAGTTTCTTGCTGCGTTTCCGTACGCCAGCGCGACGACCTTCGGGTTTCTCGAAAATGTACGACAGCGACAGTTCGTGCGAGCCTCCGCTGTTGCCGAGCGTCGATACGGTCACGTCATAGCTGTAGCCAATGGAGAACTGGTCCATGCGGTAGCCAGCCAGCAGCGCCAGCGCATCGTGGTTGTTGATGGTCTGATTGTACTTCTTGAACGGGATGCCGCGGTAGTAGGCACCGACTGTCAGCGGAGCGTAGGTCAGGTAAGCGCCCAGATCCAGCTGATCATATTTGCCCTGAAACTTGTAAAGAATCACCGGCGAGAAGCTGATTTCGCGGTCCTGCTCGTCGGCTAGTCCCGTGAAGCCCATCAGCGGAATACGCAGCCCGGCGTGAATACTGCCCTTCATGGGTAACCGATCCTGACCGCCAACAAAAAATCCCTGGTCGGGGCGGTTGATGTGGTGAGCCGCAGCGCCAATCCAGAACCAGTCGGAATAGAAGAGCCCGCCCGTTGAAAAGTCGACGTATTTGTTGCGGGGCATGCCACCCTGTAAGGTCGGATCGCCTGATACGCTGCCGGTAATGAAGCCCCGGTCGGTGAACTGATCGCCGGTTGTCAAACCAAAGTAGTTGATATTCCGGTTAACATAGGAGCCTTGCAACCCTAACCGCATAAAAGAGGTCTCACTAACCTGGAACTGGTAAGCATATTGCAGGCCAATTTCTGTCGACTGGATGCGGCCCTGGCCCTGATTATCGTTCATGATCAGCAAACCGACGCCACTGTTGAAGCGGTCGATGTAATGATCCACACCAACCATGCTGGTTACGTAGTTCGTGATGGCAGGCCACTGGTTCCGGTAGTTGGCGGTGATGCGCGGAGCCAGCGCCGACCCGGCAAACGCTGGATTCAGATACTGCGGGGCCGCATAGAACTGCGTAAACTGCGGGTCCTGCGCAACGGCCAGCCGGGCGAGGGCCAGCGCCCACAACATCAGTACGTATTTCTTACTCATATGGATTAACTCGGGCAAAGAATGGGCCAATTTTTAGACTTGCAACGCTGGCAGCGAAAAACCAGTATTAGGGGCGGAAACAGCCTATAAAATTAGTCGGTTTCATTGCCCTTTAACGGCCAACAGGCGATAAAATTTTAGAGCAACTGCTTCGTTTATACTAACGTAATGCCCCCGTTGTCTGTTATGTGGAGGGTTGAATTTGAGTAGAGCGGGCTTTTCAGTGATCATACATGTATACGTCTAATGGGTTTACTCGGTTTGCCGGCCTTTGGCTGGTGCTGTTTCTGCTGGCAGGACTGACAACAGCCCTGGCGCAGCGGGGATTCAGCGTGAGTGGCAAAGCCTGTGTTCCCGATCAGGAGTGTAAGGCCGATTCGCTGCTGTTTACCGATAGTGTCAGTACCGGCGTAACGACCCGGGTCTGGAATTTTGGCGATGGCGGAACTAGCGGAACTGGTGGAACGTCGCTTACCACACAGAATAATACCTTTGCCCGTCATGTCTACCAGACCGCTGGTACTTATACGGTTACTCTGACCCGAACGCTTAGCGGCACAGTTACCCAAACCGTAGAGCGGCTGATCACCATCAATAACCGGCCCCAGCCTTTTGCCAGCTGGCGGACCGATACCACCATCTGTATCGGCGAGCGAATTACCCTCGATCCCTACGCGAGCGGCCCCCCGCCTTCAGGCTACAAATTTCTCTGGTACCCCAAAGGCGATACGACCCAGACTATACAGGTCGATAGCTCGGGTTGTTATTCTGTCGAAGCCATCGACCCCAATACGGGCTGCTCGTACCAGGACCGAATCAACGTGTCGGTCTGTGGTGAACGGCCGCAGTCGCAGGGGGTGAAATGGTACTTTGGCCAGAACGCCGGACTCGACTTTGCCGGGGGCGGTAATCCGGAACCAATCGAAGACGGTACCCTCAACACCATCGAAGGCTCGTCGTCCATTGCCAATACCAAAGGCATACTGCTGTTCTACACCGACGGAATAACCGTATACGGCAAAGACGGCAAACCACTCAAGTCGCTGGACCCGCGCGACTCGTCGGCTACGGCTACGCCCATTCCGCTGGGAGGTAATAAAAACTCTACCCAATCGGCGCTCATCGTTCCCAAACCCACCTGCCGGGGCTGCGAGTACCTGTATTACATCTATACCACCTCGGAGGTGCGCGGCCAGAAACAGCTGACCTACAGCATTGTCGATATGCGACAGAATGGCGGTAAAGGAGCCGTTGTCCAGAAAAACATTCCGGTTACCGAGCCGGGCAAAGGAACCGAGCAATCGGCCTCGGTCCGCAACGACCGCGACTCTACCTACTGGGTCATCACCCGCGTTTTCGGTACCAATCAGTTTGAAGTCCGACACCTGACCCGCGAAGAAAATCCGTCTGTAAAGACCTTCACTGGCGGACAAACGCTCGACTCACTGGCCAACGCCGAAGGCTACATCAAGATCGGCCCGGCCGATACGACCGGTGGGAACGCAGGCAACCGGCCCATGGCGGTCGTGGTACCCGGCCCACCCAAAAACTCCGTCGATCTGTTCACCTTCAACGATTCGACGGGTAACCTGACCTTCGATCGAACGATCGATCTTGGGCCAGCCCCGCCCAAAGCCTACGGGGTCGAGTTCTCGCCCGACGGCAAAAGCCTGTACGTAACCATGCTGGCCGATACCAACGCCGATGGAAGCCAGAAGGGCTCGTCGTACATTTTTAAATACGACCTTAACCTGCGCGACTCGCTGCTGACCCGATCCCGAACGGTGGTAGACAGCAGCACCACCCGGCAGTATGGCTCCATCCAGATCGGTCCCGATGGTCGGATCTACGTAGCCATTCAGGGCAGCAGCTCGCTGGGCACCATCGAGAATCCGAACGGCGGTCTGCTCGACAGTTTGCGGTTCAACCCCGAGGGGCAGTCGCTGGGCGGCAAAACCAGTCAGCTGGGTCTGCCCAACCTGGTGGCCAACTTCAACGATCCGTCAAACGGGCCGGGCTTCACCTATGCCGACACCTGCGCCAACCAGCCAACCGTTTTTCAGGCCAGTCCGAACTGTCCGAAGCTGAAAGAAACGTATACCTGGAACTTCGGCGACGGCAGCGCCCCCGTTTCGACCACGGCCCTGCAGCCGCAAACCCATACGTACCGACAACCGGGCGATTATTCGGTCAGCCTCCGGATCGTTACCCAGCTCAGCAACGGCCGCGGTATCTGTAAAGACACGACCATTACCGATACCATCACGATTGTTGAAACGCCACCCGATATAAACCTGGGCGCCGATACGGCCATCTGTAACAAAAAAGGTCTGACGCTCGATCTGAAAGTGGAGGCTAAACTGTACGTCTGGCTCGTAAACGGGCGCGTGGCGGGCAGGCAAAAGACCCTGACCCTGACCCGACCGGGCTTCTACGACGTGGTAGGTATTGCAGCCAACGGAGGCTGTTTCAAGACCGATACCATCGAAGTGCAGATCCGGCCGGTTCCCTCGCTCGACCTGGGTCCCGACACCGTGTTCTGCTACCGATCGGCCGTGACGCTGACGGTGCCGCAGATGCGCTGGACCCAGTTCCAGTGGAGCAACGGCAGCACGGAACGAAATTCACAGGTGTCGCAGGCGGGTACGTACTTCGTTACGGCTAAAGACAACATCGGCTGCGAAAATTCCGATACGATTCAGGTCAACGAACTGCCAAAGATCACGCTTCGTGCCGCCCTGACCGGCCCCACCGCCTGTACTACGGCCAACGGCACCATTGAGCTGACAGCCAGCCCGGTAGGCAGCTATACCTACGTCTGGAGTGGCGGGGCGGGCGCTACCCTGCCCGCTACGATCAACCGCATAACCGGTCTGCCCGAAGGGAATTACGCCGTAACGGCCACCGACACCGTGTATGGTTGTGAAGCCGACAGCTCCTTTACGCTCCGGTCGCCGATCAATCAGCTGGCTATCTCGCCCACGGTACGCGATGCGCTCTGTAGCCAGCCTAACAGCGGTACAATCAGTCTGCGGGTTACGGGCGGTACCGCCACCGCCTACGTCTGGCTGGATCGGAGCAACAATCCGGTATCGACCAGCGCCGTATTCAACACGGCTGCGCCGGGCGTTTATCAGGTGCAGGTGACCGACCAGAACGGGTGTAAAGCCAGTCTCGACAGCATAGCCGTCGGGCTCGACAGTACGGGTTTTGCCCGCCTTGGCCCCGATACGCTCAAGTGTCTGGGCAATCCGGTTACGCTGGCTCCGCGCGAGGGCGATGTACCGGGCAACGTATACCAGTGGAGTACGGGCGCTACCTCGCCAACCATCTCGGTCACCCAGCCGGGCGCTTACAGCCTTGTGGTGCGCAACACGCAGAACGGTTGCGTCGGCCGCAGCTCGGTCCGCGTCGGCGATCGGCCACCCCCGCAGTTCTCGCTCACCCGCGAAGCCTCCTTATGTGAAGGCGACCAGGGCATTGTTCAGCTATCGGCAGGCGGAGCACCGACGCTGCGGTACCGCTGGCTCAGTCCGCGAACCGATACGACCCAGCGGATTACCGTCAGTCGCGCCGGCGACTATAGCGTGCGCGTAACCGACGTACAGGGCTGTACGGCCGTAGGCACCTCGCGGGTGCTGAATCTGTGCGAACCGCGTGTCAACGTGCCGGATGCCTTCACGCCCAACAACGACGGGGTAAACGACCAGCTTCAGGTCTTCACCGCCTACGTGATCGAGTACGAGTTCAAGGTCTATAACCGCTGGGGTGAAGTGATCTTCGTGAGCAACAGTCCGGAGCAGCGATGGGACGGAACTTACAAAGGAACGATGTACCCGGCCATGGTTTATCCGTATACGGTAACGTACAAAAGTGAGTCGTTTCCGGACCGCGGAAAGATGGTAAAACGGGGTACTGTAATGGTCATTCGCTAGCGGAAATACGGGCTTTTTTTCGTAAATTTGAAGGAAAGGCCCCGCCCGAATACCCCGACTTTTCGGGTCGAAACGGGCGGGGTCTGTACGGAAAAAAACTATGCGAAACGACTTTCTGAAAGGCTCTACCGACGGCATGACCGCCACCGATAAGGAGATCGAACGGGCGCTCCGGCCGCTCTCGTTCTCCGACTTCACGGGCCAGGCCAAAATACTCGACAACCTGGAAGTGTTTGTGCGGGCGGCTCAGCAGCGGGGCGACGCGCTCGACCACGTGCTGCTGCACGGCCCGCCGGGCCTGGGTAAAACCACCCTGTCGCACATCGTAGCCAATGAGCTGAACGCCAATATCAAGATGACCTCCGGGCCCGTGCTCGACAAGCCTTCCGACCTGGCCGGGCTGCTGACCAACCTTCAGCCCAACGACGTGCTGTTCATCGACGAGATACACCGGCTCAACCCCATCGTGGAAGAGTATCTGTACTCGGCCATGGAAGACTATAAAATCGACATCATGCTCGACTCGGGCCCGAACGCCCGTACGGTACAGATCAAGCTGAATCCGTTTACGCTGATCGGCGCTACGACCCGCGCTGGTATGCTTACGGCACCCCTGCGCGCCCGCTTCGGCATCAGCTGCCGGCTCGAATACTACGACGCCCGGCTGCTGACCAGTATCGTGCAGCGCTCGTCGGCTATTCTGGGAACACCAATCGACGAAATGGGCGCCTACGAGATTGCCCGCCGGAGTCGCGGTACACCGCGTATTGCCAACAACCTGCTCCGCCGTACCCGCGACTTTGCGCAGGTGAAAGGCAACGGCTATATCAACGTAGAGATTGCCGAGATTGCCCTGAGCGCGCTCGAAGTCGACCAGAACGGTCTCGACGATATGGACAACCGGATTCTGTCGACCATTATCGAGAAGTTCAAGGGCGGCCCCGTAGGCCTGTCTACCATCGCAACAGCCTGTGGCGAAGAGTCTGAAACCATCGAGGAGGTATATGAGCCATTCCTGATTCAGGAAGGCTTTCTGAAGCGAACGGCGCGTGGCCGGGAAGCCACCGAAAAAGCCTACATCCACCTGGGGGTTGTACCCAACTACAAGACTGGCGATCTGTTCGGGTAAGCCCGGTACTGCATAGCCAAACGGTCGCCAGGAGCGGGACAGTCCAGCACTTGTCCCGCTCCTGGCGACCGTTTGGCTTCTGCGAGGCTACGTTGTAATGGATAGCCTGCAAATGCCTAGTTCAGAATTTTACTCTTGTAAATGCAGTCAATGACGTCAGAAACTGCCGAGTCAACCAGAAAATAGTAGATGTTTTTGCCGCTGCGCCGGATGTCCAGTATGCCTTTATCGCGCATGTTGATCAGGTGGTGCGAAATAAGCGACTGTTCGGCATTCAGGTTTTTGTAAATGGTTGACACATTTAGTTCGGTACTCTCGTTCAACATCTGAATGATTTTGATACGCAGCGGATGAGCCACCGCTTTGAGTACATATGCGGCTTTGTCTATGCGCTTTTCATCGTCCATTACTTTGTCTGTAGCCATGATTTTATAGTACAACGAATGCCCTCTAATGTTGAAAAGATAGGTTAAATTCAAACGGCTCGCTCGAATAAGCCCTTGAACGTGAGTAGTATTTATTTAATGGTTGGTTCTCTAATCCTATTTTATAATGTAAGCTTGTTGATTATTATATGATTTCTTTAAAAGGTATACTACCCAACTATATACTTAGGCGAATATGATAGTTATACACAAACGTAGAGGTGAGTCAGTTAGCCGGTTTATTGCCGCGCCAGCCAATCAGAAAAACGCCGGTCAAAACCAGTAAGGTGCCCACCATCTGTTGCCAGCTTATTCTTTCCTGAAGGATAGTGGTTGACAGAACGATGGTGAAAATAGGGCCTATGCTACCGATGATGGAGGTGTTGCCGGAGCCGACCCGCCTGATGCCTTCGGCCATCATAAAGGTAGGGATTACGGTAACGAAGATGCCCATGCCCAGCCCAAGCGCGTAGACGGGCCAGGGGTAACCGCCCAGCTGCAGCCCGTTCTCCAGGGCGCAGTGCAGCACCGTCGGTACCGTAGCCGCCATCATCGCATAACAGGTAAAGCGCTGCGGACCAACGCCCGCAATGACCCGATCGCTGCCTACGAGGTAGATAGCGTAGACCAGCCCGCTCAGCACCACCCAGAACCCGCCCAGCAGCACATTGGTCTGCCGGGTCGTTTCAACGTTGCCTACAAACGCGATCAGGATACCCGCGTAGGTCAGTAACAGAGCCAGCAGCTGAAGCCGGGTTACCCGCCGGCCAAACCCCAGCGCATTCATCAGCAATACGAAGGTGGGGTAGGTGAAGAGCAGAATGCGTTCCAGGCTGGCCGTAATGTAGACCAGACCCAGAAAGTTGAAGAAACTGGCGAGGTAGTAGCCCGTAATGCCCAGGATGACCAGCAATCCCCACTGCCGCCCCGACAGCGAAGGGGCCGGTGCCGTACGCGACAGATGCACAGCAATGCCTATGTAGAAAGGCAGCGCAAACAGCATCCGGAGCGTCAGCAACGAAATGGAATCGATCGAATACTGATAGGCCAGCTTGATCAGGATACCTTTACAGGCAAAACAGAAGGCCGACAGAAAGACCAGCAAAAAGCCGATCCATGACGATCGGCTGGTACTGGTCGGCCGGACCCTTTCGTGTTGAACAGACATGCGTGAACCGGATAAACAAGTCGGCTTCGGAACAGGGTAACACAAACGAACATGGCCCGGCCGCGCCGGCGGAAGCGCACCCGGCTCCGTTACTTCTGGCGGAAAAACAGCGTCAGCGGCACCCCCTCAAAATCGAAGTGGGCACGGAGCTTGTTTTCCAGAAAGCGCTGGTACGACTCGGGCACGTACTGGGGCAGGTTGCAGAAAAACACAAACGTTGGCGAAGGTGTTGGCACCTGCAGCATGTATTTGATCTTGACGTGCTTACCCTTCAGCGCCGGGGGCGGATAGGCTTCGATCTCGGGTTGCATGGCTTCGTTCAGTTTCGACGTGGCAATCCGTTTGCTCTTGTTCTCGTACACCTCCATGGCCTTTTCCATGACCTGGAAAATGCGCTGTTTTTCGTGGACTGAAGCAAAGATGATGGGCAGGTAATCGATCGGCATCATCCGTGCAATCATCTCTTTCCGGAGAATATCGGCGGTACGGTGGTCTTTCTCGACGGCGTCCCACTTGTTAACCATGATCACTACGCCTTTTCGGGCTTTCACGGCCTGGCCAATGATGTTGAGGTCCTGCGCTTCGAGCCCCCGCGTGGCATCGAGCATGATGATACAAACGTCCGACTCTTCCATGGCCTTGAGCGACCGGAGGGTGGAGTAGAACTCTACGTTATCCTGAATGCGCGCTTTCCGGCGGATACCGGCCGTGTCGGTCAGGATAAAATCTTTTCCGTAAGCCCGGTAGCGGGTGTTGATGGCGTCGCGGGTGGTGCCGGCAATGTCGGTTACGATGCTGCGCTCCTGCCCAGTCAGCACGTTCAGGAACGACGACTTACCCACGTTGGGGCGACCCAGAATAGCGATGCGCGGAATACCGGCGTCGGGATCTTCGACACCGGGCCCCTGAAAATGCTTGACCACTTCGTCGAGCAGGTCGCCGGTCCCGCTGCCGGTCATCGACGAAACCGGGTACGGCTCGCCCAGGCCCAACGCGTAAAACTCGGCCGCTCCCTGCGAGCGGTCTGAGGTTTCGGCTTTGTTGGCTACGACATAGACCGGTTTTTTGGTCCGGCGCAGCACGTCCGCAAAATCTTCGTCGAGGCCGGTAATGCCGGTCTGGGTATCAACCATAAACAACAGCACGGTCGACTCCTGAATGGCAATCTGGACCTGCTCCCGAATCGATTCTTCAAATACGTCGTCAGACCCGACAACATAGCCGCCCGTGTCGATAACGGTAAAGTAGCTGCCGTTCCACTCGGCGGTGCCGTAATGCCGGTCGCGCGTTACGCCCGACTGGTTATCCATGATAGCCTGCCGCTCTTCGATCAGGCGATTAAAAAAGGTAGACTTCCCCACATTGGGGCGTCCTACAATAGCAACGATATTAGCCATTTTTCTGAATGATGAATGATGAGTAATCGGCAACGAGTGGGCCGCAGGAACGCGGCCGCACTGATCAGTCCTAGCTCATCCTATTCGTCGTACCCCAGCCGCTTGAGCATACGCTCTTTCTGACGCCAGTCGGGTTCTACTTTTACGAATTGTTCGAGGAATACTTTTTTGCCGAAGAACCGCTCGAGTTCTTCGCGGGCCATGATACCCGTTTTTTTGATCATCTTACCGCCTTCGCCCAGCAGAATAGCCCGCTGGGTAGCCCGTTCGACCAGAATTTCGGACTGGATAACGATAATGTCTTCTTTCTCCTTGAAACCGATAATAACCACCTCGCTGCTGTACGGAACCTCTTTCTTATAGTTGAGGAATATCTTTTCGCGAATGATCTCCGACGCAAAAAACCGCTCGGGCTTATCGGTCAGTTCGTCTTTGGGGAAGTAGGGCGGGTGCTGGGGCAGGCGGCTGATGATTCCTTCGAACACCCGGTCGATGTTGAAGCCGTTCAGCGCCGAAATCGGCATAATCTCCTGCGCATTGAAGTTCTCCTGCCAGTACGTCATCTTCTCTTCAACCTGCTGCTGGGTAGCCTGATCAATTTTGTTGATCAGTAACAGGACGGGCACGTCTGATTTCTGGAGTCGGGCAATGACGTCGTTTTCGTCATGCTGCTCAAAGATGTCGGTCACGAACAGGACTACATCAGCATCTTCGATCGAGCCGCGCACGAAGCTCATCATCGACTCATGCAGTTTGTACTGCGGCTTGATGATGCCCGGCGTGTCGGAGTAAACGAGTTGAAATTCCTGCCCGTTGTGGGTGCCGTTCAGGATGCCCATGATGCGGTGACGCGTGGTCTGGGCCTTGGCCGTAATGATGCTCAGGCGTTCGCCAACGAGCTGGTTCATCAGGGTCGATTTGCCAACATTGGGTTTGCCCACAATGCTGACGAAGCCGGCCTTATGATCGGCCGGAAAATTTTCTACAGTCTCTGTACTCATACGAGGTGATCCCGCTGGCTTGATTACCAGCAGCTTTCTCTAACCAACCTTCCCCTTTCAAGAAACGTTTCAGAAAGGCGTAAACTTTTTTTTAACAAAGGTAGTTGTATTTACAGAAAGTCGCCGTACTTTTGCAGTCCAAACATCGCGGGATGGAGCAGTTGGTAGCTCGTTGGGCTTAAGGTTGTCAGCAATGACAACAGCAGTTGCAGAGTCAGTTCAGGTTGCAAGCACATTGTTGCCTGGCGAATGGAAAGATTCAGACTTTGTCAACTCTTGGGCGGTACCGGGGGAAACGCCGGTATGTTAACCTGCCAAATTCGGGGAAGCCGTTCGTGTGGTAATCCCGAGCCAAGCCGGAGCGAAAGTTCCGGAAGGTGTAGAGACTGAATGGTAGGCACCCTAACGTAGAGTCGAGGGTGAAGAGACAGTCCAGACTACAAACTCCGATAATTCGGAGGCAACGAAAGTTGTAGTGGTATGCATAACCCAAAGGTCGCTGGTTCGAGTCCAGCTCCCGCTACTAAGAAACCCCACTGAAGTTCAGTGGGGTTTTTCTTTGTCTTTACTTTATTTGTCAACCAAATAGAGATGTAATGTTGACAAAGCAGAAGGGCGACATCGCCGAACAGGCTACTGTCTTACAGGCCTTACGGCAAGGATGGGGCGTATGCAAACCAATTGGAGACCGCTTGCCCTATGATCTGGTGTTCGATGTAGATGGACGATTGATCAAAATTCAGGTTAAAAGTGCCTGGTTTGACGATAAGCGGGGTAACTACGTAGTTGATACGCGTAGAACGAAAACTAACCGGCGAGAAATGATCCGGGATACGTACTCGCCAACGGATTTCGACTTTGCAATCGTTTATATCGACTCACTCCACGTCTTCTACGTCATTCCTATCCACTGCTTTATCGCCTACGGGTCTGAAATACATCTAGTTGAAACGGTTAAAAGACAACGAAAGCCCAAGTCAGCCATGTTTCGGGAAGCCTGGTCGCTATTAGAAGCTGCTTCGCTGAGTAGACTAGTTCAGGTAAAAACCAGTTAGGAGCGGTCTGCGCTGCTGAAACGTTACCTTTCCTGGATCAGATCGTACCAGAGCGCGCTGAATAGAGCGTGGCGCCGGTTCTGACAGACGGGCCCCACAACATATGTCCGCATCGGGCAGTTATGGTAGTCAACCTCCATTCAGCGTTTTCGATATGACTCTACACCTACGATCCGGCGGGTCGGCTCTGTTACTGGGCTGGCTGGTGTTCTGCGGCTCGGTGGCCCTGGCCCAACGGGCTGCCCGGCCGTATGAGCCACCCGCCGATTACCAGCCGGGTATCTACTTCCCGCAGGCACCCCGCCCCGGTGAGTGGCGCAAATCGATCGGGCTGATCTTTACCTCTACCCCCCCCGAAATCACCGAAGAAATCCGGCTGCTGGTACCGGCCATCGATGTCAACCTGCAACACGGGCTGTCGAAGAACTGGTACCTGAGCGCCCGGCTACAGACGCAGATTGTGCAAAGCAACCTGGCCCTGGGTGTGCGCTATGCCACGCCCGTAACCGAAAAACTCTATGCGGGACTGGGTATCGACGGTATCGGCTGGTTCGGGGCGCTGGCTATCAAAGATGTGTTCAACAGCCAGGCGGGTGGACTGGAGGCCATTCCGCATGCAACGCTAGGCTATCGGCTCACGCGTGATCTGCAGCTGACCTTTCGTACCGAAGCCATTATGGATCTCTATTACCGCTCAACGGTAGGGCCGCTGGCGGTAGAGTATGACCAGCGACGGCTCAACGGCGTGGCGTTTACGTTTGCCCTGGAGCAGCCTTTCTATAAACAGCAGCACGTAACGCTGGGGCTGCGGGCGGCCTATTCTAATTTCAACTGGCAGTTCTGGTCGCTCTACGACACGTTCGAACGCGACTTTTTTTATCCACAACTCTTCTTCGGATTTATTTTATGAAGCCGTTTTACTACCTGCTGGTCGGCGGCCTGAGCTGGCTGTTGCTACAGGCCTGCCGCGAGCAATACGAAGCGCCGATTCCCTACGAGTTTTCCGGACAGACCGGCTCGGGGCGGTTTACGGCGCCGGTGCGGCAAACGATGGAGGGGGTTTATACGGTGACAGACGGGGTGGGTGAGTTTGGGGCGCAGGTAGCGCTCAAATGGACCTACGTACTGAACGGAGCCGACACTACCCACTATTTATCCATTTTTTCGGGCAACGAAGCCGGTTTTTTCAACCTCGAGAATGATCGGAGCGTCGATAGTCTGGTCGTAAGGGGCTACTGGCGCAAGCTGGTCAACACCGATACGGGCCTGGCCCGGCTGGCCCTGCGCACGCGCCGGAACGGGCAGCTGCAGCGGTTTACGGGCACACTGGCGGTAGGCGATACGCTGGTGCTGGAGGGCTTATACGGAACGGGTACAGCCAGTCCGGACCAGCCCCTGACCCTGACCTACAACCGGCCGCTGAATCCACGTCCGTTCGCTATTCTGGCGCATCGCAGCGGTGGCCGCACATCGGATCTGCTGTCGGTATCGGAAAACTCCCTCAATATGATCCGGCTGGCGTCGAGGCTGGGGGCCACCGGCATCGAAATCGACATCAAGTTTACCAAAGATGGCGTACCGATCCTGTACCACGATAACCTGCTGAACCTGCGGCTGATCCAGAAGAACGGGCTCGAAGGGCCGGTAGAAGAATACACCTACCAGCAGCTGAACACGCTCGTGCGGCTGGTCAACGGCGAAAAAATACCGACGCTGGAAGAAGCGCTGGAGACGGTGCTGACCAGTACAACCCTGAATTTTGTCTGGCTCGACACCAAGTATGACGGGCCTATGGATAAAGTACAGGCCATTCAGCAGCGGTTTCGGCAGCGGGCCATTGCGAGTCGGCGCGACCTGCGGATCGTGATTGGTTTGCCCACGACCCAGGCGGCTGATGCGTACCGGGCGCTGACCAACAAAGAAAACACACCGGTACTGAGCGAGCTGGATACGGCCATTACCCGCAGTCTGGACGCGCGCATCTGGGCACCCCGCTGGACACTGGGGCCGCAGCTCGAACAGGTTCGGGCCATGCAGGCCGAGGGCCGAACCGTCTTTGTCTGGACGCTCGATGAGCCCAAGTTTATCGAACAGTTTATTCAGGAGAGCAACTTCGATGGTATTTTGTCCAACTATTCGCCCCTGGTAGCCTATTATCATTATGTGGACCAATAAGCAGATGCGGCTACGGCTATTCCTCCTGCTCCTGACGGCTGCAGGAGCCTCCCGGACAACGCACGCCCAAGCCACCAGTACGACGACCGATTCGGTAACGAACCGGCGCGATCCCTACGCGCTGGTGCTGACGGTGGGCGGAGGGCTATCCTACTACCCGGCGTTTATCGGAGTGCCGCCCGATGTTGACCAGGTAGCCATTAACCGGTCGGGTATACCGGCCACGGTCCGGCTCATGTGGCACCCCGATCACCGGCTTCGGATCGGGCTGGAGAGCGGCCTGGTTCCGTTGTACAATTACCGCGTTACGGCTGCGGGGGAGCAGGCGCGGGTGGCGGTATCGACCATTCCGGTGCTGGTTGTGTTTTCTATGCCGCTGGCGTGGCTGAGCGGCACCGAGCGCAGTCTGGCCCGGCGGCTGTCGGTGTCGGGCGGTACGGGTACGTATATCATCCGCTCGGATCTGTCGTATCGGGGCGATGTCAACGCGAGCCGGCTGAGTATCGGCTGGATGGCGGCCGGGGCCTATACCCAGCCCATCGGACGTCGGTTCCGGATTGCTACCGAGCTGAAATGGTACAGCATTACCGCAACCAGCGATGCCGTCTTTACGTTACAGCTACAGGCGGTCTGGCGGGCGTTTACGTGGTAGCCAGCGCGTTGTTCTAAAGGTGGGCTATGGCCCGGCGTGTACGTTATGAATGATATTCTTTTTCTGAGTGATACCCAGGCCCCCATGTGGGTCGAGCGGCTGGTGCTGCGAACGCATCAGAATACCAAAGCTACCCAAACCATTTTTACCGAGATTATTCGTCGGAAACCGCCGGTGCTGTACTGGCTGGGCGACATCGTATCCCTGGGCTACCGCAACGACAAGTGGCGCATCATTGATACCTTTCTGGCCAAATGCACCGAGGTAGGCACGGCGGTCTATGCCATCATGGGGAATCACGACGTGATGGGACGCCCCCGCAAAGGAGCCCGTAACTTCCAGCAGCGCTTTCCTGATCACAGTCCTACCGGCTATGTCCAGAAAACGGGCGATGTGGCCGTTGTGATGCTCAATTCCAACTTCAGCACCCTCTCGGTGGCCAATCTGGTAAAGCAGCAGACCTGGTACGAGCAGACGCTCGAAGACCTCGACGCCGACCCATCCGTAGCGGTTGTGATCGTAACCTGCCACCATGCGCCCTACTCCAACAGCAAACTGGTGGGGTCGTCCAAACTGGTGCAGCAGCGGTTTGTGCCGCCCTATACCCGCTCTCAGAAAGCCCGGCTGTTCATTACCGGGCATTCGCACGCGTTCGAGCGCTACGAGTTCGAGGAAAAAACCTTTCTGGTGATCGGGGGAGGGGGTGGCCTGCGCCAGCCGCTCAATATGTCGCCGAGTCGACTGCCCGATCTGGCCGGTACGTACAAGCCGCTCTTTCATTACCTGGCCGTCCGGCGCGAGGGCGATGGTCTGGTGCTCAGGTCGTACTGTCTGAAAAACGATTTTTCGGGCTTCGACGAGGGCTACCAGTTCAGCGTATAACCCCCGTCGAAACCCGCGTTTGTCTTACAGCCGAAGGCCGACCGATACATAACCTGTTCGCCCGTCGGCCGGCAGGATACCGGGGCCTGGGTAACCACCAGCCCGCCGGGTGAAGTAGCGCGCATCGGTCAGGTTATTGACGCCCGTGCGCAGGGTATACCGTTTTTTCAGGATGAGCGATGCCGACAGATCCATCACCTGGTAGGCTGGAATCACCCCTGTCTGTGCGTTGGCACTGGCCGTTTCGGTGTTGTTGGCGTCGCTGTAGGCCCTGCCCACTCGGTTGAGCAGCGCCGTTACGGTCAGGGTTCGGTAGGTATAGTTGGCCCCAAACCGGCCCGTAAAGGCAGGCGCGTTCTCGACTTTCCGATCGCTCAGGTTCGTTTCGGTTACCTGCCCGTTCGAAACCGTACTGCTGCGGAGCGAGCGGTAGCGGGCATCGGTGTAGCCAACGGACGCAAACAAACTCAGATAGCCCACTTTCGAGCGACCCGCGAAGGCGACCACCGGATCGAACTCTACATAAGCCTCAACGCCCTGGCTCACGCTGCGGCCCAGGTTGGTCCGGAACTGGTAGGGCCGGCCAGCCGCGTTCAGCAGGGTAAGCGTACCGATGCGGTCGTTGTAGTTGAGGTAGAAATAGCCAATATCGAAGTTCAGGTATTTCCGGACCGAGCCGCGTATACCGGCATCTACCGAGTAGCCACGGGCATCGCGCAGGTTTTCGTCAACTACGAAGTCGGTAACGGCGGCTGGCGTCAGGTCCGAAAACAAGACCGGCCGGTAAGCCTGGGAGGCATTGCCATAGAGGCTGAGCGAACCCGCCAGTTTATAGTCTGTACCGATACCGGCCAGCACGAACTGCCGGCTGCTCTGCTGGGCAACCTGGTTCTCGGTGCCGTTGGCGTTGAGACTGAACCGACCCGAAATGTCGTTTTGCAGCGACTCCAGGCGCAGGCCGGGGGTTACGGTCCAGCGGTCGGTAATCCGGAAAAGGTTCTCGGCAAACGCGGCTACGTTGGTTACCGACAGGCTCAGATCGCGGGGAAAGCGGTCGGTCTGGAGGTTGAGGTTGAAGTCGGTACCGGCGTCGCCCCGTCCCTGCTGCTGCCGCTGGGTATGCCCGTCGAAATACTTGACGCCGGTCGAGAGGGTGTGCTGTCGACCCAGGAGCCGGTAGCCGGTCAGGAGCCGGAGTTCGCTGCCCCAGTTTGTATAGGTGTCGCGGTCGATCTGGCGGTTGGCGTACTGGCCGGTTATACCGATCAGGTCGGGCGTTGTTATGGCGGAGGTGAAGCCAATGCTGTTCCGGCCGGCTATGAGGCCGTGTACGGTAGCCGTCAGGCGGGTCTGGTCGCTGAAGGCGTATTCGGCCTTGAGGGTCGGTACGGTCCAGGGGGTGCTGAACCAGTTGCGGCTGCGGCTGCTCTGGCGGGCGTTCTGCTGAAACTGGCTGTCGGTGAGACCCCCCGGCTGCTGGCTCTCGTTATACATCCGGGTCAGTTCGGCAGTCAGGCGCAGGCGGTTGGTAACGGCATACGACAGCGACGCATAGCCATTGAAGATGGAATAGCGGCTGTTTTCGCGCCAGCCATCGGCCTGCCGGTAGTGCACGTAGGCGTTGTACTGAAACCGCCCGGCGGTACCGCTGATGCGGTTGTAGGTCGAGAAAAGGCCGTAGCTGCCAACGGTTTGCTGCGTTTCCAGACTGAACGGTTTGTCCTGCGCGGCTGGTTTGAGTACGTAGTTCAGGAGGCCACCAAACTGCGGACCATACTGCAGCGACGCGCCACCCCGTACCAGCTCGATGCGGTCAACGGCTTCCATGGGTGGGTTATAATAGGCTTCGGGGTAGCCAAACGGGTCGGAGCTGATGTCTACACCGTTCTGCCGGACGTTGAACTCCCAGGACCGGTTCGGGCTCAGACCGCGTACGGCCACGCCGACCTGTACGCCCGACCCGTCGTTTTCCCAGACCGTTACGCCCGGTGTTTTGCTGAAAATCTGGCGGGTGTTGTTGGTAACCAGGTTCGCGTCGAGGGCGCTCAGGTTGACGACTTCGGTTTTTTTGCCGGCAAAAATGGCAGTAGCGCTTACGTCGGGCAGGGTTTCGCGTTCGCGGAGGCCGCGGGCCGCTACGATCTTTATCTCGGCCAGCTGCTGAAGGCTCTCGCTGATGGCAAACTGCGCCGTAGTGGTCTCGCGCCGACGTACATTGAGGGTCTGTTCACGGGTTTCAATACCGACTCCCGACACCAGAACGGTATAAGTACCCTCGGGCAGGTTCTGAAACGAGAAGCGGCCCTGCGCGTTTGTCAGAGCCCCCCGAACGGTACCTTTGAGCCGAACTGAGAGGCCTTCGGCGGGCAAGCCCTCGCGGTCCAGTACGGTGCCGGTCAGGGCGCCACCCGGCTGCGAGTCGGTCCGGGGCGCGGGCGGTATCGACGGGATGCTGGCAAAGGAGGACGTGCAAAAAAGGAGAACGCTAAGTATATATACGATGAAATGCATTGCTTGTTTAGATTGATTCGAAACAATGCAAAGGTAATAGTGCTCAGGTTTAAGTCTGTATTAATTAGAATAAATAAAAATAGACATTTTTGGTAAGATACTTTTAATCAGGTAATTAACAGTAAAGAATTACTTAAGCTAATTTGTTAGCTACGAAACAAACTGCCCTGTTTGTCATCCCGACGAAGGAGGAATCTCGAGTTTTCATGCTACCGTGGATATGCTGAACTTAGGATTCCTCCTTCGTCGGGATGACAAAAAATGTGGCTGCCAGTGATTGTATTTGCTTGAACAACAGTCGGTTATTGTGGCGCAAAAAAAGGTCGGAATCCGTGATCCCAACCCTTCGTACAGGTAGTAGGCGTATGCTGGTGATTAGTCTTCGGATACGTTACCGGCACCCAGTTCGGCGAAGAGCGTTTGCCAGTACTGCGTTACGGCCGGGTTGTTCTCGCGCACCGATGCGTTGGGTTCGAAAGGTAGGATCAGGGTGATGGCGGGCGAGCCGATGGTGTAACGCTTTAGCTTCTCCGCGTCGGCTTTGGCCCACTCCTCGGCCTGGGCGTTGTCGCGCGGGGGGACTTTCTGGAAGTCGCGCCGGTCGGATCCTTTTACGCTCTCGATCATATCGCTCAGGTAGTACACCTTCACCGAGAGACCGGTTTCGTTGGCTTTCTGGATAACGGGCAGGCTGGCCCAGATGTCGGTTTCCTGGTTCGACGCCCCCGAGTTCTGCGCCATCAGCTGCTGCAACACCTGTTGTTTGATCCGGGTTCGTTCACGGCCCAGCAGCAATCCGAACTCGGTTTCGGCGGCTTCGCGGTCGGTGGGGCTGGCCGAGCTGACATCTTCGCGCTCGGTCTGGGCGGTAACGTTCAGGGCGCGGGCTTTGCTGGTATTTTCGTGAATGAAATACACGTCGAGCTGATCGCCCTTTTGCTGAATATTCTGATCTACGATGTCGTTGATGGCCTGCTGGTACTTCTGGGCCACAAACGCTTTATTCACGTTTACGCTTCGGGTCTTATCGATAAAAATAAGCGTATAGGTTGGCGTTCCGGTCTGGGTGGCCGTGTCGGTAGACGACGAGCAGGCGCAGACGATCAGCAGAACAACCAGTAAGACAAGATTCGATTTCATGGCGAATGGGGTGGCTTGTGCCCGTTACTCAGCAAGTACGCGTTCGGCAGTGCCTGATGACATCAACGCGTACCGTACTGAAAAATTACTTCATCAACTCGGCCCGCAACGTACTGTCGGCGGGGGCGTTATGTTTCCAATAATCGTTTTGAATGGTTTTTGTTAGAACGGCGCGTGAGGTGAGCAGCGCATCTTTGCTCCGATACGTCTCTTCCCAGCCAACGATTTTGTGGGGAAACGTGCTCTCGAAAACGATCATCAGGGTGCGGTCGTCGGTGGGATACTGGATGGTATAGGCCCTGAGCAGTTTGCCCGGATACAGCACTCCTTCGTAGGCATCGACTTTGGTTTTGGCCAGCAGTGGTTCCAGGGTCGTATGGCGCAGCCGGGCGGTCATCGTACCCGGTACCAGGCGCACCTCACCCGTCGGCAGCTTATCCGGATTCAGCCGAATACGGTTCCAGAGTTCATCTTCGAACCACACTTTGTCGATGGTATAGGCTTCGTCGACTTCTTTCTCGAAGTACGACTTCCCGCTGATCTCGTAGCCGTTGTTGCGGTAGTTGGCCTGGAGGTAACTGTGGCCACACCATTCCTGGGCCGAGGTGCTCACCTTCAGCGTGTTGGGAAACGATGGGTTGTTGATGGGAGTAAAGACCGACGTAAACAGCGAGTAGTCATAGATGCCCGTCACGAACTTCTTGCTCATGTTTGTTTTCAGCACCGGAATGGCTTTGTCGCGGCTCTCGTCGGTTTCGGCTTTAACCTGTTTGTCGGTCCGGAAATCTTCGGTCACGAAAATCAGGACTGCTTCGCCGGGGTTCAGTACGCCGTACTGGGCCTGCTGGAGCCGGTAGTGGTTCAGCTCGGCCTTGCCGGCAAACCAGTAGCCCGCAAAAGCCGGGTTCGGCGGGGCGGCAGCGGGGGGCGCGCTGGCCGGGGTGCTCTGCTGAAATACCGTTGCTTTCATGGCAAAGGCAAATACGACCGCCAGGGCCAGGACTACGAGCAGAAAGTTTTTGGTGATCGTCTGTTTCATGGGGGGAATGGGACCGTCGGGTCCGGCAAGCGCGCAAAATTCATCTAGTTTCTCTTATCTTACAACTGTTTACCCAACCGATATTCCCTCCATGCATTCACGTTTTACGGCTCTTTCCATCCTGCTGGCGGTCTGGTGTCAGGTCGCCATGGCCCAGATTCCGAAAGCCCCGGCCCGCGCCGAGGGCGATGGTCCCTACAATCGGCTCATCATCCGGGGCGTCACGCTCATCAACAGCACCGGTGCCCCGCCCGTTGGACCCGTCGATATTGTGGTCGAAAAAAACCGGATTGCCCAAATCCGGCAGGTTGGCTACCCCGGCGTGCCGATCGATCCTAAGTCGCGCCCCCAGGCCAGCGCGGGCGATAAGGAGCTGAACTGCGACGGCATGTTTCTGATGCCGGGCTTCATCGACATGCACGGCCATATTGGCGGGCAGGCGCAGGGGGCCAGTGCCGAATATGTGTTTAAACTCTGGCTCGGCCACGGCATCACCACCATCCGCGACCCGAGTTGCGGAAACGGCCTCGACTGGGTACTTGACCAGCGTGCCAAAAGCAGCCGCAACGAGATCACGGCCCCCCGTATTCTGGCCTATACCGTATTTGGACAGGGCAGCAAAGACCCCATCAGTACGCCCGAGCAGGCCCGCGCCTGGGTGCGGCAGAACGCCCAGCGCGGAGCCGACGGTATCAAGTTTTTCGGGGCCGAACCGGCCGTTTTCAAAGCCGCCCTCGACGAGAACAAAAAGCTGGGGCTACGGTCGGCCTGTCACCACGCCCAGCTCGAAGTGGCGCGGATGAACGTGCTGGCTACCGCCAAAGCCGGGCTGACGAGCATGGAGCATTGGTACGGACTGCCCGAAGCCCTCTTTGCCGACCGCACCGTTCAGAACTACCCGGCCACCTATAACTACAACAACGAGCAGAACCGGTTCGAGGAAGCGGGTAACCTCTGGCAGCAGGCCGCCAAACCCGGCACCGAGCGCTGGAACAAGGTCATGGACGAGCTGATTGCGCTCGATTTTACCCTCGATCCTACCTTCAATATCTACGAAGCCAATCGGGAGCTGATGCTGGCCCGGCGCGCCGAGTGGCACGAAGAATACACCCTGCCCAGCCTGTGGCGATTTTACGGCCCCAGCCGCATCTCGCACGGGTCGTACTGGCACAACTGGGGTACCGAGCAGGAAGTGGCCTGGAAAAAGAATTACCAGCTCTGGATGGAGTTCATCAACGAGTACAAGAACCGGGGCGGGCGCGTGACGACGGGGTCTGACTCGGGCTTTATTTACCAGCTCTACGGTTTCGCCTACATCCGGGAACTGGAGCTGCTGCGCGAGGCTGGTTTCCACCCGCTCGAAGTGGTTCGGGCCGCTACGATCAAAGGGGCCGAAGCCCTGGGTATGGCCGATCAGATCGGTTCCGTCGAGGTGGGCAAACTGGCCGATTTCGTCATCGTAAAAGAAAACCCGCTGGCTAACCTGAAAACGCTCTACGGCACCGGCGCCATTCACCTCAACGACAAAAACGAAGTCGAGCGGGTCGGGGGCGTAACCTATACCGTAAAAGACGGGGTGGTCTACGACGCCAAAAAACTCCTGGCCGACGTGCGCAAACTCGTCGCCGACGCCAAGGAGAAAGAAGGCTTCGAAATCACCCAGCCCGGCCAGCCCGCCAAAGCCAGTAAAGTAGGCGGGGGCAAAAACTAGTTTGTGCTTACATTCAGCCACATGAGCAGGGCCAGCCGGACAATCCGGCTGGCCCTGCTCATTGTTATCGTGCTCTGTAAATGAGCAATCCAGCGTTAGTTATTGATGGTAAAAATAAGTGGCTGACAGCTAGTTGTTTAGTTGGGAATCTACTCACAATTCGCGTTAGCCCGTTAAAGGCTAAACGCGATCAGGCTGCCCGGGTTTGAGCTAACTACCTGAAGCTCGTTGGAAACCAGCCGGCTCGGGTAGACAGCGTCACTCCCTCGGTCAAGGCGGATCTGAAATATATAGCCATCCTTCACCGCCACGGCGTTTGTAATCCGGAAGCTGCCGGCTCGGCGACCCAAGTCCTGATCTACGGAATACAGATTTAGCCAGGGAGCTGACAGGACTGAGGCTTTGGCTACAAAATAAAAAACATAAATATCCGGGATACTGGTACCTCGACCAGACGGGATTGGGATAAAAGCCTGAGCTATTCCTTTGCGGGTATAGTGCTGCTCCATCAGAACCGTTGCTTTGCTGCCTTTTATAAAATCGCGCAAAACGGTCTGGCAACTCCGCAGCGTCTCGGTCGTGTCGACACGGGCGAAATCAATGGCTGACTGGGCAAATGCCCCCGGGGTGAGTAGGTTGACGGACAGAAAAAGGCAGGCCCAAATCGACCGGTTCAGTAGTTGTTTCATGTTGTGAATAGAATAAATGGTATAAGCCTGTACCGAGCCGATATACCCGTTCGTCAGTATAGCCAGTAACTCACCTGAACGAAGAATGTTTCTGATAAAGATACGTGTTCACGGCTGATAAACAACGGGTTCGGTCAATTGGGTCTGCACCAGCTATGGATACCCGATGCCCTTTAATAGACTCGCTTTTGTCGTTCCTGGGAATGACAAAAGCGAGGATTTATAACCAGATCAACTACCTGAAACTTACTGTTTGTTGCTGTCGACGGCCAGGCGCTGGTCGCGGTTGGCGATGTCCCAGGCGGTATAGAAAACGAGCCGGGCCGACTTTTCGGCGAGTTTGAAGTCGATCTTCTCAACGTCGTCCGTGGGGCGGTGGTAGTCGGCGTGGAGGCCGTTGAAATAGAAGATGATGGGTATTTTGTGCTTGGCGAAGTTGTAGTGGTCCGAGCGGTAGTAGATGCGCTGCGAGTCTTTCGGATCGTTGTATTTATAATCCAGCTCCATACCGATGTACTTCTTGTTCGTCTCCTCGCTGATTTTATGCAGGTCTGAGGAGAGCTTGTCGGAACCGATTACGTAGATATAGTTGTCCGACTTGCCCTGGTGCAGATCATCGACGCGGCCTACCATGTCGATGTTCAGATCAGTGACCGTTTTTTCCAGCGGGATAACGGGGCTCATGTCGGCATAGTATTCGGAGCCGAGCAGCCCTTTTTCCTCACCCGATACGGTCAGGAACAGGATCGACCGGCGGGGGCCTTTACCGGCGGCTTTGGCTTTGGCAAACGCCTGCGCAATCTCCAGCACCGATACCGTTCCTGAGCCGTCGTCGTTGGCGCCGTTGTTGATCTGCCCGTCGGCGCTGATCCCGATGTGGTCGTAGTGCGACGAGATGATCAGCACTTCGTCTTTTTTGTCGGTGCCTTCAATAAAGCCCAGTACGTTCGAGGCCTGGGTTTTTTCATCGACCCGGTCGGCCTTGACGGCTACCGTACCCGCCAGCGACGAGGCTACGGGCTTCTGGGCCTGGGCGAGCTGGGTGGCGGTCTGGGTCAGGGTAGCCGCCGAGGTATTGAGCAGCGCAGCCCCCATGTCGGATGAGATCAGGAATACGCCGACCGAGCCTACGTTTTCGGCGCCGGGTTTGAGGCTGAGCCGGTTGAAGCGGTTCTGCATGACGCTGCGCTGGGCCAGCAGCTGTTTGAACGCGTCGGCCGATTCAGCCGCGATGATGAACAGCTGAGCCGCTCCTTTTTCTTTGGCCAGCAGACTCTTGGCCCGCCAGCCGTTGGGGCCACCCCATTTGGAGGCATCGGTGGTGCCGCTGATCAGGCGTTTGCCGTCGCTGGCTTTAGGTTCGTCGTCAAAAATGACCACGGCTTTGCCTTTTACATCCTTCCCCGCGTAATCGTCATAATTGGTGTCGCTGATGCCGTAGCCGGCCAGCACGGTTTCGTAGCTGGTTTCGGTCGGGAGGTACAGCAGGCCGTTGGGCATGAAGTCTTTCAGGTGCTCGAACCGTTTGCCACCGGCGCTGACGTACAGGTCGCCCCATGATTTTTTGTAGAGCGTATAGGGCTGCTGGTAGTCGAGTTTACCGCTTTCGGTTTTGACGAGGGGTTTCAGCCCCAGGGAGGCAAACTGACCGGCAATGTACTCAGCGGCTTTACGCTGGCCGCGGGTACCGGTTTCGCGGCCTTCCATGTCGTCGGCCGCCAGGATGCGGAGGTGTTTTTCGAGGTCAGCAGCCGTAATGGTGTTGGCAAACTTCTCCTGCGCCATACTCGCCAGCGGCAGGCTAATCAGGCCTGCTGCCAGCGTTAGTTGTTGAATGGTCATTGAACGGATTTGTTGAAAAATATGGCTTCAATATACGACGGAGCGCCGACAAATAGGGACACCCGCCGGTAAGCCCGCTGTTTTCTTAGCCTTCCAGTCCATTGGTCTGCGGGCGGGTTTGTATGAGTATCGGCACAATCAGGAAGCTGATGCCACTGAGCAGGAGGGAGTACCCGATCTGAACAGCATGAATAAATGTAGCGACGATAACGCCCTCGGGCTCGTTCAGGCCATAGAGCATCAGCACCCGGCTAACCAGAAAATGATAGGTGCCGAGTCCGCCCTGCGTCGGTACGGCCAGTCCGCCGAGCGAGCTAACCGTCAGAATAGTCAGGGCTGCGGTGGGCGGCAGGGCGCTGGTTAGGTCAGAGGCCAGGAAGAGGACGTAGGTTACCGACCCGATCAGGACGTAGCTGAGTACCGTCAGGCCGATAAACAAACCCGGCTGCCGGAGCCGGCGAATGCCCATGAACCCCTGCCCCACGGAGCGGCCAACGCCCAGCAGCCGGGTCGTCAGCCGATGCTGCCGTATGGCGGGTGTTCGGGCCAGCCAGTAAACCAGACCCGCTGCAACCAGCCCCGTCAGTACGCCCAACCCCACCCACAGGCCCGTGTCGGTTCGGATCGAAAAGCGGGTGAGTGACGGCCCCAGCAGATCGAGCAGATACTGGCCTGCCCGGTTGAACTCGAGTAACAAGGTGAGGCCGATGAGTACACCCAGCATGAGAATATCGATAACGCGCTCGGCAACTACCGACCCGATCCCCTGCGCCAGGGGTATGCCGTCGGTGCGCTGAAGGGTGCCGCACCGGGTCAGCTCACCCGCGCCGGGAATGATCATACTCGCCATGGCCCCCGCCAGCAGGGCTACGGCTGTTCGGAACAACGTTGGCCGGTAGCCCAGCGCCTGGAGTGTCAGTTGCCAGCGGGCCGCCCGGAGCAAGTAAAACCCTACAATCAGCGCGCCCGCCAGGGCCAGCCATCGACTGTCGGCCTGCCGGAACTGAGCCGCCAGATCGGTGAGGGAAATGCCATCCAGCACGTACCACAGCAGTCCGATGGCCAATCCAATCGGGATGATCTGCCGGACAATAGCCTTCTTCATGCGGGCAAATTAGGTAAATTTGTAAACAGACAACCCGTAGCTGGTAGAACTGGCACGGTATTAGTAGTTTTGATTTTTGCGTAACTACCGTTATCGCTCAACCCGTACAATAATCCTTCCGTAGCCTCTCATGTCGAAAAAAAGGAAAGGGTCGCCCGGTGGACCGGCAACGCCTTCGCCCAGCCGACCTGCCCAGCCACAATCACCCGTACAATCCGCAGGGGTCCGTTCAGAACCCGTTGGGCCAGCCGTTGGGCCAGCCGTTGCTCAGGCCCTGTCTGACACCAGCCGTCCGTTTGAACTGATCCGCTTCGACAAGCGGCTGAAATGGTACCTGGGTCTTTGTGCAGCCCTGTTCGTGTTGATCACGCTGGCTAAAATTCATCCCATTTCACTGGCCATGTGGAATGACCTGATGCCCGACGGGAGCAATCCGAAGCGGGGGCTCATTTCCGGCCAGCCGCGCCGGATCCGGATGGATGATTACGCGGTAGGAACACCCTGGATTTTATCGCAGGCCAACAAGGGGTTTCCTACAGTCAATGAAACGATAGGGGGGGAGCACGCACCCATTCTGGTGACGCCAACCCATCACTTCAGCGAGATTTTCCGGCCCGACCACTGGGGCTTCTTCGTTTTGCCTATTGACCAGGCTTACGCGTGGCTCTATAACTCACGGGCTTTTATGGCTATCGTCGGGGCTACGCTGATGCTGTTGCTGCTGACCCGCAATAATTTCTGGCTCTCCATATTTGGCAGTATATGGCTGTTTTATTCGTCCGGAACAGTATCCTGGTCGTTTATTCCTGCTCCGCTCATTGCCGGCACCAGCTTTATCTTCGTAGCTACGGTTTACCTGCTTTACGGCAAAAATCGAACTCAGGTGCTGGTGGCGTCGGTAGCGCTGGCCTGGCTGCTGATGGTCTACGCCCTGATCCTGTACCCGCCCTATCAGGTACCGCTGGGGTATGTGCTGCTCTTTCTGCTGATCGGTTATTTCATAAACAACTGGGATGTAAAACGGCTTTTCAGCAACTGGCCGGTGAAACTGACCGGTGGACTGCTGTCGCTGGCGGTGCTGGGCCTGGCTTTCTGGGCGTTCTACGTTGACGTGAAGCCAACGCTCAATGCCATTATGAATACCGTTTATCCGGGCAAGCGTAGTGAGTTGGGCGGAACGGGTTTTGTTGCCAACTGGTTCTCGGAGTTTTTCCGCTGGCAGATCGAAGATACGAAATTTCCGTCTAACTGGCTCAATCACTGCGAGTTGTCTCATTATATCACCTTCGCGCCCCTGATTATTCCCTTATCGCTCGTGGCTTTTGCTATGAGCCGGAAGATCGACTGGACCGTGTTGCTCCTGAGTGTGTTTGTCGTAATTGGGTATGTCTGGATCGAAGTCGGATTTCCTGAATGGCTGGCTAAACTTACCCTTCTGAACATGAGTCCTACCCGCCGTACACAAATTCCGTTTGGTATTGGTAATGTGTTACTTACGGTTCTGTATCTGCATTATCTGACGACTATCGATATCAAGCAGAATAAGGTATATACCGGCGCAGGCATAGCTGCGGTGCTGGGCTTCATGATCTACGCGGCTAACCTGAACGTAGCTGATTCGGCTGGTTTTTTCAGGCTAAACCAACTCATCATACCGATTGTGTTTTTCACGGTTCTGGGTTCGCTGCTGCTGTTTACCTGGCAACCGGCTTACCGGAATCTGATGTTTGGCGCCGGTATTCTGGTGTTCCTGCTGCCCAACCTGCGGCTCAACCCCGTCTCGAAAGGCTTGACGCCTATAACGGATCATGTGCTGTACCGCACCGTTCAGGATATTCACAAACAGGACCCGGCCGGGAAATGGGCTGTGTTTGGCGGACAGTTTGTCTCCTACCTGATAACCGCTACCGGGGTCGATTTGCTGAGCGGGGTGAAATACATTCCGCCCCGTACTACGTTGAAGGTACTGGACCCGACCATGAAGCGCGACTCGGCCTATAACCGCTACGCCCATACGATCTATAATTCGTACATCGACGGAAAAGACTCCGTTATCATTCAGAATACGTTTGAAGACGGCTACGTGGTGGCTATGGACCCGTGTTCGCCCCGCTTCAAACAGCTCAACGTGAAATACATCGTGTTCGACAAACAGCCGCAACCAGTTGAAACACGGTGTATGAAACTAGTGACGACGCTGGGGTCCATTCAGATATACCGTATCAACGAATAAGGCCTATGAACGCTGTCGATTTTCGGGTGTTGGCCGTGGTGCCGTGTTTCAACGAACAGGCGGCCATCGCTACTGTTGTTGACGAAACCAACCGGGTGAAACGCCGACACGGACTAAACCTGGATGTGCTGGTGGTAAACGACCAGTCGACGGATGATTCACTGGCCATCATTCAGACGCTGGAATGCCTCTACCTGAATCTTCCTGTCAATCTGGGCATTGGCGGGGCTATGCACGCAGGCTACAAGTACGCCTTTCGGCAGGGCTACGACATTGCCGTACAGATAGATGGCGATGGGCAACACCCGGCCGGCGAATTGCTGAAAATACTGGAGCCGATTTTTGCCGACAAAGCCGATGTCGTAATCGGGTCCCGTTTTCTGGAGCGTACCGGCTTTCAGTCGACCTACGTTCGTCGGCTGGGAATTCGGTATTTCCGGTGGCTCAACCAGTTACTGATCGGAACGTCTATTCACGATAGTACGTCCGGATTTCGGGCTTTCAACCGGCGCACCATCTGCATCACGAATAGCTATTACCCCGACGAGTACCCTGAGCCGGAGTCGATTGTTCAGTTTGGTTTACACAAACTACGCATACTCGAGGTTCCGGTCGTGATGCGCGAGCGGCAGGGCGGCACGTCATCCATCACGATGGTCAAATCTATTTACTACATGTTCAAAGTAACAATGGCGACGTTATTCGTGTATATTCGATTACAGAACAAACAACGCACGCATGGAATCATTACCGATTGTCATTCAGATACTTAGTCTGATCGGGGCGCTGGGGTTCATGTACTTCATCACCCGGCTTATTGTCATGGGGAAGCTGCGGGAGGAGTACTCCTTCATCTGGATTGCCTGTACTATCATCCTGATCGTTTTCTCCATCTGGCGGAAAGGGCTCGAACAGATCTCGCTGGCCCTGGGCGTTTTTTATCCGCCATCGCTGATTTTTCTGGCCGCTATTTTTGCAATTATCATCTTTCTGGTTCACCTCTCCGTTGTCAATTCGAAGATGCAGCAATCGGTAAAAGAACTGACCCACGAAATAGCCTTTCTGCGGAAAGAACTGGCAGAGCTGCGTCAGAATGAGCCTCCGGTGTCAGTTGATATGCCACTCGTAACGGAACCTTAACGTACGCTCGTGACAGCACCTCCGTTGCCAGAACTCAGTATCGTTATTGTTGCCTATAATAGTCTTGCCGACCTCAGCCGTTGTTTACCTACCCTGGCCCGAGCGGCCAGGAACCTGGCACACGAGGTCATTCTCGTCGACAACTACGGCCACGATCACCTCGCCGACTGGGTAAAAACGCATTATCCGGCCGGTCGATTCATCGCCAATCCCGTTAACTCAGGGTATGCGGGGGGTAATAATCTGGGTATCGGTCAGGCAACCGGCACCTGGACGCTGCTGCTCAATCCAGATACCGAACTCGAACCGGACAGCCTTGACCGGCTGATGGCTACGGCCCGCCAGAACCCCGACGCGTTCATTACGCCCAAGCTCCTCAACCCAGACGGTACCATCAACGCCTGTGGTAACCAGATGCAGTACACGGGCGTTACCAGCTGCCGGGGGCTGAACCAACCCGCGTCGGCCTACGTAGCCATCGAGGAGGTGCCACTGCTATCGGGCGCTGCGCTGCTGGCTCCCACCCGGGCGCTGCGTGAACTGGGGGGCTTCGAGGAGAGTTACTTCATGTACTTCGAGGATACCGATCTTTCGCTCCGCGCCCGGCTGGCAGCCTATACGCTACTCTGCGAACCCAGGGCGGTCATAACCCATTATTACCGGCTAGGTATGTCGCCCGATAAGTTCTATTACCTGGAGCGAAACCGGTTATTGACATTTCTGCGGGTGTTTTCCAGGTCGACGCTGATGCGCTTACTGCCCGCTCTGCTGCTGACCGAAGCTCTCATGTGGAGCTTTACCCTACGGGGCGTTTCGTACATGAGCGCCCGATTCAGGGCTTACCAGTGGATCTGGCAGCACGGGGCGGTTATTCGAAAGCAACACCAGCAAATTCAACGTCAACGGCGCGTATCGGATCGGCAGGTATTGCAGAACAGTCTCGTTGCATTACCCTTCGACCAGTTGGTAGGCGGTGGAGTAGGGAAAGTCCTGAATGCCCTGCTTCAGCCCATCTACCGGCTTTTGCGTCCCCGCTTATAGGCCATTACACGTCGAAACTGGCCGCCAGCGGCAGGTACGACTGCTGGCCTTTGGTAATTAGTCGAACGCCTAAAGTATAACGGCCTGGCTTCAGATCGGTTTTTTTGATAACACTCGAAAAGCCAGCTTCCAGCAATAACGGAGACTGATACTGGTTGGCAACGTCGTACCGGATTTGTCGGCGGGTTGTAAAGAGGTAAGAAGCCTGAGCAGATTGTGCCACCAGCTCAATCTGCGTATCGGCAGATGGCTGACTGTTGACGGCCCAGGCCTGATAAACTACCAGATAGTCGTTAGTAAGATAGGGTTTCACATCAGCGGTTACGTCGTTTGTTGGCACAAGCAGGCGGCTATCCAGCTGAGTTGGCTGGCTCTTTATATCGGCCAGGGTCAGTTTCGGTACCTGATAAATACCTTTTCTGAGAGCATCCTGAAAAATTTCTTTTGCCCGTTTGGGGTCGCCCCAGAAAAGGATGAGGTTATTGGGGTTGTCATTGTAAAGGGCGGTACTGAATTCAAGATTGGTTGTTCGATCGGCTACTTTTGCCAGGTGCTGCCGATACGAATTGGTGTACAGATAAACGGACAGGGCTAATCCCGATACAACCAGCGCAGCCCTGGAATAGGAGCCTCTCGTCGTTTCAACGCACAGAATATAAAGGCCTATCAACAACATGACAGACAGGATGCCGTAGCGCGGTCCCATTGCCTGGGCCACTCCGAATCCCGCCCGGCCTGCCGATACCGACAGGCAGCTGATGTACATGAATGCCAGCAAGGCCAGAATCGTAACGTTCGAACGGACAAGTTGCTTCCGGTACGCGTTGTAGGCGATTAGGGCGAGGATCAGGGCCAGCATCCATTTGCCGGCTCTGATGGGGTAAGCGGGCTGAGCCGAAAAATCAGAGCCGGTCAGCGTAAAAAAATGATCGAAGAACTGGCCGCTGTTATGCAGAAAGGTTTCCAGTATGGGCGGATGATGACCCGGTTTGACATACCCCCAGAAATACAAGGAAACCGTAACTACGGCAACACCTGCCCAGATACCCAGTTTACGGTACTCCTTCAGCAGAATCAGCACCGGCAGGCCCACCAGAAACGTAAATATGCCGTTCCCGCTGGTAAAAGCTGCTACTACCGCACTCAAACAGGCTATCGTAAACCAGACGGGCCGCTCCGATGCCCGACTAAGCGCATACAGGCTCAGCAGGGCAAAGACAACGATATAGAGATTCTGGATGGAGGCCATTCCCCAGACCGTCAACTCCCAGAAATGTAGCTGGAACAAAAGAAACGGAACCGGTAAGAAATAGAACAGTTTTTGCAGGAGGGTTAACGACCTGAACGAAGCCATGAACAGGAGCCAGGCCACAAATACCAGCGACAGATTCCCGAACAGAATCTGGTTACGAAAATTGACGTGTCCGCCTATGGCATAGTCGGCCAGGAAAACCAGCCGGTCAAAAACAATCCGGTGCTCGTTGTGCTGAGAAAAAATAAGCCGCCATGTATCGGCCAGCGAATGGGTGTCGAAGGCGTAGGTTGCAATGAACTGGAGGGTACTGTTGAAATCATCTTCGAAAGGAACGTTGACCGCATTGTGCCAAACCACGTCGTAGTACCGAATAACAGGCACCAACGCAACCAGGAGCATGACCGCACTTAACCCGAGACGCAGTGGGTTGGACAGATGAAACGGCTTCGCAACTGGTGTTTCGGATGAAGCAGCGGCAGCGGATAAGCCCTGTTTAGAGACAAAAGTGGGTGTAGGGCCGGGGTTTGTAGCTAGCTTCGTTTTTTGCCGGGCCGACGCGGTAGGTTTCGACTTCGCCATTGGGGGAGATCGTTGTTAGGTTAACAGTAAATTTATTCCCGATTGGGTAAAAACATAAGGTTGTAGGCTCATTTTCAGGCCGTAAGAATAATTTGCCGGTTATGACAGGCTGGCACTGTTTCGTATGACTATCAAATCGTTGATTCGAACGCTTAAAACGTCACCCTTGCTAACGCCCGTGCTGGCGCTCATCGACCTTACCCTGTTTCTGGTAGACACGCTGGCCATACTATCGGCAGGCCGTGTGCAGCGTCGGCCAAGATCGCTGCTCATAATTCGCGTCGACGTTCTGGGCGATTACCTGCTGTTCCGGAATTACCTGGCTACTATCCGTCAGTCAGATCGTTTCCGGGGCTATGCTATTACCCTATGCGCCAACTTGCCTATCCGAACCATTGCGGAGACGTTTGACAGTGACCTGGTCGACGCGTTCCTCTGGACCGATATCTACAAACTGTCGACTCAGCCCGTTTACCGGTTTCGTTTTATGCGGCAGCTCCGTCGGCAAGGCTTCGAGGTGGTTTTCTGCCCCACGTTCAGCCGCGTTCTGGTACTGGACGATTTTCTGGCTCGCGTATCGGGTGCGCCGGAGCGGGTAGGCTGCCTGACCGATTTTGTCAATATCAAGCGCTGGGAAGCCTGGTTTGGTAATCAGCTCTACACCCGAATGATCGACTCTGGCGCGGGTATTCTGTTCGAGCAGGAGCGTAACCGGCGTATTACCGAGCAGTTTCTGAGCCAGCCAGTGCCCACCTCCTCACTACATCTGGATAGCCAGCGGGCCAAACCAGTAGCAGTGCCGGATCGTTACGTTGTTCTGTCGCTGGGTGCCGGGCAGGATTTTCGGATATGGCCCGCCAGCCGGTACGCTCAGGTAACTCAGTTTATCCGGAAAAACTATCCGGCCTATCATATTGTCCTGACGGGAGCGCCCAATGAACAGGTCTATTCCGATGCCATGCTGGCGCTGCTAGCCGACCATTCGGCCATACTTGACCTGACGGGCCGGCTTTCCATTGCCGAGCTGATTTACGTTGTCAACCACGCCAGCCTGCTGATCACCAATGAAACTGGCATCGTACATATCGCGGCTTCTACCCAAACGCCTACCATCGTTGCTTCACAGGGAAAATCACTGGTTCGATGGCATCCATATCCGCACCCGTCAGGGGCACATATTCACCATCTGTATCCTGACTTCGTTGAGCAGCATCGGCACCGGCTTGACCAGATTGCTCCGCAGTTCAATCCCGAATCTCCGTTTTCGATCGATGTTATATCGGTTGAGCGGGTCATCGGTGCGGTTCAGAGCCTGCTGCCGGCTCAGCATCAGGTAGGGTAGCGGTTAAGCCAGGTGCTCAGCGATCATCCAGCCATCGGCCAGACTATGACCAATAACCCGGAAATCGGCCCTGGTTCGCACATCGTTGAATGAGCGAAAATGCTTCAGGTGGTGAATATCGTCGAGAATAAGCCAGTAGGGCCGGTTACCGAGTGTATCGCGAACGGTCTGGTATTCGAGCCAGCCGATACCACCCGCCGAGTCGAGTAAAACCAGCGGACGGTCATCGCGGTGTTTGATCAGCAGGTTTTGCAGTAAATCATCCTGTCGGCTAAGAAATGTCTCGCCAAACCAGTCTACCATACTGATAACCCAGTTTTTTCCCAGCTTGCCTTCGACCTCATTCGTGTAAAAACGGACCGGGTCCTCGAGCGTATCGATAAATACGTCGGCATATTGCTCATGATGAAGCAGGGCTTCGTCATGTTTGATAAAATGAAGGGCTTTTTCCTTGGCTACAGTATCGCCCCAGAGCGGCTTAACGAAGGGCCATTTCAGCAGATTAAACCGGGCAATAGTATGGAAGGTAAGGTTGCCTTCGATCGTATAATACGCCTTCGGTAATCGACCAGGCGAAAAAGCCCTGGCTAGTGTCTGGGTAGAGCCCGTACCGAGCCAGGTGCCGGTCTCGATGACGTAATCGATCTGGTTTTCGGTAAAAATTTGTTTCAGCGTCGATTGAAATACGTCATCCTTCGACATCGATACAGATTGGCGGGGGTAGTCTTTGTAACTTTTCATTTCGTGGGTAGGCTATGAGAGGGTCCGCGTCTGTTCAGTAGGGCTGCGTCCGATAATATGCGGCTTTTCATAAGCAGTCGAACGATTGCCGAAAGGCCAAGCCGACCCGCTACAACCAGGAACGGAAACAGAAAAGCAGGAATACGTTTGCGGGTATAGAGATGATAATTCAGAATTCGATGATAATGCAAACCGTATTGCTGACCCAGATAGGCCAGCGTTTGGGGCCTGTAAAGCGCTACGTGCTGGCCGTGGTGCGGGGCATAATACCACCAGTCGGTTATGGCCGGGGCCGGTTCGGGGCAGGGCTGGGTAGTGAAAAAAATGTTGTCTGAATACGCCAGGATTTTTTCAAGCTCCTGTCGGGGATGAGCAAAATGCTCGAAACATTCGAAAGCGGTAGCCAGTTCGTAGTGACCGGGTTCAGCATCGAACCCACGGGCCATAAAATTTTCGGCATAGAGGTCTGTCGAATAAAAATCAAATCCGATGTCCCGCATCAGCCGGGCCAGTGTGCCGTATCCACCTGCATAGTCCACGAATTTGCCGGCTCTGTCAAACGCGAAATAGAGCAGTGTGGCGGCCGATCTGCCCAGAATCAGACTCCGTTGCAGCGTGCCGGTGTCAGTTGCGGTAAAGGCGTTGCTATATGCCTCCGGAAGCCAGTAGGGGTCCTCTGTCTGAACAAAAGCGCAGGTTCGACACTCAAAATAAGTCACTTCATACCGGTGTAAAACGACCGTATTGAAGAGGGGAGTTGTCTCGCTTCCACACACGCGACATTGCATAACAGGAGGTTGGGTTTATGACTAAAAGGCAGTTTTACAAAAACTAGGCCAGAATATGCCCATGGCTTTTGTCGGTGGTGGGCCGACCTGTTTTGGGCGATTCATCTTTTAAAACGGTATAAATTATATACTTCATACAGAGACAGCCTATTATCCTGCCAAATCGACTTGGTAGTAAACACCCGCAAATCGCACGTTTTGCCGTAAATTTGAGTTTTCAATCAAACGAAAATCACGAGGGCGACCCCGGCATGAAACTCAATCTTCTCCCAACAGACTTGTTTGAAAATCGTCACCATGGCGGTCGGCGTTCCGAACAAACCGATGCGGCACTCGCCGACATGCTTCAGACCGTGAGTAAAACCGGCCAGCCGGTCAGCTCAATCGACGAACTGATTGCACAGACCGTACCCGATACCATCCGGCTCGCCCGCCCGCTCAACCTGCCCGCGCCCAAAACCGAGACGCAGTTTCTGATCGATTTCAAACAGCTGGCCAGTCAGAATAAGGTCTTCAAGTCCTATATCGGCACCGGCTATTACGATACCATTACGCCAACCGTCATTCTTCGTAATATTCTGGAGAATCCGGCCTGGTATACGGCCTATACGCCCTATCAGGCCGAAATAGCCCAGGGTCGTCTCGAAGCGCTGCTCAATTTCCAGACGGTCGTTTCGGACCTAACCGGCATGGATCTGGCCAACGCGTCGCTGCTCGACGAAGCCACCGCTGCGGCCGAAGCCATGGCCATGCTGTTCGCCACGCGTCCGGCGGCCCGGAAGTCGGCCCAGACGTTTTTCGTGTCGGCGTTCTGCCACCCCCAAACCATCGACGTCATCCGCACCCGCGCTACCCCCATCGGGATCAAGGTGCTGGTAGGTGACCACCGGTCGGTCGATCTGACCACCGGCGACCTGTTCGGGATGCTGCTGCAGTACCCGGCCACCAACGGCGACGTGTTCGACTATACCGACCTGATTGCCGCAGCCCACGAGCTGGGTATTACCGTAGCCGTAGCCGCCGACCTGCTGGCCCTGGCCCTGCTGACCTCGCCCGGTGAGATGGGCGCCGATGTGGTGGTCGGATCGGCCCAGCGGTTTGGGGTACCGATGGGTTACGGTGGCCCACATGCCGCTTTCTTTGCTACCCGCGATGCCTTCAAACGGCAGATACCGGGCCGGATCATCGGCGTGTCGATCGATGCGGAAGGCAAACCGGCCCTGCGCATGGCCCTGCAAACGCGCGAGCAGCACATCCGGCGCGAAAAAGCAACCTCCAACATCTGTACGGCTCAGGTACTGCTGGCCGTTATGGCGGGCAGCTACGCCGTTTATCACGGTCCCGAGGGGATTCGCGCCATTGCCGAACGTACCCACGGCCTGACTAAACTCTTCGCTACGGCACTGCACCGCTGCGGCCATACGGTCGTGACCGAGCATTATTTCGATACCGTAACGGTGAAAGTGCAGGATGTCGACTCGCTGAAAAAATCGGCGCGGGCGGCTCAGCTCAACCTGCGCTACTGGGCCGACGATGAGCACGTGAGCATATCGTTCGATGAAGCCAAAACGGTGCACGACGTATCGGAGCTGCTGACGGTATTCGGGGTTAAGATCGACCTGACCGATCTGGCCGACGAACTGGCGATTACCTGGCCCGAGCGGCTCGTTCGTCAGTCGGACTACCTGACCCACCCGGTTTTCAACACCCACCATACCGAACACGAGATGCTGCGGTACCTGCGGTCGCTCGAAGAAAAAGACCTGTCGCTGGTTCATTCGATGATTTCGCTGGGAAGCTGCACCATGAAGCTGAACGCAACGACCGAAATGATTCCGGTTACCTGGCCGGAATTCGGGAAGCTGCACCCCTTTGCACCCAAAGACCAGACGGCGGGTTATCAGCAGCTGTTCAGCGACCTGAACGACTGGCTGTGTGAGATTACGGGTTTTGCGGCCATGTCGCTGCAACCCAACTCGGGCGCGCAGGGCGAATACGCCGGTCTGATGGTCATTCGGGCCTATCACGAAAGCCGGGGCGATCATCACCGCCAGATTGCGCTGATTCCGCAATCGGCCCACGGTACCAACCCCGCCAGCGCCGTTATGGCTGGCATGAAAGTGGTTATCGTCAAGTGCGACGAGCGCGGCAATATCGACGTAGCCGACCTGAAAGCCAAAGCAGAACAGCACAGTGCTGATCTGTCGTGCCTGATGGTGACCTACCCCTCGACCCACGGCGTATTTGAAGAAAGCATCAAGGAAATCTGCGCCGTTATTCACCAGCATGGCGGGCAGGTATACATGGACGGAGCCAACATGAATGCGCAGGTAGGCCTGACCAGCCCGGCCACCATCGGGGCCGACGTTTGTCACCTCAACCTGCACAAAACCTTCTGCATTCCCCACGGTGGTGGCGGACCCGGTATGGGCCCCATCGGCGTAGCGGAGCAGCTGGTGCCGTTTCTGCCTGGCCACGTTTCGCTCAACGCCAGCCCGGAAGCCGCGGGCGCCGTATCGGCCGCACCTTACGGATCGGCCAGCATCCTGACCATCTCATACGCCTACATCGCGATGATGGGTGGAGAAGGGCTGACCAACGCCACCAAGCGGGCCATTCTGAACGCCAACTACATCAAAGCCCGGCTCGAAGGTCACTACGAGACGCTCTACACCAACGATAAGGGACGCGCGGCTCACGAAATGATCATCGACTGCCGGCCGTTCAAGCAGGCCGTTGGTGTCGAGGTAGAAGATATTGCCAAACGCCTGATGGACTACGGGTTCCACGCGCCAACGGTCTCCTTCCCGGTAGCCGGTACGATGATGATCGAACCGACCGAGTCGGAGTCGAAAGCCGAGCTGGACCGGTTCTGCGACGCCATGATCGCCATTCGGAACGAGATACGCGAAATCGAAGCCGGTCAGGCCGACCGTGCCAGCAACGTGCTCAAATACGCTCCGCATACGGCCTCGGTCGCGCTCTCCGACAGCTGGGATCGTCCCTACAGTCGTGAGAAAGCCGTTTACCCGCTGCCGCAGGTTCGTGCCCGTAAGTTCTGGCCCAGCGTGAGCCGGATCGATTCGGCCTATGGCGACCGCAATCTGGTTTGCTCCTGCGTGCCGACCGATGCCTACGCTACCGACGTGGTCGAAGAAATAGCCGCCGTCGAGCAGGTTTAAGCCGTAGAACGAGACCTCATTAGCCACCCCGCAGCAGTGCCCTACCCCCGTAGTCAGCGCTGGGCGGGGTGGCTTTTTTGGCGTTAATCGGGGCATAAAGTTGATTGAATGGTAGGAGGCTGGTCCAAAGGCTTTTTTTGCGGTTCGCCATTGCAAACAATCCTCAATAAATGCGGATTGTATTCGTTAAAAATTAGTCCCGTCAGAAATCTTCATATCTTGGCGGCACAGTGGGTTTTTGCTCTTCAATCTCTATGAAAATCAATACGTCGTCGGCGCTGCTGGCCGCGTTGGGTCTGGCTCTGTCGCTGGGAGGTTGTAACTCGGCCATGATGGCTTACAAGAAAGGCGTTCGTCATTACGATGCCGGCGAGTACAACCTGGCGCTGACTCAGTTCCAGAAAGCGACCAAAGGCAGCGTAGATCCCGCCCGGCTCAACTATTACACGGCCGAATCGTACCGGCTTTCGAACCGGTTTGGCGAAGCCGTTCCGTTCTATCAGAAAGCCCTCGAAGCGAATACGGCCGAGCCGGATGCCCGTTTCAACTATGCGTATGCGTTAAAATCGCAGGGCAATTATGCCGGGGCGCTTGAGCAGTTGCAGCAGTATGTGGCCAGCGCACCCCGCACAACGGCCAAACCGGTGCTGGACAAAGCCAAACGCGAGATCGAAACGCTGAAAGCCATCAACATCATTGCCGCCAACAAGTCGCTCATCACCCTGCAGAACGTAGGGGCTGTCAACTCGCCCGGTTCGGAGTTTGGGCCGGTGGTACGGGGCGAAGAGCTGATCTTCACAGCCTCGCGGAAAGAGCAGGTCTACAAGAACAACGGCCTGCCCATGCTGGGGCTGTACAAAACGAAGCTGAGCAATGCGCTGTCCGGTCAGAAACCCGACGAAACCGGTACGGTACCGGCGCCCGAGCTGTTCAGCCAGAACGTGTTTCAGGATAACGTAAACGAAGGAACGCCGGCTTTCTCGAAAGATGGCAAAGCCATGGTGTTTGCCCGCGGCAATACCGGCAAGCGCAAAGGCGGGCTGGACGTGGATCTGTACATCAGCCGTCTGGGCGAAGGTAATGTCTGGAGCCAGCCGCAGCGCCTGCCCATCAGCGATTCGCTGGCCTGGGATGGCTCGCCCGCGTTTTCGGGTGATGGCCGAACGCTTTATTTTGCCTCGAACCGGGCCGGTGGGGCAGGCGGTATCGACCTTTACCGCACCAGCATCGACGCGTCGGGCCGGTTCAGCCGCCCGGTCAATATGGGTCGCGACATCAATACGCCCGGCGATGAGATGTTTCCCTACGTAGCGCCGGATGCCAAGCTGTATTTTGCGTCGGATGGCCACCCGGGCCTGGGTAAGCTGGACGTATTTGTGGCTACCCGCTCGGGCGGGGTGACGCGGGTGGCGAATATGGGCCAGCCGATCAACTCGCCCGCCGACGATTTCGGCCTGATCTACACGAAACCGACCGAAGGCTACCTGACCTCGAACCGGGGCGGGGGCAAAGGCGATGACGATATTTATTTCTTCCAGGAAGGCCCTGCGCCCGATACGACGACTATTGCACAGAATCCGCCGGGGGCGCCCAAAACGGTTCGGTACTTCCTGGCCGGTACTGTATCGGCTAACGAGACGCCCATCGCTCCGCTCGATTCGGCGCGGGTACGGATTATCGACGACGCTACCGGTCAGCCCATCGCCGAGGTGACAACGGGGCAGCCGGGTACATTCGGCAAGTATCCCGTTCAGGAAGGCAAGGACTATACGGTACTGGCCGAGCGCAAAGGCTACCTGACCCGCCGGGAGTCGTTCTCGATGCAGGGCCGCAGCATTCCGCAGATTTTCCTGACCAAACCGCAGACCGACACGACTTTCAACGTAGCGCTGCTGCTGGACAGGGCCACGCTGAACCGGACGTTCGTGCTGGAGAACATCTACTACGACCTCGACAAGTACAACATCCGCCCCGATGCGGCTGCCGAACTGGATAAGCTGGTGGCTATTTTGCAGGATAACCCAACCCTCAAGATCGAGCTGAGTTCGCATACCGACGTACGGGCTCCGGATGCCTATAACCTGCGCCTGTCGCAGAACCGGGCCAAATCGGCAGTAGAGTATATCGTCTCGAAAGGGATCGATGCCAGCCGGATGACCGCCAAAGGGTACGGAGAGACACAGCTGGTTGTCAAAAACGCCAAAACCGAAGAAGAGCACCAGCGCAACCGCCGGACCGAGTTCAAGATTCTGGAGCTGTAGAGGTGGGCCTCCCAACGACCGGCTGGGTTTGGGAGCCGGTTTGAAACACAACGGGAACGGGGTTGGTTGTTGAGGAACATCCAACCCCGTTCCCTGTTTATGCAAACCGATAAGGTACGCCAGTTTCTCGTTGTGTTCAGCGTCATTACGATGATCGTGATGAACTACCTGTCAAACACCCGCGCGTTTGGCGGGATGACCAACGGCGAGATTTCCGATAAATATCACACGCTGATCACCCCGGCCGGGTACGCCTTCTCGATCTGGGGGCTGATCTTTCTGGGGCTGCTGGCCTTCGCGGTCTATCAGGCGCTTCCGTCGCAGCGGACCAACCCGCGTTTTCGGGCGGTAGGGTGGCTGGTTGTCATCAACACGCTTTGTAATGCGATCTGGAGTCCGCTGTTTAACAACGAGCTGATCGGCGTGGCTCTGTTTGTGATTTTGGTCATGCTCGGCACGGCCACCCTGATCGAGCACCGGCTGCTGGCCCGGCGGCACGTACCGGTTGTATCGGTCGACCCGGACGCTACCCTGCCCGAATCGGCAGCCAACGCTACCGAAACCTGGCTGGCCCGTATTCCCTTCTCTATTTATTTCGGCTGGCTAACCGTAGCGACTATTCTTAACGTAGCCGTATTTCTGAAAGCAACGGAGTTCAGCCTGCTCAGTCTGAGCGAAGAGACCTGGGCTGTTGCCGTACTAGTTGTGGGGCTGGTCGTTGGGGCCATCGTCTTCAACCGGTTTCGGAGCATTGCCTATATCCTGGTCTTTGCCTGGGCTTATGCCGCTATCAGCGCCGAGCAGGACGGCTACAGCCAGATCAAACTAATCAGCGGCCTTGGTATAGGCGTAGCCGTCGGACTAGCCATCCTCGGATTCACCTCCCGCAAAACCCCCGCCTACAGCTGACACACCCACGTCCTGCTGCAATTGGCGGCCATGTAGAGACGCAATCGCACCGGCGCCCCGGCCCTTGCGTCTCTCGCGTGTCAGCAATTCTGGCGTCAGCAACCAACCCCTCCAGTCATGATTCGGTGTAGCGCCGGCTGCACGGACCGCTAATAAAAAAACCGGTCTTGATTCAGCGTATCGATGAAACGCTGAATCAAGACCGGTTTGGGTAGCACCGGTGGGGTTGACGGATTACTCTTCCGTTACCGTGATGCTGTTAATTTTATCGCCCTGGCGGATCTGGTCGATTACGTCCAGGCCGTCGACTACCTTACCGAACACCGTATGGTTCCGGTCGAGGTGTTGCGTGTTCTGGCGGTTGTGGCAGATAAAGAACTGCGAGCCGCCCGTATTCCGCCCCCGGTGGGCCATGCTCAGCACACCCCGGTCGTGGTATTGGTTGTCGCCGGTTAGTTCGCAATCAATGGAGTAGCCAGGGCCGCCCGCGCCGGTACCGGTCGGGTCGCCCCCCTGAATCATGAAGTTGGGAATAACCCGATGAAATATAACGCCATCGTAAAACCCTTTTTTGGCCAGGGTAATAAAGTTTTCGACTGTTTTGGGCGCGTCTTTCTCGAAAAACTCGATAGTCATCGTGCCCTTGTCGGTGTTCATCTGTGCCTTCGGCATGATCGAAATTGGTTTTGTTCGGATCACAAAGGTACGGCTCGCGGCTGGTTTCCGCTATTTGCAGGCAATAGTGGTCTACCGCAATTAATTCTTCTGATTGTGCAATTATAAGTGATTGACTTTTAGGGCATATTAGTGCTAACTTGCCCCTTCTCAGCCTACTAGGATAGCTCTTGTCTTTTGTTATTCTAAAAACTGTTCAATTCTACTCATGGTCCTTTGAGTAGAATTAACCGCCTTTTTTTCTTGTAGTGTTCGTATTGCCTGCCTTGCCATGTGGATTGTCCGCTTAGCGTTAGAGAAAAAATATACCATCGCCGTCATGGCGTTGCTGATTCTGATTATGGGCGGTCTGTCGATCGTGCAGATGCCCACAGATATCTTTCCGCGTATAAACATACCCGTTGTATCGGTCCTCTGGGGTTATAACGGCCTGTCTACGAACGAAATGGAGAAGATGGTGACCAACTTCTCCGAAACCTCCATCATCAACAACGTCAGCGACATACAGCGGGTCGAATCGCAAACCTACAACGGTACGGCTGCCATCAAGCTGTACTTTCAGCCCACCGTCAGGATCGAAGAAGCCATTGCGCAGGTGACGGCCATTTCGCAGACGATTCTGACCCGGATGCCGCCCGGTACGCAGCCTCCGCTGATTGTTCGGTATAACGCTACCGATGCGCCGGTGCTGCAGCTGGGCCTGTCGTCGGATAGCCTGACCGAACCGCAGATCACCGACTATGCCCAGACGCGCGTTCGGCCGCAGATCGCCACAGTACAGGGCGCCCGGCTGTCGCAGGCGTTTGGCGGCAAAACCCGGCAGATCATGGTCGATCTGGAGCCGGAGCGCATGATCGCCTACAACGTAACGCCCGAAGAAGTGCTCAACGCGGTCAGCGTTCAGAACCTGACCCTGCCCAGCGGGGCGCTGCGGGTAGCCGACCGCGAATACAACATCCGACTCAACTCCAAACCCGACGCCGTTGCCACGCTCAACGACGTACCGATCAAGATAGTAGGCGGCACGACCGTGCACATGCGCGATGTAGCCAACGTACACGACGGATCGGCGGTGCAGGCCAATATCGTGAAACAGGACGGCAGCAAAGGGGTACTGATGAGCCTGGTGAAAACCGGTAATGCATCGACCACGCAGATCGTTGACCGCATCCGGAACCAGATTCTGCCTACGGTGCGGGCGGCTGCTCCCTCGGGCCTGCGGATCGAAGAGCTGTTCGATCAGTCGGTGTTTGTGCGGGCCTCTATCCACGGGGTTGTCGTTGAAGGCATTATAGCCGCGCTGCTGACAGCCGCCATGATTCTGCTGTTCCTGGGCAGCTGGCGCAGTACGCTGATCGTGGCTATCTCCATTCCGCTTTCGATCCTTTCGTCGCTGATCGCGCTGTATCTGCTGGGCGAAACGCTCAATATCCAGACCCTGGGCGGGCTGGCGCTGGCCATCGGTATTCTGGTCGACGACGCCACGGTAACGATCGAAAATATTCACCGCAACGAGGAGCTGGGCATGCCGCTTCGCCAGGCTATTCTGGAAGGGGCTCAGCAGATTGCGACGCCCACCCTGGTCTCGACCCTGACGATTTGTATCGTATTCACATCGGTGCTGTTTCTGGAAGGGCCGGCGCGGTTTCTGTTCGGGCCACTGGCCGAGGCCGTCGTCTTTGCCATGCTGGCGTCGTACGTGCTGTCGAGAACGCTCGTTCCCATGCTCGCTGATCTGATGCTGCGGAGCGAAGGCCACAGTGCCGGTCATGCGCCCCGCCCCAACTCGCTGTACGCGCGGTTCAACCGGGGGTTCGACCGGTTTCAGGCCCGGTACATGCGGGCGCTGGAATGGGCGCTGAACAGCCGCCGATCCGTTTTCGTCGTGTTTCTGGGCGTTGTGGCGTTCACCGCCGTCATGGTGCCGTTTGTCGGGCGTGACTTCTTTCCGCGTGTCGATGCCGGTCAGATCAAGCTTCACATGCGGGCGCCGGCCGGTACGCGACTCGAAGCAACCGAGCAGGTGGCGGCCCAGACCGCCGACATCGTTCGCGACATCATTCCGGAAGACGAAGTGGGCTCGATCATCAGCAACATCGGCCTGACCTCCGAGCGGTACAACTTTATCTTTACCGACAACTCGTCGCTCGGCGCGGCCGACGCCGAACTGCTTATCTCGCTGACCGACGACCGCTCGCGCCCGACCGACGAGTACGTGCGTGAACTGCGGAACCGGCTGCGCGACGAGATGCCCGAAGTGACGTATTTCTTCCTGCCTGCCGATATCGTGAGCCAGATTCTGAACTTCGGGCTTACCTCGGCCATCGATGTGCAGGTGTCGGGCTTTGACCGGGTCAACAATCTGCGCGTAGCCCGCGACCTCCGCGATCGGATTGCGCAGGTGCCGGGGGCCGTGGACGTACACCTGCATCAGGTGCTGGACGCGCCCGAACTGTTTCTGGATATTGACCGGGAGCGGGCGGCCCAGTTCGGCCTGACCGAGCAGCGCGTGGCCACAAACATGAACATTTCGCTGAGCGGTTCCGGGCAGACGCGGCCTAACTTCTGGTCCGATCCGGTTACGGGTTTTCCATATATCATTGCCGTACAGACGCCCCCCTACAAACTGGACTCCTACGAGAAACTGCTCCGAACGCCCATCGTGCCGGGGCAGGCCACCGGGTCGGTCAGTCCGCAGCTGCTGAGCAACGTCACGACCGTGAAACGCTCAACCACGCCCGTCATCATTAACCGCGTTAACACCCAGCCGACCTACGACGTTTATGCGGCCGTTGAGCGGACAGACTTGGGGTCGGTGGCCAAGGAACTCAACAAGCTGGCCGCCGAATACCGGGAGCAGCTGAAGCCCGGTAACGTAATTTCCATACGCGGCCAGGTCGAAAGTATGGAAAGCGCCTTTACCCGGCTGGGTTTAGGGATTGTCTTTGCCGCGCTGCTGGTGTACCTGCTGATGGTTGTCAACTTCCAGTCGTTCCGGTATCCGTTCATCATCATTACGGCCCTGCCGGGGGCGTTGTGTGGCATGGTCTGGATGCTGTTCCTGACCGGTACGACCTTCAGCATTCCGTCACTGATGGGCGCTATCATGAGTGTGGGCGTGGCGACGGCCAATAGTATCCTGCTGGTCAGCTTCGCTAAAGATCACCTGCCCGAAGTAGGGGGCAGCGCCTACGAAGCCGCGCTCGAAGCGGGCCGTACCCGGCTGCGGCCCATCCTGATGACGGCCATAGCCATGATCATCGGGATGCTGCCGATGTCGCTGGGGCTGGGCGAGGGGGGCGAACAGAACGCACCGCTGGGCCGGGCCGTCATTGGCGGGCTGCTGCTGGCTACGTTCACGACGCTGCTGTTCGTGCCGGTCGTATTCAGCTACCTCGCTCGCGAAAAAAATCAAAAACCCCAAAACGCCTGATGATTTACCATGTCGTGACGGCCATGGACTGGACGCGCCAACAGGACGCGCCCGTCTATGAAGCCGCTAGTTTACAGACCGAAGGATTCATTCATCTGTCGACCCGGGAGCAGGTAGCCGGCGTGCTGGAGCGCTATTACCAGAACGTACCGGATCTGTTGCTGCTGCAGGTCGACGAAAGCCGGCTGACCCACGAGCTGAAGTACGAAGCGGCTACGAACAACGAACTATTTCCGCATCTATACGGCCCGCTCAATAAAGAGGCCATCGTATCTATCGATTCAGTAAATAACAACGGCGTTGCCGCATAAACGGCCAGCCCGGTCATGCGGATTCGACGCGTTGTTCCTTTATTTATTAACCTATGAAACTAGTTAAAGTACTTATTCCGCTTGCGCTGCTGATTGCGGTATTCGTGTTTTTCGGCGTGCTGCCCCGCATCCGGAACGCGCAGGAATTAAAGGCCGAGGCCAGTGCCGAACGCAATCGGGAGCCGGTTGTCAACGCCGTTCCGCTGAAACAGGCTTCGGATACCAGTTCGCTAACATTGCCAGGCCAGATTCATCCGTTCCGCCAAACCCCGCTCTTTGCCCGCACGCAGGGATTCCTGCGCCGTTGGTACGTCGATATCGGCGCTCAGGTGAAACAGGGTCAGCTGCTGGCTACCATCGATGTGCCCGAGCTGGAGCAGGACATTGCCCGCGCCCAGGCCGATCAGCAGCTGGCGCAGGCCAATCTCGACCGTCTGAAGAGCGTTCAGCTGCCCGGCGCCATCTCGAAGCAGGACATCGATACGCGCCAGTCGGGGGTAGCCGTGGCGCAGGCGAACCTTCGGCGGCTTCAGGCTCTCAAGGCTCTGCAACAGATTCACGCGCCGTTTTCGGGCGTAATTACCAGCCGTAATGCAGAAGTTGGGAATCTGGTATCGCCCGGCTCGGGCCAGCCCCTGTTCACCCTGTCGGAGCTGGGTTCGCTGCGCGTATTCGTCGATGTTCCCCAGACGTATTACCAGTACATGAAAGTAGGCACCCCGGCCACGGTGGTCGTGCCTGAGCTGAAGAACCGGCGGCTGGTCGGCAAAGTGGTCCGGACCTCAGGAACACTGCGAAACGAGTCGCGCACGCTGCTGACCGAGGTACTGATTCCCAATCCGGGGAACGAAATTCCGTCTGGCCTCTACAGTTCGGTGCATTTCGACCTGATTGCGGCCAACGCGCCCGTGCTGATACCCGCCAATGCCCTCCAAATGACTCCGCAGGGACCCCGGGTCGTGATCGTAGGCACCGATCAGCGGGTAAAATTCGTGCCCATTACGCTGGGACGCGACTACGGTACCACGATAGAGGTAACCGATGGACTCACCGGTCAGGAGCGCGTGGTAACGAACCCCAACGATCGGCTACGTGATGGCCAGCGCGTTCGACTTCGTAAGCCTATAGCCGAAAAAACCGTGGCACAACGATGAAAAAACGTATACTTGTCAGTAGCTGGCTGATGGCCTGCGGGCTGGTAGCTGGCGCGCAGACCGTACCACTGAGCGCGCCGGGCGGGGCCGTCACCGTTCAGCCCGGATCTGGCCAGAGTCAGCCATCGGCGCCGGGTACCGGACCTTCGGCATCCGGTACAGCCGCTTCGCAGACGCCTATTCCGGCGCCTTCGGTGCCCGAGTTGTTTGTCAACGGGTTTGGCCGGTTTGCTGATCCGACCCTTGAATCGCTGATTCAGCTGGGGCTAACCAACAGCCCTAACCTGCGGGCGGCACTGAGCCGACTCGAAGAAGCCCGCGTTCGGGTTCGGGTGGCGCAATCGTTCCTGCTGCCATCGATCCGCAGTTCGGCATTGATTACCACGCAAAGCCTGTCGGAACACCGGCCCATCGCTATTCCGACGGCCAGCGAGAGCCTGCCCCGGTTTCAGCTGAATACGTTTCAGCTCTTACCCATCGATGCTACCTATGAACTCGACCTCTTCCGGCGAATTCGCGGGGGCGTTCGGGTGGCTGATTTGCAGGCGCAGGCGTCCGATGCCGATTACCGGGCTTTCCGGCTGTCGCTGGCGTCGGACATTGCCCGAACGTACCTGCTGATTCGGGGTAACGACGCCGAACAGGTGGTATTCCGGCGCAATATCCAGTTTCGGGATACGACCCTCTCTATCATTCGCGAACGGTTTCGGGTCGGGTTGATCAATCAGCTCGACGTACAGCGGGCCGAAACGGATTATGCTGGCCTGCAGGTGACGCTCAAAGGGCTGCAACGCGCCCGGGTCGAACTGGTAAATGGACTGGCTCAGCTGTGCGCTCAGGACCCCGCAACGTTTACCGTAGCCCCCGGCCCGCTTCCCGCCGGCCCACAGTTTCCGTATACGGGCGTATCGATCGAGCAGCTACAGCGTCGGCCCGATCTGCAGGGCTCCGACCGGCAAATTCAGCTGGCCGGGGCGCAGATTGCGGTACAGCAGGCTACTACCCGGCCCCGGGTCAACCTGGTGGGGTCTGGGGGACTGTTGTCCGGCCGGATCGGTGCCTGGCTCGTACCGACGAGCGCCACCTACCTGGTAGGGGTGAACGCATCGGTACCGCTCTACGAGGGCCACCGCAACCGTGAACTCGTTTCGCTCTCGAGACAACAGGCGCAAACCAGTCAGCAGGTATACCAGCAGCAGCTACAGCTGGCCCAGCGAGAAGCCGAAACGGCGCTGGATAACCTGACCCTGCTTCGCGAACAAATCGACCTTCAGAATCAGACCCTTACACTGGCCCGTCGAACCGAGCAGTACAATCGCGAGTTATACCTGAAAGGACTAACGACGTACCTGGATGTACTGGACGCACAACGCACTATTCTGGGGGCCGAGCAGCAACTGGTTCAGCTTCGCAGTCAGGAAGCGCAGTTTATCGTGGCCTTGTTGCGGGCTACCGGTGGCGACTGGTAAATGGACTTCCAGCTATATAGAAATTGGATAGTATATTTACTTAAGGCATATAATCTGTTGATACCATAAACTTTTGCGGAGCAAATCCATAAGATTTGGCAACTTTGTGGCCGCATCACTTCAAGTTGATTTTATCGTTACAATGAATCATACCTATGTCATCATTATGGCGGGGGGCGTCGGGACGCGGTTCTGGCCCTTTAGCCGAACGAGTTACCCGAAGCAGTTCCATGACGTACTTGGTACGGGCCGTACACTGCTCCAGCAAACTGCCGACCGTTTCGACGGTATCTGTCCTTCCGAAAATATTTTCATCGTTACCAGTTCGCTCTACAAAAATCTTTGTCAGCAGCAGCTCCCGCAGCTCTCCGACGATCAGGTCCTGTGCGAACCGATAGCCCGCAATACGGCTCCCTGTATTGCCTACGCCTGCTACAAGATTGCCCAGCGCGACCCCGAAGCCAACATCGTTGTTGCCCCGGCCGATCACATCATTCTGAAACAGGACGATTTTCAGCGGACCATCCGCACGGCCCTGGCGGCTACCCAGGATCAGGACATTCTGGTTACGCTGGGTATTCAGCCCAGCCGTCCGGATACGGGCTACGGCTATATCCAGTACATTCCGGCCGCCAACACCGAGCAGGCGCCGTTGCGGGTAAAAACCTTTACCGAAAAACCCCATCTCGAACTGGCCCGTCAGTTTCTGGAAAGCGGTGAGTTTGTCTGGAACGCCGGTATCTTCGTCTGGAACGTACAGGCGATTATCCGCGCGTTTGAAGCGTACCTGCCCGAGGTGGCCGAAATCTTTGAAGAAGGGCGCAGCGCCTATTATACTGACCACGAAGCCGCTTTTGTCGACAAAGCCTATTCGCTCACCAAGAGTGTTTCGATCGATAACGGCGTGATGGAGAAAGCCGACAACGTATACGTCGTTCTGAGCGATTTCGGTTGGTCGGACCTGGGTACCTGGAAATCGCTGTACGAAGTCTCGGACAAAAACGATGACCTGAACGTGATCGACGGCCACATCATGCTGTACGACACGAAAAACTGCATCATCAAGACCCCAAAGGACCGGCTCGTGGTCGTCAATGGGCTGGATGGCTTCATCGTGGCCGAGTACGACAACGTACTGATGATCTGTCGCAAGGAAGAAGAACAGAAGGTCAAAGCGTTCGTGGCCGATGCCAAAGAACGTGGCGCAGAATTTGTATAGACCCGCCTGAGGCCGGTGCAGAAAAAGGTACGGCTCCGGGTCGTACCTTTTTTGCGTGCTGTAGCGTTATGCCTACGCTGAACAACGTCCGAAAAAGTCCAAACTAGCGTGTTTCTGTGAAAAAACTGTGTGGCATTGCCTTCGTTCTGGTCGTCATTGGGGTCGTGAGCGCCTGTAAAGAAGCGGAGCCGGGATTCTCGCCCGGCGCGGTCGATTCGCGGATTACCGGAACCTGGCGACTGGTCGAACGGCGCTTTCAGAAAGACTCGGTATTTTCGGTGCTTACCACCACGCCCCGGCAGCGACGCGACTCGGTGCTGGTGACGATCAACGGGCAGACCGTCCGGAAAGACACGGTTATCAACTATACCGACACCATCTTTGTCCGGCGCGACACATCGTTCTATACCACCCGGCGTTACCCCGCCCTGCCGCCCCAGACGCTGACTTTCGACCCCGATGGAAAGGTGCTGGCCGAGGGGAGCGAGATGACGTATTTTTATCCGATCCGCTACTTTCGGGTCGACTCTACCTTCGAGGGGCTGGGCGTTAACCTGTACATCTATACCAACCGGGCCAACGTGTCGTTTCGGCAGGGCGTGGCCTTTCAGCGTGACACGCTGACCTTGCTGCCCCGCTGCGACCAGCCCTGCTACCTCAAACTGACCCGCGTGCGGTAACCGCTAAGCCGACTGGCCCCAGCCCTGCGCCCGGATGGGCGTCTGCTGACCGGCTTTGGTAGCCAGTACCACCTGGTTCGGGTCGGCGGTCAGGTACCCAATGGCCGTAATGCGCGCGTTGTTGGCCAGCTTGTCGAACTCCTGCGGCCGAACCGTAAACAACAGTTCGTAGTCTTCACCCCCGTTCAGAGCCGCCGTTACCGGGCTGATCTTGAACTCGTCGGCAGCCAGGTGCGTCTGGTCATCGATGGGTAGGTTCTCATCAAAAAGTACGGCTCCCGTTCCTGACTGGCGGCAGATGTGTAGTAGTTCAGAAGCCAGACCGGTCGAAATATCGATCATGGCCGTGGGGCGGATGCCGAGGTCGTTCAGTTCGTGAACAACGTCGGTGCGGGCATCGGGCCGCAGCTGCCGCTGTACCAGATAGGCGCGCTCTTCGGAAAGATTCGGCTGCATGTTGGGGTCGGCCAGAAACACCTGTTTTTCGCGTTCGAGGAGCTGCAGACCCAGATAAGCCGCGCCCAGGTCGCCGGTTACACAGACGACATCGTTGGGTTGCGCCGTGTTGCGGTAGGTGATTTTATCTTTCGCTACCTTGCCCAATACCGATACCGACAGGATCAGGCCCGACCGCGAGGCTGTGGTGTCGCCCCCCACCAGATCGACGTTGTAGGCCGTACAGGCCGCCCGGATGCCTTCGTACAGTTCATCGACCGCTTCGACCGGGAACCGGCTGCTGAGGCCCACGCCGATGGTTAGCTGAAGAGGCAGGCCGTTCATGGCCGCAATATCCGATACGGCAAAGGTTACGGCTTTGTAGCCAAGGTGCTTGAGCGGTACGTAGGTCAGGTCGAAATGAATGCCTTCTACCAGCAGTTCGGTTGCCAGCAGCCCGTAGCTATCACCCCAGTCGAAAACGGCCGCATCGTCGCCAATGCCGCGTACGGTTTCGGGATGGGCCGGGGCCGGGGTTGCCTGTCGGATATGATCGATCAGCCCAACCTGGCCCAGTGTATTAAGATCCGTCATGAGAAAAATAAATAAAAAAAAGCCGTTCCGCTTGACCTACGGAACGGCTTAACGCACAAAATGGTTTGCGAATGCTTAGGGGTTCGACAACGTATAGGTGTTGGTCGAACCGCCGGTTTTCTGACTGGTCGTAGTCCGCGTCAGCGTAACGCTGTTGTCGTTCAGGTTACTGATTTTGAATTCAATGGTACCATTGGTACCGGTCGGGGCAGGGGTTAGGGTAGTCAGTACAAGGCGATCATCAGCGGGCACAGAATACTGGCCGGTAAACGTATTGCCATCGAACTCGGTGTAGGTAACGGTAGGCGCTTTACTCAAGTCAAGCCGGTATCTGGCATAATCGCGGACGTTGGCCGTGCCGCCTTTGGTGTATACAGTTGCCGTATTCTCATCGACCTTCTGGGCGGTCCAGACTTTGGCAATACGCTCGGAAACCGGAGCTACTTTCTTGCCACCACAGCCTGTTAACAGACCCAGCAGGGTTAATGCCGAGAAAAAAGCAAGTACAGTATTCTTTTTCATAGTGATGATTAACGTAGGAATCACAATTGGCTAAAGTTACGCTAATTTTGTTTTCACGTGCAAAAACTGTGCTCAATTATTACTCTGTTTGACTATACGGATACATGACCACTGAAAACCGGGCCGGGCTACCGGTATTCAGCCGCTCACAGCTGGCCCTGCGCAACGGACAGGACCGTCCTGAAATCTGGTGCGCCTACAACGGACTGATCTACGATGTGTCGGCATCGAGGCTGTGGCGCAACGGAAAACATTACGAACACTGGGCGGGTCAGGACCTCTCGGCCGAACTGGCCGACGCCCCCCATGCCGAGTGGGTCTTTGATCGTTTCCCGATAATCGGAGCGCTTGCTTGACGACTCATTCGATTTAGCAGACCGCTCATGTGGCGCCCGAAAACAGTTTTTCAACAACGGTGGCCCGTACCTGAAACCATTTACTACCTTGATTACACTGATTGCAGATAGCGGAGCGACCAAGACCGACTGGCGGCTGGTCAGCGCCGATGGCCAGAGCCGCTCATTACCGACCGACGGCATTAGCCCGTATTACCAGTCCACCGAGCAGATTACCGACACCCTCCGTGCCCAGCTGCTGCCCCAGCTCGATGATGTCGTGGTAAACCGGATCTATTTTTACGGAACAGGCTGCATCAGTCCGGCGGTCAACCAGCGCGTTGCTGATGCGCTGCGGGCCGCCCTGCCGGCGCTCGATACCGTAGATGTTAACAGCGACATGCTGGGCGCGGCTCGCGGAGCCTCGGGCCACGAGCCGGGTATTGTCTGCATTCTGGGTACCGGCTCGAATGCCTGCTGCTACGACGGGCAGGATATAACCCACGGTATTCAGTCGCTGGGATTCTGGCTGGGCGACGAGGGGAGCGGTGGATACCTGGGCAAAACCCTTGTCCGGGAGGTTTTTCAGGAGCAACTGCCTGCTGAACTGCGCGACGCGTTTCAGGCCCGCTACGCCCTGGATCGGGCCACCCTGCTCGAAAACGCCTATCGAAAGCCGTACCCGAACCGGTATTTTGCGGGCTTTACTCCGTTCCTGTCCGAAAACATCGCGCATCCACATATCGTTGGTCTGGTGACCGATGCGTTCAGGCTGTTTCTGACGACCTATGTTCGGCGGTTTCCGGAGGCTGATCAGTGGCCCGTACACTTTGTGGGGTCCATAGCGCACTACTTTGCCGGGCCGTTGCAGGAAGCCGTCGGGCAAACCGGTCTGACGATGGGACGAATACTGAAAGCACCCGCCGAACGGCTTGTCGAGTACCATCAAAAGGCGGTGTGACGTACCTTTGTGGAATGAAGTTGACACACGGACGCGTCTGGACAGCTCAAAGCCGGCGCTGGCTTTGAGCAGGCGGGTTGACGGGTGTTCATGAACAACCTGAATACGAATGGCAGCACGATATTTTTTGAAAGTTAAAGAGGTCATCCGGGAAACCCCCGACGCCGTAACCCTTACCTTCTGGCATCCCATCAACGAAGAGGTTCGCTACCAGCCGGGCCAGTTTCTGACGTTTTTGCTGACGGTCAACGGTCAGAAGGTACGCCGGTCGTACTCGATGGCTTCCTCGCCCCATGTCGATGTGTCGCTGGCGGTGTCGGTTAAGCGGGTACCGGGTGGGCTGGTTTCCAACTACCTCTGCGACCGCATCCGCCCCGGCGATGTGCTCGAAACGCTGGAGCCGATGGGGACGTTTGTGCCGAAGCTCGACGCGCAAAACCGCCGGACCCTGATCCTGATCGGCGCTGGCAGTGGGATTACCCCCCTGTTTTCGATGGCCAAGTCTACGCTGCACGTGGAGCCCAACACCCGCGTCTGGCTGATCTACGGGAACCGAAACCAGTCGTCGATCATCTACAAAAGTCATCTGGACGCTATGGAGCAGGCCTATGGCTCGTCGCGTTTTCAGGTAACCCACGTACTGAGCCAGCCCGACTACGGCTGGAGCGGAGCCGAAGGCCGACTCAACCAGCACATGCTGACCCGCCTGCTGGAGCAGCTACCCGCGGCTGACCGGCAAAACGCGAGTGTGTACCTCTGCGGTCCGGATGGGATGATGGCCGAAGCCCGTTCGGCGCTGGCCCTGGTTGGCGTGTCGACCGATCGGGTACATAAAGAAAGCTACATCAGTGCGCCCGTACCGGCGGGCGATGTGGTCGAGGAGCCGCTCACCGCCGGCGACGAAGGCTCGCCCGAGGTAACGGTTCTGTACGAAGGCAGCGAATACAAGTTTGCCGTAGCGCCCCACCAGACCATTCTGGAAGCGGCTCTGGAGCTGGATATCGATCTGCCGTATTCATGTCAGGCGGGTATGTGTACGGCCTGTCTGGGTCGCTGCACGTCGGGTAAGGTAAAGCTCGACGAAGAAGACGGCCTGTCTGAGTCGGAGCTCAAGGCGGGATACGTACTGACGTGCGTGGCTCACCCCGTTGGCCGCGATGTCGTTATTGAGATAGAGTAAACGTCGGGGCGTACTCTGCTCTGAAGCCGATACAAAAGCGTCTCTGCGCGTAGTACCTCAACGAGGGACTGCGAACAGAGACGCTTTTTTGTAATTAGAGCTTTTGTTTTACGGATTAGGGTCGCGCTGTTGGAAGCCGGTTTCAGGTGAGGTCTTTCTTGGTTGTTGGCGGAGTCTTTTTTGTCTTTTGTACCACTGTCAGGGTCTGCGACCACTGACAGGGTGTGGGCGCTTCACCCCTGACAGTGGTCGCAGACCCTGACAGTGGGTGAAGCGTCTAATGGGAAATGGGGCAATCGTCAACGTATATAGTCAACAAAAAACGCTCAGTATTTCTACACTAGTTCGTAATCGTAGCCCACTGCCCGGGTCACACTGGCCTGTTTCCTTACGCGTTGTCCAACTTTAAAATGTGGTGAAAATTGAAGAAACGATCTATAAGAACTAACGCGGAGTTCGTGATTTTTTAACCCGAGTCGGCCGAATGTTTCTTAGGTCATATTCTTTTTCTATCATATACTCTTCTGGCGCTGCCGCTGGCTTCGGTGCTACCCCTGGGGGGCGCGGAGTAGCTTCGGGTCGCGCAGGGGCCAGGGCACGGGCCGGTGGGGTCGGCGCATCGATCGGGTCGGGTCGGGCGGCACGCGGTGGCAGTGGCACGCGCGGAGCACGGGCTGGCCGGGCCGTACCCCGCAGCGGGCGTACCCCTGCCGCGGCCGGAGGTACGGGAGGAGTGAGTCTGCCGACGGCGTCGCCATGCCGAACCAGCTGGTCGGATAACAGGTCAATTTGCCGCTCCAGCTGCTGCGCCTGTTTCTCCAGCTTTTCCAGTGGCTGTTTGAGTTCTTCCTGATGGCTGCTGGCTTGCTCAAACTGCTGGCTAAGCTGGTCCATGGTCGATTCCAGCTTCTTGATCTCCGGCTCCAGCGCGGCCAGTTGCTTTTCAACATCCGCCTGACTGAACTTCTGTTTGCTGTCGTTGTATAACAGTTGCCGATGCTTTTCAAGCAGGGCCTGCCGCTGCTCCATGAGTTTGTCTTTCTTCCACTGCAATACCTCGCTGCTGCGCTCGGCTTCTTCGACCGGGAACCGTAATTTTTCCATCTGGAGATGCAGCGCCTGCATCTGACGCGCGTGCTGGGCCATCAGCTGGCTCAGGCTGTCCATCTGACGACTATTTCGTTGCTGAGCGGCATCGCTAAGACCAGCCAGTCCGGCCAGCTCCACATTGTCTATATTAATATGGCCTTCGATTAGAATATTGGTATCGATGGATGCGGCAACATCACCGGCCACGGCTCCGTAATCGACAGCGGCCATACCGGCTGCGGCCTTATCCAGACCCGCCTGTCCGGCAGCCATCGCCGAGGCTACGATGTTGTCGTAATCGATATGGGCCAGGCCGGCCGTCAGCGCGTTCATGCCCGCATCGAAGCCGGTGTTGGTTTCGATGATGGTCAGCAGCATGTCGCGGTCGGGTTGTTTTACGTCGTCGAGGTTGAGCTGGCCGGCCATGACCAGGTCGAGCTGGCGCTGGAGCTGCGCTACCCGTTTGGCCGGGAGTTTCTGCCCTTTCCAGACAATGTAGCTGATCTTCTGGTTGTCAGTCATGCCGTATTCGGTACCGTTGTCGGCTTTGTGGCGACGGCTGGTTTTGGCCTGAGCCGCTTTGGGTTTGGGCTTCTGTGGCTGTTGCTGCACGGCGTAGACCGATGCACTGACCAGCAGCAGCGTGGCCAGCGTCAGCCCCGCCAGGCTCCCGTTCGATACCATAGGCCGCGTCGGAACACCCAGCACCCGCCGAACCCGGTGCAGCAGATGTTGCCGTTTGCTGGCAAAGGCCATCGCCAGGGTAGGGGCGGCCAGCTGCGTGAGCCGAAGTTCTTCGACGCGGGCCAGTGCCTGGGCCAGTACCCGTCCGTTGCCGCCAACGGCTTCTACTGCCAGATCATCGCAGCAGTGTTCACGCTCTTCGCGTATCCGGGCCGACAGCCACCATAAGGCGGGATGAAAGAAATACAGCACCTCAACCACCGACTGCACCAGGTTGACGGCATAATCGTGACGCTTGACATGTGCCAGTTCATGCGCCAGCACCGCTTCGACCTCCTGAACCGACAGGCTCGTGGCGAGGCTGACGGGCAGCAACAGCACCGGCTTCAGTACACCTACTACCATCGGTACCGTTACCCGGGCCGACTCGCGCACCTGAATAACCGGCCCGATCTGCATAAACGACCGCAACGACTGGGTCAGCTCAATAATCTGGCTGGACATGGGGCGGGTAGCCGTCCGGCTCAGGCGTTGCAGGTAGAGCCAGCCGCCAGCCAGTCGTACCGCAAAAACGGCTACGCCAACCAGGTAAGCCAGTACGAACTGACTCAGGTGAGCGTCCAGAAACTGCTGCATCTGCTGATGCCAGGGCAGCGTTTGGGTTGCCGTCTGCCAGCGGACCGACAGCGCCGGGCTGGCGTAGGCGGGGCGGAGGGCCGCTGTCTCTATGACAGCAGGCGTATAATACCACCAGAACGTAACCGCGGAGGCCAGCAGCTGGGTCAGCAGGGTAAGCACGGCCACGCGATACCGCAGCACGCTCGACCGGTTACGCAACCCGTGTAAAACCAGCGCAGCGGGAAGCACCAGCGCAAACCCCTGCCAGATAGCATGGAGCAGAGTCCAGCCCAGAGCGTCGGTTGTGGGATTGTTGAGCCAATCAGTTGTGTTCATTGTTCAACTGGTTTAGGAGTTGCTTGATTTCTTCGAGTTCCTGTTGGGAGGCCTTGTGCTGGCCCAGTACCTGCATCACCAGTTTAGACGCCGATCCTTTGAAGGCGGTTTCGACAAACCGGTCAACCAGTCCCCGCTGCGTGTCTTCTTCGCTGACAGCGGCTGTATAGGTGTGCGATTTGCTCTCGGCGTCGCGGCTGAGCAGCCCTTTTTCATGCATGATCTGCATGAGCTTGAGCGCTGTTGTGTAGCCAATATCGCGGCTTTGACTCAGGCTTTCGTGTACCTGTCGTACCGTGCTGGGACCGTTGGCCCAGAGCACGTGCAGGATTTCCAGTTCGGCGTCGGTTGGCTTCATCAGATGATCTACGAAATTGTTCGTAGCAAACATATACGAATGATTTCGTAGATGCAAGTGTGCTGAACAAAAAAGAGCAACAAAGCATTGTTAATTTATCTTAACAACCCCTCCGCTACCCCAAACCGGTTGCCAGATCAGGTTGTTTATTCGCTGCAATGACCCCAAACGAAACCTTATCCCTACCGGCCCGGCCGGCCCGTCCGTTCATTGGCGAAGCGATGGAGCTTCGCGGCTGGGACGACGTTAAACCGTTTTACGACAACCTGCTGAACCGGCCTCTCAACAATGCCGATGAGCTGCGGCAGTGGCTTATCGACCGGAGCGAGCTGGAATCGTACCTGTCCGAAAATTTTGCGTGGCGCTATATCCGCATGACCTGCGACACGGCCAATGAAGAACTGGTCAATCAACTGAATTTCTTCATCGCCGACATTCAGCCGCCCATGACCGAGTACGGCAACGAGCTTGATCTGAAGGCCGTACACAGCCCGTTCCTGAGCGAGCTGACCGATGCCGGTTTCGACATCATGGTGCGGGGTATGAAAAAAGCCATTGAGATCTACCGCGACGAGAACATTCCGCTCCAAACCGACATGCAGACGGAAGAGCGGAAATACGGTGCCATTGCGGGAGCTATGACCGTGCAGATCGATGGCCGTGAGCTGACCCTGCCCGAAGCCACCGACCGCCTGCAGCTGACCAGCCGGACCGAGCGCGAAGAAGCCTGGCGCAAAATTGCCGAACGCCGGTATCAGGATCATGCCGTGCTCGACCAGCTGTTCGACCGGCTGCGCGATCTGCGGCATCGGGTGGCGGTCAATGCTGGCTTTGCCAACTTCCGCGACTATTCATTTGCGGCTCTGGGCCGGTTCGATTATACACCCGCCGACTGTTACAGGTTTCACGAGTCGGTAGCCGAAGCGGTGGTGCCGCTGCTCGATGTCCTGAGCCAGGAACGGAAACAGAAACTCGGCGTCGACCACCTGCGGCCCTGGGATCTGAAAGTCGATGCCGAAGGCCGCCCTCCGCTGAAGCCGTTTGCTACCGGTGCCGAACTGGTCGAGAAAACCATTGCCTGCTTCGATCGGCTGGACCGCGAACTGGGTGACGACCTGCGCATCATGCGGGCCATGGGCCACCTGGACGTGGAGTCGCGCAAGGGGAAAGCGCCGGGCGGCTATAACTACCCGCTCGAAGAAATTGGGGTGCCGTTTATTTTCATGAATGCCACCAGCAGCCTGCGCGATCTGGTAACGATGGTCCACGAAGGCGGCCATGCCGTACATTCGTTCCTGACGCGTGATCTGCCGCTGAAAGCGTTCCGGAATCCGCCGATGGAAGTGGCCGAACTGGCATCGATGAGTATGGAACTGCTGTCGATGGATCACTGGGACGTATTTTTCGATAAGCCGGATGAGTTGCGCCGGGCCAAGCGGCAGCATCTGGAATCGATCATCGAAACCCTGCCCTGGGTAGCCACGATCGACGCTTTTCAGCACTGGGTTTACGAAAACCCCAACCACACGGTCGACGAACGGCACGAGAACTGGGTTCGGATTCACGACCGGTTTGCCGACCGGATAACGGACTGGAGCGGCATAGGTTACTATAAAGAATACATATGGCAACGCCAGCTGCACCTGTACGAAGTGCCTTTCTATTACATCGAATACGGCATTGCCCAGCTGGGGGCCATTGCTATCTGGCGTAACTACCGGCGCGACCCCAAAGCGGGTCTGGCGGGTTATAAAGCCGCGTTGAGCCTCGGGTATAAAGCCCCCATTCGGGATATTTATGCTGCGGCCAACGTACCCTTCGATTTTTCGAAGCCGTACATACAGGAGCTGATGGCCTTCGTCGCCGAAGAAATCCGGACGGTAGCAACGGACACTAATTGACCGATCTGCGAAAAAAAACGGCCCATTACCACCAACCACTAACTAGTAATCACTAATTTTGCTGAATCAATTCGTAATCAAGTGACTATGAAACGCGTAACGAGTGTAGTAGTATTGGCCGTGTCGATCCTGTCGCTGGCTTCGTGTGACTACCAGAAATATAACACCATTCGGCAGTCGGATTACCGCCAGAACGATCCCTACGTATACGGTCCCGGAAAAGACTCGGCGGCTGTTCAGTCAAAATATAAGTATACGCCCAACCCGGCTCTGGAAGGACGGACGCAAAAAATCCGCGAGAAGCTGTTCGGAGCGGGTACGATTGGCGAAGGCGCGTAGTTACTCAATTTATTAAACGGCACGCAGGCGACAGGCTGATTTCTCACAGATCAGCCTGTCGCTTTTGTTTTGCCTGTACGGTTGCTAAATATCCTTGTGCTGGATTGTAAATTTTCCGTTACTTTGTCTGGTAAAGCACGGCTAACAATAGGATTTTTCGGTTAGCTTTTTCGGTAAATGCATCAGAATACACCATGAATATTGCATTAGTCACGGGTTCGGCCGGTTTAATCGGCAGTGAGGCAGTTGCATTTTTCGCCGACAAGTTCGATCTCGTCGTTGGCGTAGACAACAACATGCGGCAGTACTTCTTCGGAGCAGATGGCTCTACGGAATGGAATCGCAACCGCCTGTCAGAAACATACAAGAACTATCAGCATCGCGCGGCTGATATTCGGGAGGTGGCGCAGCTGGAAACTATTTTCCAGGAGTACGGGACTGACATCAAACTGGTACTGCATACCGCAGCGCAGCCCAGCCACGACTGGGCCGCCCGCGAGCCGTTTACCGATTTTGGCGTCAACGCAGTGGGAACTGTCAATCTGCTCGAGATGACCCGCCTGCACTGCCCCGAAGCCGTTTTTATCTTCACCTCGACCAATAAGGTCTACGGCGACAACCCCAACTTCCTGCCGCTTATCGAGACCGAAACGCGCTGGGAAATAGACCAGAATCACCCCTATTTCCAGAACGGAATCGACGAGCACATGAGCCTTGATCATACCAAACACTCCATATTTGGCGCCAGCAAAGTGGCCGCCGATATTATGGTGCAGGAGTATGGTCGCTATTTCGGCATGAAGACCGCCGTGTTCCGGGGCGGCTGCCTGACAGGCCCTAATCACTCGGGCGCGCAGCTCCACGGCTTCCTGTCTTACCTGATGAAATGCGTCATCACCGGCAACCAGTATACCATCTTCGGCTATAAGGGGAAACAGGTTCGTGATAACATTCACAGTTGGGATTTGGTTAATATGTTCTGGCATTTCTATCAGAACCCCAGACCAGGCGAAGTGTACAACGCCGGTGGCGGTCGTTACGCCAATTGCTCGATGCTCGAAGCCATTGCGCTCTGCGAAGAAATCTCAGGCAACAAGATGAACTACCAGTATTCGGATACGAACCGTTCGGGCGACCATATCTGGTACATCTCTGATCTGACCAAATTTAAACAACACTATCCAGGCTGGGACTGGACCTTCGATCTACGCGAAACGATGACCCAGATTCATGATAGTATGGTGGCTCGGCTGAGCATACCCACCTAACTGATTGGGGAACCAAAAACCGTAAACGGTTGCCCCGCCCGAGAGACAACACATGACACGTTCTGCCCAACTTTTAGTGACGGGATGCGCAGGTTTCATTGGCAGCCACTTGACCGAACGGCTGCTCGGCAGCGGATACCGGGTAATTGGCGTCGATAACTTTGATTCGTTTTACGAACGCTCTGTTAAAGAACGAAACCTGTCGACCGTTCTGGACAACGAGGCTTTCACGTTCATTGAGGCTGATATTCGCGACCGGGACTGGCTGACGCGACTGGGTTCCGGTATCGACGCGGTTATTCATATTGCGGCCAAAGCCGGTGTTCGACCGTCAATCGAACAGCCCGCCGATTATATCAGTACCAACATTGCCGGTACCAATAATCTGCTGGACTGGATGCGGGAGCAGCAGGTAGGCAAAATGGTGTTCGCATCGTCGTCGTCGGTGTACGGAAACAATGAAAAGATTCCGTTCAGCGAAACCGACACGGTAGACGAACCCATCTCGCCCTACGCCTTTACCAAGCGGTCGTGTGAGTTGTTGACGCATAACTATCACCATCTGTACGGGATGGGTGTGGTTAACCTGCGGTTTTTTACGGTATATGGAGAACGGCAACGGCCTGATCTGGCGATACATAAGTTTGTCCGCATGATAGCCGCCGACCAGCCGATTCCCATGTTTGGCCAGGGCGACACCTCGCGCGATTATACCTACGTGAGCGATACGGTCGATGGAATTGTGGCTGCATTAGCTTATCTTGACACCCATCCTCATGCCTATGAGATCATAAACCTCGGTAATAACAGCCCGGTTACCCTGCAAACGCTGGTAACAACGCTGTACCGACTGATGAATAAAACCCCTCAGGTGCAGCACCTGCCCAAACAGCCCGGCGACGTAGAACGTACCTACGCCGACGTGTCGCGGGCGGCTGACCTACTGGGGTATCAACCCAAAGTTTCTCTTGAAGAAGGATTAAGTCGTTTCGTAACCTGGTATAAAACCGTATATACATGATGGTGCGCTCGTGGCTCCGTCCGTCTTCGTCCCGATTGTACTGGCTGACCCTGGCCCTCGTGGTGAAAGGGCTGTTTTTCTGTTGGTATCTGACACAGACCTACAAGCATGACATAGACGGATTCTGGGGGCAGAGCAATGGCGACATGATGACGTATATACAGCCCGTTGAAGAGTTGCTGCTGCATCATGGCTTTAAAACCGATGACCGGATGCCGGGCTATTCGGGCGTGTATCTGGCGTTCCGGCTGCTGTTCAGTCCGGCCGTGGCCTGTAACATCATCATCGTGCTTCAGCTGCTGATGGCGGTGGTATCGGTATACGCACTGGGGCTGGTAGCGCGGGATTTGTTCCAGTCGGAGCGAGCCTTCTACTGGGCGTATTTTATCTACTTGTTCAGCCCGTTTGCCAGCGTCTTCGACAGCTATTTCCTGACCGAAAGCTTTGCTGCGTCGGTCTCGATCTTTTTTTTATATGCCTGGATTCGGTTCGAGCAAAACCCTGACCGGCGGCTGCCGCTGCTGGTAGCGGGGGCGTGGCTGACCTGGTCTGTTTTCCTGAAACCGGCCCACCTGCCTCTGCTGGCCATCCCGATGGCGGTCTGGACAATACGCTGGCTGCGGGGGCGGCTGGTACTTCGGCAGCTGGCCCGCTATAGTTTTACGTTTCTGCTGCCGTTTCTGATCGTTGACGGTGCCTGGATGATACGCAACTACCGGCAGTACGGCGAAGTAATACCCCTGCTGAAAAACCCGTGGTATGCCAACGCGTTCTGGCCCACCAACTACTTTGACATGATGGCGTTCTGCCAGACCTACGGCGAAGATTTCGCGTTCTGGTTTCCAAATACCGATCTGCGGTGGCTGATGGGATGGGGTAACAACCGATACCTGCCACCCCTGCGCTGGTATGTCGACGAGCAGCTGGGCCCGCCCCCGAATTATGTGTACACCGACAAGTTCAACCGCGACTCGATGATTCAGATTCGGGAGTTGTATTTTGAGCTGGGCAACAATCCAAATATCGATTCGCTGCGGAAACAGATGCTCGAAAGTCAGGTCCGGGCCAAACTGGGCCGGTATACCCGCTCCGTTCGGGAGGATAACCCGCTGGTGTACTACGTCTGGTCGCCGGTGCGTTACCTATTCACGTTCCTGCACGGTACCTGGGGATATTCGTTTCTGGACGATATGATTCCGGCGCACTGGCCCCGGTTGCTGCTGCGGCTGTATCATTACGCCCTGGTGCTGATCCCGGGTCTGGTCGGACTCGTACTGCTGCTTCGGCGCGGCTGGCGCAAAAACGATATACTTTTGTTTCTGCCCATGGCGGTAGGCTATTGTGTCTTTGTTTACGCGTTTGCCCTGCGCCATGCCGAAACCCGTTATCTGGTTCCGTTCTATCCGTTTTTAGTACTTAGTGCCGTATCCGTATTCACAGCCATCAGGTCCCGGCGACCTACTCAACAACCCAGTTTGTATGACCTATCTTTCCGTCATAGTGCCGATTTATAATGAATCGAAGAGTATCCCTATTCTGTTCGATACGCTCGAAAACGCGATAGGGCAGTATGACTATGAAATTATTGCTGTAAACGATGGCTCGAAAGACGATTCGCTGGATCAGCTACGGGCCGTCTGTAGGCGCAATCCACGGGTGAAGGCCATCAATTTCAAGCGCAATTTCGGGCAAACGGCCGCGATCAATGCGGGAATTCAGCACGCGTCGGGCGAGGTGATTGTACTCATCGACAGCGACTTGGAGAACGACCCAAACGATATTCCAAACCTGATTGCCCGGCTCGACGAGGGCTATGATGTGGTCAGCGGCTGGCGGCAAAATCGCTGGAAAAACGAATTCCTGACGCGGAAACTGCCATCTATGACTGCCAACAAGCTGATCAGCTCGATATCGGGCGTTCGGCTGCATGACTACGGCTGTACCCTCAAGGCATACCGTCGGGAGGTGATCAAAGACGTAACCCTGTATGGGCAGATGCACCGGTTCATTCCGGTTTACTGCGCCTGGCAGGGCGGGCGGGTTACCGAACAACCCGTCAACTACCAGCCCCGCCGGTTCGGGAAAAGCAACTACGGCATTTTTCGGACCTATAAAGTGTTGCTGGATCTGGTACTGATCAAGTTCCTGGAGAAATACATGCAGCGGCCCATCCACTTTTTTGGCGGAGCCGGCATTCTGGCGTTTCTGGTGGCCTTCGTGGCAACCTTGCTGGCAACCTATTTCAAAATAACCGGCGAGAAAGACCTGGTCGAAACGCCCCTGCCAACCATTGCGTCGATGTTCTTCATTGTGGGTATTCAGCTCATTCTGATGGGGGTAATGGCCGAAATTCTGATGCGGACGTATTATGAGTCGCAGCACAAAACAACCTACACCGTTAAGGAGCTGATCAACTTCGACGCGCCGGAAGAAGCCTATACGGGCCGTTCTGACGCGCAGTCGGAGCGGGTTCGGGTGCGGTAATACGTAAACCATAACATCGGAGCCGGACGATGAGCGCGTCGGTTCCGGTCTTGACTATAACGATTATGTGTGGAATAGCGGGATTTAGCGGGCGGGGAACAGAAGACGACCTGTTGCGGATGATTCGGCAATTGAAGCACCGTGGGCCCGATTTTCAGGGTGGTTGGTGGCAACCCGGCCGGTTCGATGCAGCTGTTGGGTTAGGACACGCCCGGCTCAGCATCATTGACCTGAGTTCAGGTGCCAACCAGCCCTTTTTTAACGCCGATCAGACCATCGGTATCGTCTTCAACGGAGAGATTTATAACTACCTCAGCCTGAAACAAGAGCTGCTGCAATCCGGGAAATATACGTTCCGGACAACCTCTGATACGGAAGTGCTGCTCTATCTGTATGAGGAATATGGCGAAGCGCTGTTCGAAAAAATCAACGGCATGTTTGCCTTTGCGATCTATGACTTCCGGACCGGCAAAACGCTGCTGGCCCGTGACCGAATGGGCAAAAAGCCGCTGCATTACAGCATAAAAGGCGATACGCTTATCTACGGTTCGGAGCCGAAGTCGCTGCTGCAGCACCCGCTCGTATCTAAAACGATCAGTCCCGATGCGCTGAACGCCTACCTGACATTCGAGTACGTACCAACGCCGTACAGCATCTACCAGGATATCCAGAAACTCGAACCCGGTCATTACCTGCTGTTCGAGAAGGGCCAGGTTACGGCCCGCCAACCGTTCTGGACAGTTCAGTTCAACCACCAGCCCATTACGTTCGAGACGGCCCTGAACCGGTTCGACGAGTTGCTCAACGACGCTACGGCGTCGCGGCTGGTGGCCGACGTGCCGCTGGGGGTGTTTTTGAGCGGAGGGCTGGATAGCTCGACCATTGCGTATTACGCCCAGAAAAACAGCGACAGACCCATACAGACGTTCTCGATCGGGTTCAAGGAAAAGTCGTACGACGAAGCCGACTACGCCCGGGCGGTGGCCAAACACCTGGGTACCGACCACCACGAGAAAGTGCTGACTGCCCGCGATTCGCTCGACCTGCTGCCCGGTATCGCTACCGAGCTCGACGAGCCGTTTGCCGACGCATCGATCATTCCGACCTACCTGCTGTCGCAGTTTACCCGCGAGCAGGTAACCGTAGCGCTGGGGGGCGACGGCAGCGACGAATTGCTGGCTGGTTACCCAACCTTTACGTCTGATTACGTACGGGGGGTTTACGGACGGATGCCCAGGCTGATGCACTCGCTGGCCAATCGCGTGGCCGAGCTGATACCCGTCAGCGATAATAACATCAGCCTCGATTTTAAAGCCAAGCAGTTTCTGAAAGGATTTCAGGAGAAACCGGCCTATACGCATACGCTGTGGCTGGGCAGCTTTTCGCCGGCTCAGAAACGGTCGTTGCTCAGCGCCGAGGTGCTGGCCCAGCTAACCGACCGAACGGGGCTCGGCCTGATCGATAAGCATCTGGCCAATCTGCCCGCATCGACCAGCGCCTTCGATCAGACGTCGTATATCTACTACATGACGTACCTGCTCGACGATATTCTGGTGAAGGTAGACCGGGCCAGCATGTACAACTCGCTCGAAGTACGCGCGCCCTTCCTCGATTACCGGATCGTGGATTTTGCCAACAGCCTGCCCGAGTCGTTCAAGCGGAAAGGACTATCCGGTAAATACATCCTGAAAGCCCTGATGCGTAACAAGATTCCGAACGAGATCATCGACCGGCCTAAAAAAGGATTCGGTATTCCGCTCTCGCAGTGGCTCCGGAACGAACTCAAGCCCCTGTGCAACGAGCTGCTGTCCGACGCGTCGCTGAAACAGCACGGGCTTTTTGATCCTGCTTACGTTCGGCAGCTTCAGCAGGAGCACTATGCCGGCAAACAAAACCATCGCAAACTGCTCTGGACCCTTATGGTTTTCCAGCAGTGGTACCAGCATTACCATTAAATCCGGCCAGAATTGGTGAACAATCAGCCCGGCCCGTTGCTTCTGCTACTGGCCCCGCCCGGTTCTCCGCCCCTGGCTCGGGTTCAGCAACCAGTAATACACATGAATTGGAAAAAACAAGGTCTCGTTTACAAACCAGCTGGTGATCAGCCGTTCAGCCGGACTCACGCTCAGGTGCCATTTGGCTATCCGCTTCAGGATAAACTACGGGTTTATTTCTCGACCCGCGATGAGAACGCATCGTCATCGACCTCCTTTGTAGAACTCGACCCCGACAATCTCTCAACGGTTACGTATGTTCACGACAAAGCCTGCCTGAGCAAAGGCGCAGTAGGTATGTTCGACGAAGCGGGCACGATGCCATCCTGGTTCGTACCGGTTACGAACGAAGCGGGCGAAGACGAAATCTGGCTCTATTATACGGGCTGGAACAAAAGCGAAACTGCCAGCTACCGGCTGGGTATCGGTCTGGCCATCAGCCGCGATGGTGGGCTGACCTTTGACCGCAAATATACCGGGCCGCTGCTCGACCGGTCTATTTACGACCAGGTGTGGGTGGCGCAGCCCTGCGTGATCCGCGAAGGCGACACATGGCGCATGTGGTACCTGTCGTGCACCAAAATTGAAGTGATCGACGGGCATCCCGAGCCGTTCTACGACGTTAAATACGCCGAATCGAAAGACGGTCTCAAGTGGGAACGCACCGGGCATGTCTGCGTGGGGTACGATGACTTCACCGACGCCATTGGCCGGCCCACGGTATTTCGCGACGGCGACCTCTACCGCATGTACTTCTCCTACCGCAGCGCCACCAACTACCGGACCGACGTGCAGCGCAGCTACCGGATTGGCTGTGCCGAATCGAAAGACGGGCTGACCTGGACCCGTACCGACGATCAGGCCGGTATTGAACGCTCGGCCGAGGGCTGGGACTCGCTGATGATGGACTACTGTCACATCTTCCCGCACCGCGATCAGCTGGTTATGCTGTATAACGGCAACGGCTTCGGCGCGTCCGGATTTGGTTATGCGGTTAATCAGCCCGAACCATGAGCAGGATCAGCGCGTTAACCCAACTGGTCAGAATAGTTTTGCACGTCTCCATTGGCTAAGAAACCGCCCAGAGTCTGGGTTTTCGACAAGTTGACCGTTAAATTGCTTACAACATCCTAATACACTATGCAGGAAGTAGCTAAATACATCATCAAGGTAAACGCCGAAGTTAAGGACGGACAGATCGTACCCGAAATTCCGTTCGACGAAGTGATGCGGCTGGTGAACGAACCAAACATCGTCATCATTAAGACAGGCCTTCCAGAAGCAGCCTTATCGGCCGTTATCGAGCAAACCCGCCAGTGGGCCGCTCAGACGCCCCTGGCCGAAGGTCCTGATACGTTTGACAACAACCAGCACAAACAGCGGCTGCATATTGCCAAGATCCAAAAGGCTCCGCAGCTGTTCCACGACCATACGTTCGATGCCATTCTGGACCTCGAAGCGCCGTTCAAAGAAACCCTGCTGAACGTATTCGATCCGGTTCGTGGCTTCTGGAACGACATGACCGGCAACAACGAAGCGTTCGGCATCCGGCGCGGACAGCCCTATTTCCACCCGCAGGTTACCCACTACCCGCTGGGCGGCAGCTTCTTTGGTCGGCACTGGCACCCGCTCAACCCGCAGAAAGTTGGTATGATCCTGGCGCTGAACCAGTACGGTAAGGATTATACCTCGGGCGGTACGGGTTACGTGATCAACGACCATATCGTGGAAACCGAAGGGTACCAGGACATGGGCGATATGATCCTGTTCCGGTACGACCTGCCCCACTGGGTTAGCCCGTCGAGCTTTGCCGACCGGTTTAGCTGGGAAGATCCGGCCGGGCGCTGGGTGGCCATCCTGCCTTTCTACGATCCATGGGGTACGCCTGCCGATAACGAGGAGCCGCAGGGCTGGAAGAAACAAATTACACAGGCGAAAGAAGTAGCCGTTTAATGAAAGTCAGCGTTCTCATTATTACCTATAACCAGAAGCGGTTCATCCGAAAAGCGATCGACAGCGCACTGGCTCAACAAACATCGTTCCCGATCGAAATACTGGTGGGCGATGACTTTTCGAATGATGGAACGCGAGACATCATCCGGGAGTACGAACAGAAACATCCGGGCCTGGTGATCGGGGTATTACACCCGCGCAACATGGGTAAAAACGGGGGTATCAACTTCCTGGAAACGCTGAAGCGGGCCCGGGGCGAATACTACGCGTTGATGGATGGCGACGACTATTGGACTGATCCGCTGAAACTGCAGAAACAGGCCGATTTTCTGGATGCCCATCCCGATTACTCGATGGTGTTTCATAACGCGCTGATTACGTACGAAGACGGCACGCCCGAACACGTACTGAACGGGCCCGACACGAAACCGTTTTTTACGGTCGACGACCTGATCGGCGAGGACGAAATCTGGTTCATGGCTACGTCCAGTACCATGTACCGGAACAGTATACGCGAGTATCCGGCCTGGTTCAGCGAGTCCGTCAGTGGCGACATTCCGCGGCTCATTCTGAAAGCGAAACAGGGCAAGATCGGCTATCTGCCCGATCTGATGTCGGTATACCGGAAAAATCAGGGTGGTACCAGTTTCACAGACCGGTATGACAACGAAGTGTTCCTGCGTAACCGGATTGCTATGTACGAGAGCATCAACCGCGAACTGGATTACCAGTATGACCGGAAGCTGCAGCGGAATATAGCCCGGTATTACAAGATGATGCTGAACGCCGAACGGTACCGCCATTCGTACACGGCTCGTTTGCCCATCGTCGGTAAGTACATAACGCTGGCCCGACCCGGCTGGCGCGAGGTGAAAGATATGATTCGCGATTACGTGCTGCCCCCGGCGGTAGCCCGTACCTACAGCAAAGTGGCTCTCGGGTTATACCGGATTCTAAATAATTAAGCGTACGTCAGTCGCTTTTTGGTTGTCAATTGGTTGATTAGTACCTTGTAAACAGATTTTAAACGTCAGGACGCTATGAATTTTTTCAAGCAGGTTACCTACACTACGCTCGACGAGACCATACAGAACGTGAAAGAAGCCGTTCTGAACAATAGAGTGGTGCATCTGGCCGGGTTTAAAGAAGAACTGCCCGTACACGATTTCTACAGCCGCCTTTCCGAAACCATCGGAAAAATCCATGCGGCCGATGAAGACATCAAAACGGGTCAGCAGACCGGCAACCGCTGGATCGACATCACTTACGATCCGCAGATTCCGGACCGCTACCGGTCAAGCAACACGCGCCAGCCTCTGCATACCGACGACTCGTACGTAGAGTTGTACGGCGAAGAGGCCGTTAACTTCTTCTACTGCGCATCGCGGGCCAAAATTGGCGGAGCCACCACCTTCTTCGAGCTGGACGAACTGGTCGAGTGCCTCAAACTCGACGGTGAAGATACCCTGCTCGACGAACTGCTGCGTACCGACGTTGTCCACGAAAAAGGGGGCAGCCGAAAAGTGCGTAAGATTATCGATAAGGACGAAGAAGGCTATCTGGCCAACTACAACTACTACTGTATCTCGAAAGAAGAAAACAGCCCCGAAGTGCTGGATCTGGTTGAGCGGTTCCAGAATTTCATGGAGTCACGCGTTCATAATGCTGGTCTGGTCATGCCGCTGCAGTTGCAGAAAGGTGAGGCTGTGTTCTTCCACGATGACCGGGTGCTGCACGGACGTAACGCGTTCTTTGCCGAGTTCCCCGGCCAGCGTAGCCTGATCAAAGGTAAAATCATTCTGACGCCGGCTACCGAAACGGTATAAATTCGCTTTTTCGTTTCAGCAGGTCGGACCGTATGAAGTTGTTCATACGGTCCGACCTGCTGAAACATTTATATGAGCAATCAACAAACCAACAGATACGGCTTGCGTATTGGCCTGGGTACCTGGCAGTTCGGTGGGCCCAATGTGCAGAACGGACGTGCTACTGGCTGGGGCGATATTGACGAGGCTACTGCCGTTCAAACGGTTCATGCCGCGCTGGAACAGGGCGTTCGCTTTTTCGACACCGCCGATAGCTACGGAGCCGGCCAGTCGGAACGCTTTCTGAAACGGGCGCTCGCCAATCGGCCCGACGCCATCATCTGCACCAAGTTTGGCAACGTACTGACGCCAGCCAGCCAGCCCCAGGATTTCAGCCCGGCCTACCTGCACAAAGCGGTTGAGGACAGCCTCGACCGACTGGGCCGAGACCGACTCGACATCCTGTTGCTGCACAGTCCACCCGACAATTTCGACTGGTCGACGTACGACCCGGCTCCCTTCGATCAGCTCATTCAGGCCGGCAAGATTGGTGCGTACGGCGTCAGCTCAAAGAGCGTATACGGAGCGCGTCGGGTAATGGAAGCCGGATTCGGCTCGGTGCTGGAGGTGATCTACAACGCCCTCGACCGGCGGGCCGAAACGGTGCTGTTCAACACCCCCGAAGCCGGTTCATACACCTTTATTGGTCGCGTACCGCTGGCGTCTGGTTTTCTGAATCCCACTTATCTGACGCAGGAGCCCAGCTTCCCGCCCGATCAGTATCGCCACTATTTGCCTGACCGCGACCGTAACTGGCTGCTTACGTCGGTCCGTAGCCTGGCGTTTCTGGAGGAGCTGCCCGGTGGGTTGGCTACGTCGGCGCTGCGCTTCTGTCTGTCGAACGAGGCTGTGTCCGTCATTATCCCGGGCGCGCGCAACGCCCATCAGGTAGCCGCCAACTGTGCGGCCGAGGCCCTCGGGCCACTGCCCGACGATATATTGGCACGAATACGGGAGGCCGTACCCGATGTGCCCGATCACTGGAAACCGGCTGTACACTAAACGAGACTTAGAGCGGGGACCTGCCCGCGCCCGACTTTTATGAAATTAAGCGTCGTCATACCGGCCTATAACGAAGAGGAATCCCTACCGCCAACCCTGCGGGCGTTGTACCAGACGCTGGCCAAACACGGAATTTCGCACGAAATATGCGTAACCAACGATAACTCGAAAGATGGTACGCTCCGGGTGCTGCAGGAACTGGCAGCCACTGAGATCCCTACGCTGGTCTATTTTACCAACCCGGGGCCCAATGGGTTTGGCTATGCGGTACGATACGGACTGGAACGGTTTACCGGCGATTGCGTTGCCGTTTTCATGGCCGATCTCTCCGACGACCCGGAAGATCTGGTCAAGTTTTACAACAAAATGCAGGAAACGGGCGTCGACGCGGTTTTTGGCTCGCGCTGGGGCCGCGACGGGAAGGTAATCGATTACCCGGCCCTGAAGAAAGTCATTAACCGCGTAGCCAACTTTATCGTGAAGGTGGTAATGGGTATTCAGTACAACGACACCACGAACGCCTTCAAGCTCTATAAGCGCGAGACGATCGAGGGAGTGAAACCGTTTCTGTCTCCGCACTTCAACCTGACCGTTGAGCTGCCGCTGAAAGCCATCGTGCGTGGGTATAGCTATGCCGTTGTCCCCAACAGCTGGACCAACCGTAAGTACGGGGAGTCGAAGCTGAAGATTAAGGAGATGGGCAGCCGCTATTTCTTCATCCTGATGTACTGCCTGATTGAAAAGTATTTTTCGAGGGGCGATTTTCGGAAGAAGACGAGTACCGCTTCGCAAACCGTTAGCCGGTAGGCCACTCCTGAACAAAGCCGTTTATCGCTTGAAGAACTCCTGCGCGCCCGGTATCTGATAAAGCGCCAGTGTCTGAACACAGGCCCACAAAACGGCGCTGCCCAGCATATAAAGCAGGATTTGGCCTCGTCCCAGGCGGAACGAAACGGCCAGGGCGGTGCCCCCAATTGGCGTCAGAATAAGCGGGGTCAGGAATGCGATACCCAGCAGGCCCGACCGTTTGTAGATACGAACCGCCAGTCGGGTCCGGCGGGTAAACCGTTTGGGAGTCTGTTTCCGAATTCGTTGTGAGAGCAGTTGAATAGCCGCCCCCGCATACGTGATGGCAATGACGCTCAGCATCATACCCACAATGGTGCAGAGCGCCGTCTCGATCCAGCTCAGGCCCAGGGCCAGCCCGGTGAGCGGACCACCAGCAAACTTGATGGTGCTGGCAATAGCAACAGATAAGTATTTGGCAAACTGCATGCGAGTTGGTCGGTGGCGACCCCGTGTGAAAAGGTGGTGCTGAAGTAAACCGCCAAATGTAGCCGTTGTTTTATCAATATGCCGATCATTTCTTCCGCGTATCCGGGTCCGCCTTCGTACCAGTATAACGGTCATCTGCAAACGGTTATCCCCAGTCTTACCCGTAGCGTGAGCGGGGTCAGCTACGAACGCGAGCGGCTTGTCCTGGCCGATGGGGATTTCGTTGATCTGGACTGGCTGGATCAGGGCCAGAAACGGCTGGTCATCCTGACCCATGGCCTCGAAGGCGACAGCAACCGCCAGTACATGCGCGGTATGGCCAAGCTGTTCGCGCAGCATAGTTATGACGTGCTGGCCTGGAACTGCCGTTCGTGTAGTGGCGAAATGAATCAGGCTTTCCGCTTGTATAACCATGGCGAAATTGGCGATCTGGGCGAGGTGATAACCCATGCGCTTCGCACAAAGTCATATACGCAGGTTGTACTGGTAGGCTTCAGCATGGGCGGCAATATCACCCTGTAATACCTGGGCGTACATGGCCATGAACTACCCGATGTGCTGACGAGTGGCATCGCTATTTCGTCGCCTACCGATCTGGGAGCCAGTGCGCTGCTGCTGGATCGACCCGGTAATCGGTTCTACCGGAACCGGTTCATGAAGAAACTGGCCATCAAATTAAATCAGAAAGCCGACCGCTATCCGGGTCGGCTCGATATGACAAAACTCCGGCTGGTCCGGCGCTGGCGCGATTTTGACGATTATTTCTCGGCACCCGTCAACGATTACCGCGATGCCGACGATTTCTATGAGCAGGCATCGGCCGTTAACTTCATGGCTGGTATCCGTATTCCGACGTTGCTGCTGAACGCGCAGAATGACCCGTTGTTATCTCCTGAGTGCTCGCCCGACTGGCTGGCCCAAACCCATCCGCATATATTTCTGGAGACGCCCCGCTCCGGAGGGCATGTCGGGTTTATGGTCGCCCGCGATGCGCATACGTATGCCGAACGCCGGGCGCTGGCTTTTGTCGCTGGCCGTTAGTTACCGGCAATCCGAATCAGATCTTCGATCTGGTTGATCACCGTGGCGTTCTCTGGCATGTCGATGTCCTGACCCACGATCTGATAGCCGGTAAAGAGCAGGCTCGATTCCGGGAAGGCTTTGGCCATGCGGTCAACAAACGGCTGCACTTCGTGATTCGAGGGTACCGACGTAATAGCCGTGAACATGTAATCGGGCTTGTGCACATTATAGGCAAACACCAGCTCGTTGAACGGCAGGCTCTGGCCCAGGTAGATTACCTTGTTGTACCGTGCCCGTATGATGTAATTGGCGAAGAGCAGGCTGATCTCGTGGAGCTCACCTTCGGGCAAAAACAGCATGTACTTTTTGCCATTGGGGCGTTGTTTACTGACCTGACCATCGATAGCGACAATAATTTTCTGCCGAATGAGGTTGGTGATGAAGTGTTCCTGGGCTGGCCCGATCGAGCCCGTAACCCAAAGCGTACCGATGCGGCTAAGAAACGGATAGATGATATGAATCATCGTATTCTCGAAGCCGAACTGCAGAATATTGGTGCTGACGATTTTCTCGAACCGCTCTTCGTCGAGGTCGATCATCGAAATAGTCAGCGCGTGAATCTGGTCGGGGTAGTTAAGCTGACGGTCAGAGATTTTAATCACCTCCCGGTACATATCCTCGACCGACAGCTTCGAGATTTCGGATATTTTGTAGCCGTGATCTTTCAGCAGCGATATGTTCAGCACCAGCTTCAGGTCCTGATCATCGTAGGTGCGTATGTTGGTGTCGGTGCGTTTCGGCGTTATGATATTATAACGCTGTTCCCAAATGCGCAGCGTGTGCGCTTTGATGCCCGACAACTGCTCTAAATCCTTAATCGAGTAATTGCTCATAATATGTGAATGCTACGGAGAGACAAATTAACGAATGGCTACCGACAGCGCGGCTACCGGAACAAGCAGTGTAGGCGCGGTTGAGAAGCTTAGAACTGTGCTGGTCCTGTCGCGGTAAAATGCACGAAACCAGACCCTAATATTACTAAGAAAATCAATATGATAACAGTAATAGCCGGAGTTTGTTTAACTATTTTTTCAAAAGAATCAACAAATAGTGCGCTACGAAGAATAAGAACTGAAACCCCAGGAGCCATTTGGCAATCCTGTTTTCTTTCCGAAATGGTAACGCATACCATATACTAAACAGTACGATCGATACAATCCACCAGCCCACATAGTTCTGAAGCGGTACCGGCTGGTCAAACCAGGTCCAGAAGTCGAGGGAAATCGCGACTGGCTCGATGAACAGATCGAGGAGCACCATAGTAGTGGCAGCAGCCAGCGTTTTTACGTAGGCAGGAGCGGGAAGCCGGTCCCAGACGGAACCGCAGCAGTAGGAAAGGGTAAGCCAGTTCAGGCCGATGACCGGCGGCACCCGCCAGATTTGAAACCCCAGACCCTGACCGTATGCATACTGGCCGAAGATAAGCCCCGTATGGACGCCCAGTACTTCGATGAAATAACCGGTCAGGAACGCAACGAGTATGTAGACATAAAACGAGGGGCGCCAGTCTGTATGGTAGAGGAGCAATACGATCAGCGAGCTAATTAGCGTAAGCGGACTCAGCGGCCGGAAATAGTCGGCCAGCGCCGGTAGCTGCAGTCCGATAATACCGGCCAAGTAGGCCAGCAGTAGTACAGTACGTATTCTGTAATGATATCGGGATGGTATGGGGAGACTGACTCTCATGAATGGGCAACTACCTGTACCGCCAGAAAGTTGGCCGGTGGGCATGAAAAAAGCCCCGACGAAGCAGGGCTTTAGGAGGGTGAAAGACGGGGCTCGAACCCGCGACCTTCGGAACCACAATCCGACGCTCTAACCAACTGAGCTACAATCACCGTTTTGAGACTGCAAAAATAATAAATAATGAATAATGTACAACCGCTAATGAAGAATAAGTAGGCCTGTATTCCTCACCGTCTGCTGTACATTATTCATTCTCCGTTGGTTAGGCCTGTTTGCCCAGCTGATATCTTTTTTCAGCAGCGGCCCAGTCTACCACGTTGAAGTACGCCGAGATGTACTCGGGCCGGCGGTTCTGGTATTTCAGGTAATAGGCATGCTCCCAAACGTCGAGCCCAATGATAGGGAACCCTTTCGTTTCGGCGATATCCATCAGCGGATTGTCCTGGTTGGGGGTTGAGGTTACGGCCAGCTGACCGTCGGCGGTAACAATGAGCCATGCCCAACCCGAACCGAAGCGCGTGGTAGCTGCTTTGGTGAATTCTTCCTTGAAGGCGTCGAACGAACCGAATTTCTGGTTGATTGCATCGGCCAGTTCGCCCGTCGGCTGCCCGCCCCCGCTGCCCGAAATCGTGTTCCAGAACAGCGTGTGGTTATAGTGACCGCCCCCGTTGTTGCGAACAGCTACCGGAGCCTGGCTTATCGAAGCCAGCAGGTCTTCAATGGATTTGTTCTCGAGATCGGTGCCAGCAATAGCATTGTTCAGATTCGTCACGTAAGCATTGTGGTGCTTATCGTGGTGAATTTCCATGGTTTGCTTGTCGATATTTGGTTCCAGCGAATCACTGGGGTAGGGTAGCGGATCTAGTACAAAAGCCATTTTTAGGATACGTTAGATGGAAGTTAACTCGGTTGATTTAACAAGCCTCTTCCAAATTATGTTCTTAACCGTCGAAAAAAGTTCGTGAGCAGCTGTTCACTTTCGTCGGCCAGAATACCCGTTTCGAGTCGGGTTTTGGGGTGCAGGAGCGATGGCTGAATGCGGCTGTAGCCCCGTTTTGGATCGGCAGCGCCAATGACTAACCGGCTGATCTGGGCCCAGTACAAAGCCCCTGCGCACATAACACAGGGCTCCAGGGTGACATATAGCGTACAATCGGTCAGGTATTTACCCCCCAGCGACTGGGTAGCGGCCGTGATGGCCAGCATTTCGGCATGGGCGGTTACGTCGTTTAGCTGCTCGGTCTGGTTTTTGCCTTTCCCGATAATTCGGTTGCGACACACCACCACGGCACCAACGGGAATCTCGCCGTCGGCAGCGGCCTCCTCAGCCAGGCCAAGCGCAATTTCCATAAAATAGTCGTCCGACATAAGCAGTAAAGGGTTTCGGATCATCACGGACTGGTACCCGAAACCCTTTGGTTTATTGTTTGAGCAGTTTACGGACGGTTTGCCGATCGCCAACCTGAATCCGCAGGATGTACAAACCACTGGGCTGACTACTCATGTCGAGTTCGGTCCGGCGGGTGCGGGTGGTGGTTCGCAGAACGGGCCTGCCCCGCAGATCGGTGAGCGACAGAACGGCCGGATCGCGGGTGAGGGGCAGGTCCAGCTCTATGGTGAGCGTAGGGCCGGTCGGAACCGGGTAGGCTTTCACCAGCGGATCGAGCGGGTTATCGTCGAGAGCCAGCAGGGGCAGTACCGTAACCCGGGCCGTACCCGAAACGACACCGGCGCCACAATTGTTCGAGACGCTGGTTAGCCGGTAGGTGGTAGTTCGGGCCGGACGAGCCTCTACCACCAGTGGACTTATCGACGAGGTAGTCGAGTACGACCGGATACTGTCGGCATAAACGACCGACCAGGGGCCATCGCCCCCGAGGGTGAGCGTCAGGTTGGCCGGAACGCCTTCGTAGATGCTCTGGCTACCTGCCAGACTCCCCGATGCCAGAGCCCGGATGGTCAACGTCGATGGGCTGTTACTGCCGATGATACCTATCTCCGGATTAGTGGCCCGTACCCGAACCAGGTACTGCCCGCCCGCCAGGGTGGTTGGTATGGGAGCGGTTATGGGCGAGCCGGCCGTCGATGCGTTGAGCATTATCTTACGCGAGGTATCGGCTACGCTGACCAGTTCGGTCTGGAACACGTTGCCGCTGTTAAACGACCCGCCCGTAGTAAACGGAACCACGATGGATGTTCCGGCGCATAGCGTTGAACTGTTCAACGTACCGGTCTGGATGGTGGGTATCCGTACCGTAACGATGGCCGTAGCGGGGTTACCCGGCAGACCGGTTCCGCAGCCGTTGTTGACGTTGATGATCTGATAGGTCGTGTTGCCACGGGGCAATACCGATATGGTTGTGTCGGTCGTGAGCGAAGTGCCGGTAACGTTGTCGCTGAGGGTATAGCTATACGGTCCTGAACTCGTGAAGCGCAGCCGGATCTGAGCGCGCTGCCCCAGGTTAACGTTTGGTGTCAGCGTCGTCAGGGAGAGCGTTGGCACGGTGTTGACAACCACCCGAATCGTAGTCCGGGCGCTGGTACAGCCGTTGGCGCCAATCTGGTAAACGTAGAAAGGGTCGCCCTCGGGCACGATGTTGGTGTTCAGCGTAGGCGGAACCGGAGCCTCGGTCAGCGTCTGATCGTAGGGGTTGATCCAGCGCAGGCTTCCGCCAACTTCGGCTGTGGCCTGTAGGGGCGTGGCTTTTTCGTTGACGCAGAACGTATACAGCGTTTTGGGAACAACGGGCAGCGGAGCCGTATTGACTGTAACGAGCAGGGTAGCGCGCGGACCTTCGCAGTTGTTGACGGTCTGGCTCACGTTGTAGGCCTGGGTGCCGGTGCGGTCGATGCTGGGGGTTGGGGCGTTGCCGAACGCATTGCCGTCGGTATTGTACCAGCGGAGATTCTGTCCGTTGGCCGTCAGTGGCTGTATGTTCTGCTGGGGCTGATCGCGCTGCGCCTGGCAGTAGGTGAGGCTGGTCACGCCTGGCTGTCCGGGCAGGGCGTTGATCGTTACGGTGAGCGTTGCTTTGGGTCCCTCACAGTTTTCGCCATTTGTCTGCGACACCCTGAAGGTTTGTACCCCTACCGAACGAGTGTCGGGCGTAGGAGCGCCACCCAGTGGATTGTCAGCTGTATCGAACCATTTCAGCCGCTCGCCCGAGGCCGTCAGCGGTTGAGCAGGTCCGTTATTACAGAAGGCAATCGGACTTACGCCCGGCTGGCCGGGTGTTGGCTTTACGCGTACGTTCAGGCTGGCTCGTGGCCCTTCGCAGCCCTCCAGCGTCTGACTTACGTAATACACTGTAGTGCCGACGTTGTTGCTGGTAATGGCCGGAGCCGAGGGTGATGCCGAACCACCAGTCTGGTTGGTACCATACCAGTTGGGCGACGCTCCGCTAACCAGACTGGCGGTCAGAGCTGGTGCTGACGAGTTCTGGCAGAACTCCAGCGAGCTGGTACCCGGTCGGTCGGGGGTGTCCTTGATCCGGATTTGTACCGAAGCCCGCTCGCTCTCGCAGCTGCTGACCGTCTGGGTCACGTAGTACGTCTGCGTACCAACCACATTACTGGCCGGAACGGTAGCCTGAGTAGAACCGGTGCCGCCGGTGGCGTTGGTGCCATACCAGCGCAGGCTTTGTCCGGTGGCCGACAGGGCAGGTACGGGTTGCCCTTCGCAGTAAGGCCCCGCTGCATCTACGGAAGGCGCAACCGGAATGGGGTTGGTCGTTACGGTGATGCCTATACGGCCTCCTTCGCAGCCGTTGAGGGTCTGGCTTACGTAGTAAATGACCGAGCCGGTTGTGGCAACAGAGGGAACGGGAGCGGTTGGCGAGGCCGTGCCGGTGGTCTGGTTAGTGCCATACCAGTTCGGCGTGGCGCCCGATGCCAGGGTCACAAACGTAGCCAGGTCAGGTGCTGTCCGGTTCAGACACGCACTGACCGGGCTTGTGACCCCTGGCTGAAGCGGACGTGGTTTAGTCAGTACCCGAATAGGTGCCCGCGGGCCTTCGCAGCCGTTCAGTGTCTGGCTTACGTAATAAGTGCTGGTGTTGGCTACGTTCGTTGACGGAATGGTAGCTACGCTGGTGCCCGTACCGCTGGTAGCATTAGTGCCGTACCAGTTCAGGGTGGCCCCAGAAACAGGCGTAGCTACCAGAGCCGCAACAGGCGTCTGGTTGAGGCAATAGTCGGGGGCTGCCGTGGTGGCGGGGGCATTGGGTGTGTCTTTCACCTCGACCGGAATAGCTAAACGGGTGCTTTCACAGTTATTCACTGTTTGCGTCACGTAATAGTTGGTTATCCCAATCTGGTTCGTGTTCACCGGGCTGGGCGTGTTGGACGGTGTACCGGCGGTGGCGTTGGTGCCATACCAGCGCAGGTTCTGACCTGTGGCCGACAAGGGCTGGGGCGTTGCTCCTTCGCAATAGGTAGCGGTGGTGGCGGTTGTGAGGGTAGGGGCTGCCGGATACGCATTGGTGGTAACGACCAGACCCGCCCGGGGCCCTTCGCAGCCATTCACGGTCTGGCTTACGTAATAGGTCTGGCTACCCACCGTCGATATCTGGGGGAGCTGGGTGGCGGTAGCTATCCCGGCGGTCGCGTTAGTACCGTACCAGTTGAGCGTACCTCCCGATGAAACTTGGGCCGATAGCGGACTAGGTGTTTGCCCTACGCAGTAGCTAACCGGGTTGACTTGAGGAGCCAGTGGGCGCGCCCCTACCGTCAGCGTGCCCGCCCCTGTTGAGCCAATCCGAAACGGAGCGCTCGAAACGACCCGTATTTTATAACCCGAACCCACCGGTACACTGGCCGGAATCGAGGCATTGATGGTACCGCCGGTTGTAGTTGTGCCAACCGAAATGGAGCTCGAGAATGAACCGCTCGCGTCTGATAACTGGGCGGTAAACTGATTCGTGGCGCTGAAACTGCCCGTTGTCGTGAAGGTGACGGTTACGGTGCCCGCCGAGCAAAGGGTCGTTGAGGTAACGTTTGTGGTAATCGTTTGTGCCTGACCCGTAAACGAGACGCCAGCCAGACACACGCACAAAAGGAAATAACAGTAAAAAATGCGTCCTTTCATAAAAATGAATTCAAAGAAAATTTATTGACCTAAAGGTATTGGTTTATAGATTTATACTAGCCTCCAGCTCACAAAGGGTTACTTCCCGATGGGGCAAGGATTATGTGGAGAACTTTAGGTTAATGGGTTGATATGTAGCTGTTTATCTATATTTTCAGGTAGAAATAAACAGTTGAAATCATGCTATACGTCAGCAAGGATGGTGCCAGAAAGCTGACGGCCTGCTAGCCGGTAGCGTACGTATTTGCAGCTATTGAGAAGAGAGAAGAGAAAGCCCAGTCGTCCAGCTTATTGCTGTACTGCGCTGTAAATAACCTCATGAATTCGCCGGCGGAGTTTACTCGTATTGATGGAGTTGTTGCCGGCTGTGGGATAGATGCGGTTGGAGAGAAAAACGAAGATAAGCTCCTGATCGGGGTCGACCCAAACTACATTACCGGTGAAACCCGTATGGCCGAACGAGCGGGGCGAAGCCTGCGGAGCCATGTATACGCTGGTCGGGTTATCCGGGTTCGGTTTATCCCAGCCCAACGCCCGGAAGCTCCGGCTACTGAGTGTCTGGGTGAAAAAGGGTACTGTCATCGGATTCAGGATGCGCTGCTCGCCGTACTGGCCTTTCTGTAAATTCATCTGTAGCAGGGTCGCAATCTCGCGGGCGTTTCCAAACAGGCCGGCATGCCCCGACAAACCACCCTGTACGGCGGCCATTTGATCATGAACAGTTCCGACCAGGAGCTGATTCCGATAGTAGGAGTCCTGCTCGGTGGGGGCGCAACGCGGGTTTTTGAGCCGCTGCAACGGTGTGAAACCGAGCTGGTGCAGTCCCAGCGGTTTATACACGTTCTCGGTCACGAACTGATCCAGCGGCAATTTGCCAACGCGCTCTACTACTTTCTGAAGCATCAGAAAATTCAGGTCGCTGTAGACATAGGCTGGCAGGCCCGATCCGTCGAGCTTGCGCGACATCGGCGACTGAACCACCCATTTCCAGACCGAATCCCGCAGGGCCGGAACGCCCCAGAGCGTCGGGGCGATCTGAATGGTGTGCAAGCTGTCGGGCGTGGGGTTGTAGTAATCGGCCTTCAGACCGCCGTTGGGGTTACGGGTACGATCCCAGGTGGTCGGATAGAAAGAAACCATGCCCGACTGGTGCCAAAGCAGATCCTGCAGGGTGATATTTTGTTTGTTGGTACCCCGCAGTTCGGGCAGGTACAATGACGCTTTCTGGGCCAGGTCGATCTGTTTCCGGTCGTAGAGAACCATGACCGATTGCAGGGTAGCCAGTACTTTAGTCAGGGAGGCCAGGTCGTACAGGGTTTCATCGGTTACTTTTTCGGCGCCGGGCGAGTACGTCAGGGCGCCAAAATTCTTGCTGTAAACCACTTTTCCCTTACGGGCCACCAGCACCTGACAGCCCGGTACAACCCGATCCCGAACCCCCGACTGCGCAATGGCATCGATCCTGGCGAGTACCGCCGACTTCATGCCAACGCTTTCCGGCGAGCCCGCCGACAGGCGACCTTCCGGGTTGAGTACGTGGCCCAGCCCAACTTTCAGATCGCCGGTCGAGATGGGGAGCATGCCGCGCGCCCCCAGCCCGCCGAAGAGGACCTGTGGTACAACCTGCTGCATGTCGTCGAGTTCCTGATAGGCGCAGACTACCGCGTCGGCCTCCGTAAACTGGGGCAGGCTGTAGGGTGAACCGAAGGCCGTAACCACCACTTTGAGGCCCCGTTGCTTCAGCCGGGCAATGAGGTCGGTCGAGGCTTTGGTAATGCCAAATTTGCGGCTGGCCGATTCGCTCATGCGGTGAAAACTCATCACAACCGTATTGGCATCTCCAAGCTGGGCCAGAATGTTGCTCACCTCCGTTTCCGATACGGGTTTGTCGCGAATGGCTATGGTCTGGAAGGGGGCATATTGGTTCAGCCGCTTCTGAAAAACATTGCCCGCGTCGGCCCCGATGGCGATCGACGCCAGCCGCAGGGTGTCGAGCCGGCCAAAAGGCAGCAACTCGTTTCTGTTCTGGGCAATCGTTACCGACTGTTCGCAGAGTTCCTGCTTCAGCAGTTCGGCCTCCGGGGCGTTCAGTTCAGCCGACAGGCCGCTCAGACTGATTGGTTTGTACTTGTTGAGGCCAACCCAGTATTTGGCGCGCAGAATCTTTTTAACTTTTTCGTCGATGAACTCCTGGGTGATGAGGCCCGTCTGTACGGCGTTCAGGATATGCAGCGTAGCCTCGCGTACGTTTTCGGGATACAGCAGAATGTCGTTACCCGCAATCAGGGCCCGAAGGTTTACGTCCATCGCCTTGGGCGACCGGCTGATACCACCCATGTTAAGGGCATCGGTAAACACAAGCCCGCGGAACCCCAGCTCTTTCTTGAGCAGTTCCGTCACAATTTTCTCCGACAGGGTTGCGGCCAGTGCCGGGGTGTTATCCATAACGGGTACGTGCAGATGACCCGTAACAACGCCCATCAGGCTATCGGCAATCAGTTTGCGGAACGGATACAGATCCACTTCGCGCATCTGCTCCGACGACCGGCTTACCGTAGGCAGGGTATGATGCGAATCGGCGTTGGTATCGCCATGACCCGGAAAATGTTTAGCGGTGGCAATTACGTGCGTCTGCTGCAGGCCGCGCATGTAGGCCGACGCTTTCAGGGCTACGTTCTCTTTCGATTCGCCAAAGGACCGAACACCAATAACGGGATTGGCCGGATTGCTATTAATATCCGAAACCGGAGCAAAGTTGATATGAATACCCAGCCGCTGACACTGGCGACCGATTTCGGCGCCCATCCGGTAGATGACTTCGTTGTCGCGGATAGCGCCGAGGGCCATCTGCTTCGGAAATTCCATGGTGCTATCCAGCCGCATACCGAGACCCCACTCTCCATCGATGCCGATCAGGAGAGGGACTTTCGACAGAGCCTGATAGCGGTTGGTCAGCACAGCCTGGCGGTACGGGCCGCCCTGGAAAAAGATCAGCCCGCCAATGTGGTTGTTCTGGATCAGGTGATCGATGTATTGGTAGTGGTTTTCGTGGCGGTTCGAAAAGGTGGCCACCATGAAGAACTGACCTATTTTCTGCTCGGGTGTTAGCGTCTGAAAAACACTGTCGACCCAGCGCTGGCCGCTGTCGGGTAACGAAAAAACCTCGACTGGCTGAGCGGGCGCATAGGTACGAATGCGGGCAACCGGCGCAGCGGGTCGTGTACGAGTGACTTTGGCGTGAGAGGGGCGGGCCAGCCGATGCCAGACAGAGCGCCCCGGTTTGGTTAAGCCAAACGCAGTCAACAAACTGACAGACAGTAGACCGAGGATAAAGATCGGCCGTACGATGTTGTTACGCATGGATACACAATGGGTAAAATATGTACAGTCGGTTGTCGGTGGTTTTCGCGAAACCATAAAAGTAGCCAAAGACCGCCTAAAACCATAGCCAATGCCCGAATTGTCTAATCATTTAACGGAAAAAGGACAGCTTTCGATTTACTTCTATAGCGAAAGAAGGCATATCGGCACCGCACATAATGTGTGCCAGTGGTTTAGCTATCTTTACTTCATGAAACGAATCTGGATGGTATTGGGGGTCCTGCTGGGAAGCGCATTGCTTTGCTCGGCTCAGACAACGAGCCGCGCTTACAAGACTATGCTGGAAGCCATGTACAAGAAAACGGTACCGCTGGTCAGCGTTGAGGAGCTGAAAAAAATGAACAACGTAATACTGCTCGACACCCGGGCCAGAGCGGAGTACGACGTGAGTCATCTACCCCACGCGCGCTGGGTAGGATACGATGATTTCGAGCTGAAGCGGGTGCAGGGAATTGCGAAAAATGCGAACGTGGTACTGTATTGCTCGGTGGGGTACCGGAGCGAGCGGGTCGGAGAGAAGTTGCTGGCGGCTGGCTACCAGCACGTACATAACCTGTACGGAAGCCTTTTTGAATGGGTGAACCAGGGTAACCCGGTTGTCGATAATCAGGGGAAGCCGACCCGGCGGGTGCATGCTTATTCGCGGCCGTGGGGTATCTGGCTGACTACGGGAGAAAAAGTATACGACTAGATCAGTACGTACGCGTTGGCCGCAGCCGGCTCAGGGTAACCAGTACCCGCCGACTCAGTTCAGCCTGCTCCACCGCCGACTGCCAGCAGGAATACGTTGCCGGTCTGGTTCTGGGCTTGGCAGCTGAGGCCGAGGTCTTGGCCCGCATCAGTTTACGGGCGGCAAACATGTTATGTGGATGCCCCATGCTCAGCGCTTCTCCACACAGGCCTATCAGTATGATTCCGACTAACAACAGGGTTTTCATGGCCGTTTCTCTAAGGACACTACAAAGATATAGGTTTAGATTGGTATCTTGCAATACATAGTACTAAATTTTTTCTCAAAAAGCGGTAATTTGGGGGTAGCTGCCCAACGGGTTTATTAAACGGTTGGGCAGCTACCGACCTGTTAGTCAACAACGATGCGTTTTACCGCGCCGTCTTCGTTCTGCGTTACCGTAATGAAGTAGGTGCCCTGGGGCTTTTTGCCCAGATCGATTTGTCCGACAAACTCGCCGGAGAAATCATTGAGTTCGCGACGCGCCACTTCTTTTCCTTTCGGATTTGTCACAATAATGGTTACGTTGCCTTTAGCCGGCGCCGTGAACCGTACATTGAGCTGATTCCGATCCGGATTGTTCGGATACGCGTCGAGACCGCGGATGGTGGAGGTTTTAGTGTTCAGGTTACGGGCCCAGTCTTCGAAAGGGCGGGCAAACTGCCGGTCGAAGTCGCGGGGAAACTGAAACCGGAACCGGTCCATACGATCGGCCAGCGAGTCGGCCCCCCGCCGAAGCTCAAACTCCCACTCCCGATTGCGGGGGCTGATGCCGGTGCGGGGCAGCCGGTTGCGCATGACCCAGGCGTCGCCGGGTTTGCCATCCGTACGATACCGCTCGCGGGTTACGATCCGGTCGCCCTCGCCGTCTTCAACGATGATGGTCATCTGACGTTTGCCGCCGTCTTTCCGGGTTGCTTTGAGGGAGTCAACCAGTTTCATCACCAGTTTGTCGCGTTCGGGATCGGTCATGCCCTCGATGCGGTAGGTGCGTTCGATCTCGCGTACTTCGTTGCCGTTGCGTTCAATGATGCGGACGTTTACATCCCGGTCGGCGGCTTTCTTATCCGATGATTCATTCTTTTGGGCGACGGCTACGCTGCTCAGCGTACCCATCAGCAGCAGTACCGATGCGAACCGGTATCCGGCAAAAACTGTTTTTTTCATAGCAGTTTACAAGAATCAGACAAAGAAACGGTTAGTAACCTGACTGGTTACCAGTCGGCTTGTTAAAGTTTGTTAAGGCGCCAGTTGGCGGTCCTGCGCTTCGTACTTTTACCAGGGCCACATCTTTTTCCATAGATGAAGAAAACCGGGTCAAGGTTGCATGAGCTAGTAAAAAATGTCGAAACAACGCATACAATGGATTGTTGCCCTGATGGCAGTGGGGTTGCTAGGTCTGGTTGGTTTGCAACTCTACTGGATCGGTAGTGCCCTTCGGCTGCAGCGGGAACAGTTTGCCTATAAAGTGACCGATGCGCTTCAGGAGGTGGTTCGAACCCTGGAACGGCAGGAGATTGTATACCATTACAAACAGCGCGTTCAGGCCCAGCAGCAGCAGGACCGCCTGATGGCCATTGCGCGCAAAGAAAAGAAAACGCCCGCCCCGGAAATCAGCCGACCGCGGCCGCGCGCGGGGGCATCTGACCAGCTGGCCCAGCGGGGTCGCCCTGCCGAAGCACCCACTGCCGACCGGCCGGTTGTCGGGTTAAGTATGACCCCCGCCGGAGCCATGGTGGTTCAGTCTGACGTGCTCCACCCAACGGTACACCCGCTATCGGCCGAGCAGATGATGGTCGTTGAGGAGTTTTTTCGTCAGCAGGAGGTGCTGATGGCCGTTGGCGATTGGCAGACCCAGCTCCAGCAGCAGCAGCAGTTCGATCATTGGGTGGAGCGGGTGCTGGCCGATGAGCTGACCCAGATCAACAACTCCGTGCAGGCCACCCAGCGCGCCGACTCGCTGAAACGACTGGCGCGGCTACGCGCCAAACGGGCTCGTCAGGCCATACCCGAAGCCACGCGGGCTGGCCTGGCCGCTCGTCAGAAAGAAACCACCGCCGACAGCACGTCGAACCGCCGGCCCGTCAGCGCCAGTGCCGTAGCGTCGAACCGGACCGAAGCGCAGTCGCACATGATTAAAGACGTTCTGAAAGGGCTTCTGCTGTCAGACCGGCCCATCGAGGAGCGGGTGAACCGGCTGGCGCTCGATACCTTGCTGCGGCAGGCCCTGACCGAACGGGGTATCTCCATTCCGTTTGCCTACGGGGTGCGCACCCGGCAGCAGCCTGCTTTCCTGTTTACCTCGCTCAATACCGATGCGCACCAGTTCGAGAGTAACGGCTACAAGGCTGCGCTTTTTCCGAATAACCTGATCGAAACGGGTAACTACGTTTATGTACACTTTCCGACCCAGCAGCAGTTTATTCTGAGTCGGCTGGGGTTCACGTTTGCGGCTTCGGCCATCCTGATTCTGGTCATTCTGGCTTGCTTCTACATTGCTATCAGCACCATTGTGCGGCAGAAAAAACTGGCCGACATCAAAAATGACTTTATCAACAACATGACCCATGAGTTCAAAACGCCGATCTCGACCATATCGCTGGCCGTAGAGATGGCGCAGGAGGTAACCGCTCCGGGGCTTCAGTCGCGTACTGATACCGACGTTAGAACCCAGGAGCGCGAACGGCTCACCCGCTACATGGGCATTATCCGCGACGAAACCCGCCGGCTGGGGTCGCACGTGGAAAAGGTATTACAGATGGCCCTGCTCGACCGGGGTGAGATTCAGCTCAAACTCTCGTCGGTCAACGTACATACCGTCATCGAAAATGTGTTCAACAACATTGGGCTGCAGATCGAGCAGCGCGGGGGCGAGATCGAGATCGACTTCGAGGCCGACCGGGAAATTGTCGAAGCCGACGAAATTCACCTGACCAATATTCTGACCAATCTGGTCGATAACGCCATCAAGTACTCGCCCGAAGCGCCCCACATTACCATCAGGACGCGCAGTTTGCCCGATGCGCTGAGCATCGTTGTGGCCGATCAGGGCATTGGCATGACCAAAGAGCAGCTCAGTCGCATCTTCGAGAAGTTTTACCGGGTACCAACCGGCAACCGGCACGACGTTAAAGGATTCGGGCTGGGGCTGAGTTACGTTAAAAAGATGATCGACCAGCACAACGGTCAGATTCTGGTGGAGAGCCAGCCCGGTAAAGGCTCATCCTTTGAACTTATTATTCCGTATAAACTGAGCGAACGAACGAAAGAGTAAAGCCGGTTACCCGCCTGCCGCTCATCCCGCTTCTTTGCCCATCCCGCTTATGCCTACCATTTTACTCGTTGAAGACGATCCAAACCTGGGTCAGCTGGTGCAGGAATACCTGACCATGAAGGGGTATGACACCGACCGCGCCACTGACGGAAACCAGGGCCTGCAGCAGTTCATGGCCAAACCCTATGATCTGTGCATTTTCGATGTGATGATGCCCCGAAAAGATGGATTTACCCTGGCCAAGGAGGTGCGTATGTCGGAGCGTGACGTACCCATCATTTTTCTGACGGCCAAATCGATGCAGGAGGATACCATTCAGGGGTTCAAGGTCGGCGCCGATGATTACGTAACCAAGCCCTTCAGCATGGAAGAGCTGCTGCTGCGGATTCAGGCCATACTGCGCCGGTATCAGCGGTCGGCCGATGTGGCGGAGCCAACGGTTTACCAGATCGGCTCGTTCTCGTTCGATTATCCACATCAGCTCCTGATCCAGAACGGCACGTCCCAAAAGCTGACCAGCAAAGAATCGGAGTTATTAAAACTGCTCGCTCAGAACCTCAATCAGCCCGTTAGCCGTAGCTTTGCGCTGAAGATGGTCTGGGGCGACGACTCGTATTTCAACGCCCGCAGCATGGATGTGTACGTGACCAAACTACGGAAGTATCTGAAAGAAGACGCTGCCGTTCAGCTGGTGAATGTACACGGAGAAGGATTTAAATTGATTGTTTAGCGGTTTTCTGTATGCGGTTTCTGACACGTCAGACGGCGTAGACAGCCAGCAGCCGCCAACCAGAACCTATGAACTTGATCAGACGTCCCCGTCGGAATCGGCAGTCGGCCGTTATCCGCGATATGGTGCAGGAAACGCACCTGTCAGTCAACGATTTTATTTTCCCGCTCTTTGTGATGGAAGGGCAGAACATCCGCAGCGAAGTGGCGTCGATGCCCGGCATTTATCGGTACTCGCTGGACCTGCTGCTCGATGAGATCGGGCAGTGCGTTGACCTGGGTGTCCGGGCTTTCGATCTGTTCCCGAACCTGCCCGAAGCTAAAAAAGACAAGTACGCCACCGAGAGCTGCAACCCCGACGGGCTGTATCTGCAAACCATCCGGGCCGTAAAAGACCGCTTCCCCGATGTCGTTGTCATGACCGACGTGGCCATGGACCCCTACAGCAGCGACGGCCACGATGGCGTTGTTGAGAACGGTAAGATCCTGAACGACCCGACTCTGGAAGTACTGGGTAAGATGGCGGTGGCGCAGGCGCAGGCTGGCGCCGATATTGTGGGGCCGTCAGACATGATGGATGGCCGGGTCGGCTACATTCGTCAGATGCTCGACGTACACGGGTTCCAGGATGTGGCGATCATGTCCTACAGTGCCAAGTATGCCAGCGCGTTCTACGGCCCGTTCCGCGACGCGCTCGATTCGGCCCCTAAGTTTGGCGACAAGAAGACGTACCAGATGAACCCCGCTAACAGCCGCGAAGCGCTCATTGAAGCCGAACTGGATTTTGCCGAAGGAGCAGACTACCTGATGGTCAAGCCTGCGTTACCGTATCTTGATATAATTAAACTACTGAGCGATAATTATGAACTGCCGATCGCTGCTTATAACGTTAGTGGCGAGTATGCTATGATCAAAGCTGCTGCACAAAACGGGTGGCTTGACGGTCAGCGCGCTATGGCAGAAGCGTTGATGAGTATCAAGCGGGCCGGCGCTTCGGTTATTCTGACCTATTTTGCTAAAGAGATGGCTGAGCTGCTCAACGACCGATAGCGAAATAATACAAATTTTAATCGAAGTATAATGTTTATACGTTTGTAGAGTAGGTAGTTTTGTAGAGTTGTTGTGATCCTAGCTTTGCAACCTCTCGGCAAAACTACTTATGGTAAAAGTATACGCATTGGTATCAGTACTGTTTCTGTTGCTGGGCTGTGCTCAGTCGGATGAAGTAATTCCTGACAAAACGCCATTCACACCAGTTAAAGAAACAGAACAGTCTCCGCTGATCGTTATCCTGGGTTCATCGACCGCATCGGGCGTGGGGGCTTCTGACTATAAGCATGCCTGGGCGGGGTTGTTCAGTGCTTACCTGAATAAGGGCAAAGTAATCAACCTTGCCAGAGGAGGCTATACAACCTATCACATCCTGCCCGATACCGACGCCCGCCCAACCAACCGGCCGCCCTCCGATACCGCGCGCAGCATCACCGCGGCTCTGAGAAGGCACCCCAGCGTACTGATCATCAGCATGACTACCAACGACGTTGCCAATGGCTACAGCGTGGATGAAATAATGGAAAACCTTCGAATTATTCGGGCAACGGCTTTTGCCAACGGCGTAAAGAGGGTTCTGATTACAACTAGCATGCCCCGCAGGCTAAACGCCTGGGCTACTGCCCGATGGATTCAGCAGCGTGACCGAACGCTGGCCACCTATCCGTTAGAAGCCGTCAACTTCTTCGACCCGCTTGCTGACCCATCAGATGTCTTCAAAGACGAGCTAACCGTTGATGGTATTCACCCCAACGATAATGGGCATAAGGTGCTGTTCGACGAGATGGTGAAGGTGTTCGATCCTACGCCGGTTTACCAGCCCGTAGACCAATAAGCCACCGCCACCGGCTGGTTGCAATCGCTTTCACGAATAGCAGTGTAAGCGTGTAGATCAATAATCCACGCAATAGCGAAAGGATTACGAGCGTAAGGCCTGAATAGTCGGCTTGGTACGTGAACGCCCTCATCTGGGGAATAAGGTCTATTGCTCTCCCCAGCACGATCACAAAAAACATGTGATACAGGTAGATACCGAAGGATTCGGTACGCGGGTGCAGAAAGGGAAGTTTATGGAGGTAATTAACCCGGGTCAGCAGGAAAAATAAAGCGATAGCAAACAGCTGATTACTTAGGCGAAGGGAGTTGACCGGGTCGCCCGATCGGGCATTGAAAAGAATATAAATTTCGAGTAGAGCGAAACCGAATAAAGCAATCGTCAGGCCTGCCAGCGCTTTGGTTGATATATAAGCTCTACTCTTCATCACGGCATCTGTACTGCCAATTATATAGCCGAGCCATAAATAGAACAAGAAGCCAAACAGCGCATAGTTATGTCTGGCTGCGAGCCATCCGGTATACACATTTACAGCATATAACAGATTAACGGCAACCAGTATCCAGCCGAACCAGGCCCTGGCCAGATAAGGCCTGCATGCCAATAGAATAGCCAGCGAGAAAAAGTAGGTCGGGATGAACCAGTAGGGTGTATCGAGCAGAGATACTATCAGTTTATCGACAGCATACGACGAAAAATCGGCCAGTGAGCCAAACTCGCCTTTCGCAATATTGAACCCCAGTGATTTTAAATAATACAGACCAAATGCAATCAGGAAGGGGTACGCTATGGTCGTCAGACGGCGTCTGAAATAACTAATGGCAGACCCATCTTTCAATGTTTTTCCGATCAGGAACCCGGCTACAATAAAGAAATGCAGGGTGCCAAATCGCATACATTGCTCCAGGGTCAGGATGGCCGCTGCCTGGCCGTTTGTCATCAGGTTGGCCGTCGGAAACGCAAGTAACTGGTTTATGGGCGTAGAAGCGGGAGGAGCCGGGAACGTAAGACAATGCACCATCACTATAGAAAACATGGCAATCAGACGTACCCAGTTTATAAATGCATAGTCAGTTTTTAAAGGATCAGAGTCAATAGGATGTGTTTTAGTAGGTTGAGTCGTAGACAGCATAATGAGACTGGAAAAATGAACTGTTACCTTACTTTTGCTATACAGTACAGCATGATTCATTCTATCATATCTATGGACAACGTATGAATTTTCTGGCTAGTATGGTGTGCTTCAAGAAATGATTAAACATACGTAATGTTACTTAAATGGCAAGTGTATTAATACTAAATGTACGTTTAGTAAATGAATCTAACATCATTGATACTGACGTACTTATAGAAGATGGGCGGATTTCACAAATTTCGCCCCGGCTGTCGGGGCGGGTGGCCGATCAGGTGATTGATGCGAAGGGGCAGTTTCTGCTACCTGGCGTCATTGATGACCAGGTTCATTTCCGCGAACCTGGTCTTACGCACAAGGCAACCATCGGGTCTGAAGCGCGGGCAGCTGTAGCCGGGGGAGTAACGTCGTTCATGGAGATGCCGAATACGGTTCCCAACGCGCTGACGCAGGAGTTGCTGGCCGATAAGTACGCCATCGCAGCCCGGACATCGCTGGCCAACTATTCGTTCTTCATGGGCGTGTCGAACCACAACCTGGACGAAGTGTTGCGTACCGATCCGCGTACCGTTTGCGGCATAAAAGTGTTTATGGGCTCATCGACCGGCGATATGCTGGTCGACGATTCGCATATTCTGAATGAGCTCTTTCGGCAGAGCCCTATGCTGATTGCTACCCATTGTGAAGACGAAGCCACCGTGCGCGCCAACACGGAACGGTATCGGGCCGAATACGGCGATCGGGCTACGGCCGAGCTGCACCCGCTCATCCGCGACGAAGAGGCCTGTCTAAGATCATCGTCGTTGGCCGTCGAGCTGGCCCAGCGTCACAATACCCGGCTCCACATTCTTCACATCTCCACCGCCGATGAACTCGCGCTATTCGACAATAGCGTTCCGCTAGTCGACAAGCGTATTACGTCCGAAGCCTGTGTGCATCATCTGTGGTTCGACAGTCGCGATTACGAGCGGTTAGGTAATCAGATCAAGTGCAATCCGGCTATCAAGGCGCCCCACCACAGAGAAGCTATTCTGGCCGCCCTGCTCGACGATCGGATCGACATCATCGCCACTGACCACGCGCCCCACACCTGGGATGAGAAGAGCCAGTCGTACTGGCAGGCACCGTCGGGCTTACCGTTGGTGCAGCACCCGCTGCTGATGATGCTTGAGTTTGCGCGGCAGGGCAAAATGCCGATCGAGACGGTGGTCCGGAAAATGTGCCACGCGCCGGCCGACTGTTTTCAGATCGACAAGCGGGGCTACGTGCGCGAAGGGTACTGGGCCGATCTGGTATTAGTCGATATGAATCAGCCGTTTACGGTATCGAAAGAGAACCTGCTCTATCAGTGTGGCTGGTCTCCGCTCGAAGGCGAGACCTTTGGTGCCTCGGTCACGCACACGATTGTATCGGGCGAGCTGGTATATCAACATGGTCGGTTCGTGTCTGACCGGCCTGGCCAACGCATGCTTTTTAACCGATAGAACAGAATTTTTTTCAAAAAACACTTGCGTGATCCAATTCGGCGGCCGTATCTTTGCAGTCCCAACACGGGGAAAGTGAATCTGCCGAAGTGGTGAAATTGGTAGACACGCACGTTTCAGGGGCGTGTGTCTTTACGGACATGCGAGTTCGAGTCTCGCCTTCGGCACATTGCAACCGCCTGTAAGTTAACTACTTACAGGCGGTTTTTTTTGATAAAGTTAAGTCTAGTGCGTTAACGAAATAGAGTATAACCTATTGATGTAAAGATGGTTATGAATAGAAATAGCTTTGCGGAATAGTTATCTTATAGGATTACGGAAGGTGTCAGGGTTCGAAGAGTCGCTGGGTTTGTAGTTTGGTAGTAATAATGAACTGTGGCAGATGAAGAAATCCATAGGCCAGGCCCCTGGTACGAATAGAGCGTGAAAGCCAAGAACCCATTAGATCCATTTCTGACGACCGGCTTTAATAAAAAGGTACTCCTTCTCAACAACGACACCAGACACGCCATCGACTTTACGATTAAAGTCAATATCTTGGACAACAACACCTGGACTATCTACAAAACCACTGCCGTGGGTGCCAAAGGCTACAACCACCATGAGCTTTTCGATAGATTTCTGGCCCTCTGGGTACGGGTCTCATCCAATAAGCCAGCCAGGAAAGTGTAGATATTCCTGATTTATAATTAGGGGTAAAGCCGTATGTTGAATCGCAGTTTTGTTGTGATGAACATGACGAAGTTCGTTTTTGCGGGACTCTTTTTGTCTTCGCTGGCCAACGCCCAGACCGCGCCCAAAGCGGGTACGGCAGCCATGCCCTTGCAGTACGTCGGCGAGCCTAAATTTGTGGATCACCGGCAGATGGACGGGCAGCTCCGCCCCATTCCCGGTACCCAGAACCGCCAGATCCTGCGCGCCAACCGCTCGCATCCACCCGAAACCAACCGGGCGGGCAACACCTACAACCACGCCCCGATGCTGGCCCATTGGAACGGCAAATTCTACGTGCAATACCTGGCCCATGAATACCAGGAAAACGGCACGCCGACCGAGACGTACCTGATGAGTTCGGCAGATGGGAAAACCTGGTCGGCACCGTCTCGCACCTTCCCGGCCATTGAGGTGCAGCCGGGGCAGTTCACGATTGCCCACCAGCGGATGGGTTTTTATGTGGCCACCGACGGTCGACTGCTCACCCTGTCGTTTTATGGCCTGCCCGACAACCCCAACAACGGGCAGGGCATTGGCCGGGCCGTTCGTGAAATTTATAAAGACGGTCGGTTGGGGCCGATTTATTTCATCCGCTACAACGCCAACAGCAAAATTCCGCAACCGGACCGTGCCAACTGGTTTCCGTTTTATAAAACCGCCCCCGATACCGGATTCATTACTGCCTGCGACGAACTGCTCAACAACAAGCTGATGACCCAGCAATGGTGGGAAGAAGACCGCAGCGACGACGGGTTTTATGCGCTGGCGGGAAACGACGAGTTTTCGGCCAAAGGATTCTGCTTTTTTCACCGGAAAGATGGCAAAGTGGTGGGCCTCTGGAAAGAAGCCTGGGCGGCCCTGAGCGACGATGAAGGCAAAACCTGGTCGAAACCCGTAGTGATCAGCTCGAAGCCCGAAGGGACTGCCAAAGAATGGGGGCAGCGGCTCGATAATGGCCGGTATGCGCTGGTGTACAACCCGTCGGGAACGGACGAGCGGCTTCCGTTGGCTATACTCACCAGCGACGATGGCATTACGTTTACCAACCTGCGGGTGGTTCACGGCGACATCCCGCCCCTGCGGTTCGCGGGCCGCTTCAAAGACATTGGTGCTCAGTACGTTCGGGGTATTGCCGAGGGCAATGGCAACCCGCCCGGCGATGATCTTTGGGTGGTGTATTCGGTCAATAAAGAAGACCTCTGGATCAGTAAAATTCCGCCCGAAGACCAGGTTAAACTCGTTGAAAAAGCCACTTACTCGTTTGACGACCAGCCGGTGGGGTCGGAGCCGGTGGGCTGGAATACGTATCAGCCCTATTGGGGTACCGTCAGCGTGGACGAAGAAAAAGGAAACCGGTTTCTGCTGCTTCAGGACGAAGAACCCTACGATTATGCCAAAGCCATTCGGGTGTTCCCGGAGACCAAAAAGCTGACCGTTCAGTTCACCCTGCTCGATTACCAGAACGGGCATCTGGAGGTAGATATTACCGATGGAGCTGGCCGTCGACCGGTGCGGATTTACGACCACGTTGCCTGGAATTACCTGCTGGCCAACCACGGGCGGGGCATGCCATACCTTCGGCGGCTCGATGCCCAAAAAGATCATACGGTCAGGCTGGATATCGATGTTGCCAGCCAGACCTACTCGCTGACGCTGAACGACGAGGTGATTCTGAAGAAAGTCCCCTTTTTTGAACCGGTATCGTCGGTCGAGCGACTTGAGTTTCGTACCGGGCCGTATCGCCTGACCAACGCGTACTCGTCGGATACGCTGGCCCCCAAAGACGCGGGACTGCCCGGCGCCGACGAAAAACAGGCACGCGGCAACCGCTACAAAATCGACTCGGTGATTATCGACACCGCCCCCGTAAAATGATGTGGCAACGTACCTGGCTTATCGGTGTATGGGTCATCCAACTGGCTGTTTGTCAGGCACAACCGACTATCCGAATCGTGCCGATGGGCAACTCCATTACGCAGGGCGCAGGCGCACCCGGCGGGTACCGGAAACCCCTGCACGAGTTGCTCATCAAAGCGGGTTATGCCGTTGATTTTCGGGGACGGTTCACCACCAACAGCGACCGGCTGACCGACCCGGAGCACGAAGGCCGGTCGGGCTGGCAGATTACCGCAACGGCCTTTACCGACGGGGTTGCGCTCGACGGACAAACCCGCAGCGGCCTGCTCGATGATTTGCCGACCGCGCTGGATAGCAGCCTGCCGCCCAGCCCCACGCCCACCGTAGATGTGATTTTGCTCGAAATTGGCACCAACGACCTGCAACACCGGGTGGCTCCGCAGGGCGACTCGACCCGGATTGTGCCGCACGCGATCAGCCGCCTGACGACCCTGATTGGGGACATTCACCAACAGCGACCAACGGCTCAGGTATTGCTGAGTACCCTCACGCCCATGACAACCCAATGGCGGGGAATCAGCGCGGCCACGGCCAGTCGGGTGCCGGTCTTCAACCGCCTGTTGCCCGCTCTGGTCCAGGCGCTTCGTCAGGAAGGCGTACCGATTCGGTTGGTCGATCAGTACGCTAACTTCATGGCCGCCAATGGTACCGCCCAACACCTTATCGACGGTCTCCATCCCGATTCGACGGGCTACCGGCTCATGGCCAATACCTGGCTGGCTGGTATTCAGCAGGTGGTTGCGCCAGTAACGGCACCAGCAAAGGAATCCCCGTTCTGGTCGGCCCCGTTTCGGCAGGTACGTATTCCGTCCCGACTGGATGGAGCGGTGCAGCCCGCTTTTTTCTACGCCAGTCAGCAGCCCCGCCCGCAGCCGCTGGTGGTAAGTCTGCACACCTGGAGTGGCGATTACAGGCAGGTTGATTCGCTGGCTCTGCTGGCCCGTCAGCGCGACTGGAACTACATTCACCCCGATTTTCGGGGGCCAAACCGAACGGCCAACGCCTGTTGCAGCCAGTATGCGCTCCAGGATATGGAAGACGCCATCGACTACGCCATAGCCAACGGCAACGTCGATACGAGTCAGATTCACGTCATCGGGGTGAGTGGGGGCGGCTATGCTACGCTCTGTCTGTACATGAAAACCAGACGGGCCATCAACAGCTTTTCGGCCTGGGTGCCCATTACGAATCTCGTCGACTGGTATTACGAAACCATGTCGCGGGACCCGAAGCACACGCAGGATATTCTGGATTGTGTGGGCCAGACGGGGAACAGCCTGAACGTACCCGAAGCCCAAAGCCGGTCGCCTTACTTCATGAAAACGCCCGTTGCCCGCCGTCGGCATAGTCGGTTGCACCTGTTTGCGGGCGTACACGACGGGTACACCGGGGCCGTGCCCATCACCCAGACGATCCTGTTTTTCAACAAACTAGTGAGCGATTTTACGGGATCGGCCAACCATCCTCAGCAAGTTGATGCCGCCACCATTCAGGCGTTGCTGACCCGGCGGGGCCACGACCGGCGAACCGGCGAAAAGCTGGCCAATGGTCGGGCGGTAATCCTGAAGCGATCCCTGCCAGCCGCTGACCTGCTCATTTTCGAGGGTACGCACGAGATGTTGCTCAACGAAGCCTGGAACGTGCTGACTAGACAGGCTCAGGTACGTTCGCGCTGAATACGATATGGGCAGCCCCTGGCGCCGTATTAAATCGACCCAGGCAACGATGCTTTTTGAAGCTGGCTACCAACTGCTGCTGCAGGCCGGCCCGACTGTGTTTTACAGGCGGAGCCAGCACACCAAACTATTGTTCAATGACAGTGCCTTTTAATCCGCTGCATACTGCCAGAAGTCCTTCAGCGGTTTTACGTAGATTCCACCATTCGATGTCGTAAGATACACCTTGCCCTCATATTGAGCCAGCCCCGTAATTGTACCTCTGAATTCAGGAACCCCGGTCAGCCGGAGTGTTTTGACTTGATTTGACTCAACGTCATATTCCTGTAATCTCTGATGGAGATAAACCGTAACCAGTCGATTGTCGATCTGATGAAAAGACGAGAAGGTAGCTCCATACAAATTAGCATTCGTTAACTCATACAGACTTGACCAGCTTTGACCTTTGTCGGTTGATTTATATAGTCTTAACGGACTGTTCAGAGGGCCACCGACCGCATAGAGCGCATTGTTGAACAGAAACACGTTTTGTACACCTACTCTTGGCAAGACTGTTTTCAGTTGGCCAGTTGGACCAATTCGTTGCAACTCGCCCATGAGTGTACTGGCAATTAGATTGTCTCCCACATAGTTTCGAGCTGCTTCGACAAAAAGCAGATCCTCAAACGCATATAGGCCCCAGAACATGGGTACAAATGTTGAGTCACTTAACACAATCGGGTGGCCAATTTTACCATCTGGCGAGTTACGAACAGCTCTTCCGTTATCGTCTAATTGCAGGCAGTATAGATATCTAGGTGCTGTCACTGCGTCGAGTTCCACTACGAGTAAACCAGACGAGTTAATGGTAATGGAGGACCGCCGTGAAAAAGCTACGCGACCATTTGGGGTTACGGGAAGGTTAAAGTCGGCCAATCTAATCGTAAATGGTGGCTGATTGGGTTGTCGGTAGGGAAATGCCTGAATGGTATTCTCTGAAGTAATCGCATAAGCGACACCTTGGTAGAAGGTAGGCCGAATACTGCTCCAATAGTCATTGAAAAGTGAATAAATGTAGTGAGTAGGTTGTGGGTTATTTTTTCGAAGCAATGTGAATCCGTTCTGCTTCATCAAAATAAGTCCCGCACTATCAGCGTATACGCCTAGCGCTGTTCGATCTGATGAGCCAAACAGGGAGTCCACATTTTGCCAGTTAATTACAGCAGGCGCTTTGATAATCGGCACTAAATTGTCAGAAGAGGCCTGTTTACAGCTGATATGCCCCACAAAGAGCAACACCAGCCAGCTATATATTGCTGGTTTCATAAGGCTTATTAGTAGGAAGGTAAGCTTATATTCAAATCTATTTCTTTGAAAGAAAGGTAAATAAGTAAAATTACTTATCAAATAAACTGGTTTCGTTCACAAGTTAACTACAACTTTAAGTGACACAATTCTGGTCGTTCAAAACAGAATGTAGTGCCCAGCATACAAATAGAGAACCATACCAGAAATGGCACTGTTTGCAGAAGCGTTCTATAAAGAGGAATTACAGTGCTCGTCTAAAGGTAGAAAGGGGCTACTTCGATGGATGAGCAACCTTCTTTTAAAAAAGTTAAACAGCACTTTAGTCGAACTACGATCAGGCCCTATTCATTTACCGAACAGCGCTACGTACCCATTGATCAAACGCGTCAGTGGAAATAAAGAGTTGGTCCGGTTGTAAAGCCCTTAACTCCTCAACGTTGGTGGTTTCGGCCCAGGCCGCGCTAACAACGGAGATGCCAGCCTGTCTTGACGCGAGAATGTCGCTGGGGGCGTCGCCTACGTACCAGACCTGCCCGGTGTTTATATCAGGCCACTGAGACAGGATCGACCGGATACCATCCACTTTTCGGGGGCCGTGAATCCAACCCGTTTCGATAAAGTCGAAATAATGACTGAGCTTGAAGTAACGCAACGAAATAGCTGTGCTTTGAGGGCCTTTGCCAGTGACCAGACCTAACCGAATTCCTTCGTTTCTGAGATGCTGAAGCAGTTCTGGTATTCCCGCAAACGGTGTTGGGCACAGTGCGTGCAGTTGCTCGTACTGCGTGATATAGCTGGCGACTCCTTCCTGGTAGTGCGTTGGTACCAACGCCTGAATGGTTCCCTCTTCAGAAGGACCGAACGTGGCTATAATTTCCTGATCGGTGAGTATCCGATTAGCCAGCGGCTCAACGGCTCGGCGGAAGGCCTGAATACACAAGGGAAGCGTATTGGCCAGAGTGCCGTCCAAATCAAATAGTAAGGCCTTGATGGGGTTTTTATGCATCTCGCTGTAGTTTATTCAGTCAATCGAGAATTGAAAACGGTCCTTTCTGTCATCTCAATGAAGGAGGGATCTTTCCAAGCCGGACGTAATGTCAGCCTCACCCGAAGATCCCTCCTTCATTGGATGATAAAAAAAGAACATAATGGTTTGATTAGTAGTGGCTTACTCTAGTGGTCGTTGTAGCTCAGAGTATCGTTTGGCATTGTTTCCTGAACATACTACGCTTGGCCGGGGGGCAGAGACTGGCTCTGTAGCTGGGATACCCACTGGCAGAATAGCTGCCATTTGGCCATCGGCATGTCCCGGCTCGACGGCATGTAGGTGGCCGACGACCAGTTGGCGGGGTCCATCCGTTGCCAGATGAACGGCCATCCCCGGCTGAAATACGCTTCTGTGAACGGAGTAATCAGCGACGCCTTGGGAAACACCAGATCATAGGCCATCAGGAGTTCCTGATACAGAAAATCGAACGGGATGGGTTGGGGGTAGTCCGGATGGGCAGGGTTGAGGTAGGGGCCGTAATCGGGCACGGGCAATATCCGCAGGCTAACGAAGAAACCCGTTCTGATCAGGTCGGCCAAGAGGTTGTCGGAAACCGTAGCCGATGCCCCCGGATAGAACACATACATACAGTTAGCCGCCTGATCGGTAGGGAAGACGAGCGCCTGGCCATTCTGAAAATGGCTGGTTTTCAGAAACTGACTAACAGCCGCCGACGAACCGGATTGAGTGATGGTAAGCGCCATGATGGTCATGGGCACGGGTTCGGTCAGGGGCTGGCCGCGTCGGTAAACACTGACCCGGCAGGGCTCCTGCCCGGGGCCGTAGCTTCTGTACCCCCGGCTGGCATCCTGCCCCTGATCGGCATACAGACCCGACTCGTCGGCAATAGCCATGTACTCGTTTTCGAGCAGGTAGGTCGGCGGGTCGTCCGGATCGGGCCGGGCTGATCGGGCACGTATGGCTAGTAAGCCCTTGTCAACGTCTGCTTCGGTCAGCGCCAGCGACGGATCTATGACGATGTCAAGAACCCCACCCGTTTGCAGCAGGCGTTCCCGGCTCAGGTGATAGGCGTCGATCTGAAAGGTACCGAGGGTTACGTCGGCCCGGCCAGGTCGGATGAGGTCCAGCGAGAGGGCGCCCAGCGGGTAAGTTTCGTACCGGAGCGGCTGTTGACTGAGCTGCGTTTCGGGAATGCTGCCCAGCAGGTCCAGGCGCACCCGGCCTTTGGCATGATCGACCCGGCAGACTACGGATGAAAGGGTTTTATCGGATAAATAAGGCCTGTCGGGCAACAGTATCCGGCCCATCGTCATCGACTTCAGCTCGCCTTCGTACCAGGGCGTGAGGCTCCCCGAAACAGTGGCCGTGGCCGGATTGGCTTTGGTACCCAGCGCCGAATAATCGGGGTGTTGGTTTTCCTGAACCTCGAACAGATTATAACGAATCAGCACCCCCGCCAGCGGCTCCTGCCGGTGATTGTATTCCTGAAACAGACGCATGAGTGGTGACGCCAGCCCACCGTCCAGTTCCTTTAGGGGCAGGGCCATGAAAAAGGTACCCGAGCTGCTGAAGACCCCCGCCTGATTGACGATTCTGTGCAGATTCAAATGCCGCAGAGAGCCTTTGTAAGGTCTGCCTGACAACAACACGCTGCCTGGCTGCCGAATCTGGATCGAGTCGCAGAAGACCTGACTGAACATGGCCAGGCTGGGCAACACGTCGATCATGACGGCCGTAGTCTGGCCGGCGTCGTTATCGAAGCTAACGACCGCATCCAGTAGCCGGGCGATGGTGGACGGACAGGTGGCCGACTCGGGCGTAAACAACTGCTCATCGGTTGTTGCCACGCTTCTTACCCGTACGTCGCGGAAGCCGAACTCCATGCCGCCGTAATAATTCCAGCCAGCCGGCAAATGGCCGCGGAGGGGTTTGCCCGTCCGTTTGATCGTAACCAGCTCGTATAGCGCGTGGTAGGCAGTGTCGAGCGGGGAGCTGCCCAGGGGCGTTGTGGCCCAGTCGGTGAATGTCTGGCGCGTGTTGATCGGCTCCAGGTCGATATACCGCTGCTTGCCGTCTTCCCGGATGACCTGGCCCGGCGGAACAGGAAGACCGCCCAGTTTATGGAGCGCCAGCAGATCGGTAGACAGATAGATACGAGGGGGCAGAAACGCGTTGACCTGAATGGGGTCGTAGGTTACCAGCGGCAGCAGGATGTTATTATTGGCCGTGCCGGGGTTAATGAAAGCCTGCCCCGAGAAGTTGACGCGCGGAAAATCAAACTGACTCATATCGACTCAAAAGATTACAAGCATTACGGTTATATTTATCGGCTGCCATCACTGGCCTGCCAAAGCCCTGTTGCGGCCAGCTTCCGGCCTTATCCACGACCTGCCATGCAAGCAGACTTAGCCGACTACATTGACGTACTGACCCCCTGGCTGTCGACAGACCTGATTTCGGACGACTACCTGAGCCGCATCCGGCAGATTGGCCGACGGCTACCGGCTTTATCGTTCGGTTGCTTCGAGTGCTGGCTTGGTCAGGATCAGATGCGGGTCGACCTGAACCTGGCCATTACGGGTAAGGTAAACGAGCACCAGGTGGTCATAGACTGGCTGGCCGCGACTTCGGACACCGACGATGCCGGGCATCAGGCTGCTCTGGATAAGATACGATCTATTTGCGGTCTTTGGCGCGATAGCCGGTTTATTCTCCATCCGCATATTAAAGTACTCTGGCTGGTCTATGATATTACTGATCCGTTGCGCAGAGCGCCTGCCCCGTGGCTGTACATACATTTCAGAAGAAACCGACTGAGCGACGATGCGCTGGTACGGCCCGAACTGGTTCTTCAGACCGTTGCGCTTCTGAATGATCAGTACCCCCGGGAGCGGTTTCGGCCGTTTTTCGAGTCGATTGCGCCTGCTGTACAGATCTGTTCCATCGGCGCGCCAACCAGCCGCGACAAACAGGCGCTGCGGGTGTATCTGATGATGAACTCTTTTTCGGACCTGCTACAACTCCTTATTGATCACCACTGGCCCGGGAACCTGGCTGAGTTTAACCAGGTGATGAGTCCGTACGCAGACCGTAGCGATCTCTTAGGTCTCTCCATTGATATCACACCTGAGCTTCAGCCCCGAATCGGTATAGAGTGCTGGTTTGCTGAAGATCGGGCGCAGGAAAAACTGACTGATTTTACGCAGCAGCTGGTGGCTGACAAGCTGTGCTCAACTCAGAAACGGGATGCGCTGCTCGGCTGGAACGGTCAGTTTGAGGTCCAGTCAAGCCCAGGCCTTTGGTCGTGGTATGACCCGGAAACGGACGCCCCGCGGCATGATCCGAAGCCAACCGTTATCAGACGAATGGCGCAGTACGTAAAGCTGACCTATCAGCCGGGCAAACCCCTGCTGGCGAAAGGCTACCTTTACTTCGATCGCTCGGTCAGACGGCCTGACTAGCAGGGAATTGGTCGATCAGGCAGCGGGTGTGTAGGGCAGAATAATCGTAAACTCTGTATACAAGCCCTGTTCGGTTTGTACGCGCAGCTCACCGGCATGGCCTTTGGTAATAATGTCATAAGCCAGATACAGCCCGAGTCCCGTTCCTTGCCCCGTTGGTTTTGTGGTGAAAAAAGGCTGGTATATTTTATTGAGAATATCAGCCGGAATACCAATACCATTGTCTCTGATCTGAAGTACCAGCCTGTTTTTTTCCAGAAATGTTCGGACCGAAAGCTGGGGTTGATACCCTGTTTGCGCTTGCCGGGCTTTTTCTTTTATGGCATAAAAAGCATTGCCATAGATGTTCAGTAATACCTGACCAATTTCCTGCGGGGCCAGTTCGGTAGGCTGTATGGTCGGGTCGAAATCTCTACGAAGTTCGGCGCTGAATAATACATCTTTGCTTCGAAGTCCCTGGAAAACAATCATTAAGTATTCTTCGGCGAGGTTGTTAATATTGGTCATCCGCTTTTCGGCGGTTCCCATGCGGCTGTGCTCCAGCATTCCTTTCACAATCGCATTGGCCCGGCCGCCATGAGCCGTGATGCGTTTCATATTCTGTTTTAAATCCTCCAGAATAAAACTGGCTTCTGTCAGATCGCCTTTGCTCAGTTCCTGCTGTATTTCTTCGACCAGTTCAGTGTTAATTTCGGAGAAGTTATTGACGAAGTTCAGGGGGTTCTGAATCTCATGTGCCACCCCGGCGGTCAGTTCACCCAATGATGCCATTTTCTCGCGCATAATGAGCTGATCCTGCGTAGAGCGTAACTGGTTGAGTGATTGGTTTAGCTCCTGGGTTCTCTCCTCTACTTTTTGTTCCAGTTCCCGGTTCAGGGTAATCTGAAGCTGTTGATTCTCCTCGAACTGGTGAATGATGCGGGCCTGTTTTTCTTCATTTTCGCGCCGGAGCACATTAATCATATTGGCCAGCGCAAAAGCCAGCATAATGACCTCCAGCGCCGAGCCGGTGGGTAAGGCGTACTTGAACGTAAAGTCATTTTTGGGCAGCACGCCCAGCAACATCAGAATGACGCACAGTATACCGGTGAACAGGAACGAGAAACCAATGGAGAAGAAAAGAGCCGATGGGTACCGGTCGCGAATACTACGTATACCCAGATAGATGATAAGCGGAAACGAGGCCAGGCCCAGTAGCTGGGTCATGGCAAACCCCAGTTCGAAGTAGATAAAGATTAGCAGACCCGAAAGAATATATAACCCGATCAGGCCGTTCAGGATGTTATTCCAGAAAGGATACCGCTGCTTTACGTTAAGAAAACTCTGGACAAATAAGACATAGACAATTGCCAGCAAATTGGACGCTATCGATTCAAAATCTGAAAACCAGATCGAAAAATCATCGATGAATCCAAAAATAGAAATAAGATACCCTGAATTGCCCGCCGTGAAAAAGAAAGCGAAAAATAATACTAATAGATAGTATGCGTAACTCTTTAAACGCGTTGAAATATAAATAAAGGCGTTGTAAATAAACATGACAATAAACACGCCGAGGAACATGAAAATAATCTGTCCTGAAAAGGCGTTTGCGTCGTCGATTTTAGCGCGGGGGGCTGCAATGAAATTAAGCGTAAGCGGTACTTTTTCTATATTGAATTTAGATACTAATCGAACAATACATTCCTGCGTTTGTCCGGCTTTGAGCGGTAGTTTTATGTATACTTTATTCGCATGCGGATAATCCCGTTTTCGGTATGGGTACAAATAGCCCGTCTCTTTGCGTAGTAGCTTATTTTCTGCTCCGTAAAAAAAACTAACAAAAGACCAGTTTTCGAAATCGAATACCCACTCTTTATCGAACGATGTATTATTTTTTACAGAAAATTTCAGCCAGTAAACCTGAATATTTTTGTTCCAGGGTGTATTATCTGCCGGTATGAACTGGCGGGTAAACGTAGGGTTTAAGACATCAGCAATGGTTAGTTTACCGGTAGTATCATTCAGGTAAGAAAAACCGGAAGAGATCGTGATTGGTTGATCCTGCTGTAACAGAATCGGTTGCGCCACCAAAGCCGTTGAAAAAAACAGACAGCAATAGAATAAATAGAGGTATCTCATAGGGTTACAATTTATACCACCGGTCTGGCATATCAGGGTGAGTCTTCGGAAAATATCAACATTCTTTCCTATTTTTTGGGGACCGATGCCCATCATTTTTTTGCCGTTTCTGGCGATAGGGCGGTACACACAGGGCTGTAGTCGCGAACACACGGTAGCGGTTACGGATAGAGTTACTGGTAAAAGAGGGGTTGGGTGCTGGTTGAGGCAGGCAGGTCAATATCATCAAAAGGCGTATTCAAAGCAATGTATACTGGCAAATAGTTGAAAGAAGCCATCGGTTAAGCCGGGTTAATATCGATGCTGGATGCTGATTTCAGCCGCTTACGAAACGAATGGGCAACTTACTCAACCGCTCACACAAATATTTCCTTTTTTCTGGCTACTCCCTTTGATTTTACTACCGGCTTCTTACTTTTATACGCTTCATTTATAGGGCAATTGACGGTTCCTGACAGGTATTCGCCTGCGCAATGGTTGCGGATGTGTTTGGGCGGATTAGATCGACGGGTGATGCAGGCTAACTGCATACATCTGTATTTATTGAAAGCGATTAATTGTTTTTTATAGTCAATAGTTCACTAACCTAATTTGCCATAAACCATGAAAGATTCTGAAACCCTGAAAGACGCCCTGACACGCATAGGCGATGCCAAGTATGTTAAACACCTAACCCCCGATGCGCAGCAGCTAACCAAAGCTCAGATTACTGATTTTATGAATAGCAAAACGGATCAGGAATTTAAGCCGGAAACGATTAGTTCATTACGGAAATTTGCCAAGATGCGTATGAAGGATGGTAAAAGTATTTTTCCATACGAAAAGATGGAAAAACTGAAACATAATGAGTCCGACGACCACATGGGCGGAGGCACCTGGTAAACCAAATACGTATTCCCTGCTGATACTATAAGGTACAGACAGGGAATACGTGTTTATTGATTATCTACATTTAAGTATGTAATTAGATAACTCTCTTTATATCGTTAACTTATCTGTATTATGCCTGCGAAAAAAGAGAAAAAAGTATCACTTAATTTTACCATGCAGCATCAACTGGGACATGCTATGTGCTGGGCTGCTGTGGGTACAAGCTGCGCGCTTTTTTATGATCCCGACAGTAAATGGACCCAGTGCAAACTGGCCAGTCAGTCAATTGGACCCAACACGGGCGATTGCTGTACTAATCCCGAAGACTCACCCTGCGATATAGTCTGGTATCTTCAGAATGATGAAAACATAGGGTCGTTCGTAACGGCCGGCATTGCGCGGGGCTATGAAAAAGGATTTATTCCTTACAAAAAACTCGTCGGCGAGCTGGATGCCGGCAGAATCATTGCGTTCCTGCTCCGGATGGATATCGACGGGACCATCAATAACAGGAATGAATTTTCCCATTTCGTAGCCATCGCGGGCTACGAGTGGACCGATTCGGAAGAAAATGTAACTATATATGACTCTTTTTTCGGTAAATCAGAAATGCCTTACAAAGAGTTTGTGACTAATTATAAATGCCATGGCGGCACGGTGCTGGGCCACGCCGTTAAAGATAGTCTGGTAGAATATACGTTTTTTTCGACCCCAACATCAACGCCTTAAGCCATGCCGATCCGACAGATACTCGCCCCCGAAAAATCAGTTGTCAAGTATACGGGCTGGCTCACCCAGCGAAAGCCGAAGTCGGTACAGCTCAAAAGAACCTTTACCTACGAGAAGGCCTTGCCGCATAAAGTCTACCACGCGCAGCTGAGCGATATCCTTTCCGAAGTTGGGTTTAGCCAGGCGGATGTTGTTTCCTGGCGACACCTGCATACGGATCAGCATGGTACCGTGGCTGTAGAGACCAAAGTTGGCAAAAGGGGGCAATATCATGTTCACGAGGTCCATTCCGGCCACATGGTCGATGCGTTGAAAGAGCTATATCCCGTTCTGAAAAAGAAGAAAGAACTCCGGACCGGCGATTATGAGTACTCGTTCCTGCGGCTCTTCTCGCTCAAAATTTGTGCTGTCTGGTTGCGGGCCGATAGCCGCGAAGCTGATTTCTTCGTACCGTTGCCTCCCTGTTTTTACGGCTTAGAGCAGGATAAGCTGTATACCTACGCCGAGTTTACCGACATTGTCCGGAAAGCTATCCAAACGCTCCAGACCAAGACCGATACGTACGGCCACCCGATGCAGGGGGGCTGATTAGCTACGCCAGCCATCGTTGAATCTGGCCGAATAAATAGCCGTACTCGTGCGGGCTGACAAAGGCCCCCAGGCCGACGATCATGGCCATCTGAAAAAAACCGATGCGCAGGAACACCCACAGCCCCAGGTGAAACAGGACGCCCAGCGCCACCACCGCCAGCCGACACTCATCGATCCAGATCAGGGTGAAAAGAGTGGTTTCGACGACGAGCGTGCCGTAGGTGGTTGCCTTATAAAACCAGGCCCGGTCCAGAATCGTCGGAACAACGAACCGATTCCAGATTCTGACGTGTAAGACTAGCTGGGTGGCGGTTCCGTTAAGCCAGCTATTGCCCTGTAGTTTGAAAAAGACGTTTTTCAGGTAGATGTTCGCCATAAAAAGCTGAATCATCAGCAGGGGCCAGGCTGGGGCTTTGGCTTCGGGCCGGAGCAGGTTCGGATAGTCCATCACCGAGAGCTGAGTCTGGGTCGGTGCGAAGATCAGGAACAGGCAGAAAAAGCGGTACAGCGCATCCCCCGAGCTAAGCACGTACATATTTCGGTTGTGGATAGAAACGAGCGTCACAAAACAGATCAGCGCGGCCAGCTGGGGCAGGATGCCGACGGTCAGGCAAAACCCGGCTATGGCCTGAACGCCCAGAACAACCTCCACCGACCGGGTCGTGGGCGGCATGTAGTTGAGGAGCGAAAAACGGGATGGCTGCTGAAGGGTGATGTAGTCGTCGTAGCCAAACCAGCCGTCGGGACTTAACAGGAGTTTATAGACGCTGAGCCAGTTCCGGGTTTCAGTAAGTACCAGCATACCGGTCAGTACCCTGAATACGCAGAGCGTCAGGCTGGACTGCTCGCTGAACAGTAACTGATTCCAGCCTCCGGCCAGCTCGCCAAAAGTGATAAAGAGGAGTGTCATACGGCCGGTGTGCGAAGCTGTTCGATTACGTCGTGCGTATAAACTACCTGACTCATCCAGGGAATCAGCTGAAACGTGCCGTTGACTGGGGGCTCGTAGTACTGGAGTAGGTGTACGCGAATGGGTGGATTGGCGGCATCCTGTTGCGGTCGGTACTGGCGAAGAACGTACCGGCAAATGGCCTCTTTGGGAATCGGGTCTTTCTGCGACAGCAACTGGTTATGCATCTTGATGAACCGGAAATGATCCGTCAGCTGATAGTCGTCTTTGAGGGTGTAGGGGGGGAGTTTCCAGGCCACAACGGTACCGTTGGCCAGTTCGATCTCGAACCCGATCAGGAAGTTTTTGGAGATGGGGCGGGGCGCAAACAACGACCAGTAATTGTCGAGCCCGGCCCAGCAGATATACCGGCCCAGCTTTGTGTGCAGCAGATCCCGAAAGAAATACCCTTCCGGCAAACACCAGAAGAGCAGAAACAGACTCATCAGGATAACGAACAGGCTCGCCAGCGTTTGCTGAACCAGTACAAACCATTCCACGGCCGATCAGCGGTTAGTTTTTATGTTACAGTCTGTATAGTAACAGATTGAGCGGAGAAAAACAAGCCCGGACAGCTGGTTGACAGGCTACGGTTTCCCGACCAGTATGTACTCTTTGCCGGCTTCGGTAGCCAGATCATATACGCTGACCCCGTTGGTTGCCTGCTCCGGCGAGCGGGTCTGGTACTGATTCTGGGGAAGCTTGAAAAACGGATTGGGGTTGCTGCCCGTGGCGGGGCGCAGTTGGACATTGGCCGTGCCGGTGAGTGCATTAGGTACCCGCAGCCGACAGAGGCCGCCCAGCGACGAGCGAATCGCTACCCGGGTCAGTTTGCCGTTTTGCCAGCGCATCGCCACTTCGTAACCACCTCGTGCTTTGAGGCCGCTTACCTCGCCCGATGCCCAGGCGTCAGGCCGGGCGGGCAGTAGGTTGAGCAGGCCGTCGTGGCTCTGGAGCAGCATCTCGCCAATACCCGACGTGCCGCCGAAGTTACCGTCGATCTGGAAAGGCGGGTGGGCGCAGAGTAGGTTCGGGTAGGTACCTCCCCCGTTGGCATAGTCAGTGCCCTCCAGGCCGGTCAGGCGTAATAGCTCGCGCAGTAGTTTATAGGCATGGTTACCGTCATGCAGCCGGGCCCAGAAGTTGATTTTCCAGGATTTGCTCCAGCCCGTGCCGCCGTCGCCCCGAATGGCCAGCGTCTGACGGGCCGCGTCGGCGAGGGCGGGCGTTGTCAGGGGAGACAGCTCCCGGCCGGGGTGCAGGGCGTAGAGGTGCGACACGTGGCGGTGTTGCGGATCTTCGTCGGCCCAGTCCTTGTACCACTCCTGCAGGTTGCCTTTGCGGCCAATCTGTAAGGGAAACAGCTTCGCCTTTTTAGTCAACAGCGTCTGCCGGAAATCAGCATCGACGTTGAGTTGCTCGGAGGCTTGGATAACGTTGCTGAACAGATCCCATATCAGGGCCATGTCCATGGTTGTGGCTACCGACACCGAGCCCTTCTCGCCTTTTTCGGTCACGAAAATATTTTCGGGGGTGGTAGCGGGTGCGGTTACCAGCCGCCCCTGACTGTCGGTAACGAGCCAGTCGAGACAAAATTGGGCGGCTTCTTTCATGAGCGGGTAGGCGTATTGCTGCAGGTAGGCCCGGTTGCCCGTAAAGGCGTAGTGATCCCAGAGGTGCTGGCTGAGCCAGGCTCCGCCCATGGCCCAGTTTGCCCAGGAAGGACTGCCTTTGCCCCGGTCGCCAACGGGGTTCGAGGTGGCCCAGATGTCTGAGTTGTGATGAACGGTCCAGCCCGACGCGTTGTAGAAATGACGGGTGGTTTCGCGGCCGGTTGTGGCCATATACCCAATCCAGTCGAGGAGGGGCGTATGCAGCTCCGACAGATTGGTCATCTCGGCTGGCCAGTAGTTCATCTCGGTGTTGATGTTGGTCGTGTAGTTGCTGCTCCAGGGAGGGCGTACGATGGGGTTCCAGATGCCCTGCAGGTTGGCCGGAATGGCGCGCGCAGCCGGGTTGCCGGGGCGTTTCGGACGCGAACTCGATATGAGCAGGTATCGCCCAAACTGAAAATACAGACTCTCCAGCTGCGGGTCGGCCGCTCCGCCTGCGTAGCGCTGCAAACGCTCGTCCATCGGCAGGTTGAGGGGCGGAGTCGCTGCGTCGGCCTGCAGCGAGAACCGCACCCGGTTGGCTAGTTGCTGGTAGTCGGCTACGTGGGCGCGGTACAGCGCATCGGCCGATTTGCCGGTTGCCTTAGCCAGGTAAGCCGCGGCCAGCTTTTTCTCGTCAAGACCGTCGCGGTCGGGACATTTGTCGAACCCGTTAAAACTGGTAGCCGCCGAAACGAGCAGGACCGCTTCGGTGGCGTTATCGATGCGCAGGCCGCTGGTGTCGGTCGATACTCGCCCATCGGTCGACTGGACGTTGATTCGCCAGTCGAAACGCATGCCCCGACAGCCGGCCGTGTCGGCATAGATCACCGGAGTCGGGTTGTACTGAACGTAGTTCGGATCGCTATGGGCCGGTGCTTTTCCCCGAACGGCCAGCTCGTTCCGGGCCATTATCTGTTTGGTAACGGGATGCGGGCTGGTGGCGGAAGCGGTCAGGCTCAAGGCCCCTTTCTTCGACGACCGGAGCCGGATAACAATCAGCTGGTCGGGGGCCGACACAAAAACAGTGCGGCTATAGGTAACCCCATTGATCGTAAACCGGGTCGTGGCGGTGGCATCGTCGATGTTCAGTTCGCGCGTATAGGCGGTTGGCTCGCCCGTGAGGGTTTGTTTGAGCCGCAGGTCGCCCAGGGGTTGGTAGGCTTCGGTGTAGAGGCCCTGTAGTTTGGTTGTCAGCCTGGCCGCTTCGGCATAGTCTTCCCGGAAAAGCGCTTCCCGAACCTGCGGCAGATAAGCCGCGGCACCCGGATTCGGCTTGCGGTTAACCGGCCCGCCCGACCATAAGCTCGACTCGTTGAGTTGCAACAGCTCTTCGGCTACTCGCCCAAATACCATCACCCCCAGTCGGCCATTACCAACGGGTAACGCTTCGTTCCAGTTGCGGGCGGGTTGTTTATACCAGATGGGCGATGTCGGCTGGCTAACGGCGGATAAACTGAGTAGCAGACCCGAAACGATGAGAAGGATGGGGGCAACTTGTACGATGGCCGGTCGGAACATAGGGCGAAAAACGGTAGGTTGACACCTGAACAAGACCAAACCCCGGGTTGCCTACTCTACTCCACCAGGCTTTGGCATAGTAGGGTCAGGGAGTCGGGCCTGCAGGATGCCCAACAAAAAAAGCGCCGTCCGTAGACCGCGCCTTTCAAAACAGGTAGTAGACCGGCTTAGGCCAGACTGGCTTCGGTCGTTTCTACGAGGTTGTGCTTCATCAGGTATTCGGCAATCTGAACGGCGTTGGTAGCGGCTCCTTTGCGCAGGTTATCCGCAACGCACCAGAAGTTGAGCGTGCGGGGCTGGGTTTCGTCGCGCCGGATACGGCCTACGAACACCTCGTCGCGCCCGTGGGCGGTCAGCGGCATCGGGTAGATTTTATTGGCCGGATCGTCCTGCACCACAACGCCCTCGGCATTCCGCAGCAGTTCGACCACATCGTTCAGCTCAAACTCTTCGTCGAACTCCACGTTTACGGCCTCCGAGTGGCCGCCAATGGTCGGAATCCGGACCGTGGTCGCGGTAACCCGGATCGAGTCGTCGCCCATGATCTTTTTCGTTTCGTTCACCATCTTCATCTCTTCTTTCGTATAACCGTTGTCGAGGAAAACGTCGATATGGGGCAGTACGTTGAGGTCGATGGGGTGGGGGTATACTTTCGGGATATCCGCGCGTCCTTCCCGTTCGGCAAACAGCTGGTCAACGGCCGCCTTACCGGTGCCGGTTACCGACTGGTAGGTCGATACAACGACCCGCTTAACCCGATACCGATCGTGCAGCGGCTTCAGCGCTACGACCATCTGGATGGTCGAGCAGTTCGGGTTGGCAATGATCTTGTCTTCGGGAGTCAGGGTGTTGGCATTGATTTCGGGTACGACCAGTTTCTTGGTCGGGTCCATCCGCCAGGCCGATGAGTTGTCGACAACCGTAATACCGGCTTCGGCAAACTTAGGAGCCAGGGCCAGCGAGGTGCTTCCGCCCGCCGAAAAAATTGCAATGGCAGGTTTGGCGGCAATGGCATCCTCAAAGCTGACAACCGTGTACGCTTTTCCCTTGAACTCAACCTGTTTACCAACCGAACGCTCGGAGGCAACGGGAATAAGTTCTGACACGGGGAAGTTGCGTTCTTCCAGTACTTTCAAGATTTCGCCACCGACAAGGCCGGTAGCCCCAACAACTGCGATTTTCATTGATAGAATGCGGATTGGTGTCCGCACGAATTGGTTTATACAGAAGGCCCGCACCTGCGCGCCATTTTCGCCCGCAAAAGTACGGTAAATTCGTTGATGGACAGGGTGTATTGTTCAGAAAAAATAGACAGACTGATTCCGCGGGCGGGATAATCGGCGCCGGGCTGTCAACAAAAAGCCCCGATCACGCTGCAGCGCGATCGGGGCCCGGACTATGGACCGCAGGCATGGTGTTACTCTCCGCCAAACAGGAAACCCAGCGATAGGCCGAAAGCCGTGTTTTTTACTTTCTGATCGGCCGTGTGGGTTAGGTTGCTCAGACCGGGCGAATAAAAGCCGGTCAGTACCAGGCCAGACGGCAACTCATAGCCCACCGACACGCGTAAACCATAATCGAGCCGTTTGGCCTGGTCTTCACCCGATCCAAAATCGATCGGGGTTGTTTCATTCTGCCCTGCCAGCGAGCTGACAGTTTTTCCGCTTAGGCCGTAGGCTACATATGGCCCTGCTCCCAGGTTGATCCAGCCTGGTCCGGCATCCAGGCTGTAAACCAGCTGAAGCGGCATCTCGATATACGTCATGATGCTCTTCACCGACGCATCCAGACTTCCAAATCCGGTAAGACCCCCCAAATCGCCCAGTAACTGTCCGATCCCTAGATCCGGTAGCTTGGATCCTTTTACTGAATAGAGCAGCTGTGGCCGGAATGAAATGTTGTCGGCAACAATAGCATCGAGCATGAAACCTCCATGATAACCCAGTATGCCCTTGCCGGACATGGGTTGACCGTCAAACGTATAAGCCTGATTAACAAGCTGCCCGCCCCCCGTTATACCCAGGCGAACCTGGGCAAAGCTGACAGTCTGAATTAGTAATAGGACAAAAAATAGGCGTGTAACTGGTTTCATGCGTGATGTGTAAGGTATGAACATGATAATTAATGGAATGGTAACTATACCTTGTGACGTAGAAAGTATACAATAGTAATGCCGTACTGCACGCTTGTGGATACAGTAGACAAAAAGATACCGATGTGTATCTGGGATAATCTAGAAGGTGTATAGCCTCTGCGGAGATAAACAGGCGGTCAGGCTGATGTCAGTATCCGTGATGTCGTCAATGGTCGTTACCGGCTCAAACAGTGACAGACCAACCCGCGCACAGTCAGAACGACATTCGGCCAGAAACCGGTCGTAATAGCCACCGCCGTAACCAACCCGATGCCCGCTTTCGTCGAAAATCAGCAGCGGAACCAGCACCAGGTCAAGCTCGGTAGGGGAAACCGGGGCGCTGGCCGAAGCGGGTTCCGGAATGCCCCAGCGGTTCTGGATGAGGGGTGTTTCGGGGGTTAACCTCGTATGGATGAGTAGCCCGGTACCCGGATCGGTAATGGAAACGACCAGCCGAACCGATGGGAAATCCTGCCAGATCCGGTGAACGATGGGCCAGGTGTTTACTTCGTTCTGCCGCGCAATGGGCAGAAACACATGCACGCAGGAAACAGAAGGAGAGGAACCAAAAAACGTCTGGAAAAACTGGTCGGCAATGGCCGCACTGCGATCGCGAACCGCATCGGCCGACAGCGCCCGGCGCAGGGTCAGGAAGTGGGTTCTGAGGGCTGCCTTTTCCACGGTAGACCGTTGAAAACCGAAATTACTTAGCTCTCCAGACAGAGCTGCATCTGAAAGTTGAACGGATCGAAACTGGCCAGCATTTTTTGCAGAAACGCCCGGTCATTGAGGTGAAACGTCAGGAAGTTTTCGGTCCGCTCCTGCAAACCTCCGTTCGGAAAGAGCTCGTTCTTGACCGCCAGCAGCTGCCGGATGCCCGTATCCTGATTGCGTTCTTCGGCCCGGCGCATTTTTTTCTCCAGACGAGCCACCGCGTTGGCAAACCGCTTGGTTTCGGCCAGCACTGCTTTTTCGAGGGTCGGATCAACGATCTGCGCTTTATGCAGAATAGCGTCCAGCGCCTTGTTGATGGTCCGGTTTTCGTTGTCGAACTTCAGCGCATGACGCGTATGGGTATCGATGTAGTTATGCTTGAGGGTGAGGGTATCCTGAAACAACTCTTCCGGTGTCAGCCCCAGTTTGTGGATGCGCTTGGCCGTTACTTTAGGTACGTAAGTGGCAAAGTTGCGCGGCATCAGCATCGGAAAAGGCGTCTGGTAATGATCGAATACGCCTTTGAGCTGCAGCCAGTACGGCACCTCCGACGGACCGCCAATATAGACCAGGTTCGGCAGGATCGTTTCCTGATACAGGGGGCGCAACACGACGTTCGGGCTGAAGCGTTCGGGATGCTCGTCCAGCAGGGCCAGCAGTTCCGGTTCCGTAAAGCGAATTTTGGTGTGAACCACCTTGTAAGCGCCGTTAGGAAGCCGTTCGATGCGTTCGCGCAGCTGATCGTCGAGATAAAACAGGTTGATGTCGCGCGGGGTGATAACGGTTTTGTAGCCCAGCTGCTCCAGCTGCTCGGTGCGGGTGTGTACGAGGCCACCGGCCGTTTGCTGAAGCAGATCGTCGCGCATGATGGGCGCAAATACGCGTTTCAGAGCCGCATCGTCGGCATCGAGACAAACGAGCCCCTCGGCGCCGAACAGCTCGTTGATGAGGTACCGCACCGAATTGGCCAGGGTCTCCTGCCCAAGATACGCTTCTTCAAAGAGGGTTAGTTTCTCGGGTATTTCGCCAAACAGGGTTTTCAGTTCCCGCGGATCCATACGACCCACGGCCCCGCGCTGTTCGGTCTGCCAGGTATGCGTCCGGCCAAACAGCGAGAAGTGGTTGATTTCGGCAAAATCGTGGTCCTCCGTCGCCATCCAGTAGACCGGCACGAAGTTGTAGTCCGGGTAGGCTTGTTTCAGCTGTCGGGCCAGATTAATGGTCGTAATCAGCTTATATACAATGTAGAGCGGCCCGGTAAAGATGTTGAGCTGGTGGCCGGTTGTAACGGTAAAGGTGTTGGGCTGAAGCAGTATCGACAGGTCGGGCTTGCTGGCTAGTCCTTCGTACTGGCGCGTCAATGCATCGACCAGGATCCGGCGTTTGGATTCATCAACCGTTTTTTCAGCTATTTGCTCCCTGAACTGGGCTGGGTCTGGAAAGCGGTTGTAAAACGGGCGAAGACTTTCTTTTTGGGCGAGGTAATCGAGAAAGAGCGGAGAAAACTGGCCGGTTTGAACAAGCGGTAGGTACTGACAGTCCATGCAGGATTGGGATTTACGGACGCAACAAATGAAGAACCCGCAAGGTTCGGGAGGGCCTTGCGGGTTGAGGGAATACGCTACTTAGACCACGTTGCCGTACAAGTCGAACTCTTCGGCCCGGTCAATGCGGACGTTGGCAAAATCGCCCAGGCGCACGTACTGGCTGGCCGGAACCAGCACTTCATTGTCGACTTCGGGCGAGTCGGCCTCGGTGCGGCCGATGAAGTAGCCACCTTCTTTCCGGTCGAACAGGGTTTTGTAGGTCCGGCCTACTTTCTGCTGGTTCAGCTCGGCCGAAATGCCCTGCTGCAGGTCCATCAGCTCGTCGGCGCGTTCCTGCTTGATATCGGCCGGAATATCGTCGGGCATCGAGTACGAATGGGTGTTTTCTTCGTGCGAGTAGGTAAACACGCCCATCCGGTCGAACCGCATCCGGTCTACGAAATCGTAGGTTTCCTGGAACATGGCGTCGGTTTCGCCGGGATGCCCCACAATGAGTGTCGTACGCAGGGTGATATCGGGCACTTTGTCCCGGATGGTGTTAATGAGCGCTTCGGTTTTTTCGCGGGTGATGCCCCGGCGCATGAGCCGAAGCAACTCGGTCGAGCCGGTTTGCAGCGGCATGTCCAGGTAGTTGCAGACGTTGGGCCGGTTGCGCATGACATCCAGCACCTCCAGCGGGAAACCCGACGGGTAAGCGTACTGAAGCCGAATCCAGTCAATTCCTTCTACGTCGGCCAGGCGGGCCACCAGCTCGTCGAGGTTGCGTTTTTTATACAGGTCGAGGCCGTAGTAGGTAAGGTCCTGGGCAATCAGAATCAGTTCTTTGGTGCCGCGCCGGGCCAGCGAGCGCGCTTCGGTAACCAGCTCGTCCATGGACCGCGACACGTGCTTACCGCGCATCAGCGGAATGGCACAGAACGAGCAGGGCCGGTCGCAGCCTTCGGCAATTTTCAGGTAGGCAAAGTGGGCGGGGGTGGTCAGCAGCCGTTCGCCCACCAGTTCGTGTTTATAATCGGCCCGGAGCGTCTTCAGCAGCCGGGGCATTTCGTTGGTACCAAACCAGGCATCGACGTCGGGAATTTCGACTTCCAGCTCGTCTTTGTACCGATGCGACAGGCAGCCGGTTACGTAAACTTTATCCACCATACCCGCGTCTTTAGCATCTACGTAGCGCAGAATCGTGTTGACCGATTCTTCTTTCGCATTGTCGATGAAGCCGCAGGTGTTGATAACGACAATATTGGCGTCGTCTTTTTTGGACTCATGCGTTACGTCCATGCCGTTGCCCCGGAGTTGCGTGAAGAGAACTTCCGAATCGACCAGGTTTTTCGAGCAGCCGAGCGTAACGATATTGATTTTATTGGTACGTATTCCTTTGGTTTTCAAAACAGGACTTATTAGCAGGCGGTTAGAGAAAAACTAACGCCCGGTGGTTGGACAAAGTTCGCCGATGGGGCTGTCGTTTTCGGGCTCGTACCAAATGGTCTTGTGGCTGACCAGTACTTGAGCGGTACCGGAAAAATAGGATTCCAGTAAGTCGTCGGCCGTTAGAAACAGGTCGTGCAGGCTAAACCGTCGCCCGTCTATAAGGACAAACGTATAAAAAGCCCAGTCCGCTTTTCTGTCGGCCCGGTGGTTGGTATGAAACTCGATGGACAAAACATTCTGCGCGCTGACGACAACGGACCCGTCGGACTCCGCAATGGTAATGGTCTTCAGCGCCGGATCGAAGGTTACGCGCTTGTCGCGAACTTGTTTCCACAGCCTGTATTGCTGGCTGAAAATGAACGCCACTAGCGCCACCGTAGCGACGCCCAACAGCATAAGAAACACCGCCCCCATAACCTGATCGGGCTGGCGAACGAAGGTGGCCACCCCCATACCCATATATAGCAGGCCCATCAGCGGAATTGGTAAAAGAAGTAGAACGGTGAACCGGGTGAAGAATCGATTACGATCCCACGTAACCGTAACGGACCGAACCAGCGGAGAGCCATCGCCCAGGCTCTCGCGGGTATGACGGAGCATGCGGAGGATGAAGAAAACGAAGGGCGCGAAAACGATCAGAAACAGCAGCAGGACGTTCATAGCCGCTAAAATACGGCACTATGCGAAATCTCTACGGTGACAGTAGACTGACGATTCTTCTGTACGCTGACTGGGAAGATGTTATTCTGACTGTCAGACAGGTTGGCGTACAGGCCTTTCGGTTCGCGCACCATAAGGGTGTACTTCCCAACCGGCATACGAACGCAGAACCGGCCATTTTTGTCCGACTTCACCGTTTTGAGCGGCTTAACCCCACGCACGGATGCAATAAACCCGTTCTCACCCGCGTCGACCTGGCTGCTGTTCAGCAGGGGGAAAATAAGCACCTCGCGAATAACCGCTGCTCCGTTGGTACGGGCCGATGCCGGACCCACAGAGGGCATCATGTTTCCTTTTTTCTCGACCACGGTGCCGCAGATTCCCTGCCTGACGGTCTTCTGCCGAGACGCCTGCTGGGCATTACTGGGAAGAGATACGCTAAGGAAGACAGCCCAGAAAATGATGTATTTATGCATAACGTTCGTTGACAAAAGCGAGAAAGTTTTCGGCTAGGCTAAGTAGATGCAGTATAGCATCTAACGAAAAGTCGCCGTCTATATCATAATCGGCTAGCTGCCTTTGCTCAAACAGGGTCGCAAAGTCATCTTATTTTAGCATTTGCCAAGTAGCCAGTGGCCTTCCTAACGCAATTGCCCAGGTCGTCGCTTATAAATGCATTTCCCGTCTTTTTTAACTTCGCGGTAAAACATACGGTTTGACGTTAGAAATTGAGTTTTGGAGACAACGACGGTTGATATAGGAATCAGTGTTTGTAGATAGTACTCGTTACGGGCGGCTATGGTTGTATATACCTCTTTAGATGGCGACACGTTTTCGTCTGTCAAAACGACTAGGTAATCTACGTCAGATTCTTCGTTGTAGTCACCCCGCGCGTACGAACCAAACAAGATGACGCTATCCAGGCGTGAGCCATAGTAACGCTCCATGATGTTAATCACATCATTGTTCACAGCCGCCAGATCCGTCACGATGGCCATCCGGTTTGTTATTTTTTGAAGAACGAATCGACAAACTCCATCTTGTTGAATGTCTGCAGATCCTCGATTTTTTCGCCTACACCAATGTACTTGACGGGTATTTTGAACTGGTCCGAAATGCCGATTACTACGCCCCCTTTAGCCGTCCCGTCCAGCTTGGTAATGGCCAGTGCCGACACTTCAGTAGCTTTGGTGAACTCGGTAGCCTGAATAAACGCGTTCTGTCCCGTCGACCCGTCCAGCACGAGCAACACCTCATGGGGCGCGTCGGGGGTTACTTTCTGCATGACCCGTTTGATCTTGGTCAGCTCGTTCATCAGATTCACTTTCGTATGCAGTCGGCCGGCGGTGTCGATAATGACCACATCGGCACCCATTTCGGTTGCTTTTTTCACGGCATCGTAGGCAACGGCCGAGGGGTCGGTATTCATCCCGTGTGAAATGACCGGCACGCCCACCCGGTCGCCCCAGAGCTTGAGCTGATCGACGGCGGCTGCCCGGAAGGTATCGCCCGCGCCCAGCACCACCTGTTTGCCCCTTTTGTGGAACTGAGCGGCCAGCTTGCCAATGGTAGTCGTTTTGCCGACACCATTCACGCCGACAACCATAATGACGTAGGGCTTGATCGAAGCCGGCAGCGCAAAATCGTCGGACACGTCTACAGTATTGTTGCTGGCCAGGAGCCCGGCAATTTCTTCGCGCAGGATGCGGTCGAGCTCGTCGGTGCCCATGTATTTGTCGCGCGCCACCCGCTCTTCGATCCGTCGAATGATCTTAACGGTTGTTTCGACGCCCACGTCCGACGATACCAGCACGTTCTCGAGTTCGTCGAGTACTTCTTCGTCGACGGTGGCTTTGCCGACTACGGCGCGACCCAGCTTGGCGAAGAAGCTATCTTTGGTTTTCTCTAACCCTTTGTCTAGATTTTCTTTCTTTTCCTTCGAGAAAAAGCCGAATAAAGCCATAGTTCGTAATGAATGAGTTGTCAGTTAGGGACCCGATTCAGGGGTGCAAACAGCCCAACAGTCTACTGATTGGAGGGGTGTACTGGATTCTTACCTGCTAGTTAACTGATTTGCAACAAAAAAAGTCCCACCGGGCCGCGTGGGCTGGGGGGACTTCCTGAAATTTTGCGCAAACGGTCTGTGTCGCAGACAACAGGCCGTTGTAGCTGAGAGTGGGCCTAGCTTTTGAGGGCAGCCTGTACTTCATCAACCGGAACCATTTCTTCTTTGAAGGTATAAGCGCCGGTTTTGGGCGACTTAACGGCTTTGATAATTTTGGCGAACGCCTTGCCGTTGTCCTTCGTCTTCAGGGTTGCAACTACCTTTTTTGCCATGACAGATGGTTAGTTTAGGGTTTATGGTTTTCAGTTTTCGGAATGGGCAGCCTGTGAGCTCCACCGTAACCAGAAAACTATAAACCAGAAACCTTATTTAATTTCTTTGTGCAGCGTTACTTTCTTCAGGAACGGATTGTATTTCTTCCGCTCGATACGAGCCGGCGTGTTCTTCCGGTTCTTGGTGGTAATGTACCGGGACATGCCGGGTACACCGCTGTCTTTTTGCTCGGTGCATTCCAGAATAACCTGGATTCTATTGGCGCCTTTCTTTGCCATTGCTCAGTTCGTTTTCTCGATAAGGAGCGCAAAGGTACGAAATGGGTTTTATTCTCCCAATAGCCTGACAAGAAAAAGTAATGATTTGTAGTTGATTAGACGAGAGCCGGCGCTGATTTTTGACTTTAGACCGTCCACTGCCGACCTTTGAGGAGCTCATGACAACCCAAACCATCCAATACGACTACGCGCCGGGTCATTTTCGGGCGTCAGAACCGGCGGTCTATCGCCCCGATATGCTGGCCGAAGGGGAGATGATTCTCAACATGGGGCCGCAACACCCCTCTACCCACGGCGTACTGCGGCTGGAGGTCGTTACCGACGGCGAGATTATTGTCGATGTGGTGCCGCACGTGGGGTACCTGCACCGCTGTTTCGAGAAACACGCGCAGTCGCTGCCGTTCAACCAGGCGATTCCGTTCGTCGACCGGCTCGATTACCTGGCGGCCATGAACTGTGAACACGCTTTTGTCATGGGCGTTGAACGGATGCTGGGCATCGAAAACGACATCCCCAAACGAACCGAATACATCCGGGTACTGGTCGCCGAACTGAACCGCATTGCCGCTCACTTTGTCGGCATCGGCACGTATGCGCTCGACATTGGTGCCTACACCCCTTTTCTGTGGCTCATGCGCGATCGTGAGCATATTCAGCGGCTACTGGAATGGGTCAGCGGAGCGCGGATGTTGTACAATTACATCTGGATCGGGGGCTTGTTCTACGACCTGCCGGTTGGTTTCGAGGAGCGCTGCCGCGAATTCATAGCTTACCTGAAACCCAAGCTGGTGGAGTTGCAGCAACTGGTTATCGAGAACGAAATCTTCGTGAAACGAACGGCCAACGTTGGCGTCTTACCGTTAGCGGTAGCCATCAATTACGGCTGCACCGGCCCCATGCTCCGCGGATCGGGGCTGCGGTACGACCTGCGCCGGGTCGATGGCTATTCGGTCTATCCCGAACTGGCGTTCGATATTCCGATCGGGCAGGGCCAGATGGGAACCGTAGGCGACTGCTGGGACCGCAATAACGTTCGGGTGCTGGAGTGCCACGAGTCGATCCGGATCATTGAGCAGTGCCTCGATCAACTCACCGGCCCTCACAAACGCACCCGCGATTACGATCCGCAGGCGGTGGTGCCGAAGAAAATACGGCCGAAAGCGATGGATTTTTACGCCCGTGCCGAGAGCGCCAAAGGGGAACTGGGCTTCTTCTTCCGCACCGATGGTCGTGCCGATGTGCCGGTTCGCTGCAAGGCCCGGTCGTGCTGCTTTCACAACCTGTCGGTTATTGGTGAAATAGCCAGGGGGGCTATGCTGGCCGATCTGGTGGCTATAACGGGTTCGCTCGATCTGGTTATGGGCGAGGTCGATCGCTAGTCGGCCAGCACCAGAATATCTTTTGTGTTGCGGCCGAGTCCGTCGTAGTCGAGGCCGTAGCCCAACACGAACCGGTTTTCAATCTCGAAGCCGACATAGTCCAGGTGAAGGTCTTTCTGCAGCGCCGATGGTTTGTACAGCAGCGTCACCAGCGCCATAGACGCCGGATTGGCGGCCTGGAACTGTTCGCAAATGTCGGCCATGGTCAGACCCGTGTCGACGATGTCTTCCACAATGATGAGATGGCGCCCTTCAATGGATTCATTCAGGCCCAGAATTTGTTTCAAATGGCCGGTTGAGGTGGTAGACGCATACGACGCTACCCGAATAAACGTGACCTCGCAGGGAATATCGATGCACTTGAGCAGGTCAGCGGTGAATACTACGGCTCCGTTCAGTACACCGATGATCAGCGGCTGCCGGTCGGCATAGTCGCGGCTGATCTGGCTGGCCAGTTCCTGTACGCGGTTCTGAATAGTATCGGCGGCAATAAACGGGACGAAGGTTTTGTCCTTGATGGTTAGCATGGTGACGTCGGCGAAGGTCAAAGATACGCCCAGCGCCGGAAAGGGGGCTAAATTTCAGTGAAAAATACGCACGAGCAAACGGACCGACATCCGTTTACGTTCATAGATTGATAACGAATCAATAACGAATGAAGAAGACTCTGTTGACGGTATGGCTGACGGCGCTGGCCTTTTTAGCGCAGGCGCAACTCTATGATCCGTCGGCGTTTGATAAAAAGTACGATGGTCTCCTCAAGCACCCGGGCGTGCAGATCGAATCGGCGGAGGCCATCAACCAGATGTACAACTTCAAGTTCTACGAAGCCGACAAGGAGTTTCGGTGGCTGCGGGTGCGCTATCCGAAACACCCGATGCCGTATTTCATGATGGGGCTGGCCGAGTGGTGGAAAATTGTGCCGAATACCGACGTAACGGACTACGACAACCTCTGCCATGCTTACATGGACTCGACCATCATCCTGGCCGAGCGGCTGTACGACGAAAGCGACAACAAGCTGGAGCCTTCGTTCTTCCTGGCGGCTGCCTATGCGTTTAAAGGGCGGTTATACTCGGAACGGAAAAAATGGGCCAAGGCGACCCTGGCCGGTAAAAACGCGCTCAAGTATTTCGACAAGTGCAAGGGCAATGCTGACTTCAGCCCCGAACTGCTCTTCGGCGATGGGATGTACAATTACTATTCCCAGTGGATTCCGGAAAATTACCCCATTCTGAAGCCTATTCTGATGTTTTTCCCAAAAGGAAACAAGCAGAACGGGATTAAGCAGCTGGAAAAAACGGCTAATTCAGCTTTCTACACCCGCGTTGAGGCCCGGTACTTCCTGCTTCAGATCTATAGCATGGAAAACCAGTACGACAAGGCCTACGAGATGGCCAAATACATGTCGGAGCAGTATCCGGATAACCCGTTCTTTGAGCGGTATTATGCGCGGTCGGCCTTTGTGCAGGGGCGACTGGCCGAAGCCGAGCGGATTTCCAAAAGTATGCTGGAGAAAATTGCGCGCTCCCAATCAGGATACGAAGGCGTCAGCGGCCGAACAGCGGCTTATATTCTGGGATACATCAACCAACTGTTTCATAAAAACCTGCCCGAAGCTAAAAAATATTATCAGCAATCGATCGATTTTGCCCGGCAGACCAACGCTACGAACGCAGGCTACTACTGGTCATCGGTGCTGGCACTCGGAAAAATAGCGACGGAAGAGAAGAATTACGATCAGGCCCAGCTCTATTTCAAAGAGGTACTGGACAAGTCGGATCGGAAGTCGAGCCAGCACAAGGAAGCACAGAAGCTGCTCGATGAACAAAAGAAAGCCCGACGCGAAGAGCGCCGAAAGCGGAGAGGATAAACGAAGTGATGAGTTAAGGGTGATGAGCGATGAATTAATTGAACTTTGCTCATCGCCCTTAACTCATCACTCATATCAGGGTATTGGCAAGACTTTGCTTTCTTTGAAGGTCGACATGATCACCATCGTCTGGGTGCTGGCTACCTCGTCTATTTCATTGATCACATCCAGCATCAGCGCCTGATACGAGGCAATATCTTTGGCAATAACCTTCAGCAGAAAATCGCCCGAGCCGGTGATGTGGTGACACTCGATAATCTCAGGAATTTCGTTGGCTTTATCGACGAACGACATGGTCGTCTCCTTTTTGTGTCCCGTTAGCGTAACCATAACGAAGGTGGTAACGCCGAGTCCTACCTTTTCCCGGTTGAGCTGGGCGTGGTAGCTCTGGATAATGCCCGAGGTTTCGAGTTTTTTGACGCGCTCCAGGGTAGGAGCGGGCGAAAGTCCGATTTCTTTAGATAGTTGGGCGTTGGTAATTTTAGCGTTGGCTTGAAGAATTTCTAGTACGTTGCGATCTATCTGATCTAACTTCTGGCTCGACATAACAAGGTGATCTGTTTGAAACTTGGTTGCAGAACGGCGCAAATCTACTACCTTTAAAGATAAAATAGTCTAAAAAGATATTGGTTTTCTGCTATAGGCAGAATAAAGATTGCTGACCCGTTACTTTAGCGGTACAAAACTACGCTAATTCGTTCGGACGCCAAATTACCATTTCAGCGTTTGGCTATCTTATTATGCGTCACTACCCGTTGCTGATTTGACTTGAAACGGGCGTCATCAACGGCTGACCGGAGCGCGTGTTTGGTGGCCCGTCCCTGCACCCGCGCCCGCCACATACGCCACGACGACGGCTTCATTTCGCGACGCATGAGCGCAATAACGGCCTGCTCCGGCAAGCCAAACTGGGCTTCGATCGCGTCGAACGGCGTACGATCTTCCCAGGCCATTTCAACAATTCGGTCAATGTCGGCTTCGGTTAGCGCAGCGATCAGGTCGGTGTCTTTCATATACTTACAACCAAGTAGGAAGCGAAACGTTTGCGGTAATGGATTAGTAAGCCATTAAAAATAATCAGTCAGCCAGAGAGGCCTGACTTCAGGCTGTACGAATCGCCGAAAGGCTCCCAAAAGGCAGAAAACCTATCCCGCATAACCCGGGTTATTGGCGTATGAAGATGCGTAAGAAAGCCGACCTGCCCATCAAGATCTGCCCCGTATGCAACCGGCCTTTCGCCTGGCGAAAGAAGTGGGAACGCGACTGGGAGAACGTCGTTTACTGTAGCGATGCCTGCCGGGCCGCCAGCAAAAGAGGCCAGGTTCAGGCCGGAGCGTAAGACTTCTGGCTGTTCTGTCGTTATTTTGGGGCATTGATTTTTATGTCTCCATGATGCGTTCTGTTGCTTTTCTTTTCCTGCTGTTTTGTCTGGTCCTGGTACATGCCTGTCGTCGGCCTGAACCGGTCGTTACCAAAAAACCGGCTGGTCCTCCCGTAGCGGCCAAACCCGCTCCAAAACCAGCACCTCCTAAACCAAAACCGGCTCCGTCGGCCGTTCTCGTACCGGCCGATACGCTCGAAGACGATGTTCCGCTGATCGGGCCGGTGCCGCCCAAACGGGAGTTTCGGGCCGTCTGGATTGCAACGGTCGAGAATATCGACTGGCCCAGCAAAAAGGGACTGCCCGTAGCCGAACAACAGCGGGAGATCATCGAGATGTTCGATATGTATCAGCAGACGAACCTGAACGCGGTGGTGGTGCAGGTTCGGTCGGCGGCCGATGCGTTCTACGCGCGTGGCTCAGAACCCTGGTCAGAATGGCTGACGGGGCAGCAGGGGCTGGCTCCCCAGCCGTTCTATGATCCGCTCGATTTTATGATCGAACAGGCGCACCAGCGGGGACTGGAGTTTCATGCGTGGTTCAACCTGGACCGGGCTACGTTCGGCAAAACGGCCAGTGTGGCGCCCAGCAATATTGTTTATCAAAAACCCCGCTGGATGCTGGAGTACGGCGGGCGCAAACTGTTCAACCTCGGCATTCCCGAAGTCCGGACCTACATTGCCGGTATCGTCGCCAACGTGGTGCGCGAATACGATGTAGATGGCATCCACTTCGACGATTATTTTTATCCCTACGCCATTGCCGGCCAGACCCTGCGCGACGACAGCACCTATCAGGCCAATTACAACGGCATGAAAAAAGCCGACTGGCGACGCGACAACGTGAACAAACTCGTGGCCGAGCTGCGCGACTCGATCCGGGCCAACAAACCCTGGGTCAAGTTTGGCATCAGCCCGTTTGGCATCTGGAAAAATCAGAGCAACGACCCCGATGGGTCCGCTACCAACGGCGGGCAGTCGTACTACGATCTGTATGCCGACACGCGTAAATGGATTCGGGATGGCCTGATCGATTACATCGTGCCGCAGGTTTATTTCAGCTCGGAGTTTACGCGGGTGCCCTATAAAACGCTGGTTGAGTGGTGGACGCGCAACTCGGGCAAATGCCATCTGTACATTGGTCACGGCGCCTACCGGGTTGGGCGCGGGTCGGAACGGGATCCGGGCTGGGCGCGGGCTACCGAGTTTCCTGATCAGATGCGCTACAACCGGCTCCAGCGCATTGTGCAGGGGAGCGTGTTCTTCAGCGCCAAAAATCTGAAGCTAAATCCGCTGGCCATCCGCGATTCGCTGCAAAGTAATTTCTACCGGCATCCGGCGCTGGTACCGCCCATGACGTGGCTGGATAGCATCGTGCCTCTGCCCCCGCGCGATCTTAAAGCCGCCGATACGCCCGAGGGGGTCGAACTGTTCTGGCAGCAGTCGGCCGAGGCCGAAGATGGCGACGGAGCCAGTGCTTACGTCATTTACCGGTTCGAAGGGCGCAAACCCCGCCTGCGGCTTGATGATCCGCGCTATATCGTGGCGCGTTGTCAGGGCGAATCGACAACGCGTTTTGTAGACAGGACCGCCGATCCTAAAAAGAAGTATGTGTACGCGGTAACGGCCCTCGACCGGCTCAACAACGAAAGCCGTGAGGTAACCATCCGGGTTCGCTAAACCATAAACTCGCTCATCACCTCGCCAACGGGCCGGGCATCCGGAAAGAAGCCAACCAGCCGGAGCAGTATGCCTTCTACAACCGCGTCGGGGCAGGAAGCTCCGCAGGTGAGCAGTACCGTTACCGGCCGATCGGGCTGCGTTGAAGCCGTCAGAAAATTTTCGGTTACGATCTCCTGTTTGGTGTGGTTGTCGAAATGCCGGATCAGGGTCTCTGACAGAATTTTCTGCTCCGACTCAATGAAGTAGGTCGGCAGTTTTTCGGCGCAGAGTTCAACGATATGCGAGGTGTTGGACGAGTTGTAGCCCCCGGCCACTATGGCAAAATCGGCTTCGTAGGTCAGCAGCGCGTAGGTGGCGTCTTGGTTGTCGTTCGTGGCGTAGCAGAGCGTGTCGCGGGTGTTGGCAAAGTGGGCGTCGATCTGGTCGGGCTGGAGCGCATACTGCCGGATCATGACCTGCTTGAGGTAGTCGGCAATGCCCTGCGTGTCCGAAGCCAGCATGGTTGTCTGGTTCACGACGCCGATGCGCTGGAGGTCGCGGCCCGGGTCGAAGCCGTCGGAGTACTGGCCTGCAAACTCGCTGAAGAACTCGGTCGCCGAAGCCTCGCCGGTGATGTAACGAGCCAGCCGCTGCGCCTGCGCCATGTCCTTTACTACTACCGTCGGGGCGGCTTCTTTGCTGTGCGAAAAGGTAGCCCGCGTTTCTTCGTGCGTCGGTTTACCGTGTACCACAACGGTATAGTTCTTCTGACCGATCTGCCCGGCTTTGTTCCAGACTTTCTCGACAAACGGGCAGGTTGTATCGTATTTCGCCACGTCGAGGCCAATGGCCGCCAGCTGGTGCTGAATTTCGAGGGTAGTACCGAAGGCGGGTATAATGACTACGTCATCGGGCGTCAGTTCGGCCCAGTTCACGAGCTGATTGCCTTTCGTGTCCATCAGAAAGCGGACACCCCGGCTCTGCAGGTCGGCGTTCACATCGGGGTTGTGAATCATCTCGCTCAGCAGAAAAATGCGTTTGCCGGGGTTTTCGGCAATGGCTTTATAGGCGATCTCTACCGCATTCTCTACGCCGTAGCAGAACCCGAAGTGGCGGGCCACCAGAAACCGGACCGGACCGAAGTCGAGCACGGTAGGGGTAAAATCACGCTTGAGCTTGTCCCGTCTCCGCCGGAATTCTTTCAGGGGGGTAATGATGCTGCTGCGGTAGTACTCGGGAATATCGAACGATTTCATTCGGCAGTCGTTAGGGGTCAGCGTATGGTTGCCAACTTCACGTCAAAATTAACCAGACTCATAGAATCAACAATCAGGCTGGCTCCTTCGTTCTGCCAGCGGTCCCCCAATCCTACACGATCTTATGCCCAAACGCCTGCTGAAATACAAAAACTACGACGTTCACAGTATTACTACCATCACATCAGACGGTCAGAAAAACGCCAATATTGCAACCTGGGTGATGCAAACGGCCATGGGAGGAACGCACCTGGTGGTGGCACTTTACAAAACCGATTATACCATTGAGCTGGTGCGGGAAAGCGGTATCCTGAACGTCAACCTGCTGGCTACCGACCAGACCAGCCTGATCCGGAAACTGGGCCAGCAATCGGGCCGTCCAATCCAGGGTGGCCCAATCCAGGGCGGCCCTGGATTGGAAGGAAAAAGGAAACAAACGGATAAATTCCGAACGTTGCCGTATGCACTCGATGAGCGGGGTTGTCCGTATCTGACAGAAGCCATCGGGTACGCCCAGTGTCAGGTGCTGCACACGACCGATTCGGGCGATCACGAACTGTTCGTCTGCGCGGTGCTGAAGCAGGTGGTGCTCAATCCGGACAAAGCTGTGATGACCAACGACTTTATCAAAGAGAAGAAGCTGGTTCGGGGCTGATTATGACCAGTTTCCGACCGAGAACTGGCCCAGAATATCGTCGAGGTATTCGCGGGAGTTGGCCAGCCGCGGCACTTTGTGCTGACCGCCTATTTTGCCGCGCTGTTTCATCCAGGCATAGAACGTGCCGCGCGGAACAACGTGGATGCGGGGCTGTTTCAGCACGTAATTGTTGTAGCGCTTGGCGTCGTAGTCGGAGTTGATCTGCCGGAGGGTTTCGTCCAGAATCTGGTTGAACTGCTGCTGATCATGAGGGTCCTGCGCGAACTCGATAACCCACTCGTGGCAGCCGTTTTTTCCGTTACCCATATAAACCGGCCCGGCGGTATAATCGGCAATAACGGCGCCGGTAGCCTCGCTGGCGCGGGTGATAGCGGCTTCGGCATTTTCTACAATGACTTCTTCGCCGAAAGCGTTGATGAAATGTTTGGTTCGGCCACTGACCTTCAGTCGATGGGGGTAGAGCGACGTAAACCGAACCGTATCGCCAACGCGGTATCGCCACAGGCCACCATTAGTCGATACGACCAGGGCATAATTTTTGTCGAGCTCTACTTCGTCGATGGTCAGGGCTTTGGGAAACGGCTTATCGGCCTCGGCGGCTGGCACGAACTCGTAAAAAATGCCGTAGTCGAGCATCAGCAGCATCTCCCCAACGCGCGTCAGATCGTCCTGAATGGCGAAAAACCCTTCCGATGCATTGTACACTTCCTGGTACCGAACCGAATCGGACGGGAAAATCTGCTGACGGAACAAATCGCGGTACGGTTGGAAATTGACAGCACCGTGAACGAACAGTTCAAAGTTGGGCCATACCTCCAGAATATTCGATTTGCCGGTCCGGGCCAGAATCTTATCGATCAGCACCAGCCCCCAGGTCGGCACGCCGAGCATACTGGTCACGTTTACCTGGGAGGTGACTTCGGCCATGCGCTCCAGCTTGGCTTCCCAGTCGTCCATCAGCGCTACGTCGATACCGGGGGTACGGATGGCCTGGGCCCAGCTGGGCAGGTTCTTCATGACAACTGCCGACACATCGCCCGCCACGCCGTTCGTACCGGTTGGGTTGGGGTGCAGGCTGCCGCCAATGGAGAGGCCTTTGCCTTCAAAGGTACGGGTATCCGGGTTGTTGGCTACGTACAGGGCCATCATGTCTTTACCCCCTTTAAAATGGCTTTCGTCGAGCGATTCGGGCGTAACGGGGATGAACTTGCTGCGGGCGTTGGTTGTACCCGACGACTTGGAAAACCAGCGCACCGGCGATGGCCAGAGCACTTTCTGTTCGCCCCGCATCACCCGCTCAATGTAGGGATACAGCTCTTCGTAGCTCGAAACCGGCACCTGCTGCTGAAAATCCGCCACTGTCTGGATCGACTGGTACTGGTGGGCTCGGCCCCATTCGGTTCGCCGGCCCGCTCGGATCAGCTGGTCAAACACCTTCTGCTGCACCGCTCCGGGGTGTTTTTTCATGGCTTCGATGCGCGGCAGTCGCCGTTCGAGAAGCCATTTGAGCGTTGTGTTCAGAAGGGTCATGGTGCCAAAATACGAAAAACCGACCTAAACCTATTGGTCAGTCATACAAACTTGAAAAGACGGGGGTTAGTTTGGACTACCCGGGTTGGCGAGGGTTGTCAGAGTCCTTTTGCCCGGTCTGGATAATCGGTAATCAACCCATCGACACCCCAGGCTTTCAGCCGCTCCATGTCGTCGCGCTGGTTTACCGTCCAGGGAATTACGTTGATCTTCTGTTCATGCAGCCGGGCAATTTTATCCTGGCTCAGGAGTCGGTAATAAGGGCTGTAGATATCGGGTTTGAAGCCCAGCTCTTCGAGGTTTTTTTCGGGACTACGCAGGTTTTCGACCAGGGCGGCCAGCCTGACGCGGGGATAAACGCCGGCCGCTGCCTGCTGCTGCCAGTGCTTCAGAATGGCGAAATCGAAGCTTTGTATAGTCACCCGATCAGCGGGTAGCTGCTTCTTCAGGATGGCCTGCACCAGGTCGCAGAAGGCCGCCGGCTGGGGTTGGCTTTTATCGTATTCCGACGACTCGCTCTTCAGCTCGATGTTGTACGAGAAAGCAGGCCCTTTATTTACTTTTCGGTAGGCTTCGGCCCGTTCGATTACCTCGCTCAGCAACGGCTTGTAGGTGTTCAGTTTCTGCTGCTCCGGGTAGGCCGAATTGCCGTTCGATCCGACGTCGTATCGCTTTATGTCGGCGTAGTTCATCTGGTACAGGATCAGGCTCTTCTGCTCGCTCTTGCTGACCGGCGTGCCGTCGGGTTTGATACTGAAAGCTGCGTTGAAATACGGCTCATGCGACACAACTACCTGACGATCTTTACTGATAACAACGTCCATTTCGAGGGTCGTAACGCCCAGGTCGAGGGCTTTCAGAAAAGCAGGAACCGTGTTTTCGGGCATCAGTCCCCGACAGCCGCGGTGGCCCTGCAAGTCGAAAGCCGGGGGGGCGGGGTCAACAAAAGCAGTAGCAGCCATGCAAAACAGAACCAGGATGAAACGCATAAACTAGTAGGTTGATCTGCCAAATGTACGGTTTCCGTTTAATTGGATCGCTCTCTGACCACCCGCGACGACTGCGAAAGATAGCCCCCGCCCCAGCCGGATTCAGGCAGCCGCTGGCCCGGTTTTGCCGCCTTGTCGGTACCGGCCTGGCGCCGGTATCGGATGGAGCGATCAACGAGCCGGTACGCACGCAGGGGGCCATTGTTCTGGGTCGACACGTACAGCAGCTGCCCACTGGCCAGCAGCACAGCCCCCATCGCCTTGGCGTCACCATCCACCAGCAGGCCGGACTGGGCGGGCCGGAGCGGCTTCCAGCTACCCTGGCGCCCACCCAGCAGACAGAGGCCAAGGCCGGCATCCTGATACCCGGACAGGACTTCGGTGGCGTAGTCGTTGCCGATGGTGAGCAGGTCCAGCTGATTGTCGCGGTTGAGGTCGGTAGCCAGCGTTCCGAAGATAGGCGAGAACTGTGCTTCGGTGGGAAGCGGTTGCAGCAACAGCGTGCCGTTCCTGTTCTCGATATAGGCCGACGCCAGGTAGGTTGCCTGCCGGGTCATAGACTGGGCGCGCTCATCGCTGGTAAGCAGGTCGGGCAGGGTGAGTTTACCATAAGCCGCGTAGGAGGTCATCCGCTTCTTGAACGAAGGAATCTGGTCGATCAGGGCGTCGCGCGGGTGGAGCGGGTATTCCCTGTCGCCGTTGAACAGGCTGATGATGGGGTCGAGCGAGCCGTTTTTGTCGTAGTCGGCCGCGTAGACGGAGATGGGATGGCCGGGAGGTGCCTGCATTCGGCTGTTCAGACCCAGATTACCGGCTATGTAATCCAGATCACCGTCGTTGTCGAAGTCGCCGGGGGTGAGGCTGTTCCAGAAACCGGTAGCTGCCTGCAGGGCAGGTTGCTGAGCAGCCTGGTTCACGAGCGAACGCCCCTGCTTATTCCGGTACAGCGTGATGGGCATAAATTCGCCAGCCAGCAACAGGTCGGGCCAGCTGTCTTTGTCCACATCGGTCCATAAAGCGGCACAGACCAGACCCGCCCGGGCTAAACCGGGGGCCAGCTGGTCGGTAACGTCGGTAAACCGAACTGTTGGCGAAGACCGGGCACCTGCCGAAGGGGCGCTGTCGTTTCGGAGTATGTAACTGCGGGCTGCTTCGGGATACCGTTGGGGTACAACCCGCCCGCCAATGAACAAATCCAGGTCGCCATCCTGGTCGTAGTCGGCGGCCAGCACGCAGGAGCCGCTGGCCGTGGTTGGGGGAAGGGCGCTGGCCGACGCCCGGAAGTGGCCGCGCCCGTCGTTCAGGTACAGGCTGTCCTGATACAGGTTTTTGTTCTGGCCAAACTCGGTGCTGCCGTGTACGGCATACAGATCCAGATCGCCGTCGCGGTCGGCGTCGAACAGCAATACGCCCGTTTCTTCCGGGAGCTTTGCGGGCCGGTCGCGCCGGACAAACGGGCCGCTGGCCTGCTGCAGGAAAAAAGTACCACCCCGGTTGGCCGCTCCGGCAAGGTACAGATCGTCGAGCCCGTTGCCGTCTACATCGCCTACGGCCAGCCCCGGCCCAATCTGCGAATGTTTGCGGGGCAGGGTGGCCTGCTGCTGTTTATAATCGACAAAGTCGTCTTCCTGATGCTGGTAGGTTAGCCCAAGCGCCTGCGTAACGTCGGTGAGCAGGGGTTGGGCGGGAGTCTGTAGCTGCATAAACGAAGCCGGCTGCGGCCGGGCCTGCTGCTGGTTGAGGGTCAGCGTCTGGTTGACCGGCAGGTTCTGCAGCGTCTGGCCACTGCCGCCCGGCCACCAGATCCGCAGCGAGTCGATCCGCTGGGCCGGTCCCAGGCCGATGTGCAGTTCCGACTCGACCGACGACTGGTAGCCGCGCTGGCGTGTATGTTCGACGTAGTGGCATTGTCCGCCCGCCCACACGGCTACTTTAGCGCCCAGCCCTTCGCGATTGCCCGGCCTGCCAACCAGGCTGATGCGCAGAAAGTGATGCGTAGTGGAGTCGGAAGCGGTTTCGGTCGTTTGGTTTCGGTAGAGAAAGGCCTCACCATTGATATTATTCATAACCAGGTCGAGGTCGCCGTCGTCGTCGAAGTCGGCATAAGCCGTTCCGTTGGTGAACGAGCGCTCCGAGAGGCCCCAGCCGGTGGTAACGTCGGCAAAACGGAGATTGCCCTGGTTGTGAAAGAGGAAATTAGGCTTGTCGACCGGTTCCAGGTCGGCAATGCGTTTGAGCAGGCCGGCGCGCCGGTCGTTGTCGGAGCCAAAGGTACCTTCGTCGCGGTTGTAGCTCGTGAAATCCAGGTCGGTGATGTCTTTGCGGTAGCCGTTGGTGATCAGCAGATCGCGCAGCCCATCGTTATCCAGATCGGCCAGTAACGCGCTCCAGCTCCAGTCGGTAGCCGACGTACCCGCCAGGTAGCCAATATCGGAGAAATGGGGCAGAGGACTCGGCGCCGGTTCTCCCGCTGCCGGCTCTGCCAAACCCCCGCGGTTGAGCTGAAGCATGTTGCGGACATACTGCGGCTGGTAGCCCAGGCGCCGGGCCAGCTGAAACCGGTCGTAGGGAATGCTGGAGAACATAGTCTTCTGCCGGAGGTTATCGTCGGGCATCATATCAACAACCGCCAGATCGGTCAATCCGTCGTTGTTGATGTCGGCCATGTCGGCACCCATGCTGTTGTGGCTCTGGTGTTTGAGCAGCCGGGCAATCTGGTTCTCGAACCCGCCCTGCCGGTTGTTGATGAGCCAGACATCGTTGGACTGAAAATCGTTGGCGACGTAAATGTCGGGCCAGCCATCCAGGTTGATGTCGTTGACCACCACGCCCAGCCCCCAGCCTTCATGAACCAGCCCGGCCTGATCCGAAACATCCGTGAAGCGAAGCGGGCCACCGGCCGGGGTGTCGTTGCGGAACAGCTTGTCGCGGCTGCGGGCACGGCCCTGGTTCTGCGGGCCGCTTACGGTATTACGATTATAAATTTCCAGCGCGTTGGTCAGCAGGAACATATCCTGATCGCCATCCTGGTCGTAGTCCAGCCAGGTGGCCTGCGTCGAATAGCTCGAATCGGCCAGTCCGGCGGCCTGGGCCATCTCGCGGAACTGTGGAATACCGTCGGCGTTGTTGCCGGTGTTGATAAAGAGCAGGTTCGGTATGGATCGGTCGCGGTTGGGGTGGATGGTGGAGATGTACAGGTCCTGCCGCCCGTCCTGGTTGACGTCGGCTACCGATACGCCCGTACACCAACTGTGCGTTTCTACCCCCGCTGGGCGAGTTACGTCTTCAAACGCAAAATTGCCCCGGTTCAGGTACAACTGGCTCGACACCTGATTACCCGCGAAGAAAACGTCGGGCCGCCCGTCGCCGTTGAAGTCGCCCACGCCTACGCCCCCGCCGTTGTAGATGTATTCGAACTCAAGGACGTTGAGCGAATCGGTTTCGGTGATGGTGTTGGCAAATCGAATACCGGTCTGACTGGCCGTCATCCGATCGAAGCGGGCGGTTCTGGACTGGCACCCGGCTAACCAGGCCGCAAAAACGATGAAGAGCAGTAAGCGCATAAGGCAATATAGGCGTACAAAAGCCTTCCCCGGCTGGAGAAGGCTTTTGTAGCGGCACGAAATGAAAGATAACTTAATAACCGGGGTTCTGATCCTGCTGGCTCAGGCGGGCGTTGTTGTCCAGCTCCTGTTGCGGAATGGGCAGCAGCTCCTGCCGGTTTCTTACGAAGTAGGCAATAGGCTCGGTGGCGAGCTTGTTCTGGGCTCTCCAGCGCAGGATGTCGCGGTTCCGAATCTGCTCGCCCGCCAGTTCGACCCGGCGTTCGTGGACAATGGCCCGGAATACTTCGTTTTTGCTGTTGACCGGGTAATTGGTGGTCGGGTAGGCAGGCATCGCTACGCTCGGGCGGGTCCGGACCTGGTTGAGCAGCGCAATGGCCGCAGCGGTGTTACCAGCTTCGTTTTCGCACTCGGCCATGCCCAGCAGTACGTCGGCGTAGCGGATGATTTTCATGTTGATCCCCGACGTGTAGAACGTCTCGGCGTTTTTGTAGAGCGCCGTGTACTTCCGCCAGCTCACTTTCTGGCTTACCCCGTTGAACACTTGCGCATTGCCCTGAACATCGGCGTCGGCCAGTACACGGGTGCCATTGTTGAACGAGTCACCGATGAAGTAGAAGTTGAACTTGAGCCGTGGGTCGGTTTTGGCATCGCCCTTCGCTGTATTCTCGAATTCGGCCAGCAGCGAAGCCGACGGGATCAGGTTACGCCAGCCGATGGGGCTGTACTCCTGACTGCGGGTGGTCGTTTCGTTAGCTCCGCCGTCGTTCCCGTCGCCGTCCCAGTTGAAGTCGCCAATTCTGGAGAAGCCGATCTCGAAAACCCCTTCGGCGTTGAACTTGCTTTCTTCCGTAAAATTATCCGTGTACTGATCGATCAGTCGGTACTGGCCCGAGCTGATTACCTTCTGAAACTGCGTACGAGCATTGGCGTAGTCGCCTTTCTGCATGTAGGCGCGTCCCAGCAGAGCCGCAGCAGCACCCGACGTGGCCCGTCCTAGGTCGTTACCGCTGTAAGAAGCGGGCAGGTCAGCCTGGGCGGCTGTCAGGTCCGCGATAATGGCGGCATACACTTCATCGACAGAGGCCCGGGGTTTGGTGCCGTCAACCGCCGTAACAACGCTGGTATAGAGCGGCACCCCGCCCCACAACGTAACCAGCTCAAGATAGGCCAGTCCCCGCAGAAAACGGGCTTCGCCAACGGCCCGTTTGGCCAGGGTTGGGTTATCGTTGACCGTAGCTCCGTTGTCGATAACGACGTTGGCCCGGTGGATGGACCGGTACAGCCCGTTCCAGACGGCGGCCGATACTGCGTTGTTCGGCAGCTGGGCGCCAATCAGAATCTGGTTACGGGGCGCTTCCAGCTGACCACCGCCCGTTGCCATGTCGTCGCTGCGGAGGTCATGGGTGAAGAACCACTCGCGCCCGGTCAGGTTCAGACTTTGCCAGATGGCATAGACCGAGTTCACGCCGGAAACGAGCTGACTACCCGTTTTGTAGTAGATTTCGGTAGTTACCTGGTTGGGGTTGATCTTGTCCAGGCTACTGGTGCTACAGCCCATCAACAGGCTGAGGGCGACAACGCTGGTTGTTATATATTGACGATTCATTTCTGTAAGTAATTTATGGAAATGGCTGCTACTCTGTTTGTTGTGTGTACTTAGTCATTAAAAGCCGAGCTGAAGGCCAATCGTCATGGTACGAGCCTGCGGGAACTGACCGTAATCGACGCCGTTGGTCAGCGTTGCGTTGGCCCGTGAACCCACTTCAGGATCATAGCCTGTATACTTAGTAAACGTCAGAAGGTTAGTGGTTGATACATACAACCGGGCCCGGCTGAGCGTTCCGCGCGACCAGCTCTGCAGCATACCACCCGGCAGGTTGTAACCCAGGCTCAGGTTCTTCAGGCGCAGGTACGAACCATCTTCCAGGAAACGATCCGACGTCCGGGTGTTGCCGTTCGGGTCACCGCTGACCGCACGGGGGATGTCAGTGTTGGTGTTCTCGGGCGTCCAGGCGTTGAGTACGCCGGTGCCGGCATTGAATAGCCGCAGCATACCTTCGGTCAGCACTTTGGTTCCGTTATAAATTTTGTTGCCCTGTACACCCTGGAAGAACAGCGCCAGGTCGAAATTGCGGTAGTTGGCATTGAAGTTAAAGCCGTAGTTGAACTTAGGCAGGAAGCTACCCAGGTTCACCCGGTCGCTGGCATCGATCGTGCCGTTACCGTCGACGTCAACAAACCGGACATCGCCGGGTTTCGCATTCGGCTGGCTGGCGCCCGACGTGACCTCGCCCGTGTTCTGGTAGATACCGGCCACTTTCCAGCCGTAGAACGACTGAATAGGCTCGCCGGCCACGGTGCGGGTAATGTCGTTGCCGCCGAAGTCGGCGTTCAGACCGGCAAACAGTGGCGATACGTTGGGGCCGAGGCTCAGCACCTTGTTACGGATGGCGCTCAGGTTGGCCGATGCGTTGTACCGGAAAGCGCCTTTCTGTTTGTTATAGCCCAGTTGCAGCTCCAGACCCTGGTTGCGCATGTTGCCGATGTTGACAATGGGCGACTGCGAATAGCCGATCGAGGGCGCAATGGGCTGGGGCAGAATAAGCCCGTCGGTATTCCGGATAAAGTACTCGGCTGTCAGGGTAATGCTGTTGTTGAACAGGCCCAGATCGACGCCCACGTTGCTCATTTTGGTGATTTCCCACTTCAGCGAGGTGTTGCCCAGACGATCGTAGAAAACCCCCTGCGTACGGACACCACCCAGAACGGCGTTGGTGTTCTGCGCCACCGCAACCTGCCAGTCGTAGTCGCCGATGCCGTTGAAGCCCAGCGAGCCATAGCTGGCCCGTAGTTTCAGTTCCGAGATAGCCGGCACATTCTTGATGAACGACTCCTCGCTGATCCGCCAGCCTACCGAAGCCGATGGGAAGTTACCCCACTTGTTGCCCGGAGCGAACTTCGACGAGCCGTCGCGCCGGATCGATGCGCTCAGCAGGTACTTGCCGCCGTATTCGTAGTTGACCCGGCCCAGATACGACAACAGGACGTTCTGGTTACGGCCACCCTGCAGACCCACACTGGTCGGCGACAGGGCCGAGATCTCCCGGATGTCGTTGGAAGGAGCCTGGCCGCTGCCGTTCAGGAAGTTGGAGTTGGCAGCCTGGCGCTCAGCTACCGCCACGGCGTTGAGGCTGTGTTTGCCAAAGGTGCGGTCGTAGGTCAGCTGGTTAGAAATCAGGGGCGATACGTAAACGTTGCGGTTGTCGGCGATCGTGGCCTGGGTGCGGGCGTTGAAGCTTTCGCTGTAGATGGGCTGGAAGGTAAAGTCGCGGTTCGACACGTAATCGACACCGCCCCGAATCCGGTAGGTCAGCCCTTCGATCAGCTTCACATCCAGATACGCGCTACCGAGCAGTTTGAACTGCTGCGAGTTGGTCCGATCCTGCAGCGCGGCCCGAACCGGGTTTTGCGGGTCAGACGCGTCTGCGCCATCGGGACCCCGATAGCCGCCGGGCAGGAAAGGATCCGTAACCGGTATGTAAGGCGTCATTCTGATCATATTCTGCACCTGCGTACGGCCGCCGGCGCTCACCTCACCATAGCGGTCACTGTAGGCCAGGGTCAGAGCCTGACCAAACGTGAACCGCTTGCTAATCGTATGGTCCGAGTTGAGCCGGAAGTTACCCCGCTTGTAGTTTGTACCGATCATGATCCCATCCTGGGTGAAGAACCCAACCGACGACAGGAACCGGGACCGCTCGTTACCACCCGACAGCTGAATGCTGTGCTGCTGAATAGCGGCATTCCGGAATACTTCATCCTGCCAGTTGGTGTTGGTCTGCGCGTAGGTCTGGGTAGCGCCCGTGTAGATGGGGTCGTTCATATTCAGGAAGCGACGGGGCCGCGCATCTACCGGCGGGCGGTTGGCCGCCAGGGCCGCATCATTCTCTGCATTTTGCAGCAGTGCCGTACCAAATTGCAGATACTGGTCGGTATTGAGCAGGTCGAGTTGCCGCCAGGCGCTCTGAACACCGGCGTAGCCGTCGTAGCTCACATGCAGCCGACCGTCGGCTTTGCCACGTTTGGTGGTGATGACGATAACCCCGTTGGCCGCCCGCGATCCGTAGATGGCGGCTGCACTGGCATCTTTCAGCACATCCACCGACTCAATATCCCGTGAATCGAAGTTGTTGAGGTCGCCGGTCGGGAAGCCATCGATGACGTAGAGCGGGTTAGAGGCAAACAGAATGGAGCCGATACCCCGGATGCGCACGATGGGCGACTCGCCGGGCGAACCGTTGTTCACAACGCTTACCCCCGGAACCCGGCCCTGAATGGCGCTTTCGATGCTGGGAACGGGAAGTTGCGTTACTTCCTGCGCGGAGATCGATGAAATAGCGCCCGTTACCGAGGCCCGTTTCTGGGTACCGTAACCAACAACAACTACCTCCGACAGCGCTTTCACGTCGTCGAGTAAGGTAACTGAAACCTGGCTGCGATCGCCAACCGGCACTTCCTGCGACACGTAGCCGACAAAGCTGAATACCAGTACCCCACGAGCCGGTACGTTGATGGTAAAGTTACCGTTGGGGTCAGTGGTAGTACCCCGGTTGGTGCCTTTCACCAGAACGCTGACGCCCGGTATACCCTGGCCGGTTTTGTCAATTACTCGTCCGCTGATATCGGCCAGAGGCTGGGAGGAGGTGGTAGTCCAGCCGATCTGTTCCAGTTTATCGAGCGTTCGCGACGGTATGCCCGTAGCTTCGGCGGGCTGGCTGGTGCCGGTCTGTACCTGTTCGATTTTCCGAAAAAGCCGGGGCTGTTTGTCTTTATTCGAAACGATGGCGTAGAAATTAGGCTGTATTTTCCGGAACGAAAGATCTTTTCCGGCCAGCAGCGTCGTGAGTTCGGTTTCCAGATTATTGACAGCATGGCGGCCCACCAGCACCTTGGTTTCGACCAGGCTGGATGGGTAAATAAATGATACGCGATAGCGTTGCTCCAGTTCGGTCAGCGCGTTCCGAAGCGTAAGCATGCGGGTGTCGCTCGCTCTGGCCTGTAAACTGGTGTACCGACTCGTTGACGCGAGCAGCTGTGCTCTGACCGATCCAATTCCGATCAGCAACAACAGCCACAGGGTAGATAGTATTTGCTTCATAACAGATTAATTGATTGATTATTGAATGAGTATTTGGTTGCCTTTCCGCGTGATACGCAGATCGAACAGGGTGGATAGGCCGTTCAGGATGGTCTCTACGGAGTTGTTGGGCACGCTGCCCGACAGGGTTTGCCGGCCCAGCTCCGGATTGGTAATAACGACGTCGACACCGTACGTTTCCCGCAGCATATCGGCCACTTCCTGCAGGGTGGTATCCTCGAAGCGGAGTTTGTCGGCCTGCCACGACGACTGTACCGCCGGGTCGACCCGTTTTCGGTAGTAAATCCGCTTGTTGATATCGGCGAAGACCAGGTCGCCGGGACGCATGATCAACTTCTCTTTAGCGCGTTTACCAACGTCGAGCCGGATTTTCCCATTAGTCAGTACCACTTTAGCCCGGCTGGCGCGGGCCAGCACGTTGAACTGCGTGCCAAGCACCTCGATGTTGAGCTTGTTGGGGAGGTGAACAACAAAGCGCTCGTGGTTTTGCTGGTGGGTAACCCGGAAGAAGCCTTCGCCATCGAGCCATACTTCGCGCGCCTGGCCAGGGCGCCACTGTTCGGCAAGCCGCAAGCGACTGTTGCCGTTCAGCGTTACAACGGAGCCATCGGAGAGGGTGAGGGTGCGAATTTTCCCGAAGGGCGTCTGGTGGGTCAGCTCGGCGGGCTGGCGCTGATTATATAGCCAGAAACTGCCGAGTGCGATCAGCAGGGCACCCACAAACACAGCCGCCCAGCGCATAGGCTGTCGCCAGCTGGTCAATGGTCTGATAGCTAGAGTTGGCTGGGCAGATAGTGATTGCCGGGCTTCGTTCAGGCGTTGCCAGAGCGGGTCCGCTGCCGGAGCTGAAAGGGGTGAGGTAGTTTGCCAGCTGGGCTGACCCAACTGCTTATCGAGTCGGTTTGCCAGGTACGCACGGCCCTCATCTGTATTGAACCAGGTCAGAACACGCTGGGCTTCTTCGGGCGTAATCTGGTTGGCAAAATACCGATTGAGTACATCGTCTGTCATAGGGTATAGGAGTCCATTTACTCACTATACACCACAGCGTTTCTAAAGTATTATTGGAATCAAAAAAAAAGTTCTGATTTTAATGATATAGGCTGCTCAGCACGGCAATAACCAGTGTAGGCAGGTCGGCATGATGCCGCAGGTAGTCGCGCAGAAAGCGACAGGCGTGGTAATAATGGATTTTAACCGTATTGATCGAGATGCGAAGTTGTGAGGCTACTTCTTCGTTGGTCAGCCCCACTTCGGAGCGGAGGGTGAATACCAGTCGGCGCTGGGGCGGCAGCAGCTGCAGGCCCTGACGAACAACCGAGCTGTATTCATTTAATGTAATTGACTCTTCGGTCGAGGTATCTGCTTCGGGCAAAAGTGCCTGCCGCTCAATATGCCGCAGAATGGCCCGCCTGTCGTCGCGAAGCCGGTTAATGATCTGGTTTCGCATGGCAGTAGCCAGATAGGCTTTTATCGACTGCGATGCGTCGAGCTGGGTTCGGTGCGTCCAGAGTTTCAGGTATACCTCCTGCAGCGCGTCTTCGGCCAGTTCCGGATCTTTCACGTACTGAACGGCAATACTGTACAGATAACGATAGTACCGTCGAAACAGCGTTTCAAAGGCTGTTTCGTCGTGTTGACTCAGACGATACGTTAGTTCGGCATCCGTTACTTCCATGATAATTCGGCAGTCGTTCTTAAACCACTAGCTCCTATAGAATTGATCGTAGACAAATGTAAAAAAGAATAAGTCTGGTTAGTATAAGAATACTTTTTATTTGCTGGGTGCAATCGTAAACTTGCACTTCCAATCGAGAATTTGCCCCACCTTACGCATGCGCTACGCTAAAGCTTCGCTCTTTGTTATTCTGACTGTTTTATTGGTTTACGCGTTGAATCGCCCCTGGGGTGTAGTGCCGGCATTCGGGCCTTTACTGAGTCCATTTGTGGGTTTCTGGCAGAACGCCGAGACCACTGAAGCCGCTGATGAAGAGCTGATCCTGAAAGGCACCCGGGCACCCGTTACTGTCGTATTCGATGACCTGGCTATTCCGCACGTGTTTGCGCAGAACGACCGCGACGCTTATTTCGCGCAGGGGTACCTGACGGCCCGTGATCGGCTCTGGCAGATGGAATTTCAGACACACGCTGCCGCCGGGCGCGTGGCCGAGATTGTGGGCGATCGGGCGCTGGAGCTGGACCGGTACAACCGGCGGCTGGGAATGGGGTTCGGCGCCGAACGATCCGTCAAGGCCATGCTGACCGATCCGCGCTCGCGGGAGTCAGTAGAAGCGTATACCGCCGGGGTCAATGCGTACATCAGCCAGCTCAGCCCGGCTCAGTACCCACTGGAGTACAAACTGCTCGGCTACAAACCCGAACCCTGGCAGGCTATCAAGTGCGCCTATTTCCTGAAATACATGTCGGGCGTGCTGGCGCTTGGGGCCGACGACCTGAACATGAGCAATGTGCTCCGCCGGATTGGCCCGGCGGCTACCGCCGATCTGTTTCCCGACTACCCGTTTCGCGAAGATCCTATCATTCCGGTGGGTACGTCCTGGGATTTCAAACCAGTTGCTGTACCGGCCACTCCGCCCAACGCGTTTACCAGCAGCGAACCGCTGGCGATGAAATGGCCCGATCACGACCCGGCTATTGGGAGTAACAACTGGGCGGTTGGTCCGCAAAAGTCAGCCACCGGCTATCCTATTCTGGCCAACGATCCGCACCTGTCGCTCAGCCTGCCGTCTATCTGGTATCAGATGCAGCTCGTTACTCCAACCATGAATGTATACGGGGCCACCATGCCCGGCGCACCGGGGGTAATTATCGGGTTCAACAAACAGGTGGCCTGGGGCGTCACCAACGTGGGGGCTGATGTACTCGATTTTTATCAGATACGTTTCCGGGATGCCTCGCAGCGGGAGTACTGGCATGACAACCGCTGGAAACCCGTTACCCGTCGTATCGAGCGAATCAAGGTGAAAGGGCAGGCCGACGTAATAGATACCGTATTGTATACGCACCACGGCCCCGTTATGTACATGGCTGGCCAGAAACCGTTCGCCAAAAATGTTCCGGTGGGGTATGCCGCCCGCTGGATCGCCCACGAAGAGTCGAACGATTTTCTGACGTATTACCTCCTCGACCGGGCTAAAAACCACGCCGATTATCGCGAAGCGCTGCGTTATTACGGAGCCCCTGCCCAAAACTTCGTGTTTGCCGATGTAGCCAGAGACATTGCCATCTCGCCCAATGGTCGCTTTCCGTTGAAGTGGAAAGATCAGGGTAAGTTTTTGCTCGACGGGACTAACCCGGCTCATGACTGGCAGGGCTGGATTCCGGCCGCGCATAATCCGCACGTTAAAAACCCACCGCGCGGGTTTGTCAGCTCCGCTAACCAGTCGTCTACCGACCCAACCTATCCGTATTACATCAACTGGCAGTTTGCTCCCTACGAGCGGGGTGTACGCATCAACCAACGGTTAGCGCGCATGCAACAGGCTACTCCCGACAGTCTGCGGCAGCTACAGAACGACAATATGAACGTGCGGGCGGCCAACGCTCTGCCCGTGTTTCTCAACTATGTACAGACGCAAAAGCTGACAGGCCAGCAGCCCAAGGCACTGGCGGTGCTGAAAGCCTGGCGTTACACCAATGATGTGAGCGAAATAGCACCGACCATCTTCACCGAATGGACGCGGCAATGCATGGACGCGGTCTGGAACGATAATTTTCCGAGCAATGACTCGACCACTCTGCGCTACCCCAGCTTTGACCGTACGCTCCAGCTGGCCGAAAAAGACCCCAGTGCCAGCTGGTTCGACGATGTTAACACGCCCGCCCGCGAAACCATCAATGATGTACTGACGCAGAGTTTCCGCGCGGCTGTCGATTCGCTGACCCGGCAGCACGGCCCACTCGGTACGTCATGGCAGTGGGGGAAGCACAAAGCCACCCGCATCAGTCACCTGGCCCGGCTCGACGCCCTCAGCGCGCTGAACGTACAGATTGGCGGAGGGAATGGTATCGTAAACGCCACGACCGAGCGTACCGGCCCCTCTTGGCGGATGGTGGTAGCCCTCGGCCCGAAGCCCATAGCCTACGGCGTTTATCCGGGTGGGCAGTCCGGTAACCCCGGGAGCCCGCACTACCTCAACATGCTGGAAACCTGGCGTACGGGGCAACTCAACGAATTGCTCTTTTTGCTGTCGGCCGATGAGAAACATGCCCGAATCAGGCGCCGGGTTACTATAAAATAAGGTCACGATCAGATCAATATATCAATCAACGCGACTACGGGTCGTTTCTGGAATATGCGTCAAATTATTGCCATTGCCGTGCTGAGTTTGCTGGTGCAGCTCGTTTTTCCCTGGTGGAGTCTGGCTGTTGTATCATTTGCTATCTGCTGCTGGCGGAGCCCGGGGGCGGGACGGGCCTTTGTGTATGGCTTCGTCGGGGTGGGTATTGTCTGGCTGCTGTACGCCCTGATGATACAGCTCCGCACCGACGGGGTTTTTGTGGGGCGGATGAGCGAGTTGCTTTTTAAAACGAACGGAGGGGTGCTGCCGGTCCTGGTGACAACGCTGGTGAGCGGTCTGGTGGGTGGTTTAGCCGGAGTGGCCGGATTCTTTGTCCGGCAGGCCAGCGGAAATCAAATCGCAAATCGTATCTCCTAATCGTAAATCCCTATACCTTTGTAAGATAAACAAGTCACTAACTAATTCATTTATCGTGAAGAATGCTTCGTTGATTCTTAACGTCGTCCTGACGATTGCCGTAGCCGTACTGTATTACCTGCATTTTAAAGACCGCCAGCCCGAGACGACTGCCGTGACCAAGCCAGCCCAGGCCAAGGGGAAAGAAATTGTTTACGTAAACGTTGACTCGCTGCTGACCAAGTATGAGTATTTCAAAGACACGCAGAAAGTACTCGAGAGCAAACGCTTCCAGCTGGAAAACGATCTGGCCTCCAAAGGGCGCAACCTGCAGAACAAGGTGGCCTTTTTTCAGCAGCGGGCTGCTACCATGACGCAGGAGCAGGGCCGGGCTACCGAAGCCTCGCTTCAGAAAGAGCAGCAGGATATCCTGGCTTTCCGCGAGCGCGCAGCCCAGAATCTGGCTGCTGAAGAACAGGCGAAGAACAAGCAGCTTTACGACCAGATCTACGATTATCTGAACAAAGTCAACGCACAGAATAAATACCAGTTCGTGCTGGGCTACACCAAAGGCGGTGGTATTCTGTTCGCGAATCCCGATGCTGATCAGACAAAAACCATTCTGGACGGGCTTAACAAGGAATACAAAGACAAGCAGGCTCAACCCAAGAAGTAGCCGATCGGCTCAGGGCCAACAAACGAAAGGGAATTTGTCCAGAGCGGACGGATTCCCTTTTGCTGTTTTAGTCATCTCATGGGTAGGCGCCGTGCCAAAAAGTGGCACGATTATTGGGCCTGTTAACGACCTATTTTTTGTGGTGACACAGTATAGCCGTTAATTAAATTTCAGATTCGGCGTGACCCTAATTTTGTTTATTTCCCGGTATTCCTGTGGGTTAGGCATTGTTTTTGCTTAAAAACTAAGCAATCCTGTTTTGATGAGTCATTGCTTCTGACTGGAGAAAAGGCCAACACCGCCCGGGTTGGGCCGATGCCGTAACAAGTCTTGAGGCTGTGACTTCGTTACCACTCTTCGGGGTGTCAACATCGGCCTACCCAGGCGACCTTTCCCCGGCGAGACACTATTTTCGCCCGGCCTTGCAAACCTCCCTCCGCTTCCCGGTGTTTGTGTTCTTACCTGGCTACCTTTGTGGCCTTTTTCCGGTTTATATTTTTGGCGTTCATGCCTGACCAACACGGGTCGGCACAGGAACTTGGTGTAAACTGCATCGCCTTTTCTGACCAGCATACTGGTCTAACCTTTGCATACATGGCCTCCGCTTCTATTGTTAAACAAGTTGATATCCGCAATCGCCGGGCTTCGTTCGAGTATTCATTTCTCGAAACCTACACTGCTGGCATTGTGCTGACCGGCACCGAAATCAAATCGGTTCGGCAGGGAAAAGTAAATCTCCAGGATGCGTACTGCCTCATTAACGGGAATGAACTGTTTATCAGGCAGATGAATATCTCGCTGTATGCAGAAGGGACGCATTACAACCATGAGCCGCTGCGCGACCGTAAACTCCTGCTCACCAAACGCGAAATCAGACGGCTCACCGAAAAACTAAAAGACCAGGGACTGACCATCGTACCTATCCGGATGTTCACCAGCGAGCGCGGTTTTGCGAAGGTCGATATCGCTCTGGCAAAGGGTAAAAAGCTGTATGACAAGCGGGATAGCATAAAGGAAAGGGAGGTCGAACGGGATCTCCAGCGCGAGCGATACTAATTTTCCACAAATCTTGTCGTTTTGTGGATAAGTCTGTAAATTGCTACCGTACAGAGGCATCCAAACGCGATATGGGCAGGAAAGTATTAGTCTTAAATCAAGATTACAGCGCACTCAGCATCTGCTCCGTTCCCAAAGCATTTTTGCTGGTTTACTTAGACAAAGCCGAACTCGTTGCCGAATCGGAGCAATTCATGCTGCGAACCGTTTCTGCCGAGTTTCCGATGCCGTCGGTTATCCGTCTGCACCGGTACGTGAATCTGCCTTACAAAGGCGTTATGCTAACGAGGCAGAATATATTCAAACGCGATGGGCACCGCTGTCAGTACTGCGGCACGCCGGAAGACCTCACGCTTGATCATGTTATGCCGAAATCGAGAGGAGGCAAAACCAGTTGGGATAACCTGGCTACCGCCTGCAAACGCTGTAACTCCAGGAAAGGAGATTACACGCCCGACGAAGCTAACATGAAACTGCGCCAGAAACCGTTCAAACCTACGTTTCTGGTTTTTTTACGCGAATTTTCGGGCTCCATAGAAGAAAGCTGGATGCCGTTTCTAGCCAGAAAAGAAAAAGCGTTTTTATAAAAAAACAGTAGCTAGGCAGGGAGGCCGATAGAAAGGACGGGGTAACCGCTTCTTTTCTGTCGGCCTCCCTGCCTTTTTTCCGGCCTGTCAGAACTTTTTGCCCGAAAAGATTGCTTACCTTTGCAATCCTTTTTCAAGGATAACAATCTATAAACCAAAAGTCAGCGCGCCATTGACCCAGCGCCTGATGTACCGAGTGGGTCAGGAAACCATTTTTTATGAGCAAAACGCAGCAACGCGAACTGCCGGCATTTGATTGGGACCGGGCAGACAACAAAGGATTTGGAAGTGGCTATTCGGATGACGAGCGCAACCGGATGTTAGAACTCTACGACAACACCCTGTCGGAGGTTAAAGAGAAAGAAGTGGTGATGGGAACCGTAGTTGGGATCACAGACCGGGAGGTGCTGCTCAACATCGGATTCAAGTCGGATGGGTTGGTGCCAGCTTCTGAATTCCGGGATCTGCCGGACCTGAAGATGGGTGATGAAGTTGAAGTTTACGTAGAAAATCAGGAAGACCCGAACGGCCAGCTGGTGCTCTCGCGCAAGAAAGCGAAAGTAATCACCGCCTGGCAGAAAATCCAGAAGGCGCTGGACGAAGACCTCGTTATCGATGGTTTTGTAAAACGCCGGACCAAAGGTGGCCTGATCGTTGATATTTACAGTGTAGAAGCGTTCTTGCCCGGTTCGCAGATCGACGTGAAGCCGATCCGTGACTTCGATATTTTCGTTGGCAAGAAAATGGAGGTTAAAGTCGTCAAGATCAACTATGCAAACGACAACGTAGTTGTTTCGCACAAAGTACTGATCGAGAAAGACCTCGAAGCACAACGTGCCCAAATCCTGAACAACCTCGAAAAAGGTCAGGTACTCGAAGGGGTGATCAAGAACATGACCAACTTCGGTGTGTTCATCGACCTTGGTGGCGTAGATGGTCTGCTGCACATCACGGATATCTCGTGGGGTCGTATCAGCCATCCCTCCGAAGTACTGCACCTCGACCAGAAAGTCAACGTGGTTGTCCTCGACTTCGATGAAGACAAGAAGCGGATTTCGCTGGGTATGAAGCAACTGCAGGCTCACCCATGGGATGCGCTGTCGGACGATATTCAGGTTGGTTCGAAAGTAAAAGGCAAAATCGTGAACGTAGCCGACTACGGTGCGTTCCTCGAACTGATGCCGGGTGTAGAAGGCCTGATCCACGTATCAGAAATGTCGTGGTCGCAGCACCTGCGTAACCCACAGGAGTTCCTGAAAGTAGGCGACGAAGTAGAAGCACAGGTGCTGACGCTGGATCGCAACGATCGGAAAATGTCGCTGGGCATCAAGCAACTGACCGAAGATCCCTGGACCCGCCCCGAACTGCGGACCAAGTATGCCATCGGTACGAAGCATAAAGGCCTGGTGCGTAACCTGACCAACTTCGGCCTGTTCCTCGAACTGGAAGAAGGTATCGATGGTCTGGTACACGTGTCGGATCTGTCGTGGACCAAGAAAGTAAAACACCCATCGGACTTCATCAAGGTAGGTGAAGAACTGGAGGTTGTGGTACTGGAACTGGACGTCGACAACCGTCGTCTGGCCCTGGGTCACAAGCAGCTCGAAGAAAACCCATGGGATACGTTCGAGTCTGTGTTTGCGGTAAGTACCATTCACCGGTGCACGATCCTGAGCAAAAACGACAAGATGGCTACGCTCGAACTGCCCTACGGCATTGAGGGCTTCTCGTCGCTCAAGAATCTGGGCAAAGAAGACGGTACCTTCGCTGAAGTGGGTGAAAACCTCGACTTCAAAGTGACCGAATTCTCGAAAGAAGAGAAACGTATCATGCTCTCGCACACGAAAACGTGGCAGGAGAAAAACGAGCCGGTAAAAGAGCAGAAGCCGAAAGCCCCCAAGGCACCGTCGACTTCGACCTCCAACCAGTCGGATCGTGGTGCAACCCTGGGTGATCTCGATGCCCTGGCTGCCCTGAAAGAGCAGATGGAAGGCCGCAACTAAGACCAGTTCCTGTTGTCCTACCTAGATAGTATCGCCCCGGTATTCGACAATACCGGGGCGTTTTTTTGGCGTGACTTTTGCCTGCGATAGATAAATACCTATATTTGCAGTCCCGAAACGAGGAGTCATCATGTGTTCGGGTAAAATGGTTCCGTGGCCGAGTGGCTAGGCAGAGGTCTGCAAAACCTCGTACAGCGGTTCGAATCCGCTCGGAACCTCTCCGATTATGATTGCCATTTGGCTATTCTTTACAAAAGAAGCCGAATGGCAATTTTTTTTGCAGAACACCCAAATAAACAAATCGTTACCAGTCTGTGTGGCGAATCAGAATTGGTGCTGCTTAGAACCAATATAAATAAAATTGAGCCCTAAAAATATCTAAACCTTGATTTTTGCCTATACAGCAATCGTGTCGTACTTTTGTGGGCCAATGAAAAGTTAGTGGTGAATATGGTGATTAACACGTTAACTATACATCTCAAAATGAGTCGCTTGTCTAAGGTTTACGGGGTGTTTGCCCTGTCGCTGGCGCTGTTACTGAACGGTAGTCAGCTCAAGGCGCAGGACTCAGTTGCGGCAGCCGGCGGAGGTCCAGCCACAGCCACACCTGCTGGTGGGGGTGGTGGCGGAGACGCTGAAAAGGGAAAAACATTGTTCACAAACAACTGTGCACAATGCCATGCTGTAACTGAAGAAGTGGTTGTTGGACCCGGTTTGAAAGGAATTCAACAACGTGCCCCCAGTAAAGATTGGTTGCATAAATGGATTCGTAACTCATCGGCGCTGATTGCCGCTGGGGATCCATACGCCGTTCAGGTCTACAACAAGTTCAACAAGATTCAGATGTCGAACTTCCCGAACCTGACGGATGCCGACATCGATGGTATTCTGGCTTACATCGACCAGGCGAGTGCGCCCGCAACGGCTACCGTTGATGGAGATGGCAAAGCTCAGGTGCGTGGTGGCGGTGGGGCCTCGGCCGAGAACGGGGGTATCAGTTCGAGCCCGTCCAACCTGTTTACGTTTGTACTCGTTGCGCTGCTGGTTGTCATGCTGCTCGTGCTGGGCGTATTGCTGGTTATCGTAACAATCCTGTCGAAAGCGGTAACGCCGGTAGCTGCCGGCGACGGTACACAGACCGTAGCTCCGCTGGGGCAGCGTTTGAAAGAAGGTCTGTCCGGTGCGTTCAACAATCCGACGCTCCGCTCCGTTGTAATCTGGCTGTTTTTACTGGTTGTCGCGAAGGAATCGATCGATGGTCTGTACAGTGTTGGTATCCAGCAGGGCTATGCTCCCAAGCAGCCTATCGCTTACTCTCACAAGCTACACGCCGGTCAGTACAAGATTGATTGTAACTACTGCCATACCGGTGTAAACAAAGGAAAATCGGCAACGATTCCGGCTGCCAACATCTGTATGAACTGCCACGGCGTCATTAAGAAAGAGTCGCCGGAGATTCAGAAAATCTACGCAGCCATCGAGCAGAACCGGCCTATTGAATGGGTTCGGGTACACAACCTGCCTGATCTGGCTTATTTCAACCATGCTCAGCACGTAAACGTCGGCAACGTACAGTGCCAGACCTGCCACGGCGAGATTGAGAAAATGGAAGTAGTGGAGCAACGCTCTTCACTGACCATGGGCTGGTGTATTGACTGTCACCGCAAAACCGAAGTCAACACCAAAGACAATGCTTATTACGATAAGCTGGTTGCGTTGCACCGGAAAGAAAGCAAAGAGCCGCTCAAGGTAGCCAACATTGGTGGTCTGGAGTGTTCCAAATGCCACTATTAATCGTTTAACCTGCCGCACAAAATACGCATGGAAAATACAACCAAACGGTATTGGAAAGGGGTTGAGGAACTGCGCAATGACGCTACGTTCGTCAAGAACGCCAACAGCGAATTTGCCAATCCCGACGAGTCTTCCTCAGACCTCGATGGTCTGCTGGGCGGCTCGAACACCCAACGCCGTGATTTCCTTAAAGCAATGGGTTTTGGTATGGCTGCCGTTTCGCTGGCGGCCTGCGAGACACCAGTTCATAAAGCTATTCCGTACATTAACAAACCGGAATTTACGTACCCATCTATTTCAGACTACTACGCTTCAACCTTCGTTGATGGTGGTGATTACGCGGCTATCCTGGTAGAAACCCGCGAAGGCCGACCCATCAAAATTGAAGGTAACCCGCAGTCAAGCATCTCGAAAGGAGGGACCACCGCCCGCGTTCAGGCATCGGTTCTGTCTCTGTATGACATTGACAAGCTGAATGGACCACGCCGGGGTGATGCCGTCATCGACTGGGCAACTGCCGACCGTGAGATCATTAACGGTCTGAATACGGTTTCGTCGCGCGGTGGAGCTATTCGCATCGTTACGTCTACGATCTTAAGTCCAGCCACCAAGGCGGTTGTTGCTGACTTCGTAGCGAAGTACCCAACGGCCCGCCACATCATGTACGATGTGAACTCGGCATTTGGTATGGTTCAGGCCAACCAGGCTTCGTTTGGTAAAGCCGTTATCCCATCCTATGATTTCAGCAAAGCGCAGACGATCGTTAGTCTCGGAGCTGACTTCCTGGGCACCTGGATCGCTCCGCTGGATTTTGCCCGTCCGTACGCACAGGGTCGTAAGATCGGTGCCGTTGGTGGTGGCAAGAAAACGATGTCACGTCACTACCAGTTTGAGACCGGATTGTCGATGACGGGTGCGAACGCCGATTATCGGGGTACCTACAAACCATCGCAGGAAGGTCTGGTTGCGCTGGCGCTTTACAATAAAGTAGCTCAGAAATTGGGTGGTACGGCTGCGGGTTCTGCTTCTGTCGACGTACAATATCTGGACAAAGCGGCTACGGATCTGGCACGCTCACGCGGTCGGGCGCTGGTCGTATCTGGATCCAATGATCCAAACGTTCAGGTGGTGATAAACGCCCTGAATGGTCTGCTTGGCAGCTACGGCTCCACCATCGACCTCGATACGCCACTGAATTACCGGCAGGGTAACGATCAGCAGATGAATGCGTTCATCGACGACGCGAAAGCGGGTCGGGTAGGAGCTGCTCTGTTCTTCGGTGCTAACCCGGTATACGATCACCCACGTGGTGCCGAACTGGCTGAAGCCCTGCCGCGGGTAGGTCTCTCCATTTCGTTCGCTGACCGCGCTGATGAGACCGCTTCGGTTTGTAAATACATCACGCCGGCTCCTCACTTCCTTGAATGCTGGGGTGATGCAGAGCCTAAGGCTGGTCATTACAGCCTGATGCAGCCGGCTATCACGCACATCTTCAAAACCCGTCAGTTTCAGTCGAGTCTGCTCACCTGGGCGGGTCGGCCAAACGACTTCCAGACGTACCTGAAGAACTACTGGCGCACTAACTATTATCCGCAGGCTTCAGGCTTCTCGTCATTTGACGCTTTCTGGATCAAGTGTCTGCACGATGGCGTTTTTGAGCCCGCTAAAGGTCAGGCTGTTGCTGGTGGCGCTAGCTTTGCCGGTAACCTGGCCCAGGCTGCCGCTGGTATTGCGCAACGCTACCGGCCAACGACGGGTATCGAGCTGGCCCTGTACGAGAAAGTAAGCATCGGTTCTGGCTCAATGGCTAACAACCCCTGGCTACAGGAGATGCCTGATCCGGTTTCTAAAGCCTGCTGGGATAACTATGCAGCCCTGTCGCAGAAAACGGCCAATGATATGGGCGTTGCACAAAACGACCTGGTGACGGTTACCGTAAACGGCAAGTCGATTGAATTACCCGTGCTGGTACAACCCGGTCAGGCCGACAATACCGTATCGGTAGCTATCGGTTATGGCCGTGAAAAAGCGGGTAAAGCGGGTAACAGTGTTGGTAAAAACGCCTTCCCGCTCGCCAGTCTGACCAACGGATACCTGAACTTCTCTGCGGTTAGTGCTAAAGTAGAAAAAGCAAGTGGCAAGCGCGAGATTGCGCAGACGCAGACCCACGACACCGTAATGGGTCGCCGGGCGGTTGTGCAGGAAGCCAAGCTGACCGACTACGTGAAGAATCCGATGGCCGGTCGGTATACGCCCAGGGTTGAAACGTCTGAAGGACCAACCGATGCGACTAACATTACCCTCTGGCACGGCTACGGTAAGCCCAACCACTCATGGGGTATGGTCATTGACCTAAACTCCTGTATCGGTTGTAATGCCTGCGTAATCGGCTGTCAGTCAGAGAATAATATCCAGGTAGTAGGCCGCGACGAAGTTATCATGCGTCGTGAGATGCACTGGATCCGGATCGACCGGTACTACAGCAGCGATGCTGATGCTGAAGATGTAAAAGCACTAGAAGTAGCTTCGGCCAATCCCGAAGTAACGTTCCAGCCTATGCTTTGCCAGCACTGCAGCAACGCTCCCTGCGAAACGGTATGTCCCGTTTTGGCTACGACCCACAGCACCGAGGGTCTCAACCAGATGACCTACAACCGTTGTATCGGTACCCGTTACTGTGCTAACAACTGTCCTTATAAAGTACGCCGTTTCAACTGGTTCAAGTACTTCGATAACGATAACTTTGATTACCATTTCAACAATGACCTCGGTAAAATGGTCATCAACCCGGATGTTACAGTTCGGTCACGGGGGGTAATCGAGAAGTGTTCGTTCTGCGTGCAGCGGATTCAGGAAGGCAAACTGACGGCTAAGAAAGAGCGCCGTCGGCCCATGCCAGATGAAATTCAGACTGCCTGTGCGCAGGCCTGCCCAACTGACGCCATCATTTTCGGCGACATGAACAACCCCGAAAGCACCATTTCCAAAACGCTGGAAGTAGAAATGAAGGGCCGGGCTTTCCACGTACTGGAAGAAATCAACGTGAGACCGCAAATCTCGTACCTGACAAAAATCCGCAACAAGGACGAAGAGCCCAAGCAGGAAACCCGTCAGGAGTCACAAGCCTAAATCACAAGCATGGTTTACGATTGACGGATTACGAGCTGAGTAAAACAACGTAATTCCACAAATTGTAAATCGTACATCGTCAATCGTACCTCGTAAATACAGTAAGTATATGTCGCATGTAACATCAGCCGTAAGAACTCCCCTTATCACCGGTGGTAAAACCTACGCCGATGTGACGGAGGATATCAGCCGTCAGGTTGAAGGGCGTCCCACCAGAGAGTGGACGATTGCCTTTACTATTTCGGTGATTGTGCTAATCTACGGAACCGCCTGCGTGTTCTGGACCTGGTGGGAAGGCTTGGGTGTCTGGGGGCTGAACAAAACAGTCGGCTGGGCATGGGACATCACCAACTTCGTTTGGTGGGTGGGTATCGGTCACGCCGGTACGCTAATCTCGGCCATTCTGCTGCTGTTCCGTCAGAAGTGGCGGACGGCGGTGAACCGGGCTGCTGAGGCTATGACCATCTTTGCGGTTATCTGTGCGGCCAGCTTCATCCTGATGCACATGGGCCGTCCGTGGCTGGCATACTGGGCACTGCCGCTGCCAAACACCTTCGGTTCGCTATGGGTAAACTTTAAATCGCCCCTGGTTTGGGACGTATTTGCCATCAGTACCTACTTTACCGTTTCGCTGGTGTTCTGGTACATGGGTCTGTTGCCTGACCTCGCTACCATCCGCGACCGGGCTCGCAGCAAAGTATCTCGCTATATCTACGGCGCTTTCTCGCTGGGCTGGAACGGTTCGGCTAAAACATGGGCTCGTTATGAGTACATGAGCTTGATTCTGGCTGGTCTTTCTACTCCGCTTGTATTGTCTGTACACACGATTGTAAGTATGGACTTTGCTACGTCGGTAATTCCGGGCTGGCACACAACCATTTTCCCTCCTTACTTCGTTGCCGGTGCTATCTTCTCGGGCTTTGCCATGGTGCAGAACCTGATGCTGATTATTCGGGTCGTGTTTAAGCTGGAGGATTACATTACGGTTGAGCACATCGAGTCGATGAACAAAGTCATCACCCTGACGGGATCGATCGTAGGGGTAGCTTATCTGACTGAGTTTTTCATTGCCTGGTATTCGGGCGTTGAGTTTGAAAGCTATGCGTTCATCAACCGCGCCACGGGACCCTACTGGTGGGCTTACTGGGCCATGATGACCTGTAACGTAATTTCTCCCCAGCTGTTCTGGTCGCGGGCTATCCGCCGGAGCGTTGTCTGGACGTTCACCCTATCGGTTGTTGTAAACATCGGTATGTGGTTCGAGCGCTTTGTAATTATCGTTACGTCGCTGCACCGCGATTACCTGCCATCGAGCTGGGCCATGTTCCACCCGACTCTGTTCGATATCAGTGATTATATCTTCTCGTTCGGTTTGTTCTTCACCCTGTTCCTGCTGTTTGCCAAATTCCTGCCGGTGGTGAACATGGCTGAAGTGAAAACAATCATCAAATCATCTTCGGAAAAACTGCCCGTTTCGGTATCGGGTGTTGCCAAAGGTGAGCGGGTTGCCAATCCGACGTTTAACAAAGATGTTGACTAATTGAATAGTTAAGCCTTCAGGCTTTCTTATCCTGGTGATAAAAGGCCTGAAGGCTCAAGCAGAAACAGACCAATAAAAAGTATGTCAGACGTAAATGGTAGCGGTAAGTTTCTAGTCGGCATCTATGACGATGACGATGTAGTTCTGAAAGCCGTTAGAGATGTAAAAAAAGCGGGTGTTCGAATCCACGAAGTATACAGCCCATTCCCAATCCACGGACTGGATGTTGCTCTTGGTCACCCACGCAGTCGGTTAGGCATTGCCGCTTTCCTGTTCGGTCTGTCCGGTACCCTTACTGCCCTAACCCTGACTGCCTATACGGAAAGCTTTGACTGGCCTATGATTGTAGGTGGTAAGGATTCCTACTCGCCTGTGGTATACGTGCCGGTGATTTTTGAATTGACGGTACTTTTCTGCGCCCTGGGCATGGTAGGCACCTTCCTAGTTTCGAATGGTCTCGGTCCCACAGTGAAGCCGCTCATGTACGATTTACGCACAACAGACAACAAGTTTGCGATGGCTATTGATCTTAGCAAAAACAACCTTGTTGAAGGCGACATTGAACAGATTCTGAAAAATTCAGGAGCTGCCGAAGTTAACGTTAAGCAGTTCTGATTCGAACAATGAGCAAGATTACGAAACATAGAAGCGTGGCTACCATCGCTATGGTCGGTCTCATCATTGCAGGCTCGGCCTGTAAGCGTGGGCATGACGATACGAATGTTGAATTTGCTCCGCAGATGTACGATGCTGTTGGCTATGAGCCTTATCGGCAAATCCGTCCCAACACGATAAACCCGGAAGGACTGAACATGCGTCTGCCCGCCCGGGGCACGGTTGCGCGGCCTAATTATCATACCCAGTTTGGAACTGGCGACAGCGCCACAACCGACCTGATGATTTACAACATTCCCAAAGACAGCATTGGGCTGGCAGAACGCGTATTGACAAACCCTATACTCGAAACGGAAAAAACGCTTGAGGAAGGTAAGGTTCTGTACGGCCGTTACTGCATCCACTGCCATGGCGAAGGTGGTAAAGGTGACGGGCTTGTTGGCAAGGAATACAAAGGTGTTCCCAGCTATTCAGCAGACGCCTACAAAACCATGAATGACGGACATATTTTCCATGTCATCACCCATGGTAAAGGACGTATGTGGCCCCATGGTTCGCAGATGACGCCCGAAGAACGCTGGAAGATTGTACAATACGTACACAAACTACAACAAGGATAATTTGATTGTTCCGCTTTCAACGCAGGCTTTGATCTACCGTACATACCTGCTTTTCTGAAACGCGAACCGAAAACTTATAACTATAAGAATGGCATCGGCTCACGCAATACCGTCGCTAGACGAACAATTCGAATTTACAGCAGAGTCCAAACGTCGCTTACTGATCGGCATTGGAGCCGGTGTTGCGTTGGTGGCAATCGGCGCTTATTTACTGGCTTCAGGAGTTGGTGAACATGGTACCCATGAAGTCGTTCATGGTACGGGCGCCAGCGAAGGTCATGATGGTGGCCACCATGCGTACAAGTGGACTAACCGCCTGTGGGCAAACGTTTGGTTGAACGCTATCTATTTTACGGGCGCATCGGTGATCGGGATGTTCTTCATCTCGTACAACTACCTGGCTCAGGCTGGCTGGTCGTCTGCTTTCAAACGTATTCCCGAAGCACTACCCGCTTACCTGCCGTTTATGGGAGTTGTGGTGCTGGCTGTTTTCTTTATTGCCGGCCATGACCTGTTCCACTGGACTCATGAAGGGCTGTACGATAAAGCCAGTCCGGACTATGATCCGATCATTGCCGGCAAACAGGGCTTTCTGAATACGCCTTTCTACCTGATCCGTGTAGTCCTGTACTTCGTGCTGTGGTACGTGCTGTGGCGCATGCTTCGTAATTTCTCGCTGCAGGAAGATCTGCATGGTGGCACCGAATACTACGAGAAGAGTATCAAGTTCGGAACCGCTTTCCTGGTTGTTTTTGCCGTTACATCGTCGACCTCAGCCTGGGATTTCGTCATGTCGATTGACACGCACTGGTTCAGCACCATGTTCGGCTGGTATACGCTGGCAAGCTGGCACGTAACGGGCCTGGCGATTATTACACTGACGGTAGTTACGCTGAAGGAACGTGGGTATCTGCAAATTGTGAACGATAGCCACCTGCATGACCTGGGTAAATTCATGTTCGCGTTCAGTATCTTCTGGACCTATGTTTGGTTTGCTCAGTTTATGCTGATTTACTACGCCAACTTACCCGAAGAAACGATCTATTATCGGGAGCGTTTCAGTGGTTACGGTGGTATTTATAAAGCGCCGTTTTTTATAAATATCCTGCTAAACTTTGTCTTTCCATTCCTTGTTCTGATGACAAGGGACGCTAAGCGTACGTACATCTTCCTGAAGCTGGCCGCCTGGGGCATTATCGTTGGCCACTACTTTGATTTCTATGTGAATATCATGCCAGGAACGGTTGGCGAACACGCTGGCTTTGGTCCGATCGAGTTTGGGATGATCCTCATCTTCGCCTGCGGATTTATGTGGTCCATTTCTACCCAGCTGACGAAGGCTAACCTGATTGCCAAAAATCACCCGATGCTGGAAGAAACCCTGCACCACGACATTTAACGATTAAACTTTCTGATCATGGTTTATATAGTCGCTCTGTTATCGGTTATATTCCTGGGGCTGGCCGTATTGGTTATATCCAGAATGGCAGCTGTTGTTAAAAGCACCAGAGGGCCAGTTGAAGAAGGACGCATAGGGATGAGCAATCGCATCAACGCTGCTCTGTTCATGGTGTTCTTTGTTGTAGGATTGGTTGGGGCCGTCTGGTCGTTCTGGTATGCATCGGACTACTTCCTGCCCGAAGCTTCGTCTCCACATGGTCGCCGGACTGACTTCCTGTTCTGGCTGTCTATGGCCATCATTACGGTCGCGTTCTTAATTACCAATGCCCTGTTGTTTTTCTTTGCCTGGCGCTATCAGCACCGCGAAGGATACAAAGCGGCATACTACCCGGAAAACCACAAGCTGGAGCTGATCTGGACTGTCATTCCGGCGGTTGTGATGGCGGTCCTGGTGTTCACCGGATGGCGTGCATGGCGGGACATCATGTCCGAAGCTCCTGCCGATGCTCAGGTGTTTGAAATTGTAGGAAAGCAGTTTAACTGGATTGTTCGTTACCCGGGTGTTGATGACAACAAGCTGGGTGCTTACAACTATAAACTGATTGATAATAGCAACGATACAGGTATCGATTATACGGATCAGGCCTCTTTTGACGACTTTACGTCGACAACGGAGTTGCACATTCCTGTTAACAAACCTGTATTGCTGAAGATCCGGGCACGGGATGTATTGCACAGCGTATTTATTCCGCACATGCGGGTAAAAATGGACGCTGTGCCAGGTATGCCAACACGCTTCTGGTTTGTGGCTGATAAAACCACCGATGAAATGCGGAATATAACAGGTAATCAGGATTTCGGTTACGAGATTGCCTGTACTGAAGTTTGCGGACGCGGCCACTTTTCAATGCGTATCCGGTTGGTAGTAGAAGACGAAGCTTCCTGGCAGGCATGGTGCAAAGAGCAAAAGCCTTTGTTGTCATCGACGCCTGAACTGGCAGCCCGCATACCTGCTAATCTGAAAGCAAAAGCGGCCAAGTATTTGCCGGCTGATGCGCCTGCTGCTCCTGCAGACAGCACAACAGCCTCCACTCAACAGGGCGGTGGTGTTTCAATAGCCCGGACCACAATCCGTTAATCTTTAGACAACAAACCAAAATACTATGGCGACTGTAGCAGCTAACACGGCAACCGTGGCGCATGTAGCAGAACATGAGCACCACGAGCCGCAAAGTTTTTGGCGCAAGTACGTTTTTTCAGAAGATCACAAGACAATCGCTAAGCAGTACCTGATTTCGGGTATTATCTGGTCTGTTATTGGTATTAGCTTATCGGTTATGTTCCGCCTTCAGTTAGGTTTCCCTGACATGAAGCTGGAGTTTCTGCGGCCGATTCTGGGTAACTGGATTAACGAGAGCGGTAAGCTTGATCCCGATTTTTACCTGGCTCTGGTGACGATGCACGGTACCATCATGGTATTCTTTGTATTGACTGCCGGTTTGAGTGGTACGTTCTCTAACTTCCTGATTCCTCTACAGGTTGGAGCGCGTGATATGGCGTCAGGCTTTCTGAACATGTTGTCGTACTGGTTCTTCTTCCTGGCCAGTGCAGTTATGCTCGTATCGCTGTTCATCGAAACAGGTCCCGCTGCGGGTGGCTGGGTAGTTTATCCGCCACTGAGTGCTCTGCCACAGGCGCACCCCGGCTCACAGTTGGGTATGACGCTCTGGCTGGTCAGTATGGCTCTGTTTATTGTTTCGCAGCTGCTGGGTGGTATTAACTATATCACCACGGTAATCAACCTCCGTACACGGGGTATGTCGTTCAGCAAACTGCCGCTGACGATCTGGGCTTTCTTCCTGACAGCTGTTCTGGGTCTTATTTCATTCCCTGTGTTGTTGTCGGCTGCGCTGTTGCTGATTTTTGACCGCAGCTTCGGAACGAGCTTTTATCTGTCCGAAATTTACATTGGTCAGACCGGCGAGGCACTGCCAAACGTAGGTGGTAGCCCGATCCTGTTCCAGCACCTGTTCTGGTTCCTGGGTCACCCCGAAGTGTACATTGTACTGCTGCCAGCGCTGGGTATGACGTCGGAGATCATCGCTACCAATGCGCGGAAGCCAATCTTTGGTTACCGCGCCATGATTGCCTCCATGATGGGTATTGCCTTCCTGGCGTTTATCGTATGGGCACACCACATGTTCGTAACAGGGATGAACCCATTCCTGGGCTCGATCTTTATGTTCCTGACGCTGATCATCGCTGTACCATCGGCGGTAAAAGCGTTCAACTACATCACGACGCTGTGGCGTGGTAATATTCGGTTTACCCCAGCTATGCTGTTCTCGATCGGTCTGGTATCGTTCTTCATATCAGGTGGTCTGACGGGTCTGATTTTGGGTAACTCGGCACTGGACATTCAACTGCACGACACATACTTTGTAGTGGCTCACTTCCACCTGGTAATGGGTGCTGCATCGGCGTTCGGTCTGCTGGCGGGTGTATACCACTGGTTCCCAAAGATGTTTGGCCGTATGATGGATGAGAAGCTCGGCTACATTCACTTCTGGCTGACGTTCATTGGTATCTACCTGGTGTTCTTCCCGATGCACTATATCGGTATTGCCGGGTTCCCACGGCGTTACTACGCCTTTACGAGCTATGACTTCACGAAGAATATCTTCACGGATATGAATAGCTTCATTAGTCTAGCGGCTATTTTCACCTTCACGGCACAGTGGGTATTTATCTGGAACTTTGTATACAGCCTGTTCAAGGGCAAAAAAGCAACCCAGAACCCTTGGAAATCGAACACGCTCGAGTGGACTACGCCGATCAATCCTGGTCATGGTAACTGGCCTGGTGAGATACCAGCTGTTTACCGCTGGCCATATGATTACAGCAAGCCTGGCGCGAAGGATGACTTCATTCCTCAAAACGTGCCGTATTCGCAAACTCCAGAATCAAATCTTCCGCATGAGAACGAGTTGATTGGTTTGGAGAAAGAGATTGAGGCACAAAACCTGAATGACCAGTTCAAGCAACCTCACTAATAATCGTGAGCGGCAGTTCCGGAGCCTGGCTCTTCTGACAGTCATCATCGTATACCTGCTGGTATTAGCAGGTGGGATTGTCAGAGGAACCGGCTCCGGAATGGGCTGCCCCGACTGGCCGAAGTGCTTCGGCCAATGGATTCCCCCTACAGACGCTTCTCAACTTCCCGCAAACTATCAGCAGCTCTACGGCGCTAAGCTGAAGGGAGAGGTTGAGTTCAATGCTGTCAAGACCTGGATCGAATACGTAAACCGTTTACTGGGTGTACTCTCCGGTCTGTTTGTTTTTGCCACACTGGTGGCCTCTTTCCCTTATTTACGAAAAGACAAGCCCGTTTTCTGGGGTAGTGTCGCTGCTTTTGTACTCATTGGCCTCAATGGATGGCTGGGTTCCCGTGTTGTAGCCACTGAGTTAGCGCACTATATGATTACGTTGCATCTGTTTTTGGCAGTGCTTGTCGTTTTTGCCTTATTGTTTGTGTACGTGCGTGCCAGTGCTGCCAATTGGCAGATCCCGTTGCCAGGCGCTGGTAAGAAGTCACTGAATGGATTAGTGGTCGTGACAATTATTTTGTCACTGGGTCAGGTGCTGTTAGGAACGCAGGTGCGAGAAGCACTGGATGAAGTCGTGAAGCAACTCGGCTACAACCAGCGAGCCGAGTGGATCAATAATCTCGACTGGCGCTTTTACATACATCGGTCCTTCTCGCTTATAGTTTTCGGACTACACGTTGCTGTAATCAGCAAGGTGAGGTCAATCAGTAAGGCCGGGGTTTTACCCTCACTGACCATACTACTAATTCTTACCGTACTGGCCGAAATAGGTACCGGTGCTATCATGGGGTACTTCGAAGTGCCCGCTGCAGCTCAACCTATTCACCTGTTTCTGGCAATTATCATGATTGGGGTGCAGTTTATGATTTGGCTGCTTATAAACCCCGCTTTAAGTTCATCGAAACTGGCTGTTCATAAGCTCAGTTTACAGACTACTTAACATGGAAAAAGTAATTGCTCTTCGTCTCATCAACGAGAAAGCGAAAGCCTATATAGAGTTGTTAAAACTGAAGCTGACACTAGCTGTTGTTTTCTCGGGTGTGTTCGGATATTGTTTGGCAGCTGATGTAATTGTATGGTGGAAAGTGGCGGTACTGGTAATAGCATCTATTGCCATCACGGGGGCCGCTAATATCATCAACCAAATCATAGAGAAAGACTCAGATAAGCTAATGAAGCGCACAGCTGGCCGACCGTTGCCAACCGGTCGATTGTCAGTGAACGAAGCCGCCGGATTTGCGTTCATCCTTTTTTCGGCTGCCTGCCTGCTGTACGTCGAAGTATTCAATCTACGGGCGGCTGCACTGGCGGTTCTGTCTTTGCTATTGTATGGGTTTGTGTACACCCCCCTGAAACGGAAAGGCCAGATTGCCGTATACATTGGTGCTTTACCAGGCGCTTTTCCTCCCATGATCGGCTGGGTAGCCGCTACCAATCATTTCGGCTGGGCTCCCGGAATTCTGTTTGCCATTCAATTCTTCTGGCAGTTTCCGCACTTCTGGGCCATTGGCTGGCTCGCTTTCGACGAATACAAGAAAGCTGGTATTCAAATGATGCCTGGTAAAGCTAAAGACGAAAATACGGCCTTCCGGATCATGATTTACACCCTGTTCCTGATTCCGGTTGGCTGGCTGCCGTATGCCCTGGGAATGACCGGAATTAATTCAGCCTTTATAGCCATGATCGGCGGAATCTTGTTTCTGGCGCAAACGTTTCATTTAATGAGGACCTGCACCGATAAAGCAGCATTACAGATGATGTTTGGATCATTACTGTACCTGCCCGTTGTGCAGATTGTTTATCTGTTAGACAAACTATAAGGCCCCATGAGTGAGATCGTAAAGGATATAGCGGTTCTGGAAGAACCCGAAGAAACCCTCTCGATGAATCCCCGGAAGTTCATTCTGTGGTTATTCATCGTGAGTATTATCATGTTGTTTGCGGCTATGACAAGTGCCTACCTGGTACGCAGAGCCGAGGGTAACTGGCTGGAGTATACAATTCCACCCATATTTTCGTACAGCTCGGTGGTGTTGGTGTTGAGCAGTCTGACTATGCATTGGGCCTACGTGTCTGCAAAAAAAGATAACTTCAACAGCCTGAGGACAGCGATAACTATTACTTTTGCACTTGGAATGGCTTTCCTGTACATGCAGTTCCAGGGCTGGGTCGAACTAGTTGAACAAAAGGTCTTCTTTGTTGGTAACCCGGCCGGTTCGTTCATGTACATATTTACGGGCCTGCACGGCTTCCACCTCATTTCCGGCCTTATCGTGCTGGTGTTTGCGCTGGTAGCCGCTTTTCGGCTTCGTATTCATGCGAAAAGCTTAAACCAGATTGAAATTGCCGCCACGTACTGGCATTTTTTAGACATTCTGTGGCTGTACCTGTTTTTCTTTTTAGTCTATTTTCATTGATAATCTCTTAAACGATGGCGGCTACTGCGACGACAAATACCGTAGCAACTGACTCAGCACAAACGTTCGACAAGAAAGCCTGGATGGGTGGTGTCGAGCCGATGAATGCCAGTTATGGCAAGTTGATGATGTGGTTTTTCCTGATTTCAGATACGTTCACGTTCTCAGCCCTGCTGGTAACCTACGGTCTGATTCGTTACAGTTATCCAGCCTGGGACCCAGCCATCTATGGCGAAGTATTCAAGTTCTCGAACTTGTACTGGCCAACACCTGAGAAAGTGTACAATGCGGTTCCGTTCCTGCACGGTATTGATGCGCCACTGATTTTTGTGGGTATCATGACTTTTATCCTGATCTTCAGCAGCGTGACCATGGTACTGGCCGTTGAGGCTGGTCACCGGATGGACCGTAAGGATGTGGAGAAATATATGCTCTGGACAATCCTGGGTGGTATTACCTTCCTTGGAAGCCAGGCGTGGGAATGGTCGCACTTTATCCATGGCACCGAGACCGGCACCGTAATCAGCGAACTGGTAAACGGGCAAACCGTACAGCGGACTATCTTCGGCGCTAACCTGACCGAGAACCAGTATGGCCCCCCGGCCTTTGCCGATCTGTTCTTCTTCATTACGGGCTTCCATGGTACGCACGTATTGAGTGGCGTTGTGCTGAATATCCTGATTTTCTACCGGGCCGCCACCGGCTTGTACGATCGTCGTGGTCACTACGAAATGGTTGAAAAGGTAGGTCTGTACTGGCACTTTGTTGACCTGGTTTGGGTATTTGTCTTTACGTTCTTCTATCTGGTGTAAGCATCACTACAGCAATGACTGAAAATACACACTATCACGACGATCACGGTCACGGCGGTACCGAGATTCAGCCGGCTAACACGGGAGTTATCTGGCGCACATTCTGGATTCTGGCAGCTATTACGGCTGTTGAATTTACACTGGCCTTTCTGATGCATGCTGGCGGGTTCCGCACGTCGCTCTTCATCATCATGACGCTGGTTAAAGCGTTCTACATTGTAGGTGAATTTATGCACCTTCGCCATGAAGTGAAAAGCCTGATCTGGGCTATCGTTGTACCAGTAATCTTTATCGTCTGGTTATTGGCAGCCCTACTCACAGAAGGCGGGTCCATTTTTGAACTTAGGTAAGTCATGACGACTACACGAAAAGCCGGGATCCTGCTCGCTACGCTGCTGGTCCCGGCTTTGCTGTATCTATTTTTGCGGTTTGGTACGCAGAATCACTACGTTTTACCACGTTATCTGCCAAAAATCGACTCGGCCCGGGGCGAACCCCTGATTGGTAAGGTTACCCAGGCAGATGGTAGTCAGATAACCGACACCATTTACAATCACATCCCGCCTTTCAAACTCATCGATCAGAATGGGAAAACGATCGACCAGTCGGTCGTAAAAGGGAAAATCTACGTTGCCAGCTTTTTCTTCACCCGCTGCGGAACGGTATGCCCCAAAATCTCATCGCAGCTGACCCGGGTGCAGGACATATTTGTGAACCGCTCCGATCTGGTTTTTTTGTCTCACTCGGTCGATCCTGAACATGACCGTCCAGCCCAACTGAAGGCCTACGCAGAACGCTATAGAGCCATCCCGGGCAAGTGGTATTTTCTGACAGGATCTAAGGCCGACATCTATGACCTGGCGCTGCATGGTTATTACCTGCCGGTAGTTGATGCCGGGGTCAAAGAGGGCAAGCCGGACGAAACTTTTATTCACAGCGAAAAGTTGGTATTAGTAGATAAAGAGGGCATTGTCAGAGGGTTCTACGACGGAACAGACAAAGAAGATGTAGATCGGCTGGTACTCGAAATCCGGGTGCTGCTGGACATCTACAGCAAAGATACCTGACGCCGACTGGAACGCTAATTGAGTGATGATTCCATCTGATTTCCCACTATACACGCATGGAAACGCTACAATCGCCGGTGCAGGAGCAGAAGGCTAATCGGATCATTAATGTATTGTCAATCGCCATTCCGGTAGCGGTGGCAGTACTGCTGGGGGTCCGGCAGAAAGTTGACTTGGGAAGCTGGACAACCTACCTGCCCCATATTAACGCTGTCATAAATTCAGCTACGTCGTTGCTCCTGATTATGGGGTTGTATTTCATCCGGCAGAAAAATGTTGCTGCACACAGGCGGACAATGCTAACCGCTTTTACCCTAGGTTCGTTGTTTCTGGTGAGCTATGTTTTATACCACCTGACCAATGAGTCGACGCCCTTTGGCGGACAAGGCTGGATCAGGCCAGTATATTACTTTCTGCTGGTGTCGCATATTGTCCTGTCGGTCGTAGTTGTCTGGTTTGTGTTGAGGGCTGTTTACTTTGCGGTCACCAACCAAATCAGTAAGCATAAGCAAACGGTAAAATGGGCATATCCCATTTGGTTATACGTGAGCACAACGGGTGTGATCGTATACCTGCTGATCAAGCCGTATTATCTCCACTAAATCACCGTAAGCCGTGAAAAACTGGAAAACCTGGTTTGTATTTGTTATTCTTCTGGCTGTAGGGCCTGATCTGATGGCCCAGTGTGCTATGTGCCGCGGAACGGTAGAAAGTACCGTCAGCAACGGACGAAGCGTTGTGGCGTCAGAACTGAACGTCGGCATTTTGTATTTGTTGGTTATTCCATACCTACTGGTCGCCAGCATCGGTTATCTCTGGTACAGGAATAGTAGACTGGAGCATGGAAAACGTCTCGAAATTGCAGGCCGTGTCAGAAGGGCGTTGTCCCAGGTGTAGGAAAGGGAAAATCTTCAGCAGGCCCTTTTATTCACTGCGCGGTTTCGACGACATGTATGAATTCTGTCCACATTGTGGGCTGAAGTACGAAGTAGAGCCGGGGTATTTTTACGGCGCTATGTTCGTAAGCTATGCCACATCGGGTGGTGTGGCACTGGTGCTGGGATTTCTACTGTTTTATCTGGCAGGAGATCCCGGTGGCTGGGTATACGTAGCCGTTATTGCACCCGCCATGGTTTTGATCGCACCTGTCAACTTCCGGTTTTCGCGGGTACTGTGGCTGCACTACGTGGCAGGAATAAAGTACCAGCCCGGACTATAAACTGTTTTTTGCCGGGAAATCATAAGCCCGAAATCTATTTTGTTCGCAAAACGGGTTTCGGGCTTTATTTTTTTTGAGGTTCATGCAACCCGAGTGTGTCTATTATGCATCTTGCCAATGAACCTGAACTCGTATGCTACGACTTATACCGTTTTTCTCGACTGAAACGCAACTGATTGCGGCCCTAAGACGGGCCGAAGGTCGGGCGCATAAGGTTGTTTATGAACGGTATGCAGGCAAAATGCTGGCGGTATGCACGCGCTATTGTGCCAACCGGGCCGATGCCGAAGAGGTTATGATCGATGGGTTCATGCGTGTGTTCGAAAAAATTGACCAGTTCCGGGAAGATGGCAGCTTTGAAGGCTGGATCCGACGCATCATGGTCACCGAATCACTAATGTTCCTGCGAAAATCGAAGCAATGGCGGCAGGAACTCCCGCTCGACGATGTAACAGTCGAGCCGGATTATGAATGGGCCGATGCGTCGCTGAATGAAACGGATTTGTTGCGAATGATCGCTCAGCTGCCCGATGGCTACCGAACGGTCTTTAACCTTTATGCTATTGAAGGCTATTCTCATGCCGAAATAGCCGATACACTTGGCATTTCGGAGGGTACTTCAAAATCACAGTTGAGCCGGGCCCGGATGATGTTACAGACGCTCGTTAAAAAAGCGGAACTGGGGGCATCGGGGCAGGCCCAGATCAGGAAAGACACTTATGAAAAAACACAACGAACACTCGGCCGATAAATCACCTGTCGACGACTTGTTTGCGCGTCGATTGCGGGATACAGCCCTGCCGCCTACTGAAGGCGGCTTCGAGCGGTTACAGGCTCGCATGAACGCTCAACACCAGAAAACACCGGTTGTGCCGATCTGGAGCAACCCGGCCCTACAACGTTACATGGCGGCTGCGGCCTGTGTGTTGCTGGTATGTTTGTTCGGCTGGTTGTATTTGTCAGCGGACCAACCCGGAAATAGTCAAACCGACGGGCAGGTTGCTGCGGCCAAAACCGCTAAAAAGAGCCAACCCGAAAGCAGCGCACCGGCTGCCGAACGCGCCGGTGAAGTCGATCTGGCCAAAACCGAAACAACTACACAGCCCGAAACCGGTCCGGCTACCGCCAATTCGGTCGAGCCGACAGCAAACCAAGTGGCGGATAACGATGTCCTGCCGAACGCTGGCCAGGCCAGCCAAACCCAACATCAGCCAGTGGCTACGCCACAGCCTAAACAGCCGGTCGAAGCGATCAGCGAGCCTATGGTGGCGCAAAACAAACCGGCTACTACAACCGAGCCAGACCGGCTGGACACGACTCCGGTCGAGCCCCGGCAGGCCTCTGCTCCCGAACGGGCCGTAGCATCAGCTAAACTGGCTGAGCGGGTGCTGACCGTAACGATTGCCGAACCTGAGCGGCTGGTAGCGGCACGGCAGGTGGTGAAAAGCTCGGCTGATGAGGGTCAACCGGAGGGGGAAGAAACCCCTTCAAAAGAGGCCAAAGGAGGTAATTTCTGGCAGCAGGTTCGGCGGGTGAAGCAGGGCGACATTTTTGCCAGACAAGACGCCGGTACCGAAGAGCGGAGCCTGCTCAGCCGGGCCTACAATGGCCTCAAGCACTCTATCGATAAAGACAAACCTACCAAACAATGAACCGACTCCTATACGGGACTTTCGTTGTCCTGGTCTTACTGCTCAGCATGAGCGCGCAGGCAAAACCGGTCAGCCCGGCCGACTCGCTGGTGATCCGATTCGCGAACCGGACCCGGATGGTTATCTATGCACCTGATAAAGCCGGTATTCAGGCCCTGTCCAATTATGATCTCAATAAAATTGTCCGGGAAATGAGCATGCAGCTCGATTCGGTTCCCGGCGGGCCGGCGGCTATCAAACGCGATGGTGATCAGTATCTGAAAGATACCGTGCTGGTGGTTACTAAAACCAAAGACGGGGTCAGGATTGTAGTAGGCGATACCGACGGAGCCAGTGCCGACTCGACCCAAAAAAAATCAGAGAATAGCCGGACCGATCGGGATTATAAGGAGACCCGCCGGCGCAACCGGGGCGACTTCGGACGCCTGAATTTTGGCGGTAGCATCGGGCTTAACAATTATATCGTACAGAGCGACGTTCCGGCTTATCCGGAAGATAGTTATGACCTGAGGCCCATCGGATCCCGATATTTTGCTTTGTCGGTTAGCTCGACACCGACCCTGATCCGGGGCAAGCGGGCGTCGCTGAAGCTGTACTACGGCCTGGAACTGGCCTGGAATAACTTCATGTTTGAAGGCAACAACTATGCGGAGAAAACAACTACCGGTGTTGCGTTTCCCGACGCCCAGCGCGACCTGCGTAAAAGCAAGCTGACCGTATGTACCATTGGTATACCGGTCGTTCCCAGGCTCACCTTCTACGACAGTCGTAATCGTCGGGCAGGTCATATCGGGATCGGGATGTATGGAAATTACCGGCTCGACAGCTACCGCAAGATCAAAGAAGCCGATGGGAGTAGAGATCGTCGTCACTCAAACTTCAATCTGTCAGACTTCCGCTATGGAGTCATGACGCAACTGGGCATACGGAATACCGAATTTTTAGTAAAATATGACCTGAGCCCCTTGTTTGAAGAAGGCCTTGGTCCCGATGTAAGGGCCATCAGCTTTGGAATTAGCTTCTGATTGATGCGTAACGTCATTTCAATTATCGGTTGTGGCTGGCTCGGCGCGCCCCTGGCCGATCAACTCCTGGCCGAAGGATACCAGGTTCGGGGCAGCACAACTTCTGACGAGAAAGTCGACACGCTTCGTTTGCGGGGCATCGATGCCTATAAACTGCAACTGGGTCCCGAACCGGTTGGTAATCTGGAGGCTCTGCTGAATGCTGATACGGTTGTTATCAATGTACCGCCCAAAGCAGGCAAACTCGGCGATGACTTTCATCCGCAGCAGGTGGCTTATCTGACCGACGCAATCCGGTCGGCGAAGGTAGCGCATGTCATTTACGTCAGTTCGACATCCGTATACCCCGAACTGAGCCGCACCGTAGACGAAGCCGATGTAACAACCGAAGACCAGTCTGCCGCTCCCGCGCTTGTACGGGCCGAAAAACTGGTGCAGCGCCTGCAACCCGGTTGTAAGGTAACCATCCTCCGGTTTGGGGGCCTGATGGGATATGACCGTATCCCCGGAAAATACGTAGCCGGCAGAACCGTCGATAGCGGGGCTGTACCGGTCAATTATCTGCATCGCGACGATGCGGTGGGTATACTTACGGTTGTAATAGACCAGGCCATTACTGGCGTTTTCAACGGCGTTGCTCCTGAACACCCGACGCGTGAGGCCATCTACCGGAAAAGCTGCGCTGATTTTAGCTACGCGCTGCCAACCTTCGTTACCCCTCAACAGCCCATCCCATACAAGTTGATTGGTACGAGCAAACTGCAACAGCAGATACCATATACATTCCGGTTTCCTGACCCGCTCCAGTTCCCCTACGGCGCGTAAATTGACGTCGTTTGTTACGACCGCAGTAGCTGCCGCATCCGACTCAGGAAGAACCCACCCGAAGAGGTAGGTCGCGAGGCAACAGCCCGGTTCATAGCGGCCAGGAAGAGGAAATAGCCTTGACCATACCACGCTCTGAACCGGTCGCTAACCTGCGGGTCGTGTTGAGGCAGATAGTCCAGTAAGGTATCCAGGTCAAAGCGGTCAGTGGCTACGCCTACACCGGCCCGTTGCCCGTCGAGGGCGTTACCGGCCTGCTCAAAATGGTTGGGCTGAGGAATCATCAGGGCGGGCTTACCAAGGTAGGCGGCTTCGCAAACAGACTCGAAGCCGGCCGTGGTGACAACGGCTTTACAACGGGCCATGTAATCCAGGAAGCGCTGGCCATCGATGGCATGGTAGGTCAGCGTCTCATCGACAGCATGATCCGCTTCCTGAATACCACTATGAAAGCCATGCATTGGAACCTTCGGGTTTCTCTGGTGCGCTTTCTCCAGCTCGCTACGCAGGCCGGGCTGGGTGACGTAGGCCAGCAGGAAATCACCAGCAACGGCCTTCAGTTCGGTAACTTCGCGCCGGAGCAGGGGAGGAACAACGCGCACCCGCCGTTCGGGGGCATCGGCCTGCTTGTCGAATGATAAGGCCAGCAGCTCCTGAGCCCCAAAGCACGTGAGTCGGGTGTTGAGCTTGAACGCCTGTTCGTATAACCACTGATGTCGGGGCCGCTGAAAGTTAGGATGGAACGCCAGGTATTGATGGGCTACACAAATCATAGGGACCGATGGTTTCATCAACGCGTAGGTTAAGCCGCCCAGCATCTCGTAAAAATTGACGACTACATCGGGCCGCAGCGTCTCGATAGCTTTTCGCACCTGTTTCAGACTGCGCCAGAAGGGCCTGACAGATCGGATGGCCCGCAGCGTTGTCTTTGTTGGTTCCAGCGCGTTGGTACCCGCGTTGTAGACCAGACCCGGGCTGAAAACGGGGGTTATGGGAGCCGCGAAAGCTGAGCTGAAAAAATCAGGAACGTTCCGGTTTTCTGTCACGCCAACCAGGGCACCCACGACCTCATGCCCGGCCGTTTGAAGTATCTGGGCCAGAGCCAAGGCCTGTGTCAGGTGCCCACGACCTTCGCCCTGGACTAGAAAAAGAACTCGCATACTGGTTGGGGAGATGAGGTCTAACCGATTTAGGCAACCGGTTAGACCGGGTTTATGGTTAGACAGCCGGTTCAGACAAAGCCTTCTGCGCTTTGCGGGCGGCTTTTTTTACCCTGGCCTCTTCGTCGTCCTCGTCAGATAGATCAGATGTGTAATAGAGCAGACTCCAGTTGCCGTCGTGGTCTTCGACCAGCGCGCTCAATGATTCGACCCAATCGCCCGAGTTCATATAGATGATACCATCGAAATTATGAATGGCGGGTTGGTGAATATGGCCGCAAATGATACCGTCGCAGTTTCGGGCGCGGGCCAGCTCGGTCAGCTTCTGCTCATAGTCCGATATGTAGTTGACGGCCTGTTTGATTCGTCCTTTTATCTGCTGCGAGAGCGAGTAGTAGGGCAGACCACGCCAGTTACGGTATTGGTTATAAAACTTATTGACCCAAAGGAGGAATGTATAACCAATGTCGCCCAGGTACGCCAGCCACTTCATCTGCGAGGTTATCGAATCAAAGACATCGCCGTGGGTAACGTAAAATTTGCGGGTGCCCGAGCTGAGGGTGTAATCTTTACGGATCGAGAAATTCTTGCCTACCTTCAGCGGCATCACCTGGTCCAGAAAGTCGTCGTGGTTACCGCGCAGATAGACAACTTTGGTATCGTAGTGAACGATTTGCTTTAAAACCGTTTTAAAAAAGGCAGTATGTTTTTTCTTCCAGGTGCTGTACTGTTTCAGTTGCCAGCCATCAATGATGTCGCCGTTCAGAATCAATTTCTGGCAGGAGTAATTGCGCAGAAACTCGGTCGCTTCTTTGGCTTTCGACCCGGCGGTACCGAGATGAATATCAGAAAGCACAATGGTTCGGAACTGTGTACTTGATCTCATGGACGAAGCTACCGTTCATACATGAAGTAGTATTTACCACATTGTTACCAAATTGGTAAATATATAGCCATTAACAGATGGTAATTCACATTGACTTAATAAGATAATTGATGGAAAACCCCGTATTGATTTTTGGGGCAGGAAGCCTCGGACTGACTGTATTAGACCTTTTTCAGCGGAATACCGTCGTTGTATACGGCCTGCTGGATGACAATAAAGACCTGCACGGAAAAGAGTTTGGCGACGTTTCGGTGCTGGGCGAGACGGACGATGATGGGTATCTGAAGCTGATTGGACAAAAATGTGAAGCGTTCGTTGCCATCGGCGACAGCCGGGTACGGAAGCGGATCGTGAAAATGCTGAACGAACGGCGGAAAGTACAGCCCGTCAACGCCATTCATGATACGGCGGTTGTGTCGGCTTTAGCCACCATAGGCCACGGTAACCTGATTGCGGCCCGGGCTGTTGTGAACGCGTTTGCCGAAGTCGGCCAGCACTGCATTATTCAATCAGGCGCTGTTATCGAAAGCCAGGCGAAGCTCGGCGATTATGTGCAGGTAGGAACCGGGAGCGTAATCAGCAGTGGGGCCATCATTGAAGAGGGGGCCTTTATTGGCGCCGGAGTTACAATCGTTGCCGGGGTAACAATCGGTAAAAACGCCCGCATCGGTGCCGGGTCGGTCGTCATCGAAAACATCGAGGCCAGCGCCACGGTATTTGGCAACCCAGCCCGCAAACTGTAAAAACGCGATCGCACCGGCGCCCCGGCCATCGCGTCTCCGATGCGTTAGCCATAAAAAGTATGACCACGTAAGAACGGCCTGCGCGTCAACGATTCGTTGATACGCAGGCCGTTCCTGTATAAAATACTAAAAGTGCTGAGGTGTATGAGACGCGAGTGACTTTATTGCTGATGCGTATGAGACGCAAAGGCCGGATCGCCGGTGCGACTGCGTCTCTACTCGACGTACATGACCTCGTTAGTCAGGAAATCCTGATAAGTTTTCTCGAGGCCGTCTTTCAGTTCGGTGGCGTGTTTCCAGCCCAATGAGTGTAGCCGGGAAACGTCCATCAGCTTGCGGGGCGTACCATCGGGCTTATCGGTGTTCCAGCGGAGTTCACCTTCGAAGCCAACGATCTCTTTGATCAGTTCGGCCACTTCGCGAATCGTAACGTCTTCGCCGGTTCCGATGTTAACAAACAACTCATCGTCGTAATTCTCCATCAGGAAGAAACAGGCATCGGCCAGATCGTCGGCATGCAGAAATTCGCGCCGGGGTGATCCGGTTCCCCATACTTCTACGGTAGGCAGGTTATTCACCTTGGCTTCGTGAAATTTGCGGATCAACGCCGGCAGTACGTGCGAGCCATTCAGGTCGTAGTTGTCGTTTGGGCCGTAGAGGTTGGTAGGCATAGCCGAGATGAAATTGCAGCCATACTGACTCCGGTACGCTTCGCACAACTTGATACCCGTAATTTTGGCAATGGCATACGGCTCGTTGGTTGGTTCAAGATACCCGCTGAGCAGGTACTCTTCCTTGAGCGGCTGTGGCGCCAGCTTCGGATAAATGCACGATGAGCCCAGGAACAACAACTTCTTCACCCCCGTTTTATAGGCGCTGTGAATGATGTTCGACTCGATCATTAGGTTATCGTACAGAAATTCGGCACGATAGGTGTTGTTAGCCAGAATACCGCCAACTTTGGCAGCGGCCAAGAATACGTAGTCAGGACGTTCATCCGCGAAAAAATCGGCCACGGCCGCCTGATTTCGCAAGTCCAGTTCGGACGAAGTACGGGTGATGATTTGAGAGTAGCCTTCGGCCTGGAGCTTTCGGACAAGGGCCGAACCGACCATGCCCCGGTGTCCGGCCACGTAAATGCGAGCCTGTTTTTCCACGACGGTTGATTATGAATGAACTACCGGACCATCCGGCTGAGTATATACAAAATAGTAAGACCTGACAGAGCGTTTTATAAAGACCAGCGCCTGCTTTTACACAAAGCTAACAAACATCGTTTATCAATCGTTTGCCAGACCTATGTTCGCCAAAAATTTCAAATATTATTATATAATAAGTTTACTGAATATAATAATTGTAAATAAATCGCAGGCGCAAACAAGCGCACCGGCCTCGCTGACAACTGCTTCTAAACCAGTTCTTGAGCCGTCGGGGGCTGCTCCATCTCCTTTTTCCTCATTTTCGTCGGTATCATCGACCATGACAACGCTGGGTGTCCCCACCACTTCTTCGTTGAAAGAACAGAAGGATGCCTACCTGTCAACGATCATCCCGGCCGATCTGGGTCTTAAGGTGAAACAGCTCAAGAAATTGAAGGCTGACCGGAAAAGCAAGAAAAAATTATTGAAGACTGAATACGAGGGGCTCTCGATCGTGAAGGCCTATACGAAGATGGGAAGTGGCGATCGAACCATCGTAGAAGAGTTTTCGATTCTGCGCAGTAACGATGCCGCCAAGCCACTGCCTTATGTCCGCGACATCTACCGCTATTATCAGCGAAGCGCCCGGGTATCGAGTTCCATCATTCGCGACGAAGGAACCGGACTGCTCCTGCACGGACCCTATAAACGATACCAGAACGGCGAGCTGGTTGAGGAAGGATTTTATTACGCCGGCATGAAAGACGGCCGCTGGGAAAAATACGACAGCAAATTCATGCTGATCGATAAAACTTACTGGCGTCAGGGCGTACCGGCCGACTCAAAATTGACCTATTACGACTCGACCCATCATAAGATCAAAGAAATCGTACCGGTCGAGTACGGTAAAATAACCGGTACTTACATGGCCTTCCACGAAAACGGTGCTTTGGCCGAAGAAGGTAAGTATGACAATGGCGTAAAAATAGGCCGCTGGACAGAATTCTACCCCAGTACGCCGGGCGGTCGCCGAATGCGCCGGAAGATCGTTCAGCACGGCAGCAGCCAATGGGACGCCGACTTTGAGCCGATCGTACTGACGGAGTGGGACGAGAAAGGGAAAGTGACCTTTGAGCGGGCCAAAGAAAAGACGATTCAGGAAGACGAAACCGAAAATTAAGTCGGCACCCTACTTAAAAACGCCCTTCGGATCAGGGTGTTTGGCCAGCAGATCGTTGAGGTAATTCAAATCCAGCTGCGAGAGGTCGAGGTTGCGGGCCTGATGGAAATAATCCCAGGCTTTGGCGTAATCCGCTTTCAGGTAGCTAACCAGCGACAGTTTCTGAAAAGAAGTGGCATTGGCGGGGGTCAGTGCTACGGCCCGCTGCAGGGCTGCTTCGGCCTCGTCGAGCATTTCGGGAGAGGCATGTTCCTGGTGATATTTGATCTGCACCGTGGCCAGATCCGTCATCAGTACGGCATTGCTGTCGGCAACGCTGAGCCCGCGCTTCAGCATCCTGATTGCGTCGGGCAACTGGTTTTTCTGGTAGCAGACAACCCCCAGGCCCCAGTACGCATCGGCATTTTTGTCGTTCAGCAGCCAGGCCAGGTTGAAGCGGTGAGCCGCGGTATCGAGTTGACCATCGGCCACGTAATCCCATCCCCGCGCGGCAAAAAAATCGCTGGCTTCCGGACGACTGGCAAAATTCTGGTCGCAATCATTCAGAAAATGTACTTCCTGATCGATCTGCTCGGCTGTTTTAGGCCGTTCGCCAAAAAGTGGAAGGGTATTGATTGCCCCGCCCGAAGCCTCTGTAGTGGCTTCGGTGGCATGAGCGCCCGTTTCCGTCTGCGCGGTTGCTGACGATTGCGAAACACCCGACGTACTGTTGTTGCGGACTGATGTAATGAGCTGTTTGGGTTGAGCTGCCGAAATCAGGGGCAGAACAACGAGACTTAGCTGCATCAGATTCATTCGAACACGCATAACGGTCAGCACACCAGAGGAGTAGTATGTTCCGGTAGAACGAAGAAGGCAACCAAGTTAGTACATTTTTACGGAATTAACGGCGATTGCCGCGGCCCCCCGAGCGTTTCGATCCGCCTGGTTTAGAACCTGCTGCTGCGCCGGTCCGGGGGCGCGGGCCCGTAGAGCGCGACGCTGGTTTGGCGCTGCTGCCAGGGCGACTCGTGCCAGTTCTGGATCGGGCCGGTGCCATATTTTTTGCTTTCTTTTCGTGGAAAGCGCCCAGAAACGTCGGATCTTCTTTCCGGCGTTGTTCGTCGACTTCGCGCAACAGGGCCTGCTGCTCGTCGAAAGGCGTTTCGGTAATCTCGACGACCCTCGGAATAGGAACGCGCGGTATCGTCATCCGGATAATCTTTTCGATCTTCTGAACGTGATACTCTTCGGCTATGGTCATAAAGGTGATAGCCTCGCCGGTATGATTGGCGCGGCCCGTGCGGCCGATGCGGTGTACGTAGTCTTCGTAGATGAGCGGCACGTCGAAATTAATGACGTGGCTGACTTCGACGACGTCGATACCACGGGCTGCCACATCGGTCGATACCAGCACCCGGATGTTGCCTTCCTTAAAAGCTTCCATCGAGTTGATACGGGTATTCTGGCCTTTGTTGGCATGAATGACCCGAATCTGATCCGACTCAATCACTTTACGGGCCAGAAACTTATAAATATTGTCGGCGGTGCCTTTGGTTCGGGCAAATATGATACCCCGCGTGAAATCGTCGCGGGTAACGAGGTAGTCGAGCAGATTGATTTTGGTCCGGAAGTTCGGCACCTGATAAAGAACCTGGTTTACCATCGCAGCCGTTGAAGCCTGTGGCGTAACCTCAACCTTGATCGGCGCTTCGAGAAATTCTGACGACAGGCGCTCAACGCGCCCGCCGAAGGTTGCCGAGAAGAGCAGGTTCTGCCGCTTCGACGGAATAACCTCCAGAACGGCCCGGATCTGGGGCATGAATCCCATATCCATCATTTTGTCGGCTTCATCGAGGATCATAGTCCTGATGTCTTTGGTAACGATATGCCCGAGTCGGTACAGGTCGATGAAGCGACCAGGAGTGGCCACCAGAATGTCTACGCCCTGGCTCAGCGTTTCTATTTGCTTTTTAGGGCCTAAACCGCCATACAGAGCCAGGTGGCGCAGGTCGGTATATTTGGCCAGCTGGCTTATGGCTTCGTTGATTTGCAGTGCCAGCTCGCGGGTAGGAGCCAGAATGAGCGCCCGTGGATGGGTGCCCTGGGCGTATTTCACTTTCATCAGCAGCGGCAGCAGATAAGCGGCCGTTTTGCCGGTACCTGTCTGCGCAATGCCCAGCACGTCGTGATTGCCTAGACTCAGCGGAATGGTCTTTTGCTGAATAGGGGTCGGCTCGGTATAGCCTAAATCGGCTACTGCGTTCAACAACTGCCGGTTGATCTCAAACTGATCGAACGATGTAATCTCCATGATGCAAATCAATAATGGGGGGCCATGCGTTGGGCTGGCTGCATACGTGCAACAGCCAAAACGCACTGACGCCTACAGGTAGCGCTTTAAAATTCGCTCTACGCCACTAACGTAACCTGACCCAAACAGATTCACATGTACCAGCAAAGGATACAGATTATAAATGCCCACCCGCTCGTCGAACCCCCGGTCGAGGGGGAACGCTTCGTTATAGGCATCGTAAAAACGCTGATCGAACCCGCCAAATAATTTGCTGAACGCCAGCTCGGCTTCCCGAAACCCGTAATAAACGGCCGGGTCGATCAGGGCGGGGGTGCCCTGTTCGGTAACCATCACATTGCCAGACCATAAATCGCCGTGGAGCAGGGCCGGCCGTTCGTTGGGAAGCAGGTTGGGGAGTTGCTCGCGCAGCCGGAAGAGAGCTTCGTAATACGGTTTGGTCAGTAGCCCCTTGTACAGCGCCATACCGGCCTGGGGCAACAGCCGCTGATCGAAGAAAAAGTCAAAACCGCTGCTGGTGAGCGTGTTGGTTTGCGGAAGCGAGCCGATGAAATTATCGAAATGAAGCCCAAACCGGGGCTGGGTGTGCGAGTGCATCTCGGCCAGTGACTGCCCCAGCATCTCCCAGTACAGCTGATTTGGCTTACCCGACGAGATAAACTCCAGGATCAGGTACGATTTACCCTGGTGCTGCCCGCAGCCCATAATTTCCGGAATAGCCAGCGTATCGGTTTGCCGGAGCAGGTTCAGCCCCCGCGCTTCCGTTTCGAATGGATTGAACGCGCCCAGCGTCGTCTGGCTGTCGGCATGATTCCATTTTACAAAAAAAACGCCTTCCGACGAGAAGACCTGAGCCGCCATGTTGATGTCGCCCCCCGATAAAAACTGGGTCTCGATGACATCGACAGTACGGCCCAGCGTCTGAAACAGAATGCTCTCGAAAAAGGAAAATTGTTCGTCTCCCCAAAAATTCATACACTTTGGCTGCAAGAAAGTATCTTCGGGCGTCCCGGACCGACAAGCGCTGTTTCGGATGAACAGGCGGCTGGCAGACAAAAAAGAGACAACCCAAGGGCATGAACGCACAACTACAACGTCTTTATTCAGCGGCTCAGCAGGCCGATCGCCGGATTATCGGACTCATGTCAGGAACCTCCCTCGATGGTCTCGATATTGCCTTGTGCCTGATTTCAGCGAGCGGTCCGGCCACCCGGGTGAAGCTCGAACAGTTTATGACAGTACCGTACGACGAAGGTCTGAAAGACGAGATTCGTGCCATCTTTGCTAAGACACAAATCGACTTTGAGCAACTTTGTTTACTAAATCCATACATAGGGCAGCTACACGGCCAGATGATTCTGGATGCACTGCGTACCTGGAACATCGATCCCCGGGCGGTTGATCTGGTGGCCAGCCACGGCCAGACCGTATACCACGCGCCCAAAAGTCAGCATCGGCGGGCGGGCTTTCCGAACGCAACCCTGCAGATTGGCGACGGCGATCATGTAGCGGCTGTAACGGGTATTATCACGCTGAGCGACTTCCGGCAAAAACACGTGGCCCACGGGGGCGAAGGCGCACCGTTGGCCGTATACGGTGATTATTTCATGTTCTCCAAAGCCGGTGAGAATCGAATCTTACTGAACATGGGCGGTATCGCTAACTTCACCGACCTGCCGGCCACTGAAGATGCCAGCGCCGTTTTTACGACCGATACCGGACCCGGTAATACGCTCCTCGATGCCTACGCCCGCCGACTGCTGAACCAGCCGTACGATAAAGACGGCGCGCTGGCAGCCAGTGGCCAGGTAAACGATGGGTTGCTGGCAGCTCTGAAAGATAACCCGTTTTTCGATGCCCCGTTTCCCAAAACGACCGGCCCCGAAGTCTTTAATACCCAGTACGTCGACGCGGCTCAGGCGCGTAGCCGTACCACCGACCTGGCACCCGCCGATCTGATGGCGACGCTGGTTCAGTTCAGTGCGGATACCATTACCGATGCCATCAGCCGCGTCCTGCGCGCCGGTGAATCATACGTGGTGTATATGAGTGGGGGCGGTATGCATAACCCGGTGCTGACCAGCGCCATCCGGCAACGCCTGCCTGCCTGTAGCTTCGGATATACCGACGACCTGGGTATCAATGGAGACGCCAAAGAAGCGGTTTTATTCGCTGTTTTGGCCAACGAATGCGTGGCGGGCGGTACGACCTCCTTCGGGAATCGGCAGGGCGTACCGAGTATCACTATGGGGAAAATTAGTTTACCGGCCTGATCAGTGCCCTACGCCTTCGGGCGGAACACCTTCATCTGCTCTTCGTTGGTAGTCAGAAACGGCCCGCCAATCAAGTCGATACAATACGGAATGGCCGGAAAAACGACCGACAGGCACTGGCCGATGGCCTTTGGCTTGCCCGGCAGGTTAAGTATCAGCGTCTGGTCGCGGATACCCGCCGTTTGCCGCGACAGAATGGCCGTGGGTACATAGTTCAGACTTTCCTGGCGCATCAGTTCACCGAAGCCGGGCATCATTTTCTGACAAACGGCTTCGGTCGCTTCGGGGGTCACATCGCGGGGCGAGGGGCCGGTGCCGCCCGTGGTAACGACCAGACAGCAGCCCTCGCTATCGGCCAGTTCGATAAGGGTTGCTTCGATCTGGTCCTGCTCGTCGGGAATAACGCGGTATACCGGCTCCCAGTCGCAGCTAAGCCAGTCGGTCAGCAGCGCCACAACGGCCTTGCCCGGAATATCCTCGTACACGCCCGCGCTGGCCCGGTCCGAGATATTGATTACGCCAATACGTATCATAGACTAGTAAAAACAGAGAGTCGGTTTACGTGCCTGGTATTCGACTACCCGGAAACCAGGCCGCCGAACACCAGCCGCGTAAACCGACTATGATGAACTGAAACTAAGGTTTCTTACGCTTCAGGGCCAGGTCGTGGGCCGTATCGTAATACGAACGGAGGTTGGTCCAGTCGAAGACCTCCGCAATGCTCTCGACCCGGTTCCGCTGCTGAATACGGTCACGCTGGGCCATTTTCACGAAGCGAAACAGGACGTTGGTCAGCTGGTCGGCGGCTTCGTTGAAGTTCTGGGTCCGGCGGTTGATGACATAGATCCCGCGGTTTTCGTAGTCCCGCATGATCTGCATGATAAAGTCGCCGAAGCCCGACTGATCGCTCGTGACTGTCGGAATGCCGCGCACGACACACTCCAGCGGAGTATAGCCCCAGGGTTCGTAGTAGCTCGGGAACACCCCCAGGTGGCAACCACGCACAAACTGGCTGTAGTCCAGTCCGAACAGCGGATTGGTAGAGGCAATGAAGTCGGGATGGTAAACGATCTTGACCCGATCATACTCATTATTAACGAGGTTGGCCTGCTGGATAAACCGCGTCATGTCGTCTTCCTGCACGAGGTTGTGCGTCACGAAAGGCGGTAGCTGCTTGTTCTTCCAGCTCTGAACCGTTCGCCGGAGCCGGAGCCGCCAGTACTCATCGACAAACGTGTTGAGGTCGGGGAGGGCGTTGGCACTCTGCCCCGAAGCGGCTGCATGAAAGAGCCGTTCGCCCACCTGTTTTTCGATGCTCTCGCAGGTTTCCTGAATCTCGTCGAGTAAAGCCCGGGAGTGAAGCACGTCGGGGTTGATAGATGTAAAGGGCTGCTTTGTAACCATGAACATCACCACCGTCATGTCCATGTTAGCCTCGCGCATGCGGTAGTTGAGCCGCGCCAGGGCCTCCAGCGTAATGTCGTATCCTTTGTTGGTGAACTCGAAGCGGCCCGAGGTAAAGAAGTACAGGGTCTTTTCCAGATCGAACGAGTAGTTCTGGAAGAAATGGCCCATCACGAACTCATGGATCTTATCCTTATACTTGACGTGCAGATTCTGGAACTCGTGGACAGCCGCAAAGCGGGTGATATTCAGGCCGTTTGGCAGAATGAGGTCTGTTTGCCGGCCCAGGAAGACCTCGCACTCGCGCGAGGTCACATCGCTGACGGTGGTAAACACGTGGGCCTGTTGAGCGGCCAGCCGCTCAATGGTTGCCTGGGTTTCGATACCGTAGTGGCGGGCTTCGCGGAGCCAGTCGAAGAACGGTAGCTTACCGTAAAAACCGGGTTCGTTCTGCGCCAGATACCGGCCCAGCATGGTAGCATGGGTGGTGAAAACAGTAGCTACCTTTACGTTATCCCGGCGCAGGTCGGGCAGGCCGCTGCTGGCCATCCACTCGTGGAAGTGAGCCACGAAGTCGACCCGCCGGGCATGATCCTCTGCCAGGAGGGTGATAAAGACCCGAACCATCTCACCGAACGCAATGGTCTGGTTTACCAGGTCTTCAACATTCAGCGTCGATAGCTGGTGGTTTTGCCAAAGCTGGCCTTTGATGGCGTTAAGCTGGTCAACGCCGATGCAGGTAATATCGAAAAGGACAACGCGCGGCCGACCCGTTACGAGCCAGTACCCATACTCGACGCTATACCCCATCTGCCGCATCTTACGAACGGTCTGACCAATCTCGGTTGCGTCAGATTCGGTAATGGGTTCAAACTCGGCGGCTGCCCGCTGCGGGAAGTAGGGGCCCAGCGCTACGTAGTTATCATCCCACTTCTCGACCATAGCCGGTACTTTAGACCGGATTACTGTATAGATGCCGCCGACCTGGTTGCAAACTTCCCAGGCAATTTCGAGCAGGAGTTTGCGCTTCGACGTGGAGAATACCGATTCCAAGAGCTTATTTGTGGTTTTGGGTTGAGAACTATAGTGTTGTTGCAGCGGTCTGTTTATTGGATCGATTCGTTGAGCGGCAAACCCGACTAATGGAAACGACAGCGTCAACAGATTCCATAACCTGACTAAGTAGCAAGGGTTCAAAAACTGCCCAAACTACGTATGCCAAACTACAAACCCCAAACTATTTACTCAGAAATGATTTAGCTTCCCGAACCTCCGTTCGTCCGTTCTGCGAAACGGTATAGTTGAATCCGGTCTGGATGCTGTAGGCGCCAATTTCGCCCTGCCGGTTTACGGCCAGTACGCCCACCTGTACATCGTTCAGGTTGCCCTGCCCGTCAACGTATTTGCCGTCTTTGATAGAAGGCCCTTTCACGATTCGGTTGATGACTTCCTCGCAGGCCTGCTGCGGTGTCTTACCCTGCCGCATCAGTTCAACCGCCAGAAAGGAACCGCAGGTCCGCATGACCAGCTCGCCCAGCCCGGTAGCACAGGCCGCTCCGATTGTGTTGTCAACAAACAGGCCGGAGCCGATGATGGGTGAATCGCCGACGCGGCCGTTCATTTTATAGGCCAGACCGCTGGTGGTGCAGGCTCCCGAGAAATCACCTTTGGTATCCATCGCCAGCATACCGATGGTGTCGTGGCGTTCGATGTTGACCTGGGGTTTGTATTTGGCCGTTTTCATCCACTCGCGCCAGGCGGCTTCCGATGATTTGGTGAGCAGGTTCTCTTTTTTGAAACCCTGAGACAGCGCGAACTTCAGCGCGCCCTCGCCCGATATCATAACATGGGGCGTTTTTTCCATGACGGCCCGCGCTACGGAAATGGCGTGCATAATATGCTCGAGGTAGGTGACCGAGCCGCAGTTGCCGCGCTCGTCCATGATGCAGGCATCCAGCGTAACCCGCCCGTCGCGGTCGGGCAGACCACCGTATCCTACGCTCGTATCATTTGGGTCGGCTTCGGGAACGCGGGCTCCGGCTTCTACGGCATCAAGGGCCCGCCCGCCCCGGCTCAGTACAGCCTCGGCGGCTGCGTTGGCTTTGGGCTGGTTCCAGGTCGATACAACCAGCGGACCGGATGCGTAAGACAGGGGGGGCGATTGAGTCGTGAAGGCCAGGGAAGGAAACAGGCCGGAGAGGGAGCTGAGCGTAAGAAAGCGTCGACGATTTACCATGAGTGTTGTGATTTGGCTAAAAATAAAGCATTAACCGGGACGCCGTACTACTTTTGCCCAATTTCTTGGTTTCTATGGCTCCCGACACCAGCAAACACATCCTGCTCATGGACGGTCCCGACAGTAAGGGACTGATCTACCACGTTACGGGCGTATTGTATCGCCACGGCCTCAATATCATTCATAACGACGAGTATGTGAGCCCGGCCGGCCAGTTTTTCATGCGCACCGAGTTTGAGGGAACGTTTGACAGTGAGGCCCTGCTAAACGAGTTATACAATACCCTGCCCAACGCCGACGGCATTACCTTCCGGCTCAATCCGAAGCGGAAAAAGAACATCGTTGTCTTCGTTACCAAGGAGCACCATTGCCTGGGCGATCTGCTCATCCGCTACGCTTTTGACGAACTGGACGCCGATATACTGGCCGTGATCAGCAACTACAATCATTTGCAGCCGCTGGTCAGTAAGTTCGGGATTCCTTTCCATTACGTCTCCCACGAGGGCCGGAGCCGCGAAGAACACGAAGAGGCCATTCGCCGAACGCTGTCCATCTACGAGCCGGACTACCTCGTGCTGGCCAAGTACATGCGCGTGCTGACGGCCGGATTCGTTGGCCTGTTCCCGAACCGGATCATCAATATCCACCACTCGTTTCTGCCCGCGTTCGTGGGCGCCAATCCCTACCGGCAGGCCTACGAGCGGGGCGTCAAGATTATCGGTGCCACGGCCCATTTTGTCAATAACGACCTCGACGAAGGACCCATCATTGCCCAGAATGTTAAGGAAGTAGACCATCGCCATTCGGCAGCGGATATGGCTACCGAGGGGCGCGATGTCGAAAAAATCGTGCTGTCGCAGGCGCTGAAGCTGGTCTTCAACGACCGGGTGTTTATTGCCGGAAACCGCGCTATTGTGCTGTAATCGTCACCACCGCCTGTATCTTACCGGCGTTGGCTTCAACGAGGTCATACTCGCCGGGTACCGACGAGGCCATTGACAGGGCGGGCTGCCGATAGTGCATCGCACTGTCGTGCCGGACACCGCCACTGAGGTGCAGCGCATCCACCCCGGCGTCGATCAATACCTGAGCATTCTGGGCGTTGACTCCCGATCCGGCCATGATCTCGATCCGGCCTGCAGCCTGCCGGGTTAGCTGCCGCAGGAGTGTTGCTCCTCTGTCGGCCGTAGGTTGCTGCCCTGACGTAAGAATCCGAACGGCACCGGTGCGAATGACGGCCTCCAGCGCTTCGGCGGGGTCGCGCGTCATATCGAAAGCCCGGTGAAAGGTGACCGGCAGGGGGTGGGCCAGTCGAATCAGTCGTTGGGTAGTTGCTTCGTCAACCGTGCCGTCGCTGTTCAGCAGCCCCAGTACGAGGCCATCGGCGCCGTAGGCCTGAGCCAGTCTGATGTCGTCTTCCATCACCGCCAGCTCTGACTCGTTATAGAGGAAGTCGCCCCCGCGCGGACGGATCATCACGTAGACGGGAATATGCAGGTGTTGCCGGGCCTGCCTGATCAGGCCCGCGCTCGGCGTGGTGCCGCCTTCGGGCATACCCCCACACAGTTCGATACGACCGGCGCCGGCCTGTTGGGCTGTCAGGCAGGAGGCCAGGGAGTAAGCACATACTTCAACAATCATTGGTTTCAGAATCAGCCTATATGGATAAGGGTTCAGCCGCCGGGGAGCAACATTGAGTAGGAACCCAAAACAAAACAAAAGCTAGTGCGTTATTGGCCTAAATCCCCATACAGGCCGTTCTGCAACATTTTTGAGGAATTAGTCTTGGAAATCAAGTTTTTTTTACTTTTGCACCCTCATTGAAAAATCGACATTAACTACGAACACACTATGTACTGGACACTTGAACTGGCCTCCTATCTGGAAGATGCCCCCTGGCCCGCTACCAAAGATGAACTGATCGATTATTCGATTCGCTCCGGCGCTCCGCTCGAAGTGGTTGAAAACCTCCAGGAACTCGAAGACGACGGACAACCTTACGAAAGTATTGAAGAAATCTGGCCCGACTATCCGACCAAAGATGATTTCTTCTTCAATGAAGACGAATACTGAGCCAGCTTAAAAGGACAGTACAAAAAAGGTGTACCTGCGCGAAGCGGATACACCTTTTTTATGCCCGGGAGTAACCGGATAGGGCCGTTGGTCAGGCCGTTTCTGATTTCGCTTTTTCCTTGACCGGACGGTCGTATTTTTTCGGAGCATACAGAAAGCCGAATGCTTCGGCGCCTTCTTTGGTATGTACCTTATGATGAATATAGTGCGCCCGCATGATGCGCTGCATATAACGCCCGTTGGTGTTGACGTTCAGCCTGGCCCGCCGGTGTACGATAACATCGTGAAATACAAAATAAAACACCCCGTAGAGCGTAACGCCCGCGCCAATCCAGGCCAGGTACCGATAGTCGGGCAGTTCTACGCCCGCTACGATCAGCGAGATGGCCGTACCGGCAAAAACAACCGCAAACAGGTCGTTTCGCTCAAAAAAACCTTTGTGATGATTGTGGTGATCGCGGTGCCAGCTCCATAAAAAACCGTGCATCACGTACTTATGGGTGAACCACGCTACCCCCTCCATAAACAGGAATGTACCAATAACGAGCGCAACGTTTAGCAGCATTTTTATGTTATTTATACGATTGAGTTAATCATCTCTGCCAATTTGTAACGGTATGTACGACTAAAAAGTTGGCCGCAGATAACCCACTTTTCTGCAAAATAGAGATACAGGAATAATAGTTGCAAGGTTGTGGAAAAGTCGTATATTTATCGCGATTCAGTGCTCAACCAGATGACCCCATCTGTTATGGACCATCAGGCGCTCAAGAACCTGGTTAAACGGGGAGAGGGTTCCCATTTAGAGTTCAAGCTGAAAACAAACCATCCCGAAAAAATTATTCGGGGCGTGGTAGCCTTCGCCAACACCAACGGCGGAACCATGCTCATCGGCGTCGGCGACGACAAAACGATTCCGGGACTAAAATACGCCGACGAAGACGAGTACCTGCTCGTTCGGGCTATTCACAAGTACTGTTTTCCGCGCATTTCATACACCATCGAACGGGTTCAGCTCTACGACGAGCGCGAAGTTCTGGTCATTCGGGTGCCGCCCAGCCTTAACAAGCCGCATTATATCATTCCTGACCCCCAGGAGCCCGACAACAAGAAGGCCTACGTACGTGTGGCCGACAAATCCGTGCAGGCCAGTCGCGAAGTGCGCGAGATCCTGAAAGGCGAACAGGCCGCCCGCGACATCCGGTTCAACTACGGCGAGAAGGAGCGTAAGCTGATGCAGCACCTTGGCGAGCACAACAGCATTACGGTTGATCTGTTCGCGTCTATTGCGGGTATATCGCGCAAAATAGCTTCCCGAACGCTCGTGCTGCTGGTGCTGGCCAACGTGCTTGAAATCCATCCCAACGAGGTGGTTGATCAGTATACTACCCGTCCGGTCTCGTAGCGGTTATCTGTCAGTACCGGTTTCGGCCAGGTGGGTCAGCAGCGCTTCGATCTGGGTATAGGTATACTGCAGCTGCTCATTGGTGGTGCAATAGGGCGGCATCAGGTAAAGTACATTACCCAGCGGCCGCATCAGCACACCCCGGTCCAGCAGAAACGCATACGCCCGATCCCGAATGCCGTTGAAGTACGATGTGCCGCCTTCGCCCAGCAGATCGAACGCCAGTAGCGTGCCCCGCTGCCGGATATTACCCACCCCCGACTGCGTTGTCAATCGACTCACAAAACCGGCGTGCTGCTGACTGATACGGTCAATATTGGCCCGCGTATCATCAGAGAGCGTCAGGTCCATGCTGGCCAGCGCAGCCGAGCAGGCCAGCGGGTTGGCGGTATAGGAGTGTCCGTGAAAAAGCGTCTTTATCTTTTCGGTCGATAGAAACGCTTCGTATATCGGTTGCGTGCAGGTAGTGACGCCCATGGCCATCGTGCCGCCGGTTATTCCCTTCGACAGACACATCAGGTCCGGTTTTTCGGTCAGGTAGTCTGAGGCAAACAGTCGGCCCGTACGGCCAAACCCCGTCATTACTTCGTCGGCGATCAGGAGCGAGCCCTGTTGCCGGGCCATCTGGAACAGCTCGTCGAGTATGGCGGGTTCGTACATGACCATGCCACCAGCGCCCTGCACCAGCGGTTCGGCAATGAAAGCGGCCACGTCGGTCGTAAACAGGTCGCGAGCCTGACGAAGCACAGCTTCTTCCTGCCCCGGTACCGGTACCGGCAGGTATTCCACATCGAACAGGAAAGGCGTAAACGGGGCGGTGAACGCACTACGCCCGCTTACCGCCATTGCGCCAAACGTATCGCCGTGGTAGGCTCCTTCCAGCGCAATGACTTTCTGGCGGGGTTGGCCCAGGTTATACCAGTACTGGAAAGCCATCTTGAGCGCTACCTCAACCGCCGTAGAGCCGTTGTCGGAGTAAAAAATCTTAGCCTGCCCAGTCGGCAGTATAGCCAGTAGCCGCTCGGCCAGTTCAACCGCCGGCTGGTGGGTGAAGTCGGCAAAGATGACGTGTTCGAGGGTGTTCAGCTGCTCCGACACGCGTTGCGCAATGTACGGATTGGCGTGGCCGTGGAGGTTGACCCACCACGACGCGATCATGTCCAGGTATTCGCGGCCATCGGCGCCATAGAGAACAGAGCCAGCGCCCCGAACAATAGGGGTGGGCAGCGGAGCCGTTTGCATTTGGGTGAACGGATGCCAGATGACAGCCTGATCACGGGTTGCTAAATTGAGCATAGGTTGTTGACGGATTACGAGTGCCACTTCGCCTGTGCTTTCAGGACGCGTTCGATTACATCACGAACGGCTCCCTGACCCCCCAATTTCTGCGACACATAGCTGCAGACAGCTTTGACCTCATCGACCGCATCGGCCGGGCAGGCCCCCAGCACCTCAGGACGGCTAAGTATCGGGCAGTCGGGCAGGTCGTCGCCCATGTACAGGATTTCTGATTCGTTCAGATCATCGCGGGAAACGTAGGTCAGGAAGGTGTTGAGCTTCTGATCTGAGGGGTTGCCCATGAATAAATCGGTTACCCCCAGGATCTCGAACCAGTTCCGAACGCCATCGGCCGTGGCGGCCGAAACGATACCGACCCGGAACCCTGCCCGAAGCGCGTGCTCAATGGCGTAGCTGTCTTTGATGTCGAAGGTTCTGAATTGTTCGCCGGAAGCCAGCAGATGAACATCGCCGGTGGTCAGGACCCCGTCGATGTCAAAAATAAAGGTTCGGATGGTAGCGAAACGGTTGAGTAAGTCAGGCGTAAGTAGCATCCGGCAAAGGTAATGAATCAATCCGCGTGCTGGTTTCGTACCTTTGAGTAATGAATACTCTTCCAAAAACAGGGCTACCGAAGGACCAGCTTCCGCCGGCGTTTCAGGACCAGATGCAGACGCTGCTGGGTGATGAATTTCCGGCTTTCGAAGCTGCGTTAGGCGAGCCTGCTCCCGTGAGCATCCGGCTAAATCCGCGTAAACCGGCCGTCGATACGACGGAACTGGAGCGGGTGCCCTGGTGTGCGGATGGATTTTACCTGCCCCAGCGTCCTAATTTTACCCTCGATCCGCTGTTTCAGGCGGGTGCCTATTACGTACAGGAGGCCTCGTCTATGCTTCTGGCCGAAGCCCTGCGGCAGTCTGTCCGGTCTGATCGGCCGCTTCGGGTGCTGGACCTGTGTGCGGCCCCGGGCGGGAAAAGCACCCTGCTGGCGTCGGCCCTTCATTCCGATAGTCTGCTGATCTGCAATGAAGTGATCCGAAGCCGGGTGTCGGTGCTGCGCGAGAACATCGAAAAGTGGGGTTACCCGAACGTTGTTGTCAGCAATCACGATCCCGAGGACCTTGGTAAACTATCGGGGTTCTTTGATGTGGTTCTGGTCGATGCGCCCTGCTCGGGGGAAGGATTGTTTCGGAAAGATCCCGACGCCGTTGGCGAGTGGTCGGCCGATAGCGTACAGCTCTGTTCGGCCCGGCAGAAACGGATTCTGGCCGCTGCTGCGCCCCTGCTCGATCAGGGCGGTATCCTGATTTACTCGACCTGTACGTATAACGATGTCGAAAATGTGGATAACATGCAGTATCTGGTGGATAACGGCTTCGACAGCCGGCCGCTGATACTGCCCGCCGACTGGAATATCGTTGAAAAACACGTGGGCGATGCCGTTGGCTATCAGTGTTATCCACATCGGGTACGGGGCGAAGGGTTTTTTATCAGCGTTTTCCGGAAAACAGCCTTCTCGCCTACGGTCAGGCTGGACGCCCGAACGTTCCGGAGCATCCGGGCGCTGCGTCCGCGCGAAACGGCTTCGGCTTCGCAGTGGCTCCAGCATCCGGCCGACTTTTCGTTCTGGGAAAAACCCAACGGCGACGTGATGATACTACCCAAAGCGCTGGAGAAGCAGTTTCTGTTTCTGGACGTGGCTATTCATAACAAAGGCTTTGGCCTCGAGATCGGGCAGTTTAAAGGAACCGACTTTATTCCGTCGCATGCGCTGGCGTTGAGTACGGCGGTTCATGCCGACCTACCAGCTATCGAACTCAGTAAAGAAGAGGCACTTCGGTACTTTAAGAAAGAAAACCTGGTGTTCGATCGGCCCGTCAAAGGCTGGTTGCTGGCCCGGTATAAAGGCCTGAATCTGGGCTGGATGAAGGGCGTAGGCAACCGCGTCAACAACTACCTGCCGAAAGACTGGCGTATCCGAATGGAAATCAAAGAGTACGCATGAAACGACTGTTCACCATCACGGGTTTGCTGCTGGCTGTATTGGTTGGTGGCTATGTACTCGGGCCATCGTCGCATTACGATCCCATCAAAGACGAGCCAATTATTCTCGATTCTGATTTGGTTAAACTTGAACAACGCATTGCCGAGTCAGAAGGCAAGGCGGGGCTGAAGCCCGACAACGAAGCCCGGATCATCTGGGCCGATAGCTCGCGCAAGGTAAAGACGCCCTACAGCCTGGTTTATATTCACGGGTTCTCGGCGAGCTGGGCCGAGGGCGACCCTATTCATAAGCAGCTGGCCCGGCAGTTCGGCTGCAACCTGTATCTGGCTCGCACCGACGGCCACGGCGTTAAGTCGCCCGATGCGCTCAAGGAGATGACGCCTGCCAGCTACGCAGCTTCGGCCGAGCGGGCGCTGGCCATCGGTAAGGCGCTGGGCGAGAAAGTCGTGGTTATCGGCACCTCGGCGGGGGGCATGCTGGCGCTGTACCTGGCTGCGCGTCATCCTGAGCTGGAAGGGCTGGTGCTGTACTCGCCCTGTATTGCGGTGGCCAATCCGGCGCTGAAGCTGGCTACCCGTCCCTGGGGCAAACAGATTCTGGACCGGGCTTTCGGGGGCGAACACGCCATCATGACCCACTACAAACCCGACCGGGCCCAGTACTGGTTTACCCAGTATCATACCAATGGACTCATCACGCTGCAAACCATGCTCGATCAGTATATGACCCCGGAGCAGTTTCAGCGGGTAAAGCAGCCGGTGTTCATGGGCTATTATTACAAGGATGAAGACAATCAGGATAAAGTAGTGTCGGTAGCGGCCATGCTGGCGATGTATGACGAGCTGGGCACGCCAGCCGATAAAAAACAGAAGGTTGCTTTTCCCGAAGCGGGGGAACACGTTATCGCGTCGCACTTCACGTCGGGCGATCTGGACGGGGTGTACAAGACTACCGAAGCGTTCATGCGGAACGTGCTGAAGATGCCCGTGGCGGGCGCTTCGGGCACAACGGTAGCCCTTAACCTGAAAAAATAGTCTACTTTTGTTGTTCCGACTGGAGTGAAAGCAATACAGTCGTGTGGTGTTTGACCGCAACCTGTGATTTGACCATCGAGCCGGGACCCCGGCAAAACAGAGAAAAAATGGCTTACGGATTACTGAATGGAAAGCGAGGCATCATTTCGGGTGCCCTGAATGAACAATCAATTGCCTGGAAAATTGCCCTCAAGGCCAAAGAAGAAGGGGCTACGTTTACGTTGACCAACGCGCCCATCGCCATGCGCATGGGAGCTATCCGCGAGCTGGCTGAGCAAACGAACGCCGAAATTATTCCGGCCGATGCTACCTCATCCGACGATCTCGACAACCTGTTCACCAAATCGCAGGAAGTACTGGGCGGAAAAGTTGATTTCGTGCTGCACAGTATCGGCATGAGCCCCAATATTCGCAAAGGGCGCGCCTATACTGATCTGAACTATGACTGGCTGAAACAGACGCTCGATATTTCGGCGGTGTCGTTTCATAAAATGCTCCAGTCTGCCTATAAACTCGACGCCATCAGTGAGTGGGGTTCGGTGGTGGCGCTGACCTACATGGCGGCCCAGCGTACCTTCCCGTTCTATACCGACATGGCCGATGCCAAAGCCCTGCTCGAATCCATTGCCCGGAGCTTCGGCTACCGCTACGGCCAGCACCGCAAAGTGCGGATCAACACGGTGTCGCAGTCGCCTACGCCAACCACGGCGGGCAGCGGTATCGGTGGTTTTGACCGGTTCTTTGAATTTGCTGAAAAAACGGCTCCGCTGGGTAACGCCACCGCCGATCAGTGCGCCGACTATTGCATTACGCTTTTCTCGGACATGACCCGCATGGTTACCATGCAGAACCTCTTCCACGACGGCGGCTTCAGCATGACCGGTATTTCGGAAGAAGTAATGGACCTGATCAATAAGCAACCCTAGTACTACAGTATAAAAGGGCGGGCTGTGTGTCAGAAACGGTATCTACGATTCCGTCTCGACGCACAGCCCGCTTTTTGTTTAGTCCCAGCTGGTCTCGATCCGGCTACCGGTCTCAGTGGCTATGGTGCGGATGTAAGTGTCGACTTCGTGCTGCAGGTCGTCAACGTGCGAAATAATACCGACCACCCGGTTTTCCGTGCGTAAGGCTTTCAGCGTTTTAAACACTGTTTGCAGCGCGTCTTTGTCGAGCGTGCCGAAGCCTTCGTCCAGAAAAAACAGATTCTGCCGCGCTTTGGTCAGGTGCTGAATATTGTCCGACAGCGCCAGCGCCATGGACAGGGCGGCCTGAAAGGTCTGGCCGCCCGACAGGGTTTTCACGCTTCGCAGTTCGCCCCCGTTCATGTAGTCGCGAATCTGGAAGTTGTTTTTCTCATCCAGTTCCAGCTTGAGCTGGTTGTTGGTCAGCTTGAAGAACCGCTCGTTGGCCGATTCGCAGAGGCTTTTCAGATAAACGGATGAAACGTAGTTGACGAACCCCTGCGCCCGGAACATCTCGTCCATCTTTTTCAGATCCTGCCGCCGAAGTTCCAGCTCGTCGTGCCGCTTCTGGTGGCTCAGTTTCTGCTGCCATTGGGTTTCGAGCGAGGCCAGTACGCTCGTAGCGCGGCCGTGCTCTTTGTTCAGCTCGTCTTTTTCGGCCTGTAAAATCGCCAGTTGCTGCTGAACGGTTGCCAGCTCGTCCGGATCGAAGGGGTGCTGGGTCAGTTCAGCCTCCAGGAGGTCGACCTGGCGCTGAAGCCCGCTCCGCTGCTCGTTATATTCGTTGATCTGCTGCTTTTCATGCCCAACGTTCAGCTCCGACCGCACTATTCGGCTTACCTGATCGAGCGTCAGGCGCTGCGCTTCCAGATTCCGGGCAATGGTAACGTCGAGCGCGTCGAGTTCGGTAGTGACCTCGCTCAGCTGGTTATGAAGCTGCTGAATCTGTTCTTCAACGGTTGCCAGCTCTTTTTCGGCCTCGCTTTTCTGCTTTGAGGTAGCATCGAAATTGAGCCGGGCCTGGTTGTAGACCTCGCTCAGCGATGCCCGCAATGCGTCAATCTGATCGAGCCGCCAGTTGGTGACCTCATCGAGCCGGAAATGCGCCAGTGATTCGGCGGCCGTTTTCAGCTGGCCACTCAGCCCCGCAATAGCATGACCGGTCTCGATGACCTTTTTTGACAGATCGTTGTACGCTTTTTCGGCGTCGGTAATCAGTTGGTCCAGGTTTCGAATAGCCTGCTGGGCATCCTGAAGCTGCTGTTGCGCATCGCTTTCCCGGCGTATGGCCTCGGTTACCTCGCCTTCGCGCTCTTTCGAGAACTCGGGCCAGACAAAACGGTCTTCATGTTCGGTCAGCTGTTTGACAATATCCGTGCGCTCCTGAATAAGTCGTTTGCCGTTTTCCAGCTCGGCCCGCAGTTTCGTAACCAGTTCTTTAATCGTTAACTGAAGCGTTGAGGTGTCTTCAATACGCTGTATAACTTTCTCCAGAGCGGCTTCGCTGCGTTGCACATCGGCCGGATCGGCGTCGCCCCGGTGGCGGTCAGGGTGGTGGGCCGATCCGCACAGGGGACAGGGCTGCCCTTCGCTGAGCGCATCGGCATACTTCCGCAGCTCGTCCTGAATCAGCAGCTGCCGGTGCTTTTGCTCGCGCTCCTGCCGAATTGTTTTAAGGTTGGTCAGGGCGTTGTCGATATAGTCGGGCAGGACCTTAAGCGTCAGGTCGGCCCATTCGGCCGGAAAACCGGCCAGTACTTCGTTCTTTTCCTGCTTAAGATCGTTTATGGCCTGGTCATATCGTTCAACCCCAGCCTGAAGATCGTCGGCCTGCTTTTTCAAGGGCGCATAGACCGCAAACCAGTTCTTGACCTGGTACAGCCGTTCCAGGTCAGACGTCCGGCCGAGTCCCTGATCCAGCACCTGCTGCTGCTGAGCGCGGGCGGCTTTGTGGCGTTCGAGCTGAGCAGCCTGCCGGTCGAGCTGTCCGGATAAGGTTGTCTGATAATGGGTCTGCTCGCCAATGGTCTGTTGCAGGGTTCTGATCTGCTGTACCGTATCCAGCTCGTCAATTTTCTGCTGTAGCTCATCCCGGCTTTCGTAGGCCTGCCGGGCGGCTTCGTAGAGCTGCTCCAGCCCCGCAAGCCGCTTGGTAACGGACAGTAGTTGCTGCTGGGCGATCCGTTCGCTCTCGGTCAGCCGACTTTTTCGGGCGTTTGCTTTCTCAAGACCCGCCAGATCGGCCTGAAACAGCAGCAGACAGCTTTCGTACAAAGCCAGCGTCTGCTCGCGCTCCCGGTAGCTCGCTTCCTGCCCCAGCAGCAGGCTCAGTTCCTGCTGGAGTGATGACAGGGTTTTGCGCTGCTTCTGCCGATCGAGCAGGCGCTGCTCGGTGGGGAGCAGTTCGTTGATGTCGGTATCTTTCCGGGTCAGGGCTTCCGTGACGGCAGCAATGGCCGACCGGGCCTCATCGATAGCTTCGGGCGTAACCGCTTCCAGGGGAGACAGTAAACCCCGCAGTTCGGATAGTTGCTCGTCGTTTGCTTTGTTCAGTTTGGCAACCCGCCCGGCCAGGTCGTACTGATCCAGCTTGAACAGCTGGTTCATCATTTTGGTCCGTTCGGCAGCGCCCAGCTCCAGAAACTCGCGAAACTGGTTCTGCGGAATAATAATGATCCGCTTGAAGTTGTCGTAGTCGATTCCAAGAATATCCCGCGTCAGTACGGCGACGTCATCTTTTTCGGTACCGATGGGGGTCCACTCGTCGTCTTTTCGGATGAACATGCGCCGTTCACCCGCCCCGATTTCGTGATGTTTCTTCGGATGCCGCCGGGCTTCGTAGGTGAACTTGTAGATAGCCTGATCCGGGCCCGCCTGAAACTCGAAGTCGATCATGAGCTGTTTCGACTTCAGGTTCATCATATTGTACTGGCGGTTATCACGGCCATTCAGTCGCTCGGTCTCGCCGTAGAGGGCAAAACTGATGGCTTCGAGCAGCGATGTCTTACCGCTTCCCACTTTACCGAAAATGCCGAACACACTCGCGCCAGCCAATGGCCTGAAATCTACTTCCTGAACGTCCTGGTAGGAATACAGCCCCTGAATGCGCAGCTTAATGGGTATCATTCTAACTCGGTTGCTAAAATCTCGTTGAACAGCTGCCGGAGTCGCTGATTGGGCTCCTGCCCTTTGTTCTTGTTCTTGAAGTACTCCGTAAAAAGCACATCCATACTTTGCGTCAGGTCGATCGCCGGACTGCGCTGGGCTTCGGTCGTTTCAATATCACGGATATCCGGAATAATACTGGCCGATGACAGCGCTTCGTGCGCCTTCGCCAGCCGCCGGCGGTCTTCGGCTGTCAGGTAGGTAGGGGTTTGCAGGGTAATCTCGGGATAACATTCCGGGTTAGCCTCCAGCCATTCGACGGCATCATCGACGCGGGTAAATCGTTTTCGGAGAAGCCGCTTCCCCGTTTTCAGCGGAACTGCCCGAACGTCGACCGCCCGGCCTGGCTCGGCATTGATGAGCATCGCATATTTCTGCTGATCCGCTTCGGCAAAGCTGTATGCCAGCGGACTGCTGCTGTACACAACCGGACACGGACCGCCCCCAATCTCCTGCTGCCGATGCAAATGCCCCAGCGCTACGTATTGTACCGGTGCAGGAATCATATCGGTATACACTACCGAAGCGCCCCCTACCTGTAGAATGCTTCGTTCATCGTCCGACTCTTCGGGTTGTTCGCCCCCGCGTTTCATAACAAACAGATGCGCCACGAGAAGATTAACCCCCTGGTCATCCATGTAGGTGCTGGCCAGGTCGCTCCAATGCTGTTGAATGTGTTCCCGAAACTGATCCGTAGCGTTGGTCATTCCGTAATACGTACGCATCCGGGCCTCGTTGGCGTAAGGAGTCAAAATGATACGAACCGGGAAATCGTGCCGGGGTAGCTTCAGTTCAACGAAGCCGGGCGCAACCTGAAGTAGTTTCGTTTCACAGGTGAGCAGGTGTGACCGAACTTCCGTTTTCGGGAAACCAACGAATATGATACCGCACTCGCGGCCGAAGTGGTCCTGTGCTTCAATCCGATCCGGGTTGTCGTGGTTGCCGGCAATAACGACAACCGGCCGACGACCGCCCCCCGTCAACCGTTTCAGCGTACTGTATAATAGATCTTCGGCTTCGGCAGAGGGGTTAAAGGTATCGAACAGGTCGCCAGCCACCAGCACCAGATCAACGTCTTCGGCTTCGACAAGCTCGACTAGTTCGTTCAACACCCCTTTTTGCTCGGCAAGTCGGTTAAAATCCTGCAACCGCTTTCCCAAATGCCAGTCCGCTGTATGTAAAATTTTCATGGAATGAGGCTGGATAAGCACTATAGAGGTAAAAAGAAAGATGCAATATACGGCATGTGACACGGATATAGAGCCTGAGAAGGGAGCTAACCGTAGGACACAGGAAAGAATAAATTGTAGTTCTGCGAAGGCATCCAAAAACCTCAAAAAAAGTTTGAAAAATTTACGGAGAGTAAGTGGCTGAGGTTGGGCCACTTATCCGATGGGCGGGGCCAGAGCTCCCAACTATTTTTCCGCCAGGGCTTGACAGAGGCCAAAAAGCGCCCTACCTTTGCAGTCCCAAATCGAGAGAAACAGGGCGCTGATCCAAAGCAACACGCTAACGGTCAGCGAGTTACGAGTAACAAACTGACAATCAATACCCAAAAATATTTTCAGTTTTTACTTGACAACCGGGAAAAAAGACGTACCTTTGCACTCCCAAACAACGAGACACGGAGCGGCCAC
>NZ_MVEC01000008.1:0-184670 GCF_002006735.1 Spirosoma sp. 209 | reverse complement strand
TATTAATTCAATGTCCCCAGCATAAATGCCGGGGCAAATCATGGTTCGCTATGGTCGGGGTCCGTCGCTGTTCTATCTATGACTAGCTCCGGCATTTATGCCGGAGGTTATTAATTCAATGTCCCCGGCATAAATGCCGGGGCAAATCATGGTTCGTTATGGTCGGGGTCCGTCGCTGTTCTGTTCATGACTAGCTCCGGCATTTATGCCGGAGAAAAAAATACACCAAACCGGTCGCCCAGCTCCGTCAGGCTCTGGATGACCGGGTCGAGCAGGGGAATGCCGTTCGAGAGCCGCTCGGCTTCCATCTCGCGCTCGGGATCGCCGGGAATCAATACCCGCTTGCCTTCCACCGCCTGGGCCTGACGGAACCGCTGAATCCAGGTGTCCATATGGGTTTTGAATTCACTGGCTGGCCGAAACGCATCGATACGCATGGCCCCGAAGAAGTGGCCCGTCCCTTCGCCGACGCCTTCATTGGCCTGCATGAACCCCGCCGTTGCAAACGGAGGAACCCACGGACCGTAGTTGGCGCCTGACAGCACACCCGAAAAAATATCGACAACGGCACCCAGCCCGTACCCTTTGTGGCTGCCGTGTTCGCGGTCGGTACCGAGGGGCAGCAGGGCGCCACCGTTCCGAATGGCATTGGCGTCGGTAGTGGGCTGGCCGCTGGCATCCTGCGCCCAGCCCAACGGAATGTCCTGGCCTTTGCGCTGCAGGATTTCAAGCTTCCCGTAGGCTACGGCCGTACTGGCAAAATCGGCCAGAAAGGTCGGCTCGGTAGCGGCCGGTATGGCCACGGCAATGGGATTGGTCCCCAGCATTTTTTCGAGCGCGAAAGTGGGCGCTACGAGCGGAGCCGCGTGGGTCATAGCCTGTCCAATCATGTCATGGTCGGCCGCCAGCAGGGCATGGTAACCCGCTATGCCGAAATGGTTGGAATTGCGAACCGCTACCCAGCCCGTTCCGGCCGTGCGGGCTTTGTCGATGGCAACCTGCATGGCCCACGGCCCTACCACCAGCCCCAGGCCGCGGTCGCCGTCGACAACGGCCGTAGACGGTGTTTCGTGAACGACCCGAATGTGCGGTTGTGGATTGAGCCGGCCGACGTCGTAAAGCCGTACGTAGCCCGGCAGGCGGGCTACACCGTGTGAATCGACCCCGCGCAGGTCAGCCGAGACGAGCACGTCAGTGGCCAGGCGGGCATCGGCCTCTGAGCAGCCGATGGCTATAAATATCTGTTCGGTGAACTTACGAAGTTGGTTGGCAGTAATCATGGGCGCAAAAGTAGCCAAAAGGGCCGGGCGTACCAGCCTGCATACCGTTAAGTAGGTGTCCGGAACAATCGGCACCGATTCCCGTTCTAACCCATTAAGTCCGGGATAGCCCGGATGAAACGTCTATTACAACTCAAGTTAAAACGTATGAAGATCAAATCATTTGCTACTGCACTTGCTCTTGCCGTTGTCTGCGCCACCACTCAGATGAGCTGCGATTCAAAGAAAGAAAACAAAGCCGAAGAGGTGCAGGACGCTAAAGAAGACGTCATCGAAGCACAGCAGGAAGGCGACACCGCCGAAGTGCGCGACGAGCAGACGGAGCTGGATTCAGCCCGGAAAGAGTACCGGGAAGCCGTTCGCGATTCGGTAAAAGACAAGAATAACTAAGGCATCCATGCCCCTGTAAAACCGGTCTCTGGCCGGTTTTTTTATGCCCGTTCCGGCATCAGCATGGCGCAGCGGGTTTCTTAAAAAATAAAAAATAGCTGACTTTGCCTGGCCCTTTCGCGTTATTGCAAACAGGACAACCTGTTTACTGTATGACGTGGCGCTCTGCTCGATTGCTGATGTTTTGGGTCTTTGGCTTAGTCGCCCTGACCGACTCCGTTGCTCAACCCCGCGATACCCTGACTACCGAACAGCTACTCGAACGGCGTGGCGGGTCCTTTGCGGCCCGGCTTCGACCGTCGCGGTACCTGGCGCTGGACGTGAACCCGACGCTGGGCGGTTTCCGGCGATACCGGTTCTTTGAGGGCGACGAGATTCGGTTCAAAGCGCGGGGGCAGAAATTCAGAGAAACGCTTTACGAGGTAACGGACAGTACGTTTGTGGTGCTGATGGCCAATGAGGTCATGAACCGCGACGAACCAGTGGCATTTCGGCTCAATGAGGTACAGAAAGTATACGTTGACCGGCGCATACCATTCATCACAGCGGCTGGTCGGCTGCTGCCTATTGCGGGGGGTGTTTACCTGCTGTCGAGTGTAGTCAACAATAACTTTCGGGCCCAGTCGGTGCTACCCGTTGCGGGGGGTATGGCGGTGGCGGGGGTTATTTTTAACCGCCTGAGTTCTCCCCGGATGCGGATCAATAACAACCACCGGCTGAAGGTGTTACGCACATATTGATGCCTGGTCAGGCCGATTATTGATGAGCCAAAGGGTTAAAAAAAGCCAGTTGGCTCTTTATTCTATAGACCCTATTCTAGATTCATGAACGTTTTCAGAGGTGGCAACTGGCTCCTGCTGGCTGTGTCGCTGGCATTGGGTGGCCTGGTAGAGCCCGCGCCCCCCGACGAGCCGAAGCCAGTCACAGAACGGCGAGCCTACTACCCGCGGGTGATCCGGCTTCAGCACAAACCCAACCGACCCGGGCAGCTGCTGGCTTCATTCGATACCGACGGGAACGGCGCCATGCTCTACACGAGTGCCGATGAAGGGCGTTCGTGGAAACCCCTGGCCGACCTCCGCGATACGACGGATACCAAACACTGCTGCAGCGGCCTGTGGGAGGTGCCGCAGCCACTCGGTACGGTGGCCCCCGGTACGCTGTTCTGGGCGCCGTCTATGGGATGCTCCCGCGACCCGCGCTGCCGCTCATCGATCAACATTCACCGCAGTACCGACGGGGGTAAAACCTGGCGTTTTCACTCGACGCTGGCTACCGGCAAGGTCGGCCTGTGGGAGCCCGAGTTTATCGTCGACGCCGACGGCAATCTGGTAGCCTACTACTCGACAGAAGAACACCGCGCCCAGGGGTTTAACCAGCTCCTGGCCCATAAAGTCTCGACCGACGGGGGTCGAACCTGGGGTCCCGAAGTCCGCGACGTCGCCATACCGGATCAGCCCAACAAACCGATGCGCCCCGGCATGGCCATTGTGCGCAAACTGGCGGCCGGGTATGCCTGGCCCGCCCGCTACGTCATGGTTTACGAAATCTGCGGCATGGGCTGCGACGTGTTTATCCGGTTCTCGCGCGACGGTCTAACCTGGGGCAACCCGGCCCAGCCCGGCACCCGTATCGAATCGCTGGAGGGCCATCACCTGGCGCATGCTCCCTCTTTTACCACCCTGCCCGACGGGCGTTTACTCGTGGTAGGCCAGTTGCTGCTCGATGCGGCCAATAAGCCAGCCCCCGCCAGCGGAACGGTGCTGCTGGTGAGCAACCCGGCGGGCGCTGGCCCCTGGACCGAAACGCCCGCGCCGGTTCCCGTGCCGAAGGCGTATGATAATCCGTGCCCCAACTATTCATCGCAGCTCCTTCTGTCGGCTGATAAAAAGCGGCTGATCGAGGTGGCGCTGCGGTACAATGGGGATGTATGTACAGCGTATTCCTACTCTATTCCTTTCTCCCTGAACCGATAACCTATGATTAGTCTGATCACCGCGTCCGTTCGTAAGTGGTGGCTGCTGTCGGCTGTGCTGCTGGCCGGTCTGTATAGCGCTCATGCGCAACGCACGTTCACCAATCCGATTAAACCGTCGGGCCCCGATCCGTGGGTACTGCAAAAAGACGGCTGGTATTATTACATGAACACCACCGGCGCAAACCTGACCCTCTGGCGTACCCGCAACATAGCCGATCTGGCAACGGCCGAAAAAAAGGTTATCTACACCCCTCCGCCGGGTCAGCCGTACTCGAAAGAGCTTTGGGCCCCCGAAATCCACGCCCTCAAAAATGACCGGGGGCAGGAGCGCTGGTACGTCTATTTCTCGGCCGACTCGGCCAATAATCTGAGCCACCGGGTCTGGGTCATCGAGAATGAAGCCCCGGATCCGTTTGCGGGCGAGTGGGTGATGAAAGGCAAGATCGGCGATCCGGGCGACCATTGGGAAATCGATATGTCGGTGATGGAGTTCAACGGCCAGCTATACGCGGCCTGGTCGGGTTGGGAGGGGCCTACTAACGGTCAGCAGGACATATACATCGCCAAACTCAAAAACCCCTGGACACTCGACGGCGACCGGGTCCGGATTTCGCAGCCCGAACTGCCCTGGGAGCGCCATGGCGATGTGCCGCAGGCCTGGCAGAAAAATGGGGAAGTACCCAAAATCTACGTCAACGAAGGGCCGGAGTTCCTGCAGCACGACGGCAAACTGTTTCTGGTCTACTCGGCCAACGCCTGCTGGCTCGACTACTGCCTGGGGCTGCTGACCTACACCGGTAAGGGCGACCTGCTCGACCCCAAAAACTGGCAGAAAAGCCCGCAGCCTGTGTTCGTTCAGGCACCCGAAAACGGCGTCTGGGCACCAGGACACGGTGGTTTCTTCCAGACCGCAGGCCGTAATGGAGAGCCCGTTCAGCACTGGATGATTTATCATGCCAACCCGTCGGCTACGGATGGCTGCGGTAATAAACGCGCCCCCCACATTCAGCCGTTTACCTGGAATGCCGACGGCTCGCCCAATTTTGGGAAGCCAATGCCTAAGATACCCATGCCTGTTCCGGGAGAATAAGGCCCGCTTCTGCTTTCAACCCCACAGGTGCATGACGCCCCTGACACATCTTACCCATATTTTACGCCTATAACCTATGCGAACATTCATTCTTCCGGCGCTGGTGGCCGCCCTGCTGGTGCAGGCCAGTTGCCAGTCGTCGACAAAAACCAAGGAAGCCGATACGGAGCTGGCCAATACCCCCGCAGCCGGATCGCCCGATGCCGATACGGCGTCTTCTTCGGCGGCTGTTGCCTACAAACTACCCGATGCCAACGCCTTTGCGGGGGAGAAAGACGGCAAGGCGATTCAGCTTTATACGCTGAAAAACAAAACCATGCAGGTGGCCATCACCAATTACGGAGCCCGGCTGGTTGGGCTGCTGGTGCCCGACAAAGCGGGTAAGCTGGTAGACGTAGTGCCCGGGTTCGCGTCGGCAAAGGCCTATCAGAGCGAGGGCGGGGCGTTTTTCGGCCCCATTGTTGGCCGGTTTGGTAACCGCATCGGCAAAGGCACGTTTACCCTCGATGGTAAAACGTACAAGACGGAGCTGAATAACAACGGCAACACCCTCCACGGCGGCCCAAGCGGCTTTCATAACCAGGTCTGGACGGCCAGCCAGTCGGGCGATACCAGCCTGAAGCTGACGTATGTATCGAAAGACGGGGAAGGTGGTTTTCCGGGTACCGTTACGACCAGCGTAGTCTACACCCTGACCGACAACGGCCTGCGCATCGACTATACCGCAACGACCGATAAAGCTACGCCCTATAACCCGACGAGCCACGGCTTTTTCAACCTCAACGGCGAAGGCAGCGGCACCATCAACAATCATGTGCTGATGATCGATGCAGACCGCTACTCGGTGGTCGACAAAGGCCTGATTCCGCAGGGAGAGCCTGCTTCGGTGGCGGGTACGCCATTCGATTTCCGGAAGCCAACGGCCATTGGGGAGCGGGTGAACGAGAAAAACGAGCAGCTGACGTTCGGCAGTGGCTATGACCACAACTTCGTGCTGAACAAAAAAGGGAGCACCGGCCTCGCAAAAGGAGTGGAGATCACCGGCGATAAGTCGGGCATCAAAATGGAAGTGCTGACTACCGAGCCGGCCGTTCAGTTCTACGGCGGTAACTTCTTCAAAGGAAGCGATATCGGTAAATACGGTAAGCCCATCAACTACCGCGATGCCTTTGCCCTCGAAGCCCAGCACTACCCCGACTCGCCCAATCATCCGACGTATCCGAATACCATTCTGCGTCCCGGCCAGACCTACAAACAAACGACCGAATACCGCTTTTCGGTGGCGAACTAAAAGTACCGTCGCTACGATCAGGTGGCGACGGTAAAATTTATCCGATAGCAAAGGCCCAATTGCAGCGTCGTCTGTCTTTTACGGATGATGTGATCTTTTAACCCGGTAAACTAATTCATGCGACAGTTATCAGTCCTCTTATTACTATTCATATCGGTTCTGACCTACGGACAGGAAACGAGCGCGCCCGGTCGGTGGTCGGCGGCCAAAGCCAATGCCTGGTACGCCAAGGAACCGTTTCTGGTGGGTGCCAACTACGTGCCTGCCAATGCGATCAACGAACTGGAGATGTTCCAGGCCGAAACCTTCGACCCGGCCACCATCGACAAAGAGCTGGCTATGGCCGAAGGAATCGGCATGAACACCATGCGGGTTTTTTTGCATGATCTGCTCTGGCAGCAGGATGCCGAAGGCTTCAAAAAACGGCTTGATCAGTTTCTGAGCATCTGCGCCAAACACAGGATCCGACCCATGCTGGTGCTGTTCGATTCGTGCTGGGACCCGTATCCGAAGCTCGGCAAACAGCGCGACCCGGTGCCGGGTATTCACAACTCGGGCTGGGTGCAAAGCCCCGGTGCCGATGCGCTGACCGATGTGTCGCAACACCCGCGGCTCGAAGCCTACGTGAAAGGTATAGTAGGCGCGTTCAAAAATGATAAACGGATTCTGGCCTGGGATACCTGGAACGAGCCCGACAACGCCAACGACAATAACTACGGCCGCAACGAGAAGAAGATCGAACTGGAGAACAGCCGCAAAATCGGGATCATTACCCGGCTGCTACCGCAGGTGTTCCAGTGGTGCCGGGCGGCCGGGGCTACGCAGCCGCTGACATCGGGCCCCTGGATTTTGTGGGATGGACACGACTGGAGCAACCCGGCGAAATGGACACCCATGGAAAAGGTACAGTTCGAGAACTCGGACATCATCACCTTTCACCAGTACTCGACGGCCGATGCCCTGACGAAACTACTCCCGGTTCTGCAGAAAATGGGTCGTCCCGTGATTTGTACCGAGTATATGGCGCGGGGTGTCGATAGTAAGTTTCAGACCCATCTGCCCATTGCCAAACAGGCCAAAGTTGGTATGATCAACTGGGGCTTCGTAGCGGGTAAAACCCAGACCTTTTTGCCCTGGGACAGTTGGCAGAAACCGTACGTAAACGGTCGTGAGCCATCCGTGTGGTTCCACGAAGTGTACAAGCAGGACGGTACCCCCTACGACCCGGCCGAAACGGCCGCCATTCGGCAGGCTACCAAAAAGTAACGAATAATAAATAGATACCTGGCAACAGGTATTCATATGGGTCATGTTTTCTGTAAATTATTTTACTTACAGAAAATATGACCCATTTCTATGAGAATCAAATGTTTACTAGTTGCTCTGTTTGTATTGTTGGGTAATTGTGCTGACGTCATGGCACAGACGGCCGGCATTCGGATTACCTATGATTACCTGCACCCCGACCGAACCAGCTGGGTATACGTTCGGCCAGCGGGGGATACGCTGCGGGGCACCGGCCGAAACATCCGCGTTCGGCAGGAGACGCCCGTTTCTGTATCCGTTGTGAACTGCAACGTGGAGGTCATCCAGCCTGAAGTCAGCATCCGGCGGGGCGCCCGTGCCGACTCGGTAGTAGCAACGGGTATCAGCGATTTCTTTTCCCGCATCTCCGGCGTACTCGTGCCCGGCATGGGTCTCGATCTGCGAAACCTGTTGACCCCTAAAGCTCGGGGCGAAAAAGCGGGTAGCTCACTTATCTACGCGCCCATGCAGATCGACCTGTCAACGGCCGATCAGCTCGCCAACGCCAGTTTGGTAGATCTGGAAGGCCAGCTGCGTGACCGGCTGACCGAAGCCGAACGCTGGCGCTCGATCCAGACCCGGCTCCGGGGACTGCGCTACAACACGACCCTCCCTAAACCAGAATTGACCCGACAGGCCGACGAGCTGGTCCGGCAGCTGACGCCTACCGCGCTGCCGCTCCTGACCGACGGGAATACCGCCCGCCAGGTGTTCCGGCAGCTCGCCCTCGAAAATGCCGAATACATGAAATACGTACTCACCCTGTTCAAACGCCAGGCTACCCGTCAGCCGGTGTCGCGGGGCGATACGGATACGCCCTCGTTCAACTCGTTCGCCATTGCCGAGTCGGCCCGTATCTACGAAAAAACAATTACCGACGAACTGGCCGACCAACTCACCGCCACCCTGTACGAGGTGGTGACGCATTATTCGACCCTGCGGCAAAATACCTTTACGGCCTCCTGCAACGCCACAGTCAACAAGGGCAGCGAGGCACTGCTGATTCAGTTTTACGATACAACCGTTCCCGACAAGCGGAAGCTGGCCCGGTCGGAACAGTTCCAGATCGATGCGCCGGGGCGGGTACAGCTTGTCACCAGCTTTGGTCTGTCGTTTATGGGCTACAGTCAGCCACCTCAGGCGTATGGGCTAATCGATGGGAAAATCAGCGCTACCGACCTCGACCGGTTTTCGCCGGCCATAACCGGCCTCTTTCACGTGTTCAAGCGCTCAGCGAGTACCACCCGCCTGGGGGCTCACCTCGGAGCTGCCGTACCACTCAGCGATGCCAAGGCGGTTGGGTTTCTCATTGGGCCATCGCTCGCGCTGGGTGGCACCAACGTGATCTGCCTGAACGCGGGAATCTTTACCGGGCGCACCACCCAGCTCAGCAAAGGGCTGGCCGTGGGTGACAAATACAGCTCGACGAGCCTGCTGACCGTTAATCGATACGCGCTGGGGTATCAGGTTGGGGTTTCGTTCGTGTTTGGGCAACGGCGGTGAAGGCTGATCAGAGTATAACCCGCAGGCCCAGGTTGGCGGTCCGGTAAACCCCGGTGTTCTTACCGGCCAAATATTGGGTTACGAACCCCGTAATTCCCAGCCGCAGCGAGGGCTGAAACTGCAACCCTGTTCCTATCTGCGAACCGCGACTGGTCTGGCTGAACACTCGTTCGGCGTTTTTCGACAGACCAATGGCGTGATTCATGAGGCCCATCAGCCCCAGCCGGGGCGTAAGCTGAAACTGCAGCAGGGCCGTAAGCGGTATGGCTACGCTACCCGAAATCGACTTTTTGGGAATATTGTAGGTCAGACCCGGCTGGGCGTACAAAAACAGCCGTCGGCTCAGCTCAACCACATAGACGACCTGCATCCGCAGACTGGTCAGGTTTTCATCGGGTTTGTAGATGGGCTGGTATACCGATCCCTGAACCAGCAGCTTTCGGTTGCGGGCAATGGGTTTCCAGCGAAAGCGCAGGCCCGCGTGGGTAAACGCTTGATCGTTGACCAGGGCCGAATCGCGGCCGAAGACCCTGAACGGCGACGACTGCGGGTCAATATCGACCCGCAGGGAGGAGTACTGCAGATCGACCCCAACGTTGAACCGGCTGCTGGCCGAGGTGCCGTAACTGATTTGCAGCAGGTTGACAAACTGGCTCAGCCGGGCGTTCAGATCCTGCCGCTCGGCATCGGACGAAAACAGCTCGTTGGTCGTGAAGAGGCTGCCGAGATTATTGACCTCAACAAATCCTTTGGGCAGGATGATGGCCGACACGGTCGAATAGAAAAACGGATCGTTGTAGAGCGAATCGAGTTTCTGAGTACGGGTTTGCTGGGCGTAGCCTGTGCCTGCCACCAGGATCAGCGCTAACGCAAGAATATAGTTTATCATAACAAGGGGCAGAGGCTGCCCAGACTGAGTTAGTTCTCGGGACATAATCTGATCTGGGCTTTTCGGGAGGTGTTCGCTACGTCGGTCAGGTAGAATACGCCGTCTCTGGCCCGGCTACCCATCAGCACTGATTCGGGGTTGAGATTGCCAAATCTTCGTACTTCCATGATAACCAGGCCGGTATACAAGTCAGTATTTTTTCCTTCTTTGAGCGGGCCGCTGCTGCTGCTTAGCTCGAACTTCAGGGTGTACTCATAGCCCGGAAACCCGTCGCAGAAGCGGTATTTAAAATTCGGGTCGTTATTGTTGGGGTAGAAGTTTTTGAAGGTGTCATAAAAAGCAGGATCGCAGGCGCTGGCTGCACTGGCATAATAAACCGTACCGAAAACACGGTAGCTTCGCTGGCCTATTGTTTCTTTCTGGTCATAACTGCGCTGGTTATCCGAACAGTCTTTGGTAGTGCACCCGCTAACGCCAGCGTTACAGTTTTCGTACAGAAACTGGAAGAAGGTGCGGCTGGTAGTCCCCAGTGTAGGGGCATGGGTAATGTTGAAGCGCTGATAGACCCAGGGATTACAAAGCCGCGACAGGAAATTAATGCCGGTGAGGTTGGTGGTGCCGGTACTGATGTTGCCTGCGTTTAAGCCGTCGCCCCCGGCTACCACATCGAACTGCACCCCTGGGCCGGCCCCGTTCTCATTGACTAACTGCACCAGACCAGACTGGGTGTTGGCCGGTACTTTCAGGGTAATCTCATCGGCCGCGATCCGGATAAACTGATCCCTCGCCACAGTCCCATTGGTGAAGCGCACCTGGCTAACGGTTCCGAAGTTAGTGCCCCGCAGCGTCAGTGCCGACCCCGGAATAACCCCGGTTGGTACGCATCGGCTCTTGTCGATGGTAGGCAGAATCAGGTTCACCGTAAACGCGTTGCCGCTGCAGCGCTGGCCCGCGTCGCCGTTCACGCAGATGGTACCGGTAACGGCGTTGTCGGGTACCCGCACCCGTAACGAACCGCTGCTCTTGTCCAGAATCTGGGCCGGGGTCGATCCTCCTCCGCTGAACCGGACCTCAGTAACTGCATCCAGGTATTGACCCGTAATAGTCACCTCGGCGCCACGGCTTCCGTTGGCGGGGCTGAACCCGCTGATGACCGGCGCCCGGACCACGCTGAACCCGTCGCGCTGTTCGGCATCAACGAGGTTGGTTACCCGAATGGCACCGTCGCTGGCTCCATCGGGCACTTTGGCAATGATCTCGTCGTCGAAGTTCAGCTTAGGGTACTCGGTGGCCTCGCGCCCGCCAAAGGAAACCCTGGCCCCGTAGAGGTAATCACCCCGAATGGTGACCAGCCCGCCAACCACCTGCCGCCTGGGGCTGAAGTCGTCGATGCGGGGCTTGCGAACGATGGTGAAGTTTTCGCCGGAATGTTCGTCGCTGCCGGCTTTGTTGTGGGCGTAGATACGCCCGCGCAGGGCTGCGTCGGGTACTGTTACGGTGAGCTGGGTACCCTCGGCATTTTCGCTGAAGGCTGATTTCGCTACCGCCTGCCCGCCTATTTTAACGTCGTCGATCCGCTTAAGGCTGGTTCCCTTAATGATCAGCGGCTGCCCGGCCCGGGCCCGGTTCGGGTTGATGTCGGTAATGTTGGGTTTGCCGATAATCTGAAACTCGCTGGGGCTTTCGGTGCTGTATCGGGTGTTGAACACGCGGATTTTCCCCGTACGGGCGTCGGGCGGAATCCGGACGGCCAGCCGCACCCGGGTGGGTGTCTCAACGTTTTCGGCGTTCTGAGACGATCCCTCGAAACGCACCGCGCACTCGTCGAAGTTCTGGCCCGACAGAATCACTTTCTCACCGACGAAGCCTTCGTTGTTGTTGTATTCCGACGCGACGCTGGTAACGCCCGGCGAGAGGATGACGTTGAAAACGGGGGTGTCGGTATACTCGCCCGATTCGTTGTTCCAGACCCGAATAGCCCCGTCTTTGGCAAAGGCGGGCACGCGGAAACTGATCTCGTCATCGTCGTTTTTCTCCAGGGCGACGGCCGTAGGGGTCTGATCGGTGGCGAAGAAGACGCGGGCTCCGAGCAGGTAATTACCCCGTATGGTAACCAGCCCGCCCACAGGCGCCCGGGTTGGGCTTAGTTCAGTGAGTACGGGTTTGAGAACTACCGTCAGGTTACGGCCCGACGTGCCGCTGCCAGCCCGGTTGGTCAGGATAAGTCGCCCGGTGGTGGCATCGGCAGGGACGGTAAGTTTGAGTTCACTGCCTTCGGTGCGGCCGGTGATGGTGGCCGCTTTGCCGTTGAGGCTGGCCTGGGTAATGCGATGCAGGTTTCGACCCCGTACGGTGATGTCTTTACCACGGCCCTGGCGGTCAGGATCAGCCGTCAGCTCGGCCGGCGCCAGCAGCATAAGAAACTTCTGAGGAGCTTCGGTCGTGCCGCCGGGCGAGGTAACGGTCAGCGGGGTCTCGCCCGACTGGCTGCGCTCGGGTACGGTCAGTTCGAGCTGGGAGTTGCTGAGAACGCGCAGGCCGGTAGCGGGCGTGCCGCCGAAGCTGACGGTGGTTACGTCGAGCAGGTTCCGGCCCGTGAGGGTGAGCTTGTCGCCCCGGATGCCTTCGGTCAGGCTGAGGCCGGTGGCGTCGATGAGCGGGGGCGGAATAATGATCAGGCTATCGGGCGTGGTTGCGCTGAGCTTGTCGAATACCGTCACCGTCAGCCGGCCCGAGCTGGCGGTAGGGGGCAGGCTGAAGCGGATCTGGTTATCCTGAACGGACGTTTTGGTCTTATCGATGGGCTGACCGTTGAGGCTCACGACGCCATCGAGCAGGTTTTTGCCCGAGAGGGTGATTTCCTGACCAACAATGGCTCGTTTGGGCGAAAAGCCGGTTAGCTCGGGCGTGGCGGCCACGATGAAGTTGGCCTGGCTGGTTCCGCCGGCCGTTTCTACACTAATCGGTACCGGGCCGCGGCCGAGCGAGGGTACCTTAACGCTGATTTCGGTGGCCGACCCGGTGCCGACCAACTCGGCGGTGGTGTTGCCAAACCGAACGGCTTTGAGCTGATCCAGGTAGTCGCCCCGGATGCGGACGGTCGTTGCCGGCAGTCCGTTGGCGGGTTCGACGCTGCTGAGCTGGGGCAGGGGCTGGAGTACGGTAAAGGGGAGGGGGCTGGAGGTGCCGTCGGCGTTCTGAACCCGAATCGTGGTGGGCCCGATCGGCAGCCGGGGCAGGGTGAGTGTAATGGCGTTGTCGGCGCGGGTTTTGGTCGGTACGGTCTGGCCGGCGATGGTGACGGCAGGGTCCTCGCCGAACTGGCTGCCCGAGAGGGTGATGTCGGCGCCGATGGGCGCGGCCGTGGGGCTAACGGCGGTCAGCTGGGGTGGGTACTTCTTTTCTTTGCAGGAGACTGTACAGAATAGGATCAGCAGGTTGACCAGGATCAGTAGGACAGACTTGTTCATAGGCAGGTGGGGAATCAACAGGCATTACATGGACGTAAAGGCGTCACTTACAGTCACTACAAATCGTGGGGGTTGGGTAGGAGAAATACTTCAAATCTTTCTTGCACATCTTGAAGAGGGCGCCGTCCTGTACCGAATAGGCGTAGATGTCGCCGGTCTTTGTCATGTTCCCGACGTAGGTGACGGGTTTACCGTTGTTCCCCGCAACAACGATTACCGTACCCGTGTAGGCCGTATTCTGGCTGTTGCGTTCCAGCTTCAGCAGGTCGTCGGTGGCGATCAGGGCAGCCCCGGTCGTGTACCGGTACGCTACGTAGGTTTCGAACAAGCGCCCTTGTAGTTGCTCAGGCACGTAGCCTTTCATGTTGCAGCGGGAGGAGAAATATTTGAAGCCGATCTCGTAGCCGCGGTTGGGCGAACAGTAAAAAAACGAAGCCGGATCGCAACCGTCCGAAATAACCCCCGTCGTTATGGACCCAACATTGGTGGCAACATTACCGGTGTTGATGGCATCGCTGCCCGACAGTTTGCTGATGCTGTATGGCTTGCCATGACCGTACTCGTTGTTCACCCGGACAGACGTCGCCGTGGCCTCGACCGGGACTTTGATCATACAGCTGCCCGACTCGTTTGACAAAAAGCTGGCGGCATTTACCGTGGCGGTAACTTCTCCGTTGCCGTTCATGAAATCGATGCCCGTCACCGACGAGAAATGAGTGCCGCGCAGGGTAAGCGGCCCGCCAGGAATCAATCCATTCGGAACGGGCGTCTGGCTGATGGTTGCCTGCGGAGCGCCCATGAACCGACCTTCGTTCGATAGCCCGCCCGCGGTCTGTATCGTAATCGCTACGGGTTGGACAGACCCGAACTCGGGCGCAATAACAGTGACTACATTGTTGGCATTACTCCTGACCGGAACCGTCTGGCTCCCGAATCTGACCGCTGTGATGTTTTGCAGGTTCTGGCCTCGTATGCTGATCTCGGTGCCGGCGCATCCTTTTTCGGGCACAACGCTGGTTATCGTGGGCGCTGGCTGCGGAACCGTGACGGTAAAAACAGACAGGCTGCAGAACTGCCCCCCGCTGTTGCGCAGGCAGATGCTCCCCGTAACCGCATTGGCCGGTACGACCACCCGCAGCGCGTTACCCGATGTCTGAAACGCAGCCGCCGAAGAGGTTCCGTTGCCGAAGCGCACCTCCGTTACATCGTTCAGGAAGGTGCCGCTGATGAGTACTTCACTGCCGGCCTGACCCGACGATGGGCTGAAGCCGGAGACGAAGGGCAGGGGCTGGAGTACAGTAAAGGGGAGGGGGCTGGAGGTGCCGTCGGCGTTCTGAACCCGAACTGTAGTGGCCCCAATCGGCAGTTGGGGCAGGGTGAGTGTGATGGTATTGTCGGCGCGGGTTTTGGTCGGTACGGTCTGGCCGGCGATGGTGACGGCAGGGTCCTCGCCGAACTGGCTGCCCGAGAGGGTGATGTCGGCGCCGATGGGCGCGGCCGTGGGGCTAACGGCGGTCAGCTGGGGCGGGTATTTCTTTTCCTGGCAGGTGCTGAACAGACCGATAGCCAGTCCGAGTACTACTACGAAACGGTTCATGGTGTGGAGGAGGGTGTGATAAGCTGAAACGCAATACAATTAATACGTACCTGACCTTCTCATCGGGAGAAAGAGTAGTCAACTACCTGGCAATGAACAGAAATTCACTATTGGATTCGTCGGAACCGAAGGAGCCCATTTTTACACTGGCTCCTATGCGGGTGATCGCACTCTGGCGTTCGATGTAGGATTTCAGGTCAGAAGCGGGCAGAATGCGGTAGTCGCTGCCGGCGGCCTCGTTCAGCTTTTGAATAAAAAACCGGGCGAAAGGGGAGTGTTTTCCTTTCTCGCCGTCGGCCACGGTTTCTTTACCGCCCGACGTCAGGTATTTACGGGTCTGGGGTTTCAGTTTGGTGAGGATAAAGGGCGTTTGTCCGCCCAGCTCTTCTACGTCGGCCCGGACTCCGCGTTCGGGGCCATCGCGTTTTAGCTCGTTGGGGTTTTGGGTGGCGAAATAGCTATCGAACGTTCCGCCGTAGCATACGTCGAGGGTGAGCAGTACGTGACGGCAGCGGAATTTGGCGAGTAAGTCCTGCAGGTAGGCGAAAGACAGGTGGTTGGTATACCCATCGTCGCCGGCTTTTGAATTGGTCATAACGGCGTATCCCTGCTGCAATACAGGATCGAAATCGCCATGGCCGGCAAAGAAAATGAAGAGCTGATCGTAAGGCCCGTACGACTGGCTGGCCAGCCGCCGGATCTGCCGAACACAGCTGTCTTTCGTTACGTTGGCGAGCAATGTGGTCCGGAAACCGAACTTATCGCGCAGCAGGGCTTCGATTTCGCGGGCGTCGAAGGTGGGGTTTGTGAGAGGGCGGTAGGCCGGGTCGGTAAAGGTGTCGTTGGCAATCAGCAGGGCGTAGTCGACCCGGGCAGCCTGCGCCGACCCACCTCGAATCTGGTACGATCCGGGTGCCGACGTAGCCTGAATGAGTTGAGCATAGACACCGTCACCACTGAGTAAATTAAGCGTCAAAAGCAGGGTAAAAATCACAGAACGCATGTAGGAACCTGGTAATGGGTTGATTTACTAAAGGAAATGTACCTAATTAGACGGCGAATGATCCACACATAACCGCAACTTTACTAAATGGTAGGTAGACTGCTGGGACTGGTATTATTACCGATGGTAGTGGCCGGTCAGAAAATAGAGAACCTGCGCCACGAAGCGTTCGGGTCCGATGTCGTGATTCAGTATCAACTGACCGGCACCCGGCCCAGCCAGCAGTTTCTGGTCAAGGCAATTTGTCAGAACGGTACGCAAACCATTGCCCTGAACCATACGGAGGGAAATGGCGTGGGACGGGTACGGGCTCAGGACGGACCCGATCGGCAGATCGTCTGGCACGTGACCGACGACGTTCCCGAGCTGGTGGGCGATCATATTACGTTCACCCTGACGGCCGTTCCCGTCGAAGGGAGCGCGGCCGTGAGCCGGGGCGCCGAGGAGGTGGCGGCTCCGCTGTCGCTGGCCGACCGGCGGGCGGTGTTATACAACGAGCTGACGGGACAGACCGACACCTACCTGGAGCAGGTCTATAATGAAGTAACGGCTTTTAAAAACTTCGGGGAACGGGCTTTCGAGAGCCGCACCGATCTTATCCGGCTCGATCAGCAGATCCAGAGAACCAACGAAGCGTATGAGAAGCTGTTGCTGAATAAAGAACCCTTCAAACAGCGGATTCGTAGTCTGTGGGGCAATGAAAAGTTGAATGCCGACGCCGATCAGTTTTTCAGCCGGTCGCTCGATCAGATGCACCGAACTTTTCTGCTGCCCTTCAACGAAACCCTCAGACAAATCAACGACGTGGCCAGCGGTAAATTCAAACCACGCGAACGAACGGAACGCATCCAGCGCATCCGCATTGAACTCGAAATCCGCATCTCGCAGCTCCTGGCCGAAATTGAGTCGGTCAAGGGCGATGCCAAAGGCTTCTACACCAACCTTCGTTACTAATTTCTACTATGTCCCGATCTCTCCTGGTTGATTCGCTCGGCGCTACCATCGCCGTTTTTCTGGTATGCGGCCTGCTCAAACTGGCTGTCTTCAGCATTGGGTTCCTGGACCCCGTTCATAGCGCGCTGCATCATGTCGGGCTTGAGTTCGACAATCACATCCATGGCCAGACCCGCGCCCCGCTGGGGCCCTCGTCTTCGTCGATCTGCCTGGTCGATATCGGCAAAGCCAACCGGTCCGGGATTGCTGCCATGCTGACTGCCATTGCGCGGCAGAACCCCCGGCTGGTGGCGGTCGATGTGGTATTCGACCGGAAAAAAGCCCCGTCGGATACCAGTCTGCAACGGGCGCTGGCCCAGCTCCAGCAACAGCGTAAGCTGGTTATGGCCTCGTGGCTGGCTATCGAAGGAGAAGCGGGCCACGCCCGCAGCGAACTCCACGAGTCTGACGCGCCGTTCCGGCTGGGACCAACGGGCTATACCAATTTCGTAGCCGAAGAGTCGGACGGGGTGGTGCGTCATCACCTGCCTGCTCTGCCCCCCCTGGGCGACGCCCCCGGCGATACGCTGTCGTTTGCCGCCCGGATCGTGTCGATCGTGGCGCCGGCTACCTGGCAGCAGTACGGTAACCACCGGGCCGCCATGAAGGCCAACGAACCCGACTGGATTCTGTACCAGCAGGACCAGCGGCTGTTTAGCCGGTTCGACAGTACGGATCTGGCCCCCGGCAGCGCCCGGTTGCCCGAGCTGCGCAACAAAATTGTCCTGCTGGGGTCGATGGCGGGCGCGGCCGACCCGTACGTATCGGAAGATGTTCATCAGGTGCCGCTGGGCGACGGGACTCGTTTGACCGGGCTGGAGATTCACGCTAATATTCTGGCAATGCTGCTGGACGGCACCCATCTGCGAAAAATTCCCGACTGGGTACTCTGGCTGGTATCGTTCCCGCTCTGCTGGGTGCTTATGATGTTTTTTGCCTGGCAGTTTCAGCGGTATCATATCTGGTTTCATCTCGTTTTCAAGACCGTACAGTTTATCACCGCAGCGCTGATCGTGCTGGTGGCGCTGTTGCTGTTCCGGTTCGGGCATATCGAAATGAACACGCTCCCGTTGCTGGCTCCGATGGCTCTGGCCGTCGATGTGCTGTATTTCTACGAAGGGTTTGCCCGCTGGCTGACCAAACGATCCTGGCTTCCCAAACGCATTCCGTATACAACCTATTTCGACGATAGTCATGCACACCACTAAGCTCCTCTTCCTGCTGGTCGTCCTGCTAAGTCCGGCGGTTCTTTCGGCTCAATCAACGAAACAAACCGCGCCCGCAGCGAGTCGGGTACTTTATGCCGACGGCCCCGTTTCGTACCGCACATCGGCCCGCTCGCCCTGGGTATCCATCGGCCCGGCCAGTCAGAACCCGGCGCTGGCGGCTGCGTATACCATAAAACTGAACGAGCAGAGTATTCTGGTGCTGGAACAACCCGGCAAAGCGCCCGTCGTGATCCGCAACCGGCCGGGTGAGTTTACCGTGACCACCCTGTTGCAGTCGTCGGCCAGCGACGGGATCGGGCTGGCGCTGGCCGACTATTTCCGGTATCTGTGGCGTAACCTGACCCACCATCACGAAACGATCGACTCGTACGCGCAGGGGTATATGAAGCGCAAAGGGGTGGTGAGCCGGGGCTGTACCGTACCGCTCATGCTGACGCCCGACTACGGCGCGGTGCTGGCATCCGATACGTCGATGCAGTTTGGCTGGAAGCGCGACCCGGCGGCCCGGCGCTATACCCTGGCCATCTATGACAACTACGACGAAAAAGCCAACACCCTTTTCACAACCGAAACCGCCGATACTACCCTGGCTTTTAGGCTCGACAAACCTTTCATCGAAAAAGAGGTAACCTACTACTGGTCTGTTTATCCGGTCGGTAAGCCCAACTGCGCCCGGTATACGTTCTCGCTGCCAAAACCCGATGCGTTGCGTACGCTGGAGACGAAACTGGTAGCCCTGGACCAGGAGATGCAGACCAGTGCGGCCCTGGCTGCGTTCGTCAGAGCTACCCTGTACGAAGGAAACCGGTTTTATCCGGAAGCGTACCGGGCCTATTTTCAGGCGTACCGGCTGGCCCCGGCCAACGTGCTGTTTCGCGATGGGCTGGCGCTGTTTCTGGCCCGGCGCGGCATGACCCAGCAGGCTCATGCGCTGCTGGCCAGCCGCTGAATAAGAGGCTAAGGCTGATCAAGACCGGGGCTGACGGACCTCATGGGGTGGGTAGGCAGAGCTACTTATTTTTACCGATACAGACCTATTTGTTATGATCATAACTCTCACGCTCAACCCGGCGGTGGACATCAGCATGACCGTTGATCGGTTAATCCCCGAACAGAAGCTGCACTGCTCCCAACCCAGCTACGATGCCGGCGGGGGCGGTATTAACGTATCGAAAGCAATCCGTCGTCTGGGTGGCCAGTCGCTGGCGGTCTTCACCTCCGGTGGAGCCACGGGTATTCGGTTGCAGGAGCTGGTGGAACAGGAAGGTATTTCGTACCAGATCATCGGTATTCAGGAGCCGAGCCGCGAGTGCTTTGTGGTGGCCGAAACCGCCACCAACCAGCAGTTTCGGTTTGGAACGCCGGGGCCGGTACTGACGGGTGCCGAAGTCAGCGCCTGCCTGGCCCACGTGCAGACCCTGGCCGAACCCATCGACTATCTGGTAGTCAGTGGCAGCCTGCCGCCTGGTTCGCCGGCCGACCTGTATGCCACGATTGCCCGGTTCGCCAAAGCGCGGCATGTCAGGTTGGTGCTCGATACCTCGGGTGAACCGCTGCGGGCGGCTCTGGACGAAGGGGTATTTCTGATAAAGCCGAACCTGGGCGAGCTGGCGCGGCTGGTCGGTGTTGATCGACTCGAAACGGACGAGATCAACCAGGCGGCTATGAATCTGATCAACGAAGGAAACTGCGAAGTGGTGGTAGTATCACTGGGGCCGCGCGGGGCGCTGATGGTCACCGCCGACGGGCATGAGTTTGTGCAGGCACCGCCCGTTAAAAAGATGAGTACGGTAGGGGCGGGCGACAGTCTGGTGGGCGGTATGGTTCACGCACTGGCCCAGGGAAAATCTTATGCCGACGCGCTCCGTCAGGGCGTGGCCTGCGGAACGGCCGCTACGATGAACCCCGGCACGGAGTTGTTCTACCGGGCCGACGCCGACCGTCTTCTGGACTGGATCAATCAACAACGTCAGATGAAGTTGTCGTAGGTAGTACAGGGGCAACCCGTAACAACGATTTGGGGCAGAAGAAGGAGCCGATGGCCTCTTTTTCTGCCCCAAATCGTTAGCTGGCTACTGAAAGGCGGGTAGCTCAGTCATGTAGCGCCGTATGTCGGTCTTGAACGTCCGGAAGTCGGCGTGGAAACTGTCCATTTCGTTGCGCAGATACTGGTGGTCGAGCCGGGTTTCGGCGTCGAGAATGCGGCCCAGTCGTACGCCTTTGGCGACCTCGCTTTCCAGGGTGTCGATTTCGTGCAGCAGCCGTTTACTCAGTCGGCGGAAATGGTGCAGCTGGCTGAGTTCGGCCGTCCAGGTCGTGTCGGCTTCGGCGCCGGCAACGGTGATCTCATTCAGCGTTCCCAGCAGCTCTTCCCAAAAGTTCACCTCCTGCAGGGCCAGTTCGAGCTCGTTGCGCCAGATGCGGTGCAGGAGGTGAACCTCGGTTAACTGGCGATATTTTGCTGGTTTCATACGCGGGGTCGGTTAGAGATAGGTAGCAACGGACAGGCTGTCCAGACTCGACGGCTGGACCGATACCGCTGGCTGGGTCACATCGGCGGTGCTCACGGTAACCGTATCGTACAGGGTGAGGAGGGGCACCCGGGGGTGGTAGGCCATCGACCGCGTTATGCTGTTGGTCAGCAGCACATCCAGCATGGTTTTGTGGTGGGGGAGCATCACCAGCAGATCAACGGCATGGGCGTCGAGGTAGGCGTAGATGCCGTGGCGCACCTCGTCGTCGTGAATGGTATAGCGAAGAGTAGACAGGTTTTCCAGCGCTTTTTCGACATACCGGCGGTTTACCTCACTGCTGTGGCTGTCGGGCTCGGCGGGATTCTCGATGGTGAGCAGGGTAAGCGCGGCTGCTTTCCGGGCCGCCAGATCAGTCAGGAACCGGAGCGACTCGGCATCGTTGACGGAGCGGTAGTCGGTGGCCAGTACGACCTGTTCGACCGGGCGAATAGGGGCCGACAGAGGTACGACCAGCACGTTGGTGGCGGCATGCCGAACCAGCCCGGTAGCGACGTTGCCGATAAACTCGCTGAAGCCAGCCCCCGTTGTGCCGGCCACGACGAGATCGAACGGTTCGTCGGCCAGCAGCTGTTCCACAACCCCTACCGGCCCGCCCAGCGCTACCAGCTTCTGATAAGTGTGGTAGCTCGGTACGGCTGGTTGCGTGAGCGATTGTTGCAAGTCGTGTAACGCCTGCTCGGCGGATTCGCGCTGTTCGGCCAGCAGAAAAGCCCCGTTATGGCTCAGGTCCGGTTCGAGCGGGAGCGCGTGCAGGAGCGAAAAACTGGCCGCCGTGTCGGCAAACAGCGCCTGCGTAAAGGCGATGGCATGGCGTGAGGCCGCCGAAAAATCGGTTAATAACAGGATCTTATACATGGTTGTGAGGAAAGGTGAGTTGATCGGCTTGTCGTTAGAGGGCGTAATCCAGGTTGGAGAGGTCGTCGATAGCCTGTGGCTTATCGCGGCTTCCGCTGTCGTAGAGGGTCAGCGTAGGTACGGCTGGCGCAAAGACCAGCGATCGGGTTACGCTGTTGCTGGTCAGAATGTCGGTCCAGCCTTTGTGTTTGGGGATGCTGATCAGCAGGTCGATTGGGTGACCGGCCACGTAGGCATCGATACCCTGCCTGGCGGTAGGCGCTTCCAGCCGGGCGGTGCGTGGCTCAACGGGCGTCAGAAACTGCCGGATGCGTAGCTCCTGCTCGGTGGTGACTACCTGTTTATGCGGGGTGTCGATGGTCAGCAGGGTCAGGGTCGCTCCTTTCAGCGTAACGATATCCTTAACGGGACAAAGCAGTTTGCAGTCTGTCAGGCTGGCAAAGTCCGTAGCCAGCACGACCCGCCGGATGGGTCTGATCTGCGAGTCGACCGGCACCACCAGCAGGTTCGCGTTCAGGTACCGGACAAGCGTAGTAGCGGTATTGCCGAACAGCTCGTTGGTCCCGTCTTTTTTGGCCCCGATGACAACATAATCGTAGGTTTCGTTGGCTAAGACATCGGTGACCGCATCGAGGAGTGGACCCGGACAGGCCGACGACCGGAATGTGTGCCAGTCGTTGGCGGTTTCCCGGCGCAGGCTGGCCACCAGATCGCACAAGGCGTCGGTAAAGGCCGCCCGGGCGGTTGTCGATACGTGTTTGGCGCCGTAAAAACTGTCAGGTTCGACCGGGTGCGCGCAGAGTAAATGAAAATCAGCGACGGTATCGCCAAAGAAGGCGCGGGCATAGGTAAGAGCCTGGCGAGACGCTTCCGAGAAGTCGGTCAGCAGTAAGATTTTTTTCATTGGTTACACCCCGTTTAGCAAGGTCGAAACCCCGGTTAGTTGATACAGGAAAGCGGAAACGAACTGAAAAGGGACAGCACTACCACCATGATCACAACCCGGCGCACCGCGGGCAAGGCAATCAGCGAGCCGGCCTGCCGTAAGGGCTGGTACATGCGTTCGGGTCGGCACTGCCAGCGGGGCATCGACCGTAGCAGGTGGCGGATGTGCTCCGGCGCGTCTTCTACCAGCAGACTCCGGCGGCTATGGTCCAGTACCGGAATATGTTCGTTCAGAAAGGCAAGGTCGGTGGTGGGCATGGTGCCCCGGCCCGTGTAAGTCAGAATGAAGCGTTGCGTTTTCATGCGCGATCCGGTTAATCGACAAAAATTTCCTTTTCTTCCAGATACTGCTGACGACCATCGGACCAGTTGAGCCGCGCCCGCCAGCGCCCCCTCGATAGCTGAGCCGTTGAAACGACGTGTCGGGGACGATCGGTAGGGGTGATAGCTACCCGAACTTCCTCATCAGTAGTGGCGGTGCTGAAGATGACGTCACCTTTGCGGAACGAGACGGGCAACACAAAGGCCAGTAGATGGGAGGATGGTTCAAAGGTCATGTCCGGGGGCGTCAACGAAAGAATTGACTCAACAAAGTTGGCCGGACTGGCCCGGTTGGGGTATGACGGGTATCAGCCCGGGCGCTGATAGACTTCAGAGCCGCTCCTGAACTCAGTCACCGGGCGCCCGTCTGGTAATCCGCATTTTTGCTGGCGTCGGAAACCCGCCCCGGCCAGCCGTGTCGGCCGGTGGCTGAACGGCTCTCTTCCCCCCAAACCAAAGACGGATATGCGTTATCGCTGGTGTATTGTATGGATAATCCTGGCCTCCGGTACGGCCCGCGCCCAGGTAGCCGGCGACTGGCTGCGGCTGCGGCAATATGGCCAGACCATTGGTGTCGACAGCCTGTGTGCCGAGCCCGACGAAGCCTGCCTGACCCGCTATTTTACGCAGATCGTGTATGGCCGTCGACCCCGCCGGCTGGGCTACCAGGGGGTGGCCGAACGAATCGACACCAGCCGGATCAGCCGTCTGACGCAACAGTTTCGGACCGGTGCCGACTGGTGCCCGCTACTCGATTCGCTCGAGTCGCCCGACCCGGCCTATCGGCAGCTGAAAGAGTACTGCCAGCGTTGCCTGATCGACGATTACATGACCGACTCGCTCACGCTGGAGCAAGTTTGGGAAACGCTGAACACCTACCGCTGGCTGAACCGGTTTTCGGCTTCCAGGCGAGTGGTGGTGAATTTACCGTCGGCTACGCTTCGGGTCATCGATCCGGCCGGGCAAACGCTGCTCCACAGCCGGGTAATTGTAGGCAAACCCGCCACCCCAACCCCCAGCTTTACGGCCGAAATCAGCAGTGTGGTGGTTTACCCGTACTGGAACGTGCCGCGCTCCATCATGATAAACGAAATGCTGCCCGCCATACGGAAAAACCCGGTCGCCACGCTGGATGCCCTGAAGCTCCAGGTCATCGATGCCAGCGGGCGGGTGGTTGATCCGGCCGGGGTGAACTGGTTGGCCAAGCCGTTTCCGTACCGCCTTCGGCAATCGACCGGCTGCGATAACGCGCTGGGGCTACTGAAGTTTAACCTCGATAACCCGTATGATATTTACCTCCACGATACCAACGCCCGTCGGCTCTTCACCCGGTCGAATCGGAGCCTGAGCCATGGCTGCGTTCGGGTCGAGAAACCCATACACCTGGCCAATCTGCTGCTCGGCTATACGCGGTTCGGCCCGTCGTTTCTGACCAGCTGCCCCACCAACGCCAGCCCGAAAAGCATACGGTTCCCTGAGCCGGTGCCGGTCATTGTCGTCTATAACGTACTCGATATCGATGAGAGCAATGCCATTCGGGTCTACCGCGATGTGTACGGCTGGTGGCGACTGCCTTTGTAGGGTGGTGTTGCCGCCAACAAAAACCCCGTAGCGAACATCACTACGGGGTTATCTATTACACTGCTCTCTTCTTTGCAACCAACTAACCCCCTACACGGAAGGGTTTACCTGGAGACAGACCTGATCGGCAACGCTGCCGGGTGCGGATTATGCCAGCCGATGAACGCAGCTACGACCACCGAACGATCAGGTCTGATCTCGTTATGTTTTGCCTGGTCTTGTTCAGAGTACGTTCGCTCTGATCGGGTCTGGTCAGTTTTATACTGCCGCTGTCCGGGGTGATTTTATCGGACGGTGATCGGAGCGGGTAGCGGGTTCCCGTTTGTCATGGCTAAGTAGCCGGTAGAAGGCCAGGGCCATCAGCAGGGTAGCCGGAAAGGCCGCGCCCAGACCCAGCGGAGAGATGGCCAGGCAGAAAACAATACCACCTGCGCAACCTAGCCGGAACCAGCGTCGCTTCATAAACATCGCGGCCGCAACACCCACCTGCCCGACCGCAATACTCAGCACCATAGGGGTAATAATCGGCTCGAACCCGCCCAGAATAAACCGGCTGTAGAGCGGAATGGCGTAATCGGCATAGTTCTGGTAGACCCAGGGGGTATTGAGCGCGGTTCGGGTGTTGACCAGGGCGGCTGCCAGAAACAGCAGACAGAACACCAGGCGCGTCACGGTAGGCCACCGGTAACTGCCAATGACCTGCACAACCGCAAACCCATTGACAACGAAATAAGCAACCAGGAGGAGGGTATCGAGCGTTTTCATAAGGCATTAGGCGTTAGGACGAACTACTCTTTGATTTCGCTCCGGCCGGTCTTGCTGAGGATTCGGATGCGGTAAACAACCGGCGGTGGAGGCTGGGGTACCTCGCCCGTGGACGAAACCATGTCGCTGCGGGGCGCTACCCGACCGGGGCCAAGGCGCTGTTCGGCGTAGACCCGATCGTCGCCGTTCAGTTCTTCATACACGCCCTGTACCACTACGCTCCGCCAGGAGGTTGGGCTGCATGCTTCATCGACTTCGAAACATACCGTGGGGTTTTGGCGCAGCATACGGGTTTTGGTGCCCTCGCGGGTTTGACCGTAGATGGCATGGCCGTCGTAGAGGTACGCAACGGGTAAAACCAGCACCTGCCCGTCGGCAGCGCAGCCAATGCGGCCAAAGAACTGCGTACTCAGCAGGTGTTCGGTCAGTTCGGGCGAGAGGTCGTGTAGCATGGCAGGCTGCCGTTTTGCCGGTTTTAGAACGTCGTTCAGCACATCGACGCCCTGGTGATCAGGGCCGTTTGCTGGTTGTCGTAAAAGCTGAACTGGTTAAGCATGCTGCGGGCAATTTGCCGCAGTGCCTCGTCGGTCAGGAATCCCTGGTGGGCAGTCAGCAGTACCCGGGGGTGCGTTCGTAAACGATTCAGCAGGGCATCGGTAATGGGTTGGTCGGCATAGTCGTAGTGGAAATACGTCCGTTCGCCTTCGTACACGTCGGCTGCGTAGCCCGCCAGCTGACCCGCATCCAGGGCGTCGAGCAGGGCTTCGGTATGAACCAGTTTGCCGCGTCCGGTATTGACCAGAAAAGCCCCCGGCTTTAGCAGCGGCAGCGTTTTGGCGTTGATCAGGTAGGTTGTCAGGGGCGTTAGCGCGCAGTGCAGGGAGACGATGTCGGCCTGCTGGAGCAGCTCACGGAGGGGCACATAAACGACGCCCGATTCTACCAGCCGGCGGTCTGGACCGATATCATAGGCCAGTACCTTGCAGCCGAAGCCCTGTACGATATGCAGGAAGGCCTTGCCAATCCGGCCGGTGCCTATTACCCCCACCGTTTTGCCGTGCAGGTCGGTGCCAACCAGCCCGTTGATCGAGAAATTACCGGTAGTGACCCGGTTATGAGCTTCGGGCAGGTGCCGGATCAGCCCAAGGAGTAAACCTATGGCCTGTTCGGCCACTGAAAACGGGGAGTAGCCCGGAATGTGCAGGAGGGTCATGTCCAGATCGCAGAGGGCGTGCTGGTCAACGTTATCCAGCCCGACGCACCGCATACCCAGTACGCCAATACCCAGCCTCCGCAGCTGTTGCAGGACGGGGCGGCTCAGGTCGTCGTTGACGAAGGCACATACGGCCTGGTGACCAGCGGCTTTCGATGCCGTTTCGAGGGTCAGCGCTTCGGGTATGTAGGTGATCTGATGGTGGCCGCGCAGTTCGTCGAACCAGCGTTGTTCGAAAGGTTGGGCGCTGTAAAAGGCGATAGTCATGAGCAGGCGACTGGCTAAGTTGATGTACCAAAATTGAGATTAGTTCGACACTTAAGCCCTGACCATACTCACTGCCCAGCCTGACTTTAGGCAGTTTGTCGGACTAAGTATTTATTATTATGTAATTGATTGTGAAATTTGTTACCAAATGGTAAGTTAGATTGAACCAGTGCCTCAAAGAGACGCAGCAGCAATTACCCTAGCGCCTATCTTTATGAAAATGAAGTGGATTTAACGAATCAATCTGGACCAATACCAGCGCTTCATGTGAACTGGTATGCGTTGAGTAATAATTACTAGATGGCTCGATCCGCGTATCGTCGACAGCTTAACCGGCCTGTGCCAGTTAGACCGGGGATTTTGGTTTCTTTTGTTACTATATTAAAACATGTGGTAACGTTGTTTCGTTAGTTTGTATGGCTTAATCTGCCCTTGTTCTTTATCCTAACGTGTAAAATCAATGCATTCTACCCAGCAACTGGCACCTGCCCTGTTACAGCGCGTATTGAGCGTGGCGCAGGATGGTGTCTTTGTGTATCAGATAATTCGTAATGCCCGTGGAGTACTCACGGACCTGCGGCTGACGATGGTCAATGCCGTAGCGGAGCAGGACATGGGGCAACCGGCCAACGAACTGCTGTGGCAACCGTTCAGCAGCTTATTTTCTGAACTGGTTCAGACGGAACTGATGGCGCAGTTTCGGCCGGTGATTGAAACGGGGCGGGGGGCTCATTTTACCACCCGGATCAGCTGGCCAGGTAGCAACCGGCTGGCCTGGCTCGACATGACGGTGGTGCGGGTCGACGAATACCTCCTGGCGTCGTATGTAGACATGACCCAACGCCGGGCCGAAGCCGAAGCCGCCCGGCTGAAAGCGGTGTTGCAGCAGGCCTTCGATATCGATAATACGGGTATTTCCGTGCTGGATGTCGTTCGTGATGCCGACGGCCGAATCTGTGATTTTCGCTTCACCCTGATCAACGAGGCCGGTCTGCGGATGAGTGGGTTTAGCCGGGAGGAGTTGCTGGGCCGTACCTTATGGCAGCTATACCCCGCTACGGGTATCAACGGCATGTTTCATCAGTACGTATCGGTTTACGAGACCAATCAGCCCTACACCGGCGAACATTATTACCCGGAGTATGACTGCTGGCGCGATATCACCGTGGTTCCCGTCGATGGCGGAATCCTGGTTCGGTATGCCGACAGTACCGTTCGCCGGAAACTCCGCGACATCATTCAGCAGCCGGGCATACAGGTTCAGGATGTACTCCTGCGCGTACCCGCTGGCGTGGCGGTATTGCAGCCCATTCGTAGTTCGTCAGACCTGTTGTCTCCTATTGTCGATTTCCGAATCGATCAGGCAAACGCTCGACTGGCGAACTGGCTTGGGCGCCCTGATCTGGTGGGGCAGCTCCTGACGAACGTAGTTGCCACTGCCAGGGAGTCAGGGTTTCTCTGTCGATGCACAGCTGGTTATGAACGAGCCGAACCGCAAACCTGTACCACCCCGTTCGACATCGTTGGGGTTGTGCAGGTTTGTCAGGTGTCGGTAGCCCGGCTAGGGACCCAGCTGGTGCTGGCTATACAGGATACAGTCAGCACCAGCCGGGGCGTGGCTCAACAAGTCTGAGCGCGACGCCAGCGGCTTCCGTCAGCGCGGCCCCGGGTCGATAGCCGGGGCAAGAATCAGCCTGGTGGGTGATTTTCTTCAGTCGTAAGTCCGGGCCGGGGGGTGACCTTCGGGACGTATTGATACTACTGATTGTATGCAGGCTGTTTCGGATGTGGCGTTGTCTCCCGATCGCGGGCGAATTGCTTATTTTTCAATGGAGTTTGCTTTCGTGCAGGCCCTCAAGACCTATTCGGGTGGGCTGGGTTTTCTGGCGGGTTCGCACATGCGCAGTGCGTGGGCGCTGGGACAGCCGCTGGTGGCCATCGGTATCTTATGGAAGTATGGCTATTACGACCAGGCTCGCAAGCCTGATCAGACGATGGATGTGCTGTTTATGGAAAAGCACTACAGCTTTCTGCAGCCCACCCATCTGCGCTTTTGATGCCGAAAACCTGTATCAGCTCCTGGAAACGGTTATTCTGCCGCTCTACTACGACCGTCCCGCCGAGTGGATGGCGATCCTGAAAGCCAGCGTTCGGGAGGTGCAGCCGACCTTCGATTCGGATCGAATGGCTGCTGAGTATATGGAAAAACTATACATGATTGGGCCGGTCTGATGGTATACGCGTTGGGGATTTATCAGGTGACTGGCTGATTTTTGTCAGTACAGATGTGCCAGCGGGGATTGATCTTTACGGAACGGCACACTTTCTGTTTTTTTGGACAAACAGGTGGATATAGTTTATTCATCGATTATGCAATCAAGCGATACACGACCCTTTCTGGTCCCCGCTAAAACAGCGGTTTTGTTGATTTTTATGCCTTCGGATGCCGACAGTCGTCAGCAGCGGGTGTCGCTGACGATACTCGCTGATTCGTTGCAGACGATGCTGGGCGATGCCGTACGGGTGCTTAAGATCGATGAAACCGCTCACCCTGAGGTCATGCGTAGTTTCGACGTCGAAAAACTGCCCGCGTTCATCCTCGTTCGGCAGGGCATCGAACTATGGCGCCAGGAGGGAACCACCGCCGAGGCTGCCCGGCTGGCCGAAACGACCCAGCAGCTACTGGAGACCTGAGGTAGATGTCTGCCGTAACCAGTATTTGTACCCTTCTATCCAGCAAACGCCCGCCAGCGATGCCAGCATGCAGTAGCCCAGCTCAGGCAGATCCGGTCGACTGAACCGGGCCAGCTGGCGGGCGGCTGGTAGCAGCAGGGATATTACCAGCAGCAGCACTGTCAGGCCCAGCATCAGCCAGAGCAGCCAGTTGGGCCGGCGCAGGGTGGTGAGAATCGATTCGCGGGTTGAGCGGCTCATCAGCGTGAGCCAGATATTACTTATGACCAGGGTCAAAAAAGCCAGCGTCCGAACCTCGTCCTGAGTCGACCCGGTGCGCATGCTGAAGTAGTAGACGAGGAGAACGGCCCCGGCAATGGCCAGTCCCTGCCCGATACTCAGCCCAAGTTCATGGGTGGTAAAGAAGGTATCGGTCAGGCGACGGGGCCGCTCTCGCATCAGATTACGCGCTGCGGGTTCGTTTTCAAACGCAATTGAGCAGGTTGGCCCCATGACCAGTTCCAGAAAGATGATATGTACCGGACTGAAAAGATTCACGTACGGCCAGTCGAAGAGCAGCGGCAGCACTACGGTCAGAATGATGGGAATGTGGATCGAGATGATATACCCAATGGCTTTCTTGAGATTCTGATAAATACGACGGCCCTGCGCAATGGCGCTGACCATACCACCCAGATCATCGTTGACCAGTACCAGCGAGGCTGCCTGTTTAGCCAGTTCGGTACCCCGACGGCCCATGGCAATACCGATGTGAGCCGCTTTGAGGGCAGGGCCGTCGTTAACACCGTCGCCCGTCATGGCTACTACCTCGCCGTTGGCTTTCAGCGCCCGGATTACCCGGAGTTTGGCTTCGGGAAACATGCGGGCGAAAATCGTCGTCTCACGGGCCTGCTGCTGAAGGTCAGCTTCTGTCATTGCCATCACCTCCGGGCCGGTCAGAATACGGTTACCCAGCGGCATTGACACCTGCCGGGCAATGGCGCTGGCCGTTTCGGGCGAGTCGCCGGTAATCATTTTGACCGCAATATGCGCCCGGCTGAACTGGCCGATAACAGCGCTGGCGTTGGCTTTGGGCGGGTTTTCGAGCGCGACTAAACCTTTACAGGTCCAGGTGAAGTCGTCCTGGCTGGCCGGAAATGGCGCATCGCCCCACTCGCTCCCGGCTATGCCCAGTACCCGATAGCCCCGGGCTGCCAGGGTATTGGCCTGCTGACGAATTTGCTCCGCATCGGCATCGGGTAACCGGCAAACCCGGATGATCCGTTCAACGGCGCCTTTTCCGGCTACCCGAAACGAACCCGCAGCGGCAGCGTAGACATGGGTCATCATGGGGGGTATTCCGTCGAGTGCGTACTCGTACTGCAGCGGTAGCCTGTCGGTTTCGGACTGGGCCTGGCAGGCTGTGGCAATGGCCCGCTCCATGGGGTCATACGGCTCGGGTTCGCTGGCCCAGCGGGCATACGCCAGTACTTCCTGAGCCGGTGCCGAAAGCACGCCGGTTATTGCTGTCAGCTGCTGGGTACGGTGGTCGTATACCTGGGCCACGGCCATGCCCTCCTGCGTGATGGTGCCGGTTTTGTCGGTGCAGATGACCGTGGCCGACCCCAGACTTTCGACGGTTTGAGGCTGTTTGGGCAGTACCCCGAAACGGACCATGCGGGCGGCCCCCAGCGCCATGAAACTACTGAACGCGACGGGTATTTCTTCGGGTACCACAGCCATCGCAATGGTCAGTCCCAGTAACAACGAGGACACCCAGTCGCCGGAACGGGCAAAGTTGACTGCCCATATCAGCACGAACGCAGCACTGCCAGTGAACGCCATACGTTGTACAAACCGACTGATCTGTTGCTGGAGTGGCGTTTTTTCTACGTCTATCTGCGCGAGTGACCGACCCAGTTTACCCAGTTCGGTAGACTCGCCGATGGCGCTGATTCGCAGGTAGGCGCTGCCCGTGGCCAGTACCGTTCCGGCGTAGAAACGGTCTGTGTTCGGTTGCGTTTTAGCCACCGCCACCGATTCGCCCGTCAGGATCGATTCATCGACGGTGCAGTCGTTGGCCTGAATCAGCAACCCATCGGCCGGTACGGTCTGGCCCTCGGTAAGCCAGCAGGCATCGCCCGGAACAAGCTGCTCGATGGGAACCGACTGGAGCTGGCCATCGCGAAGCACCGATACGGCCGGCTGGGTCAGCTGTCGGAGCGACCGGAGCGCCCGATCGCTCCGAACGGTCTGATAGACCGAAATGCTGGCCACCAGCCCCATCGCGACTCCCAGTACGATTCCTTCCTGCCACTGCCCCAGCAGCACGTAGAGCAGGCAGGCTATCGCCAGCAGGATGAACATTGGCTCTGATACAATCTCAATGACCAGCCGCCAGCTCGTTCGGGATTCGGTCGTGGCTACCAGGTTGAGGCCATAGCGCTGCCGTGCCAATTGTACGTCGGTTGCAGACAGGCCGGTTACCGATGGGGTTGCGGAAGTAAGCATAAGAGAGCGGATGAACGGGAAGCTGATTTTTATCAGGTTGGGGACTGACTTCGATCAGTCGCGGTATCGGGAGGAGCTATCAATTTTACGAAAAACCATTCGCTCCGCTTATTTATGAACAACACTATCGAGTCCCTGCAAACCTGCCGCAGCCAGCATCAGAACTGGGCGGCCTCCCTGGTGGAAAGCGAACAGGAAATAGATCAGCTGTTGATACTCCTGTCTGACCTGCCCAACGATAACTACCGGAGCCTGCGGGATTACTCGGCCGACTACGCCCAGGCACTCGGCCGGCTCAAACACCGTATCCATCACCTGCGTGCCGATGTGGTCTGTTCCGGCGACCGCTGCACATCGGCAACGGCCACAACGGCTGCCTGCACCGATCCGCGGTATGGATTGCCCGTTTCCAGCCCTACGCTGCTGACTAGCCTGTCGGCAGAATATACCCAGCTTAAAAACCGCTGCCATGCGTTCCTGGCCGAGCTGATGGGGCTGAATCTGATCTGAATATAGGGCTGCCGGATCGTTACCCTCCTGGGTCCGGGCCGGTGAATAACCTCCTGGCGAACCCGCAGAGCATACAATAGGAGACAACAGACCCGGCACCTAACGCTGAAAAGACAGGTGCCGGGTCTGTTGTATAGAGGCCGGTCGTTAAACGACAGCCAGCAGCGGAATATCGGTAAGCCGTGCCATACGTTCGGTATTGCCCTCGCTAAAGAGCCGTACGAACCAGTTATGCGGCTGCGGCAGCATCATAATCAGGTCGGCTTTGTTGGCATGGGCAAAGGTGAGCAGCGTTTCATAAACGGCATCACCCGGCAGAATGGTCAGCGTGTGGGGCACCGACGCCAGCAGTCGGCGGAGGTGCTCGGCCCGGCTCCTGACCGTTTCGTCTGACGGTCTTTCGTGGATAGACAACATATTGACCACACTGTCGAACTGGCGAACAAAGCGAAGGGCCGTTTCGAGGACGATCGCATCGGGGGGATTGTTCAGATCGACAGCCAGTACGATGTTCTTAATGGCCGCGTAACCTGCCGAGGGCGGAATCAGCAGCAGCGGGACATTTGTTTCGGATACCATGGCACTGGCGATACTACCCATGAGCTGCGCACTCTGCGGAGCCGACCCTACCGTCGACATGACCAGCAGGTCCGCCTTTTCGTGCCGGGTTATTTCCTGAATAGTCGGGATCACGTAGCCCTCCCGAACCAGAGATCGGATGGGTAAGCCGGCTCCGTACTGGCTGTGTAGTTCGTGGGCCAGCTGACTGATGGCTTGCTGGCCTTCGTCCCGCATGGCCGTGGCACTCAGCGGAAAGTCGCCGTTCAGCTCGGGCGGATTGGCCGGCCAGAAATGGAATACGTGAACCAGGACCAGCGAAGCATCCTGGTCACGGGCCAACTGGGCGGCAACATGAGCTGCCCGATTGGCCCCGGTCGAAAAGTCGGTAGCCAGAACGATGGTTTTCATACCGAAGCGATTGGCAGACCTACAGTACGTTGATCAGGATAATGGCTACATGCAGCACAAAGCTGAACGCGAAGGTAGGCAGGATGTATTTAACCGGCATTGCCGACAAAATAGGGACCAGCACCAGCAGAAAGCTGAGGTTGCTGACCAGCAGCTGCCAGTCGCCCCCGCCGAAATAGAACATGGTCAGCAGGAGGGCGGGCGAGAGAATACAGCCCTGAATGATAAGAGCCGCAGCGGCCCAGCCGACCCGATAAAACTCGTTGCTGGCCACAAAATGCTGATAAGATGCGAGCCAGGTGGTAGCCGATGAAGAGGATGTTGCGGTGGTGGCGTGTGAGAGCGTTGCCATGGTTGTTGTTGGGTTTGTATGACACCACAAAGCAACACCGGCGGGCCTGCTCCGGTACTGACCTGAGTCAGCTACGGCCCTGATCCTTGTTGGGCCGGAACCTGATCAGAAATGGGCCGGAGTCAGTACCACAAACAGGCTTTGATCACGTCCTGCTCGCCCGATAGCATATGGCGGGTAAAACGCACGTCGTCGGGATTGTCGGGGTCTGCCACGGCCATATCTACCACACCCGACAGTCCCATCAGCCGACAAACGGCACCGAGGTAGCTGAGCTTGCTTACCCGCCAGAGTTTACTGCCCCGCTCTGACTGAATCCCCGCTGCCACAACCCGGTAGGTGACGGCCCTGGGCGTATTGGCCGACGGGCTGGCTATTTGCTTCTGCCCAAAACCAGCCGGGGTTTTCTGGTACCGACGCTCCCGATCAAGTTCATACGTGTTGTTGTTCTGCATAAAACGAATGGCGATCCCATCGGGGGCCTCCGTCAGCGACAGCCGGTTCGACGTCAGTACGTAGCGGGCTACCGATTCCAGTTCAACAGGCGTCAGCGTGCTGCTTTTCACGGAAACCGTAGTGGCCGATGGGCCATGGCCAAACGTCAGGGCAACCTTACTGCCCGGGCGTACGGTTTCCAGGATGCCCAGCACTTCCTGCACGTTACGGACCCCTTCGCCATTGATGGCCGTAACGGTCTGACCCACATAGCCTTTGAGTACTTCCTTGCCGGGCGAGTCGGGCAGGATACCCGATAAAACCGGTACGGGTTGGGTGGTGGTGGCCTGGGGGCGTTCGTCGTCGTCGCTGATACGGGTCGTCTCCGAGAATTCGAGGCCCAGATACGCACGCCTGACCAGCCCGTCGTTGGTGAGCACGTCGTTCAGCAGACGCAGCACAACGGAGGTCTCCAGGGCGAAATTGATCTGGGAGAGCCATACCGACGACCCGTTGGGGCCGTTGGCGAAGGCAATCTGCGAGTTGATGCCCAACACAGCCCCCCGCTCGTCGACCAGGGGGCCGCCACTGTTGCCCCAGATGACGGTTGCCGTTGTCTGTAAGAAGCCAAACTTACCCGTCAGGCCACCGCGTATCCGGTTTTTGGCGCTTATGATACCGTCGGTGACCGTATATGGATACTCGCCCTGCGGGTTGCCGATGGCGTAAACGCGCTCGCCGATCCGGGCGGGGGCCGACCGAAGGGGAAGCGCGGTCAACTCGGGACCGGGTGGAGTCGTGAACGCCAGTACCGCAAAGTCGTAGAGCGCATCGCCCCCCACCACCCGGACCGGGTATTTCTGCTGGTTGATCGAAAAAACGGCCAGGCTGCCGGCTGCGTCGGTGGCTGACTCGACAACGTGCGCGTTGGTGAGTACGTATTTCTGGCCATTCAACTCGATGACAAAGCCCGACCCGCTGCTTTTGGCTCCGGCCAGACTCAGGGCTTTGGCGTAGGCCTGTTCGGGGTTTACGGTCCGGCCCCGCACGCCCAGGGGCCGGACACTGACACCGGCCGTCTGGTAGACGGCTACGGTAACAACACCTGACAACGCGTCTTCCAGAACATCAGACGAGCTTTGGGCCCGGGTCTGGGCCGACAGTATGAGCAGAGCAAGAAAGAGAAAAAGACGATACATACGGGTCAGGCAATGCTTATTGCGGGCGGGTTGGAACGATCAGAAAAGGGTATGAAAAGGAGCCAACGGCCGTTTCGGGAAGGGTTCCCTCGCCTTCGGTACCGCGCACAAAGAGCTGGGCTATGCCAAATACTTTTTCGAGGACGTTGCTCAGACCGCGGGTGCCCCGATCGAGGCTGCGCAGGCCGACAACGTTGCGCAGGTCAAACTTTTCCAGCGCAGCCAATACTTTAAACGTTTCGGTACCGTAGGGGGGCGAGAAGTCCAGCCGGCGCGGAATGATGAGCGTTTTGCCCGGCTCGATCACGTAATTCTCGGGTAGGTCGTGATTGACGGATGTTTCTTTGGTTGGAAACACGACGCTTACGCCACCGTCGGGCTGGATATCGATCAGGCTGAAATAGACGCGCAGGGAGCCGGTATTGGTAATTCTGACAGATGCTTTGTCCGTCGGTGAAAACATCATCAATCCGTTCTGTAAAAAGCCAGCCCGGTTTAGGGTATCGGTGGCGTCGCGACCTCCGGGCTTGCTGGGAATAAGTTCCAGCTTGAGGCCGATACCCGGATAGCTTGGGTTGTAGGTTTGCAGGAATTTGCCCTGTGCGTAGTTCTGGACCCGCAGGCTGATCGTCTCGCCGTCGGTTGGCCGGTTCACGGGTATGGGCTTACCGACAACAAACCCATCGGTTGTTTTACGAACCAGCGCGTAGCTGACCCCCGCCGAGTCGAGCTGGGACAGGTACAGCTCAGAAGCTTTGACAGACGTCAGCTTAACGAGGGGCAGCGCCTTAAGAACGTTTTCGGCGGCCGTGCGCAGCGGACCGTTGCGGAGGCTGTCCAGACTGAGGGCTACGGAGAGGTCGCCAAACGAACGCTCGGTCACGAACACCCACTGCTTAAGTTGCTGATCGGCCGGGAGTGGTTTTTCGAGTCGGATGGTGGCCGAAAACATACCCGCCTGAACTACGGTGCCGGATAGAAACGAACTAGCCTGCATGGGGTCAGTCGTGCCGGCCGGGCAAACCCGCACCTGGGTGTCGACGTTGACCGTTTCCAGCCGGCCGGCCGCAATGATGAGCTGTTTTCCGCTGTCGGTGAGTTGCTGAATCGGGTAGTAAGGGACTTGTTGCACCGCTTTGCCACCAAACAGTTGGCGGTCGTAGTCGCCGTCGATCTCCGGGGTTTGCTGCGGAGCCACTAGTTTCATTTCGGCAACGATGCGGTTGAATAACAGTCGGTAGGTTTCGCTGGGGTTAACGCTACGCAGTACCTTATTGATCACGTAAGACAGCGAACCCACCCCTTTGTCGCTCCCATCGGGCAGTATGTATTCGTAATTCAGTTCACCGGCTTTGGCGGCCGAGATCACCACGTAAGGCGCCAGGCCGGTTGCCACGCCACCCCGGGCCGGAGAAGGAGCCAGAAACGGTTTGGCCACCTGACGACCCGGCGCTGACCGGACCTGGGGGGCTTTGCCCGACAGGTTGAACGGTTGGCTATTGCCGCGTATTTTGGCGATACCGCCCCGGCTGATGGTGCCGGAATGGCAGGCGTCGGCAATGAGCAGGATATCGCCCGAAGCTCCCAGCTTGCCGCGGAGTGTCTCGATGAGCTGGTTCAGTTCGTCGTCGCGCAGGTGCTGACTACCGTCGTAGTTGGGTTTGGCGCTGGCGCTGGCAGGGGCTCCGTAACAGACAATTGCTTCGTCGTACCCGTCGAGTTCGTCGTTCGAGTCGTCGGAAATCTGCTGCCCGTGGCTCGAAAAATGAATAACGACCTGATCGCCGGGCCGGCACTGACCAATCAGCGTGTTGAGGGCGTTGATGATACCGGTTTTGGTCGCTTTGTCATCCTGCAGCACCGTTACGTCCGTGAATTTCTGATAGGCCAGTGCCGCCCGGATCAGCGGTATGTCGTTGGCCGAGCTGATCGACTGCCAGCCACTGGCTCCCGGGTATTTGCCAATAGCAATGACGAGGGCTCGTTTAGTTTGCGCAAACAGGGGAGTTACCAGGAGCAGCAGGCCGACCAAAGCCGCCCAGCCAGCTCGCACGATGCGGTTCGGGTGGAGATTCATACGGATTGAGATGAGCGGTACAGGAGGATCGGGAAGGAGGCAGGCCCCCTTCCCGACAGAAAATCGTGCATACTGCGCTGGCGGATGCTAGCGCAAGGTGTAGACGTAATTTTCGCGGCAGTCGCCCGATGCGCTCCACTCGCGGGTGCCGCCCGTAGAGACGCAGTAAATGGTCGTATACCCTGACCCAACCGTTACCGTGCCGTCGTCCCAGGGGGCCAGCGTGCCTTTGTAGTCACCGTCGACGTAAATCTTGATGTACAGGCCGGTATAGTTATCAAACTTAACCCGGCATAAGGCGCCCCGGGTTTTGGCCGGTCTGGGAACGGGTACATCCGTGGTGGGCACGTCTTTTTTGATGTTAGGATTGGCGCCCCGCGTTTTCGGGACAGCCTTGCCCGTTACGGTCACATTTTTGTCGGGCTTGTCCTGCGCAACGGTGGTGCTGCCGACCAGAGCGATCAGCAGGCAGGCAATAAAAACGAGTTGTGCTTTCATGGAGTAAACTAGATAAGGTAATAGATAGAAACGGGATTTGATCGGCGTAAGAAGCACGTAATCAGACAAGAATGCAAAAAACAGACTGGTGAATTGAGTAAGCGTTGTGTTTCTGCCTGTAAATACCGGAATCGACAAAAAAGTAACAGCTATTCCTTTGGTAATTAATATGTTAACTATACTTTCTCTATCAGTTATAATCACTATCTGTAATACGGCTGATTATAGCCTGCTCCTTTCGTCCAGGCATCGGGTTATCCGGCGTTGATGGGGTGGGTGGATATAGACTGGTATTTATGTAGATTAAATATTTATAACAGAAGCGACCTGCTGCGGGCTATGCAGCGTACTGGACTATTGCTTAATTTCACCCACGGGAACAGCCTCTCTTTATATTGCTTTGCGTACGCTTATGAATAGCAGTGGTTCTGGCTGGACGTGGTACGTCCTCGTACTGCTATGCCTGGGGTCGATGGCCGGGCATGGTCAGTCGGCCGACAGTTTGCGGCAGCGGGCTAATGCTATCTATCGACAGCAGCCTGCCGAAGCCCTGCGGTTGTTTGGTCAGGTTCAGAAGCTGGCCCGGCAGCAGGGGAAATTTGACCTGGCGGCCAATAGTCTGGTCGACGAGGCTACGGTCTATTACGTAAACGATGACTATCGCCGGGCTACTACTGTCTGCCGGGCGGGTCTGCCGCTGACTCCGCTGGCCGATAGCACCCGCTTCAAACTATGGGCCAGTCTGGGCGAAATGTACCACCAGCGAAACCGCCCCGACTCGCTGCGCTGGTTCTGGCAACGCGCCGATTCGCTGCTGCTGGTTCGCCCGGCGCTGGAGCGTGAGGCCCGCACTTATGTGGCTGCCTACTGGGGCAATCGGGGTACCGCTTCCGTAGAGCAGGGCGACTACCGACAGGCCGAGCGGTGTTTCCAGAAACGGCTGCTACTCCTGGCTCGCCACACCACCCCGGCCCGGCAGGCCATTGCCGAGAATCAGTTCGCGCTGTTTTACCGGCAACTGGGGCAGCTCGGTCGGGCCGACTCGCTCTATACCGCATCGGTCCGTCACTATAAAACGCCCGACCTGAATCGGGGCTGGCTATTGCTGGGCCTGATCGAGTGTCGGCTACAGCGGCAACGGACCGATTCTGTCTGGGTGTTCATACGCGAAACGGAGCGGCTGGTCAAACAGGCCGGTACCGACGGCGCCGAACTGTCTGCCTACCTCGATCAGTCGTTGGGTAAGTACTGGGAGCAGCAGCAGCAGTTAGGCCGCGCCCGAACATTTTTTGCGCGCTCTGTTGCCACAGGGCAGCGGCTGGGCGGGTCGAGCCGGGTCGGGTGGCGGGGGCTGATGGCGCTGAGCCGGATGGCCTGGCTGCAGCAGGACGTATCGGGGGCGCTAACGTTTATCCAGCAGGCTATGCAGGCCAACAGTTTGCGCTTTCGGGCTACCGATCCGGCGCAAAACCCAGCCCTGACCGACTTCCTGAACGGGCCTGACCTGTTCGAGTCGCTCTGCTGGAAAGCCCACCTGCTGCATGCCGCCAAAACGATGCCTAACTCGCTGCAGCTGGCCAACCTCACCTATGATCGGGCCTTTGCCCTGAGTGATCTGCTGCAGGCATCCTACAGTGCCGAACTGACCAAGCTGTTCGTGCAGGAAAAGCTCCGCCCGGCTTACCGGGAAGCGGTAGCGGTAGCGTATGCCCAGTACCGACAACGGCCCGACAAGGCCACCCTGGCCGCACTGTTACACCGGCAGGAGCAGGGTAGCGCGGCCGTACTGCGTGAAACCCTGCAGGCCTTACAGCGCGACTATGCAGGGGTGCCGGGCTATCTGCTCGAAGAAGTGCAGCGGGCCAAAAACCGGCTGGCTGCGGCCAAAACGGCCTGGGCCGAACGAGATGTGGCGCATTCTACAGGGGCCGGAATCGTGGCTGTCAATGCGGAACTGGTCAACGCCGAGCTGGTCTGGAATCGGGCGTACCAAAAGCTGCGGCCCTATACGTCGGCCCAACCGGGAGCCGACAATCTGAGCCGCCTGCAACAGCAACTCGCCCCGGATATGGCTTTTTTACAGTATAGCCTGACATCTGACTCGCTACTGCTGACTGTCGTAAAGAAACACCAGATTCGGGTGATGCTGCTCCCGATCAGCGGTGCCCAGCTGAACCAGCTGGCCGAAACCGTTCGGCATGAAGCCTACCGAAATCCCGATCCGTTTCAGTATACGGGACATACCGCTGCCCGGGCTCTGTTTAGGCGGGTGCTGGGGCCGGTCTGGGCCGACCTGGCCGGCGTTCGGCGGCTGGTTATTGTGCGCGACGGACCCCTGCATTACCTGCCTTTCGAAGTGCTGGAGACGGGACAGCGTCCCGATGATTACCTGCTCAGGCATGCAGCCATCACCTACGCTTACTCGATGGACAGCTACGTTAGAAGCCCCCGCCAGCGCCCCGACGGCTCGCCCGATGTACTCAGTATGGCTCCTTTTGCCGTTGATCAGGCTACGCTTACCCTTATCCAGCAACGGGGGTACCAGTCTCTCGACCGGTCGGAAGCCGAAATCGGGTCTGCTGCCGGCACGCGCTCAACGGCCGCCAATGCCAGCAAAGCCACCTTTCTGTCACTATTTCCCGACCATCAGGTTCTTCACCTGGCCACCCACGCCCGGGCCAGCGACAACGACCCCGGCGATTCGTACATCGCGTTTTTCCCGCAGGATTCGTCACACCGGCTGTATGCCCACGAGCTGGGCCTGCTGGACCTGCGCCATATCCGGCTGGCCGTGCTGTCTGCCTGCCGAACGGGTAGTGGCAGTCTGCACGGGGGCGAGGGCCTGCTGAGTCTGAGCCGGGCGTTTGCATCGGCGGGCTGTCCGCAGGTTATCACTTCACTCTGGAATGCGCATGATGGTACTACGGCCCGGCTCTCGCAACTGTTATACGAAGAGCTGGCGTCGGGCCTGCCAACCGATGTGGCCCTACAGCGGGCCAAGCTGCGGTTCATTGAGCAGCAATCGTCCGGTGGGGCGTTTAGCCCGCCCCACTTCTGGGCGCATCTGGTCCTGATGGGGACTAACCAGCCCGTTTTTCCGGTTCCCGGTCCCTGGCCAACCGGCTGGCTGGCTGCTCTGGGAACCGGGCTATTGGCTATCGCTGGCTACATCCGGTACCGTCGGCGTCGTTCACGCTGAGCGGCCGAGTTTCTGCCAGCGGATCTGCCACCACACTTTCCAGCGATCCGATGTACTGATGGGATAAACGGACTGGCCGCTCTGGTCGAGCAGCTGGAACGTGGCGTCGGCATTGTCGGGCTGCCGGTTGAGCAGGTAGGCATTCAGCAGGTGCCACTGTACGGCCTGTTTGAAATAGGGGCGGAGACTGTCTACCCGCGCCAGCTTTTCCAGATTACCGATAGCGAGCTGGGGCTGACCATTGGCCAGATACGCCTGCGCATCGAAGAACTCGCGGTAAAAAGTCCGCTGCTGGGGCGTAAGGTCAGGCCCGGCTACATCGTCTTCCGATTCGCGGTAGCGCTGCGTCAGGGTCACATCCTGGCGGTAGCTTTCCAGATCGACCTGGCTGAAGGTCAGGTAGCTGATGACCAGCAGGACGCAGGCTACCAGCACACTGGCCAGCCTGCCCCGCCCGAGCCGAAGACGCTGGATGGGTTTAGGGGGCGCAGCCAGTTCGGCACGAACGGCGTTCCGGACTGTTTTGGCCAGGGCCAGTTCACGCAGCGCTTTATCGGCTGCGAGCAGCTGAGCACACTCCCGGCTGAAATCAGGGTCGCGTTTGAGTTCCTGCTCGAAAATAAGTCGTTCGTCGGCGGATAGCGTACCCCGGTGGTAGGCTTCCATCCACTCCCATTGCTCAAGTTGATTAGTTGGTCGCATGTTGGATAGATACTAGCTGGTTCAGATCAATAGTACTGAAGTACTTCATCGATTACAGGTTTTTCGCCTTTTTATTCGTTGCCGTCCCGTTTTTCGCCCCGGAGCAGCGCCCCCAGGTATAGCATGCACCGATACTTACGCACTTTGGCCGCTTTGGCCGAAGCGTTGACCCGGTGAGCAATCTCATCGAACGATAAATCGTCCCAGTAAAACAGCTGCAACAGCTCCTGGCAGGCTTCGCCCAACTGGCTGAAGGCCTGCTGCAGTGTAGCCAGCCGTTCGGGTTTATCCTCGGCCGTGGGCTCTTCGGTCAGGTCGTCGAACTGGCTCAGCAGGCCCACCTGTTTCCGACGCTTGAGGACCTTGAGCCATTTGTTGCGCATCACCTTATACACGTACGCATCCAGCGTTGCCTCTGCCCGGGGCTGGTAGTGGCCCGAACGCAGCTGAGCCCATACCGCCAGTACCGTTTCCTGGGTGAGATCAGCAGCATCTTCTTCACTGCCCGAGTTGTCCAGCACATGCCGACGAATGACCGCTTTGACTTTATGGGTTAGCTGGTGGGTGGCCCACTCAACCCGACGTTTGTCGTCGGAGCATATGGCTTCGTATAAGGTCTGATCGGCACTCGACATGCGGTAGGGTGACTGTTTACTGGGATATTCTCCTTTTGCCGGAAAAGTAACGGAAATAGTGAGTGGGGGGTGTGATTTTTTTCCGCCCCCTGCAATCTACTCTCGAAAGCCAGCTCCGAAAGCTTTTTAGCGGACGTCCCCGGAGCCAGCCTTCAACAAACCCCAAAACGCCCGCAAGGGTAATAACATGAACAAACGACCATTGGCTTCGGCTTCGGGTTGGGTGGGTATGTTCGGGGTCGTGTTGATGCTGGCCATGGGTGCCTGTGAATCAGTTGCGGTTGACCCCGCTCCGGGTGAGGCTAAACCAGCCGTCAGAACAACGACTTTCGACGAAGACCCCCCAGAAAAACCAACAAAACCTCCAGGTGGAGGTTAGTTAACGATAGCCGCCATACTACGGGAGTGTAGTATGGCGGTTTTTTTAGTAGCTTTGGACAGTAGCCTTCTGTTCCACACCTGATGTCCACATCTGTACCTTCCGACGAAGCCTTTGTTCGTCAGATTGCGCCCGTTGTTACCAAAACACTGGCCAATGAATTTGCTGATCTGCCCGGCCAGGCTGCTGCGGCTATTCTTCGTCAGACCCTGGCCACCTGCCTGATCATTCGACGGAAGGCAACCAAACAACGACTGAATCCATCCCTGTTTGCCCGGCGCGTTACCCGCGAGCAGGTCCTGAGCTGGCTGGCCGCTGACGGAAGTCCGGCTCAGCAAACGTCAGCGATGAGCCGAATCATGGCCGAAAACCGGGAGGCCGTAGCCCGCTACCTGGCGCAGTTCCGGTTCCGGACGACCGACGTTGCCGACGAAGTACTCAATGACTCGTTTGCTGCCTTCTTCACCAACCTGGCCGACAGAAAGCCGGTCGAAGCGCTGTTGTCGACCTGCCTGATCAGCATTGCCCGTTTCAAAGCCCTGCATCAGCTTCGGCAGGAACGCACTGACCCGGTTGAGCAAACGAACTGGCTGGAAACCACATTCCTTACTGTCGATGAGGCCGATATGGGTACTATGACCTGGCCCCTGACAACCGCCGATGACGAACCGATCAGCATTGACCTGCCGGTGACGACAACCGACGGCCGTTCCGGCACCATCCAAATTGAAGTTTCGAGGTTCCGGACCTGGCTGGCCGATTGTTTCAGCCGACTCGGTGCGGCCCGTCAGCTGTTGTTTCGCCTGCGGTACAAATACTGGAGTGAGCAGGAGTTGAAAACTATGTCAATGGACGAGGTACAGGCGGTCTTCGATGACCTGGATATGACCGAAATTGCCGCCAGAGCAGGCTATACCAATGCGCACACGGCCAGCGTTCGGCTGAACGAAAGCCGTAGCCGGTTGCGGGATTGTTTGACAGAAAAAATGAAGAACGCAGCATTATGATTACCGACCAGAACAAATGGGCTATTATTGACGCGTATCTGGCCGGACAACTCGATGAGTCGGGGCGGCAGGCCGTCAGGCAGAAAATGACCGACGATGCCGATTTCAGGGCCGATGTACTCATGCAGTCTGCCCTGAATCAGCAGTTTGACCGGGAGCAGACCAGCAAGGATTACGATCTGGTTGATCGACTGATCAGCGAAGGGCTAACCACGCCTGTATCGTCGGGGCCGGGTCGGTCCCGGCCGGTGCGCCCGTGGTGGCAGCAAACCTGGTTGCGGGCGGTGGCTACGCTGTTGCTGGTGGCAGGACTCGGCTGGCTGGGGTTCCGGTATCTGTCCGGACCAGACACGCTCTCGACCCAGATTCCCTATGCGCAGCGTGGCTTTGGGGTAGACGGTACTCCGGCGCCCGATAAGCTGACCACCTTTCCGGTTACCTTCAGCACCGACGGTCCGGCTTCCGGCGAATACAGCAGCGATCCGGACGGACTGCACCTGCACCTGACGGAGCTGCCTGCCAGCGAGGCCCGGTGGCAGCTGCGCGACGACCCGCAGCAGGGCGGCTTTTTGCTGACCGACCCACAGGGCCGCACGTACCGGCTCGACCGCGATACGTACGGTGGGCGTAAACCGCTGGTGCCGATCAAATAGGGGTTACGGCCAGCCAGCTCACCAGCTGCTCGCTCCTGAATTCCAGAAACAGGCGACTGTTACCCCGGCGGTATCCGTAGAATCGGCTTCCCCGCGCGCCAGCTACGTCGGCCGAGGGCGGTCCGTAGGCCGACAGGCGCGAACGAGGGCTGCCAATCGGTAAGTCGGCCAGCCCCAACCGATTGCTTTTAACCACGCGGTACCACCGTGGTTTGTTGTTTTCTTCAATAGACAGTTCGTACAGCGTCAGTGAATCGGTGCGGGCATACCGTCCGCCAGAGGGGAGCGGCTGTAGCGGTAACCGGGGAGCCGGGCGGAGCCGATCGACCGGCGAGGGCCTGCTGGCGGTTTGGGTCGACTGGCGGTTGGCCACGAGCCGGTTCCAGTAGCGTTGCCAGCCGGGTTTTTGTGATTCTTCGTAGAGCCGCATGTTGTCGGTTGCCCGAAAAGCGCCCTGCGCTGCTGCCTGGCGAAACAGCCGCTGAGCCTCGGCGGGTTTGCTGCGGTCGGCCTCAATGACGGCCAGCAGCAGCAATCCATTAGCCGACAGGGGCCGACTGGCGGTGCGACTCGCCATCAGGGTTTGGTACGCTTTTTCGGTTTCGTTCAGCAGATAAAACGTGAGTGCCAGATTGAGGGTGGCGGCCTGGTAACCAGGCTGCCGGGCCAGGGCGGTACTGAACAGATGCCGGGCGTCGGCCAGCAGCGGGCGGTATGGTACCGGCTCACCCCGGCGCGGATTGGCCAGCAGTCGGTTATCGGCATCAAACTCGACCGGAAAAGCAAACCGCAAGCGCGGATCATCCCGCGCGGGCGCCATCTGAGCCAGCGCCTGGTTGAGCTTGATGGCTCCCAGGTTATTCAGAATCGTAGCCGTAGGGTAGCGGGCTACCAGCGTAGAAAAAGCCTGGCCGGCCGCTGCGTAGTCGAGCAGGAGGTAATGAATTTCACCCAGTTCGAAATAATGGGCCAGTTCGCGTACGCGAGCCGTGGTGTCGCTTACCATCTGCAACCGCTGGCTGCGGCTGGGGTAGCCCGCTATCTGGTTAGGGAGCCGAAAGGTATCGTATAGTTTTCTGTATACGGCGGGCGCAATCGTAAATGCATCGTACCCGGCCAGATAGGCCAGAAAGACGCCCGATCGGTCGGCCAGCGCTTCCAGATTTTCTGACGAATAGGCGGCTCCGTTGGGCATGACAACGGGTGAGAAGAAGCCTTGCTTTTGGCCATGCCGGTACTGAAAATGCGCCAGCTCGTGGCCCAGCAGACAGGCCAGGGCCGCATCGGCATCAGGCCCGAACGTACGGCACAGATCCAGCACATCGTCGCTGAGGTCGATGTGGGCCGGCGTTCCCGGCCGGTAAACCAGCGAACCACCCTGCTGCGCCGATCCCCGCGGCAGCCGGCGGAGTACTGGCGGATGGGGCGGGTTGCCCATGGCCCGCAGCAAATTGGCATAGACCCGTTGGGCCTGGCTTGATGGCTCGGGCAGTTTTGTGAAAAAATTCAGAAAGAAAAAAACGGTGACAATGAGAAGGTTAGCTTGTAGGTTGAGAGGCTTCATGCAAAAAGTGGCCATTTTTTCATGGGGGCCTGTTACTTTTTCTGTTCTCCGGGAATAATCAAATGTAACACAAACACAACGGTTCTGCTCTACGCCATTGAGCCTATGTCGTAAGCACATCGTCCTGATCCTGTTTGTGATAATCTGAGGCTTTCCGATTTTATTCACACCCGTTCAACGTTCGCCCGACTCCGACTAAGTAAGGAGTCGGGCTTTTTTGTGCCCTGGGGACTGGCGCGCCGTACGCGGACCGATTGGGCTGGCGAAATGAGTAGGGGATTGGCCCGCCTGGTTAAATTTATTTGATAACGCATAGCGGCAGGCTGTTCGGAATTCGGCCTTCGTTATAGGTTACGGGATGTTGCAGACCGTTGGTGAGTTGCTTCACCCGCTCCGTCACGTAACGGTCCAGTTCGCTCAAGCTGATGACACCGTCTTTGGTTATCTCGGCCCGACCCGATAAACCTTCCAGTACGGCTTTGGTGAACGCCCCCTGCTGCCAGTCTGCCGACTCCTGCGAGGTTTCTTTACCCGTTGAGGCACTCATCACAACAACCCCTACATCGTCGGAGATGAGTTCGCGCACAAACTCCCCCAGGTTAGGTTCGAGATCCCGACGCTGTACGCCGGCTTTGACCAGGTTGCCGGCGTGGCAGGCATCCACAAAAGCCAGCACTTTACAGGGCAGGCTGCCCAGTACATCGGTCAGGTCTGAGTATTTCAGGGCCGTGGCTTCTATATCTGACGTCTCTACGTCGTAGGGGAGAAAATAGAAGGTGTTATTGGCCGTGTTGACCCCGTGTCCGGCCAGACTGACGATGACCAGATCGCGTTGCGTAGCGGCTCGCTTCAGTTCTGTCAGCGCTTTCTTGATGCCCCGGCCGGTGGCTTTCTCGTTCGTTATGGCGGTAGAAATGACCTGCCTGAATAACCCGCCCGACTGCTTGGAAAAGGCTGTTGCCAGCGCTTCGGCATCGCGGTGGGCGAAGTGCAGATTCAGCTGGGTTTCCTGATACGAAGAAACGCCGATTGTCAGTACATAGAGCGTTGGTTTAAACAACTCTTCGGTTCGGGCGGGCTGGTAGGTGACCGTCCGTTTCTCCGACGATACCTCGCCGTCGGCATTGCGTACCAGAATTTCGAGTTCGTTATCGCCCGTTGTGAGCGAAACCAGTTCGCTGAACGATGTCGATCCGGCCGCTACGCTGGCGCCCCGCCGTTCGTAGCCCGATCGCCCGTTTACCAGTACCTTGACCAGCTGCACCGGCGAGGCTGATTCGATCAGGGCGGTTAGCCGGTAGGTGGCTGCGTCGGTGGTAACAAACCGACTGGCCGGTATTTGCCAGCTGACCTCCGGCGGATGCAGCAGCCGTATATTTTCCAGCCGCCCCGTCGTGAGCGTTTGCTGGGCGGCCGCCAGACTCCCCGTTTCAACCAACCGGGTGATAAATTGAGGCTGGTAAAATTTTTTGCGAAAGCTGGTAGCCGGGTAATAACTGGCAATCTGATCATAGCCCCGGTTGATATGCCAGCCCATGTATTTTTCGCCGTCGGGCGAGGCATCGTAATACCCCGACGGATGCCATAAGACCCATTCGTTGTCGGTGCCGACAAAGAGCGACAGCAGTGGCTCAATGACTGTTTTTTTACCCACCTCAGCCAGTGGCCATAGTTTGATCACCTGATCTTCGCCCCCCGACACCAGCCACTGGCCATCGGCCGAAATACTGATACCGCGTAGATCGGATGTATGCCCTACAAACTCGCTCAGCACCTTTCCGGAGAAGTCATACATATACAACCGGCCATTGCTACCCCCCGACACGATGGTTTGATTCGCGCCAAATCCATAGCAGTTGTGTCTGTATCCGTCCGTACTGCCACGAGTGATGCTCACACTGGTTTTGTTAGCCTGACGGAGCTGCAGTACGGCATCGTCGAATCCATAAAGCCCCCCCGCTTGGTGGGTCAGCGAATAGTCACCTTGATTCAAAATTGGCCCGGCTACTTCTGTACCAGGGGGCAGCGGGCTTAGCTGCCGGTTAATGAGATTGAACTGTGTGGTTAATGTTGACCGTCCTTTATTCTGAGTGAACGTGGTGGTGAAGGCCAGGATCTTCTGGCTAATGCCCGTGGCAAATACCGTTTTGCCCATGGCAAGAAGTCTGCGAACCACTGTCCCGCTTGTTTTACCGATGTTGATCTCCTGGTTGCTGCCCCCGCCTATGACAACGGTGTTATTATCAAGAAAAGCTACGGCAGTAACTGTATTGTCAAACCCTTTAAAACTTGTTTCCAGCTCCCAGCGCTTATTGCTTAGCTTATACAGTTTACATACAGGGTCGAGGTTGTAGTTGCTGTACCGGCCGCATAAGAAGCGTTGCCCATCGGGCGAAAAACGAATGACGCTGGGGGAGTTTCTGTTATCGATGGTCTGTATTACCTGCCCGGCTCGATTATGAATAGCAAGCCGGTTATCATCACCACCCGAAACAATGGTCTGGCCGTCAGGAGAGATGGCTACTACATCACACTGGGCGTCGTGGACGTCACTGCTGGCATAAGCCCTGCCGTCGGCTAAAGTCCAGAATTTGATGGTTTTATCGTACGATGCGCTGACTACCAAATTTCCTTGCATGGCCACGTCGTAGACTGGTCGGGTATGTCCCCGTAAAACTTGTGCAGGCGTGGTACCTTTGCTGCCGTTAGTCTGGGTCATGTCCCAGACCATGGCTGTATTATCGCTGGAGCCCGAAACCAGGTGCCGGGAGTCATTAGAGAATTTCAGGCAGTGAACCACATCCGTATGTCCTTTGAGCAGGGCTTTTAACTCGCGTTTCTGAAAATCGTAGAGCCGCAGAAAGTTATCATCGACAGAATCGCCGTTTTTAAGCCAGCCTCCTACGGCCAGCCAGCGGTTGTCGGGCGACAGGGCCATCGCAAAAATCTTCCCTAAACTGCCTTCGCTCTGCTGCCCCCTGATTTCTTCGGTCAATAGGCCGGTTTGCGCGTTCCAGATCCGGATAACCTTATCATCGCCAGCCGAAATAATAAACCGACCATCGTTGGTAACCGCAATATCCCGAATGAGCCCCTGATGCCCGTTGGTATTCAGAACCAGTTGAGGATCCGACTGGCAAAAAGCAGAAAGAGGTAATAGCCACAGGGCTGTTAGCAGATAGTAGAAAGGGCTCATGGTGCAGGATACAGGGGTTTCATGCCCAAGATACCAACTTTGCGTATATCGAAAAAAAGCAGGGAGAAAGCAGGGGTCTGATTAACAGCTAGTTGTCATATAGACTATGCTGATATAGAAAGGTAGAATGGCCGCAAACGCAACCGACCGCCGATGTCGCATGGGGGATGCGGTTCGGCGGTCGGCAGTATAAATTGACCAGATGGTCAGTTAGGGGGTCCCGCTTGTATCGGGGGGGGTAGTGGCGTCAGGGGCGGGGGTAGTCGGAACGAAGGTCGAGTCCGATTCACCCGATACATCGGTCGAGTCCGATTCGGCAGCGCTTTCGTCTTCGTACGAGTAGCAGTTCTGATAATCTTTGGTGATCGGAACGGCTGGTTTGGCAAATGGCCCCTGCAGGTTCCGGAACTTGTTATCGGCATATACCTTTTCCAGGAATCGGCCAACCAGCGGCAGCGCTGTTTTGGCCCCCTCGCCGAGATCGGTTGAGCGGAAGTGAATACTTCGGTCATCACCACCGACCCAGGCGCCAACGACCAGTTTATCCGATACGCCAACAAACCAGCCGTCGGAGTTATTGGATGTGGTTCCGGTTTTGCCGCCCATTTCGTGCCGATTCTTGAACAGGTTAAACGACCACAGGTTCTGGGAGGTGCCGCCGGGTTCCTGGAGGCCACCCTGTAGCATATACCGCATCAGGAACGCCGTTTCAGGACTGATGGCCCGCCGACGCTGGGTCTGGAACGTTTCGATCACGACCCCGTCGCGGTCTTCGATGCGCTGCACAATCATGGGTTCGATGGCTTCTCCGTCGTTGATAAACGTACAGTAAGCACCTACCAGCTCGTACAGCGACACATCCGACGATCCCAGCCCAACGGACGGAACGGCCGCCAGCTTACTCTTGATTCCCATCCGGTGGGCGTACTCGACGACCCGCTCAGGCCCCACGTCGTCGGTAAGTTTAGCGGTGATGGAGTTCACCGAACGGGCCATAGCCCGGCGCAGGGTCATTTCCGAATAAGTGTAATAGCCCGTCGAGTTGCGGGGTTCCCAGACCTTTTCTTCGCCGTTTTCGCGGTAAGCCTTCCGGAATGGCCGATCCTGAATACGGTCGCAGGGGCCGAGGTTAATCAGCGTATCGTCGATAGCGGTCGTGTAGACAAACGGTTTAAAGGTAGATCCCGGTTGCCGCTTGCCCTGCTTGACGTGGTCGTACTTGAAATAATCGTAGTTCAGGCCACCAACCCAGGCCCGAATGTAGCCCGTATGCGGGTCCATAGCTACCATGCCCGATTGCAGAAACCGCTTGTAATACGAGATAGAATCGTAGGGCGTCATTTCGGTCGAGTCGTACCCGCGTTTGCTGTTCCAGCTGAACACCCGCATCTTGTACTTCTTGACCTTCATGTAATAGGTGACCGAATCGGGGTCGAGCGGAAACCGTTTGGCCAGCACTTTGTAGCGCTCGGTACGGCGGGCTACCGAATCGATAAATCCCGGTAGTTCGTTGCCATCTTCGTCGGTCCAGGGATTTCGGCCGCGCCAGTGGTTATCGAAGGTCCGTTGCAGCGCTTTCATCTTTTCGCTGGTGGCTTCTTCAGCATAGGTCTGCATGCGCGAGTCGATGGTCGTAACAATGCGCAGGCCGTCCGTATACAGGTCGTACCCGTTATCGTTTTCTTCGGCCCACTTCTTTACGTAATCGAGTACGGCGTTCTTCAGGTAACTGGCCGGGCCCGAGTAAGGATTTTCGGGCGTGTAGTCGGTTACGAGGGGGAGTGCGCTGATCGAGTCGGCCTGTTGCCGGGTCAGAAATTTGTACTTAGCCATCTGGCCCAGCACGATGTTCCGGCGTTCTCTCGAGCGTTTCGGGTTCCGGAGCGGGTTGTAGTTGGTCGTTGCTTTCTGTAGGCCAACCAGCACCGCACCTTCCTGGATGTTGAGGCTGTCGGGGGCTTTGTTGAAAAACGTTCGGGCGGCTGTTTTCAAGCCGAACGCATTGCTGCCAAAGTCGACCGTGTTGAAATAGTAGGTGATGATTTCTTCTTTGGAGAAGTTCTGCTCCAGTTTGAGTGCCATCAGCCACTCCTTCGATTTATACACCACCTTGCGCAGAAACGGGATGCGGGTCAGCAGCCCCGAATTCGATTTGCGCCGGGTCTTGAACAGGTTTTTGGCTAGCTGCTGGGTAATGGTAGAGCCGCCCCCGTCGCGCCCGAGGCTGATCAGAGCCCGGCCAATGGCTCGCGGATCAATGCCGCCATGATCGTAGAACCGGGCATCTTCAGTAGCAATCAGGGCGTTGATGAGTGGTTTCGGGATGTTCTGGTACTTGATGGGGGTTCGGTTTTCGGCATAGAATTTACCGATCATCACGCCATCCTGCGAATAAATTTCGGAAGCCTGGTTCAGCTTCGGGTTGGCGAGTTCGATCACGCTCGGCATCTCGCCGGTCAGGTACAGAAAATTGTAGTTGATGATGAACACGTAAACCCCCAGCATCAGGGCGCTGATCAGGGTCCAGCGAATGCCGTTTTTTAGGTACGGATAATACCAGGCGTCGGGATCAATGTACTGATGAACAAAGGAGCGGAGCCGCTCGCGGTAATCCCGGTAGGTCTGGGTCCATGAATTAACCCGTTCTTCGCCCGCCAGGCGGGTTGTTTGCTTATAAATAGTTTGACTAACTCCTCGTCTCACACTGCCAAACTGCGCCCGACGGTGTCGAATTCGTCGCCGGAATGCGCCAAAAGCGTGTCGGATAGCGCGGAATCGCTCCCTGTCTTCACTCATGCGTTTTATTCAGTAATGCTCGGTTAGGTCCGGAACAGGAAAGGCTCGCTTTGGGAAGACATTACTGCCCGGACTCGTCGGCTTTGGGGTCGGCCCCTGAATCGCTAAAAACGCACTCCGGCGTTGATTCAGTGGGCGTCAAATATAACGGATTTTTGCCCGATCTGATATACCAAAACAGGTCCGTTTACGCAATCGGGCTGGTTATGACTCGTTTTTTAATGAATAAGCCAGTCGGCTGACAACGCATACCGACTGGCTTAGTAACCTGATTGTAGAGACGTGCTGACGTCTATTTTTTCTCGAAAATCATTGCCACACCGTTCATGCAATAACGAAGACCGGTGGGTTTGGGACCGTCGTTGAAAACGTGGCCGAGGTGACCGCCACATACCGAACACTGGATTTCGGTACGGACCATGCCGTAGCTTTTGTCGGCCTCTTCGGTAACGGCGTTTTTGCTGATCGGTTTGTAAAAACTGGGCCAGCCGGTTCCGGAGTCAAACTTGGTATCGGACGCAAACAGGGGATTGCGGCAGCCGGCACAGCGGAACACGCCATGCTCGTGGTTGTCGTTCAGTGGGCTGGTGAAGGCTCGTTCGGTACCATGTTCGCGCAGTACGGCGTACTGATCGGGGGTGAGTATCTTTTTCCATTCGGCGTTGGTCTTCACCACTTTTCGCTCGCCGGGCTGAGGGGTGGGTTTATTAGTCTGCAATGAGGCCGGGGCCCCACCCGGAGCCACCGACGGGCTGGCTGCGCTATAGACCGACCAAAGGAGAACCGGAATGAACAGAATTAACAGGTATTTCATGGGTTATCTGTAAGTAATTGGGAGTAGATATACGGGCTGAGAACGGCCACCGTTTGGCAACGAACCGGCTGGTTATGTGCGCAAAAAAAGTACGCGCTGGAGTCGTAGCCAACCCGGCTGCCTACCTGTAAAACAAGGGAAATCTGACGAACGTTCAGGCATCGACCGGCGACATCGCCAGGAGGGTCGAGAGCGTAGGGGTGGGGCTGCCACCGCGTTTTTCGACGGTTACCGCAAAGGCGTCGGCCCGATCGATGGTGCGGTTCAGGCGCTGGATGGCGAGGTTGTTACTGCCCGCTTCGAAGACACCCGCGTCGATTGGCTGACCACCCGCCAGCGACCACAGCTGGTACTGCTGATCGGGGCGGAGCGGGGGCAGTGATCGTACCTCAACCGCTACCTCGCGGGTTTTGGCGTTCCAGAAGACCAGCATACGGCCACTGGGTGCTTTGTCGTTGCCGCGCAGTTCGATGGTACGCATGCCGGGTTTGCTCAACAGCGCCAGCGACTGCTCTGCCCGCGATTGCTGGGTGTGTAATTGCTGAACTTCTGACTTGAGGGAGTCATTAGCTGTTCGTAAGGAAGCGACTGTCTGCTGGTTCGTACGCAGCTGGGAGACCAAAAAAAAAGCGAAGCCTAACACTAAAATGCCGACTGATGCGGCTACGAGCCAGGTTGTTCGGAAGGTAGGGCTTCCGTCCTTCCAGGGGTCAACGGGCAGAGGGCGAACAACGGCCGGGGCAACGGGCTTCTCGAAATCGAGCTGTTTCAGTAGATTCTCTTTAACGGACGCTGGTGGTTCAACACTGTATGCCTGGGCGTACTGTTCAAGAGCCGTCGACAGGTGGTCAAGCTCCTGCCGGATTTCAGGATAAATAGAAGATAGGCATTCGACCTCGCGCCGTTCCTGATCGCTTACCGCTCCCAGGACGTACGATTCTAAAATACCCGACGCTATATATTCTGTTACATTCATGACTTGAATAGTTGCTTTAATTCCTGCAACGCGGCCCGTATCCTGGTTTTCACCGTACCCAGCGGCAGGTTCAGTTCTTCGGCGGCTTCCTCATGGGTATAGCCGCCAAAATAAACCAAATCGATCAACTGTTTCCGGTCAGGCCGCAACCGGTTTACAACCTCCTGTACGCCAATGTGGTCAGGGTTGGGTTGCTCCGTGTGATGCTGGCGGTCAACTATATGTACGCTCTCTTCGTCGGTTCGGATTGCGCCGGATGGTTGAGTCTTGCGCGCGCGCAGTGCATCAATGGCCGTGTTTCTGGACACGTTGAGCATCCAGGTAAACAGACGCCCCTTGGTGGCATCATACGCATCCAGGTTTTTCCATATTTTAACGAATATATCCTGCAACAAATCTTGGGCCTGCTCATCGTCACGCACAATACGCAACACCACACCGTACAGAGCAGCCGAATACTGATCGTAAAGCCACTGAAAAGCCTGCTGGTCACGCCGGATCAGTTTTTCGAGCAGCACACTTTCGGAGACTAAAGAAGACTGGCGTTTCACGCAAACAGAGTTAATTGAGCCAAATATAGCGGAAATTCAAACGAACAGATGACGGGCCCGTTCTTATCGCTTAGGTAACCTTTGATCATGCTGGCACTGTCTACACAAAGGCGAAAAGTACGACAATATAACGAATGAAGTGGTCAGTTTGCTCATTTCTGCAAACTGACCACGCTGCTGTGTTCCGTAAAACAGGCATTACTGGAACGCCGAAGCACTCATTTTGTTCATTAGAACCGAATCGATACTGTGTACGACGCCGTTTACCTGGAACTGGTCCGTCTGGCCCAGGCGCACCGAATGCCCCTGTTCGTCGGTCAGGGTTACCCCACCGTTGGTGGCCTGCGCGGTCAGGGTGGCGCCGGCCATCGTTTGCAGCATCGCTTTGCCGTTACCCGCTTTGATGCGCCGGTTCAGCTCCTGCGCGTCGATGTTTTCCTGCACCACATGATAGGCCAGCAGTTGCTTCAGGGCATCTCGGTTGCGGCCCTCGAGCAAGCCAGCCTGCACCGCTGTCGGCAGCCGTTTGAAAGCCTCATTGGAGGGAGCAAATACGGTATAAGGACCATTGCCTTTCAGCGCCACGTCCATTTCGGCCGACTGCAGCGCGTTCTGTAGGGTCGTATAGTTGGGCGACGAGGCTACAAAATCACCGATGCTGGTGTTTCGTTCAGTGCTGCCGGCTTTAACAGCGGGGGTTTTGCTGGTCTGAGCGTTGGCTATAGCCGCTACCCCCGCCGACGAGGAACTCCCGGCCGACTGGCGACGAGCCGAGTTATCAGACCCATCGGTGCCGGGCGGGGTGCCCGATGTTGAACTGGGGTTGGTGGTATTGGGGTTGCTGCCTGCACCCGTGGGCGCATTGACCGCATTGTTGGTATTGTAGTTCGTCGTGTTGCTGTTGTTGATGCTCGTGCCGCTGCTGGATGAACTCTGGCGGTACTGCGCATCCTGCGGGCTCGTGTTGGTATTGGGCTGGGAACTGTTGTCGCGGCTGTTCTGATTGGTCCGGTTCCGGCGGGTGGCCCGTTTCTGCGCCCGGCTGTTGCCCGATGCAGGAGTAGAGTCCGGAACCACGGCACCCTGCGGATAGGTAGTCGACGTAGCGGCACCGGTAGGCGTATTCTGACTCTGTCCGGCGGTAGCGGCCAGCGCGAGAACAAGCGCCGACAGGCCAAAGGTTTGGATGGGTTTCATAACGTTTCGGGATTGTTGAGTAATGCTTATGTCGATGTTTTAACCGGAATGGGTGCAAAAAGTTTGCCCGGTGCTGGCTGCTGTTTCCGCAAAGGCCAATAGCTTTGCCCCATCAATAACTCATCACAGACAACCGTTTATGCAGTCTATTCTTCCCTTACCCACTCAGCCGGTCAAACCCGGCACCAGTACCGGCCAGGCGTTCTGGCCTGGTACAGCCGAGCGGGATCATACTGGCAAAACCATCGACTCGTACTCGCCGGCCGATGGTCAGCTGATTGCCCGCGTTCACCTCTCTACCCGGGCCGACTACGACCGGGTTATTCAGACCGCCCAGTCTGCTTTTGCCGAGTGGCGTCAGGTGCCGGCACCGCGCCGGGGCGATATCGTCCGGCAGATGGGCGATCAGTTCCGGCGCTACAAACGCGATCTGGGAACGCTGGTCAGCTACGAAATGGGCAAATCGCTCCAGGAAGGCCTGGGCGAAGTACAGGAAATCATTGATATCTGCGATTTTGCCGTGGGCCAGTCGCGGCAGCTGTACGGCCTGTCGATGCATTCGGAGCGTCCGGCCCATCGGATGCTGGAGCAATGGCACCCACTGGGCATTGTCGGTATCATTTCGGCCTTTAATTTCCCCGTGGCGGTCTGGTCCTGGAACGCCATGCTGGCCTGGGTATGTGGTGATGTCTGCGTCTGGAAACCGTCCGAAAAAACACCGCTAACGGCGCTGGCCTGCCAGCAGATCATTGGTGACGTGCTGCGTAACAACGATGTACCCGAGGGGGTGTCGTGTCTGGTAACGGGTGGCCGGGATGCGGGCGAGTGGCTGGCGCGCGACCCGCGGGTGGCGCTGGTATCGGCTACGGGCAGCACCCGGATGGGGAAGGCCGTGGCCGAAACGGTAGCGGGCCGGCTGGGGAAGAGCCTGCTCGAACTGGGCGGCAACAACGCTATTATTGTCTCCGACCATGCCGATCTGGATATGGCTATTCCGGCCATCGTGTTTGGGGCGGTTGGTACGGCCGGGCAGCGCTGCACTACAACCCGCCGGCTGATTGTGCAGGAAAGTATTTATGACGACGTGAAGAACCGGCTCAAAAACGCATATGTGCAACTACGGATCGGTAATCCGTTGGATGAATCGTTTCATGTCGGGCCGCTAATCGACAAGCAGGCCGTGGCGGCTTACCAGGCTACGGTCAGGGAGATCCGCGAGTTGGGCGGTCGTTTCGTTGTCGAGCCCGGCGTACTGGATGGACTGGGTTTCGAGTCGGGCTGTTACGTGCGCCCCTGTATTGCCGAAGCCGAAAACGAATGGCCAGTCGTGCAGCGCGAAACCTTTGCTCCTATCCTGTACCTGCTCAGCTATACGACCCTCGATGACGCCATTGCGCAGCAGAATGGCGTGCCCCAGGGGCTGTCGTCGTCTATTTTTACCCTCAACATGCGCGAAGCCGAGCGGTTCCTGTCGATGGCGGGGTCTGATTGTGGGATTGCCAACGTGAACATCGGCACATCAGGAGCCGAGATCGGCGGAGCGTTTGGGGGCGAAAAAGAAACCGGTGGAGGCCGTGAGTCGGGTTCCGATGCGTGGAAAGCGTATATGCGCCGACAGACCAACACCATCAACTACGGCACGACTATGCCGCTGGCGCAAGGCATCACCTTCGAGCTGTAAAGTGCAATACATAAGTAGAACGGGTTTTCTGAAGCTATTGGGCCAGGTTGTTCGATACTTCGGGAAGCCCGTTTTTTTGCTTTTGTCATTTATATAAAAGCCTTATTTTCCATAAAGTGACGAAATTTTAACACACTTTCGGGCTGAAAAATGTGAATGTAAAAGAATAAGCTATCTTAAAAGGAATAAATAATTGCGATGCATTGAAAGGTAATTAATTCTATTAGGATATAATTGGTTTTCCTTCTCCCGTCAATACATAACGCATATTCATCGTTGGAAATTTAGTCGCTATCTCGGCCAGTGATTCGCTGCTGAGATAGGTTTTATTTCCGATATGCCGGTAAAATTTCTCCCGGCTATATCCTAATTCTTTTGCTAATCGGTAGACCGTCATCTCCTGCGCGGCCAGGGCTTCTTTGAGCCATTTTCCCTGAATGGTGTTCTTTTTTTCTCGTCGTCCTGCCATGAAACAAAGGTAAAAAAATATATGTATTTTTTGTTGTATATAAGTATTGTTAGTAGTATATTTAAGACATGAAAATCAGCGAAAAAACAACCGAGAAAAGCATCAATTTTGGGCAGATTCTGGCGGGCGAAACGCTTCGCAAACCGCAGCCCTGCGTCTATTACCTGATAGATGCCAACAACGAAGTCGTCTACATTGGTCAGACGCTAAATCTGAGATCGCGGCTGCTGGAGCATCGGATTGCAGGGGTCAACTTTGCCCGATTCAGGTTCTTTACCTGCGACGAACATGACCTGGATCGGCTTCATCAGGAAGCCCTAAGTCGGCTCAAGGCCGAGCCGGCCAAACCACCTAAAGCCGTATCGACATCGGGCCTGTTGAGCAAGCCACTGATTTGCATGAAGCACAACATTACGCCCCTCGCTTTCGACCGGCTGCGGGAGGCTTTCGGGTTAAAACCGGCTGGGATGTTCGGAAACGCCAAATATTACAAACCCGAAGACGTAGATGCGTGGGTCCGGCGGTTCAAAGGACTGGTCGTATCGGGGCGGCATGTCCTACAGGCAAGGCCTACCTATATGGCAGTGGGGATCAGCGCCCGAACCAAACAGATTCAGCTTTATACGAAACGATAGTGAAAACCAGTACGCCACCAGCGGCCCGGCTCTGCTGCGGCTGATCGTCTCCCAACAGGGCAGGGGGTAAGATTGGCCGTAGCCGGTGCCTTACCAGAATGGGGCTAAACCGGCTCGTCAGAAAGCAGTTGGGCCCGTGAGTTCGGGGGGTGTTGAGCGGCTTCCGGGCAGGCCCTGTTGAGGTACCCATTCAGTGGCAAAAAAGTAGTGTAAAATTTGAGGCTATAAAGATCAAAATACACGAGCTAAATAGGCTACATAGTGCCGAGTTAATTTCTACAGATCTATTGCTAAAAACGGTAGAGGATTGCGTTGATTTAGTAAGTAATGTATAGTGTCAGGAATTTGATGCTATTGTTGCCAGGATTAGTTGGATAACAATTGTCTTTCTTTCTTTATTTGAAAATCAAAATAGATGGCGAAATACTTCGGAAAATTTTAAGCAATAAAATTCGATTAGTTATAGTGGATGTTTCTGTTACTTTTCACACTAAAGGTTTGTAAGTTTTTAGTGTGAAAAGTAACAGAAACGGCTAAATAATTATTGCGTGTTCTGTAGATGAAGGATTAACTACATGAAGTGTAAATTCAAAACCTGTTTGAACAGGTATGTTGTTGGTTGTTTAGTTGATGACAGCAGGTCTACACATCGACTACTGGTCAGTCTGCCGGTAGTCGATGTGTTCGTTAAGTCGCTGGTCTATCAATAGAAACCGGTATGAGTCAGCTTTATGAAGCAACCAAACCCGAATCTTCTAGCTGACTCTTTATGAAATCCAGAACTCAACGTCTGTTGCTTGTTCCAGTACTGGCTCTATGGGCCTCGTTTTGCCTGGCCCAGAGCGAGGTGAAACTAATCAGGGAGCGTATTGTAGCCGATCTGATGGCGACGCCCGTTGTCGACAGCCAGGTAGACGCCATCCTGGCCCGGATGAACGAAGACGGCAGCTTTCAGAACATCAACTATGCCGACCTCAGCCGAACGGCCAGCTTTCCGCACGGGGGCCATACGCGCGATCTGGTCTACATGGCCAAAGCGTATAAAAACAAATCGTCGAAGTTTTACCGCAGCAAAACACTCAAAGACCGTATCGCTCAGGGGCTGGCGTACTGGGTCAAACACGATTTCGTTGGCGATAACTGGCACGACAATCAGATTACCACCCCCACCAATCTGGGTAACCTGATGCTGGTCATGGCCGATGAGCTGCCGAAAGAGCTGGTTGCCAAAGCGCAGCCCATGATTGGGCGGGCCAACATGAACGCGTCGGGAGCCCGGCCCAGTGGTGACCGGATCGTCATTGCGGGCATTCTGGCCAAAAACCTGCTGGTTCAGAATAACTACCAGGAATTCGATACTATCATCAAAATCATTGAGGGCGAGCTGAAGTTTGCTACCGGCGAGCGGGGTATGCAGCATGACTACAGCTTCCATCACCGGGTCGACCGGGTCAACAACACTTCGTCGTACGGATACGGGAAATACGCCAACGCCTACGGGGAGTGGTCGTTCTACGTGGCAGGTACTAAGTATGCGTTCGCCAAAGAGAAGATCAACCAGCTCGTAGATTACTACCTCGACGGGATCTACAAGCAGATGGTATACGGTGTTTACGACGACATCAGCGTCAAGAACCGGAGCATTTCCGAGCGGGGTGCCACATTTACGCCCAAAAGTACCCTCGAAATCGAACGGCTGCTGGTGAGTACCGACTATCGAAAAGCCGAGCTGGACGAGATTATCCGGCTCCGCAAGGGCGAAGCTAAACCTACCGCATCCTTCGCGAAATTTTTCTGGCAATCGGAACACTTCGTTTTTCAGCGACCCCGTTTTTACACCACCGTCCGGATGTTTTCGACCCGCAACCGGAATATGGAAGAGCCGTATAACGGACCGGGCAAAACGACCCACCACCGCGCCGATGGCACCAATTACATCATGCTGAAAGGGGATGAGTACCACAACATCTGGCCCGTTTACAACTGGCAGAAGATTTCGGGGACCACCATCATGCAGAAAGCCCAGCTGCCCGGCCCCGACGAGATTCAGAAAGACGGGCTGACCGATTTTGTAGGTGCCGTTACGGACGGTATGTACGGGGCCGTAGCGTTTGATTTCAAGAGCCCTCACGACGGACTGGAGGCCAAAAAATCGTGGTTCTTCTTCGACGAGGAGTACGTTTGCCTCGGCACCGATATCAACTCGAAACCTAACCTGCCGGTAGTAACCAGCCTGAACCAGGTCATGATGCGGAGCGATGTTCGTCTGATGCAGGACGGTAAGCTGACCACCGTACCGAAAGGCAGCCGAACCCTCGACAAGGTAAAATGGGTACACCACGACCGGATCGGCTATATATTTCCGGAACCCGCCACGGTTGGCCTGTCTAACCAGACCGAAACGGGCCGCTGGTCAGACATTACCGACCAGAAAAATATCAGTAACGAACTGATTCGGGAAGATGTGTTTTCGCTCTGGTTCAATCACGGCAACAAACCCAGTGGGGCTTCGTATCAGTACATCGTGGTGCCGGACGTGTCGGAGCAGCAGTTGAGCGAAACCAGCCGTTCCAATCGCTCCATCGAGATTCTGGCCAACACCCCTGACCTGCAGGCCGTTCGACACGGTCAGCTGGGCATCAGTCAGCTGGCGTTCTACAAAGCCGGCACCGTAGAGGTTGAGAAGGGCATCAGCGTGCAGATGGACAGTCAGGGTATGGCCATGCTGAAAATGAAGAACGGCCGCCTGAGTGAACTGACCCTGGCCGACCCATCGAGAATGCTAAGCCGTATCCTGCTGTCGGTGACGGGTGTCTACAAATCGAAAGGAGATCATTTTACAACGCTGGTCAACGAGGGGCAGAACAGTACCTTGTTCATCGTTGATCTTCCGCAGGGTGTTTATCTGGGCAAAAGTGTTCAGCTCAAGGTAGACTGAACCCCCTTGTCACTTATTTATCTACATGCATCGGTCGTTTATTTTCCTGCTACTGGCTGTTAGCCTGGCCAGTCCTCTCCGGGCCCAGAAAGAAATCTGTATTACCATCGACGATCTGCCCACCGTCTCCAGCGTCTATCGGACCCCGGGCGGCAAGGACTCGCTCACGCGTCGGTTGCTGACGCAGCTTCGGCAGTATACTGTACCCGCCATTGGATTTGTGGTTGGGCAGCAGCTGCTGACAGACGGGCAGGTTGATCAGCGCCAGATGAACCTCCTGACCCAGTGGCTGAACGCCGGTATGGAACTGGGCAACCATACCCTGGCTCACAAAGGCTACAATGCCATTTCGGCGGTTGCCTACCAGCAGGATGTGCTGGGTGGAGAGGCCTTCGTAAAGCCCCTGGTCGAACAGGCTGGCAAACAGTTTCGGTATTTTCGCCATCCGTTTCTACACCGGGGCAACTCGGCGGGTAAGCAGGACTCGCTTCGTCAGTTTCTGTCAGCGCGGGGCTATCAGGAAGCGCCGGTATCGATCGATAATTCAGATTACCTGTTTTCGGCTGCTTATGATAAGGCGCTGCTCCGAAACGACACTGCGCTGGCCAGCCGTATCGGCAGTGAATACGTGACCTATATGGTGGCAACGGTGCGTTACTACGAAGCGCAGGCTGACTCGCTGTTTGGCCGCCCGATCCGGCATGTGCTGCTGACCCATGCCAATACCATCAACTCGTTCTACCTGGGCAAACTTCTGGCCCAACTCCAGACGGATGGGTACCGGTTTGTGTCGCTCGATAGAGTCCTGGCGGACGAAGCCTACCGGTCAACCGACCGCTACGTGGGAAATGCGGGTATTTCCTGGATACACCGCTGGGCACTGACGCAGGGAAAGAAGGGGGCTTTCTTCGCCGGTGAGCCCGAAGTGCCTGCCTACATCAGTGCGCTGGTTGACCAGCGATGAGGCTGGTGGAGCGCGCGTGGGTCAGGTCTGGCATACGGATGACACAGTAGTGACGACAAGCCGGTTTCTTTCGTGTAAAACTACCGGTTGCCATGCGCTACTATTTCTTTCTGGGGTATTTGCTGCTGAGTATTCAGGGTAAAGCTGCGCCCCGTCCGTTTCAACGAATCATTACGTCGCCCGATGGTCGCCTGTCGGTAACGGTCACTGTTACCGACAGTACCCGATACGCCGTTAGCTACGAGGGGCGGCTGCTGGTCAGGCCTTCGGCGGTGGCGATGACGCTGGCAGGGGGGCGGTCACTGGCCGTAGGAGACGAGGTTCGTCAGAGTCGGGTACGCACCGTGCGGGATAGTATTGTGCCCGAAGTGGTTACTAAACGCCGACTGATCCGGGATCATTTTACGGAGCTGGCCCTCGACTTCCGGGGTAACTACGCCCTGCTGGTTCGGGTCTATGACGACGGGATGGCTTACCGATTCCGGACCAGCCTGGCCGACTCGCTGACCATACTGAACGAAACCGCCCGTTTTGCGCTGGTTGATGACCCGACGGTATATTTCCCAGCGGTACAGAAGCGGGCCGATGCGGATCGGTTTCATACTTCTTTCGAAGAGTTGTATTCGATAAAGCCGCTCAGTCAGGTGCACGATACCACGCTGGCGTTCTCGCCGGTGCTGGTAGCCGGGTCGGGATCGGTGCCCCGGATCGTCATTACTGAGTCAGACCTCGACGATTACCCCGGCATGTTTCTGGCCCGCGACGGGCAGAGCCTGAAAGGGGTTTTTGCGCCGGTTCCGCTGGCTGAACGAATGACAACGGGTGGGTTTCCGCAGCTGATCGTTACCCGGCGCGCCGATTTCATTGCCCGAACCAGCGGCAAACGCAGCTTTCCGTGGCGGGTGCTGGTGATTGGCACCGACCGAACCCTGCCCGAAACGGATCTCATTTACCGGCTGGCCGCGCCCAGTCGGGTCAGCGACGTGTCGTGGGTACGGCCCGGTAAATGCACCGATGAGTGGATTACCGATATCAACCTGTTCAACGTGCCGTTTCGGGCGGGGATCAACACAGCCACCTACAAATACTACGTCGACTTTGCCAGGCGCTTCGGGTTTGACCGCATCCTGCTCGATGCGGGCTGGTCCGACTATACCGATCTGTTCAAAATCAACCCGGATCTGAACGTACCTGAGCTGGTGGCTTATGCCCGCTCTCAGGGTGTCCGGCTTAGCATGTGGACGCTCTGCTCGACCCTGGACCGGCAGCTGGAACCAGCTCTGAAACAGTTCAGCGACTGGGGTGTCGATTTCATCATGACCGATTTTATGGATCGCGACGATCAGAACATGGTTCGGTTTTATAGTCGGGTGGCCGAGGCCTGCGCGCGTCATAAGATCATGATCATGTTCCACGGTGCTTACAAGTCGGCGGGGTTTGAACGGACCTGGCCCAATGCCATTACACGGGAGGGGGTGCTGGGCTCGGAGTATAACATCTGGAGCAGCAAGCCTACGCCCGAGCATGATCTGCTACTGCCTTTCATTCGGATGGTTGCCGGCCCCATGGACTACGAGCCGGGCCTGCTCGATAATGCTACCAAGGAGCAGTTCAGGCCGATTGCCGGAAAAGTTATGTCGCAGGGAACCCGCTGCCACCAGCTGGCCATGTTCGTTGTCTATGACAGTCCGATACCGATTTTCTCGGGCAATCCGTCGCAGGCTTATCTGGAGCCTGCCTTCATGGAATTTCTCGGCTCTATCCCCGCTGCTTTCGACGAAACAACCGTACTGGACGCGAAGCTTGGCGACTACCTCGTTACGGCCCGGCGCCGGGGCACCGACTGGTACATCGGTGGGCTGACCGACTGGACGGGTCGCCCCATGAACCTGCCCCTCACCTTTTTAGGAGACGGCACGTTTGAGGCTACCCTGTGCACCGATGGACCTAACGCGGATCGTAATCCGGTCGATTATCAGCTGAGCACCCAAACCGTTCGGGCTACTGATACACTCGGTCTGAAGCTGGCTCCCGGCGGTGGATTTGTGGTCCGAATACGCCGGAAATAAGCAATCGTAACCGCTATACGTTGAGCAGCAGCCCCATAATTCATGACCGATCATTGAATTATTTCGTAAATTCGATGTTTTTCAGACTAGATAAGCTCGCGTACTGATGATTGAAAGACCCCTTACAGACTGGTTGCCTCTGACGATGAAAGAAGTCGAGAAAAGAGGCTGGGACGAAGTTGATATCGTGCTGGTGTCGGGAGATGCCTACGTGGACCACCCCGCCTTCGGAACCGCTGTAATTGGCCGTATCATGGAGAGCGAAGGGTTTCGGGTAGCCATCATTGCCCAGCCCAACTGGAAAGACGACCTGCGCGATTTCAAAAAGTTTGGCCGGCCCAAATACTTCTTCGGCGTAACGGCGGGTTGTATGGACTCGATGGTAAACCACTATACGGCCAACAAGCGTCTGCGCTCCAACGACTCCTACACGCCCGGTGGCGAAGCGGGTTTCCGCCCCGACTACGCTACCATCGTGTACACCAAAATTCTGAAAGAGCTCTATCCCGACGTGCCGGTATTGCTGGGTGGTATCGAGGCTTCGTTGCGTCGGGTTACCCATTACGATTACTGGCAGGATCGGCTGATGCCGTCGATCCTGGTCGATGCGGGCGCCGACATGCTCGTTTACGGCATGGGGGAGCAGCCCCTTCGCGAAATTCTGAAACTGGTTCGTCAGGGGGTTCCGTTTACGTCGATGCGTAATATCAACCAGGTCGCTTTCCTGCACGATGCCGACACCGAACTACGCGATTACAACAACTGGGAGTCGGTCGAGCTGGCGAGCCACGAGGTATGCCTGGCCGATAAGATCAGGTACGCGGCTAACTTCAAGATCGTTGAAGTCGAGTCTAATAAATGGCAGGCTAACCGGATTCTTCAGCGGGTGGGCGATAAAGTGCTGGTCATCAACCCGCCCTTCAAGACCATGGATGAGGCCGAGATCGATAAATCGTTCGACCTGCCGTATACGCGCCTGCCCCACCCGAAGTACAAAAAGCGGGGCCCCATTCCGGCCTACGAAATGATCAAGTTCTCGGTCAACATGCACCGGGGGTGTTTTGGCGGTTGTAGCTTCTGCACCATTTCGGCCCACCAGGGTAAGTTCGTAGCCTCCCGGAGCGAAGCCTCGGTCCTGAAAGAGGTGGACGAAATCACGAAGCACCCTGAGTTCAAGGGCTATATTTCTGATCTGGGCGGGCCGTCGGCCAATATGTACAAGATGAAGGGCAAAGACGAGTCGATCTGCGCCCGCTGCCAGAGCCCGAGCTGTATCCATCCCGTTATCTGCTCGAACCTCGACACCTCGCACAAGCCGCTTACCGAGATCTACCGCAAAGTCGACGCCAACCCGAACATTAAGAAAGCCTTCGTGGGTTCGGGCGTCCGGTACGATTTGCTGGTCGACGATTTTAACAAGAACAACGCCGACGGTAACCACGACGAATACATGGAGCAGCTGGTGACGCGCCATGTGTCGGGTCGGCTGAAAGTAGCCCCTGAGCATACGTCAGACGATACACTGCGGGTGATGCGGAAACCGTCGTTCAAGTATTTCAAGCTGTTCAAGCAGAAGTACGACAAAATTCAGGAGAAGTATAATCTCAAACAGCCCCTGATCCCGTACTTCATTTCGTCGCACCCCGGCTGCGAAGAGCAGGACATGGCCAACCTGGCCGCCGAAACCAAAGACCTGGGCTTTCAGCTTGAGCAGGTGCAGGACTTTACGCCTACGCCTATGACCGTAGCCGAAGTTATCTACTATTCAGGGGTTCATCCGTACACGCTGAAGCCCGTAAAAACGGCGAAAACGCGGGAAGAAAAGCAGGCGCAGAACAAATACTTTTTCTGGTACAAACCAGAATACAAAGACTGGATTCGAAACCGGCTCAACAAACTTAACCGACCCGATCTGGCTGATCGGCTGCTGGGCAGTGCCAAAAAAGAAAACACCGGTAAACCGAAGTTTTCCGGGCACTACTCCGGTAAGAAAAAGCGGTAACCCTTGTTTGATAGCGACGTCTTTCGCTGAGACACAGCCAGGTCCTACGACCAACTAGAGGAATTACGGGCGAGGCACTGTCAGGGTCTGCGACCACTGACAGGCCGGACACACACCCTGCCAGTGGTCGCAGACCCTGACAGTGGTGGAGTAGCAGCCAAACAATGTCGTTAATACAAGTGAGGCACTGTCAGGGTCTGCGATCACTGGCAGGCCAGACCGCACTTTTCAATGGCTAACGAATCTCGTCAAAACGACATAGGTACAGCGACTACGGTAGTATCCCAGCCCATGTACATTGTCGCCGTTTTAGGGTCTTTCTTCGCGAATTGAATCGAGAAGTTTTCCAGGGCGGTGTCGCTTTTCTGCACTGGCACCGTTACGCGGGCTACGTCCAGCGCCTGGTTGTAGCTATAAGCGCCCCATTGATCAAGGTCGGAGCTGATGATGATGGTCCATTCTGTTTCGTTCGGGATGGCCAGCAGCGCGTAGGTACCCGCTGGAATTTTCTTGTTCCCAATCGTTACATCCTGGTAGAATCTGATCTCCGGCGCTTCGTTGGCACCGACCCGCCATACTTTTCCGTAGGGGGCCAGCTTGCCGAATAGCTCGCGTCCGTTTTTGGCCGGGCGGCTGTACGTGACCCGAACCATCGCTTTGTCGGTGCCGATTTTGGCCGGGGCAAATTTGCGATCATGGGCGTAGTCGTCCGGATAATAGGCCATGTCCATCGGCGATTTGTCGAGACCCCGGAACGTTTGGGCTATAGCGTCAGTGAGCGAAAGAAAAAGCAGGCCGATGAGTAACGCGGTTTTTTTCATAGGGGTAGGGGTTGTCATGTGAAACAGAAGTAGAATCTGGACAAATGCTGGTTTTCAGCCTTGAACAGCAAGGCTAACAAAAAATTGCATTACTCCAACCCGCATGGTTCAACTTAATTCGTCGCGTACTCCGGCTAACCTGTCCACCAAACTCCGGCAGTTTTGGGACATCTCGGCTCAAAAAATTAACCTGATTGAGCAGGGCTACGACCCCGGCAAAGGATCGCCTGTTTTTACCATACAGGGTCGTTACACCACCCGCGGCTGGACCGAATGGACGCAGGGCTTTCAGTACGGCTCGACCATTCTTCAGTTCGACGCAACGGATGCGCCCGAGTTCCTGACGGCTGGTCGTCAGAAAACACTGACGGCTATGGCCCCGCACATAAGCCATGTGGGCGTACACGATCACGGATTCAACAACGTCAGTACCTACGGCAACCTGCTCCGGCTCATGAACGAGGGTAGGATCCCGTTCAACGAATGGGAGAAAAACACGTACGAACTGGCTCTTAAAATTTCGGGAGCGGTCCAGGCCAATCGCTGGACAACGATCAAAAGCACCTCAGCCGGAACCCCGGCCGGGTTTATCCATTCGTTCAACGGGCCGCATTCTCTTTTCGTCGATACCATCCGATCGTGCCGGTCGCTGGTGGTCAGTCATTTGCTGGGGCACACGTTTCAGGGCGAAGGTGATCGGGTGATCAACCTGCTGGAGCGGGCGCTACTCCACATCCGGGCTACGGCCGACTACGCCGTTTACTATGGAGAAGGACGCGATTCGTACGACGTTTGGGGGCGCACGGCCCACGAAAGTATTTTCAACGTTACCGATGGCAATTACCGCTGCCCCAACTCGCAGCAGGGCTATACCGGATTCAGCACCTGGACCCGCGGCCTGGCCTGGGCTATGTGCGGCTTTGCCGAAGAACTCGAAGCACTATCTGCAATTTCTGACGATGAACTGGCTCCGCTGGGCGGTCGCGATGCCCTCGAAGCCATGATGAGCCGGGCCGCCCGCGCTACCTGCGACTTCTACATCGATAACACCCCTACCGACGGCGTGCCGTACTGGGATACGGGTGCTCCCAACCTGCATAAGCTGGGCGATTACCTCAACCAGCCCGCCAACCCCTATAACGAGTACGAACCGGTCGATAGCTCGGCCGCGGCCATTGCTGCGCAGGGCCTGCTGCGGCTGGGAAACTACCTCATCAGCAAGGCACAACCTGTCGATGTCGAAGCGGGTCAGCGGTATTGGCAGGCTGGCCTGACCGTGCTGGATACGCTGCTCAGCGAGCCTTATCTCAGTACCGACCCGGCGCATCAGGGGCTGCTGCTGCACTCGGTCTACCACCGGCCCAACGGCTGGGACTACGTTCCCGACGGGCGTAGCGTTCCCTGCGGGGAGTCGAGCATGTGGGGCGATTACCATCTGCGGGAGGTGGCGCTGTACCTCCAGCGGATCATCGACAACGCACCCTACTACACCTTTTTCAGCCAGATTGTCAACCACGAACAGCTAGTATGAGCGGAAAATACAAACCGAAATACACCCGAATGGCCCAGCTCAAAACGGCCTCCGATCTGGCCGGTTACCTGCAAACGGGTGGTATCGATCTGGCCTTTGATGAGGAGTTGCTGCCGCCATCGGGAAGTCCGTTTACCGAGTCCATTCCGCTGCGGTCGGGTAAGACTATTGGTAACCGCCTGTGTATTTTGCCCATGGAAGGCTGGGATGGCACCCCCGACGGAAAACCGACGGACTTTACCCGACGGCGCTGGCTGAAGTTTGCCGAGAGCGGGGCCAAGCTACTGTTTGGCTGCGAAGCCGTGGCGGTCTGTCACGAAGGAAAAGCCAACCCTAACCAGCTGGTCATCAATTCCGACAATCTGGATGAGTTGATCCGGCTCCGTCAACTCATTCTCGACACCCACAACCAGCGGTTCGGCCGTACCGATGACCTCGTGATCGGGCTCCAACTCACCCATTCGGGGCGATTCTGCAAGCCAAATAGCCACAAAAAATTCGAATCGAAAATACTGTATGCGCATCCCTACCTCAATCAGAAATTCGGGATGGAGCCCGACTACCCAACCCTGACCGACGAGGCTATCGACGGTATCATCGATCACTACATTGCCGCGGCTGTACTGGCCCAGCGGGCGGGGTACGACTTTGTCGATATCAAGCACTGCCACGGCTACCTGGGTCATGAGTTCCTGAGCGCCGTAAACCGACCCGGCAGATACGGTGGCAGTTTCGAGAACCGGACCCGCTTCCTGCGCTCCATCGTTGCCGGTATCCAGCAGGCTGCACCGGGCCTGGAAATGGCCGTCCGGCTGAGTGCGTTCGATTTATTGCCGTTCAAAAAAGGCGCGAATGAGGTGGGCGAACCCGAGAAAACGGATGCGTATCCGTTCGCGTTTGGGGGGCAGCCGTCGGGCCTCGACATTGATCTGACTGAACCGAAGGCGTTTCTGGCGCTGGCGCAGTCGCTGGGGATTCAGCTGGTTTGTATAACGGGAGGAAGCCCTTATTACAACCCGCACCTGATGCGCCCGGCCCTGTTTCCACCCTCCGACGGTTACCTGCCGCCCGAAGATCCGCTGCGGGGCGTGAAGCGGCAGATCGACGTGACGGCCGAACTGAAACAGGCGTTTCCAGAACTGGTCATTATCGGGTCGGGCTATTCGTACCTGCAGGAGTGGCTGCCCAACGTAGCGCAGCATGTACTGCGAACCGGCATGGCCGACAGCGTTGGCTTCGGACGGATGGTGTTGTCGTACCCGACCATGCCCGCCGATCTGGTAGCGGGCAGGCCGCTGGTCCGCAATCAGATTTGCCGGACGTTTTCCGACTGTACGACGGCGCCCCGCAACGGGCTGGTGTCGGGCTGTTACCCGCTGGATACGCTGTACAAAAAATTGCCCGAAGCCGGAACGTTGAAAGCTATCAAGGAAGCATGGTAAAACGGGTTGCATTCGTCACCGGAAGTAGCCGGGGTATCGGGCTGGGCATTGCCGAACACCTGGCCCGAAAAGGCTTCGATCTGGGCATCAACGGCGTGCGCGACGAGTCGTCGGTAGGGGCGGTGCTCGACCAGTTGCGGCAGTTCGGTACGGAGGTGATCTACTGCCAGGGTAGCATTGCCGATGCCGACGCCCGGGCCGGTATGGTGGACCGCATCAGGACGCACTTTGGGCAGCTGAACCTGCTGGTTAACAATGCCGGTATAGCCCCCAGCGTTCGCGCCGACGTGCTGGAGGCTACCGAAGCGAGCTTCGACCAGGTGCTGAACATCAACCTGAAAGGTGCCTATTTTCTGACGCAGACCGTAGCAAACTGGCTGATCGCCCAAAAAAAGGCAACGGCCGATTTTCAGGCCAGTATTATTACCGTATCGTCCGTGTCGGCCACTGTGGCGTCGGTTAACCGGGGCGATTACTGCATCTCGAAAGCGGGCCTGAGTATGGCTACGCAGCTGTTTGCCGTACGGCTGGGCGAGTTTGGTATTCCGGTCTACGAGGTGAGGCCGGGAATTATAAAAACCGATATGACCTCCGGTGTGTCGGCCCGCTACGATACACTGATTGCCGGCGGACTCACCGTACAACCCCGCTGGGGACTGCCCGACGATGTGGGGCGGGCTGTAGCGGCCATTGCCGACGGCGGGTTTCCGTACTCGACCGGCCAGGTGTTTATGGTTGACGGCGGGCTGACGCTGGCCCGACTGTAGGCAGATGGACGAGGATAGACAAATAACCTTTTAGACTGCTCAATACCAACCCGTTTTCCTAAACCTCCTGATCATGACCAATCCTTCTTACTCCCGACGTAAATTTATCCAGACCGCCGTGGCCGGCTCAGCGGTGCTGGGGCTGCCGACCATTATTCCAAGCCGAGCCTTCGGAGCCAACGACCGGTTGCGGGTAGCCGTTATCGGTATCAACGGGCGCGGTAAAGACCACATTGCCGGCTTCTCGAAGCTCGATAACGTAGAGGTAGCCACCCTGTGCGATGTTGACAATGTGGTGCTGCAAAAAGGAGCGGCCGATTTTGAGGCCAAATACAAACGGAAGCTGAAAACCGAACAGGACCTGCGCAAAGTCTACGACGACAAGGATATAGACGCCGTCAGCATTGCCACGCCCAACCACTGGCACGCGCTGGCGGCTATCTGGGCCTGTCAGGCGGGAAAGGACGTGTACGTCGAAAAGCCCGGTTGCCACAATCTGTTCGAGGGGCGCAAACTGATCGAAGCCGCTACCAAATACAACCGCATGGTGCAGCATGGCGTACAGCTGCGGAGTTCGGTAGCTATTCAGGAGGCCATACAGCACCTGCGCGATGGCCTCATCGGTAAAGTCTACATGGCGCGCGGCACCGTGTATAAATGGCGGGCCGACATCGGTAATCTGGGTAACTCGCCCGTGCCGCAGGGGCTGGACTGGGATCTGTGGCAGGGACCAGCTCAGGCAAGGGAGTTCAGCAAAAACTACGTTCATTACAACTGGCACTGGTTCTGGGATTACGGCAACGGCGACATCGGTAACCAGGGTATTCACGAAACGGATCTTTGTATGTGGGGCCTCGACGTGGGGCTGCCCGAAAAGATCACCTCGGCGGGGGGTAAATTTTTGTGGAACGACTGCAAGGAAACCCCCGAGGTGCTTACCTCTACCTATCACTACCCGAAGCAGGGCAAGATCATTGAGTTTGAGGTACGGCCCTGGATGACCAACAAAGAAGACGGCGTGGAAGTCGGTAATATCTTTTACGGCGACAAAGGCTATATGGTCATCAACGGCTACGCCGACTACAAAACCTACCTGGGCCGCAACCGGGAACCTGGCCCCGCTCGCAACGCCGGTGGCGATCACTATAAAAACTTCGTCGATGCTGCCCGCGCCCGCGACAAAAAAATGCTCAACGGTCCCGTTGAAACGGCGCACCTGGCCTCTTCGCTGGCGCATCTGGGCAACATTGCCTACCGGCTGGGGCGTACCCTCGACTTCGATCCGCAGAAAGAGGTATTCATTGGCGACAAACAGGCGAACGCTATGCTCACCCGCAAATACAGGGCCCCCTACGTAATACCTACCACCGTCTAGTTTCACGGAACCCCGTCGGCGGGTCAGCGCCAGCTGCGCCTGCTCGGCAGACGGGTACGTCCCTAACGACTCCGAAACCCCATGACTTTACCCGATTCTTCAGTCACGACCGCGCCCAAATCGACGCGGCAGCATCTGCTTCAGCTGCCTGTACTGGTGGCTGCGCTCGGCTATTTCGTCGATATGTATGATTTATTTCTGTTCAGCGTAGTTCGGGTGCCGAGTCTCAAAGCGCTGGGTGTATCGGAGGAGCAACTGCTGCCCGAAGGCGTTTTTCTGCTCAATATGCAGCTGGCAGGGCTATTGATCGGGGGCGTACTATGGGGTGTGCTGGGCGACAAGCGGGGCCGACTGTCGGTCCTGTTCGGGTCGATTCTGCTGTACTCGCTGGCCAATATCGCTAACGGTATGGTTACGGACCTGAACCAGTATGCCCTGCTGCGGTTTATTGCCGGTGTGGGTCTGGCGGGCGAGCTGGGGGCGGGCATCACCCTCGTTGCCGAAATTCTGCCCAGACAGCTGCGGAGCTACGGGTCTATTCTGGTGGCGACGATGGGGGTGCTGGGGGCCATTACGGCCTATTTTGTGGCCGATCTGTTCGCCTGGCGCATGTCGTACTTCGTGGGGGGCGGGCTGGGGTTGCTGCTGCTCGTGCTGCGTTTCAACGTGTTTGAGTCAGGCCTGTTCGAAACGCTCAAATCGAAGCCGGTCGAGCGGGGTAACTTCCTGAAGCTGATTACCCATCCGCCGAGCCTGCGCAAGTACGCCCTGGCCATTATAATGGGTATCCCGTTATGGTTCGTGGTCGGTATTCTGATTACGTTTTCGCCGGAGTTCGGGCGACACGCCGGACTGGCCGAACCCATCGTTGCAGGTAAAGCGGTGATGCTGGCTTTTGCCGGTCAATCGGTGGGCGATATTGTGAGCGGGTTACTGAGCCAGCGCCTGCAGAGCCGCAAAAAAGCCATCCGGATTTTTATTCTCCTGTCGTTTGCCATGATGCTGGTCTACCTGCTGGCTCCTATCAGCCAGACCAGCCAGTTTTATCTGATCTGTGTTGGTCTGGGGTTCTGTAATGGGTACTGGACGCTGTTCATCGTGCTGGCGGCTGAGCTTTTCGGCACAAACCTGCGGGCTACGGTGGCTACGTCGGTTCCCAATTTTGTGCGCGGAGCTACGGTGCCGCTTACCTGGCTGTTCGTCTCGCTGAAGCCATCGCTGGGGCTCACCAACGGTCCCTTGCTGATCGGTGGGACAGTGGTGCTGTGCTCGCTGGTAGCTCTAAATTTTCTGGAAGAGACCTTCAGCAAAGACATGAATTACGTGGAGGGATAAGGCCGCGCCTGAACGGTTGTAAAATGAGTAAGTATTCATAGGTTAGCGGCTGGGCGTCAGTGTATTGTTAGTAAGCGGTAGGGGAGGCCTGGTCAATGACCTTTCGATAAGTTAGATAGAAGGCATCGGTTACAAACCCGTATTTTCGGTGTACATCCCCGCGCTTCATACGCAGGAGACAAACACCCAAAACGATCCGCTCACCCTAATCTCCAGACACCCATGAAAACGCTTAACTGCCGCGATGCCGGTTTCGACTGCAACGCCCAAATCCACGCCGAAACCGACGAGGAAATTCTGGCCCAGGCCGCTGAACATGCCAGCAGCGTACACGGCGTAACGGTAACGCCCGAACTGGCCGAAGGGCTCAAGTCCCTGATTCACGAAGAGGCCTGAGCCATCGCGCATTCGGTAAACACCTCGCCAAACCGTTCACGCCATGCCGAAATATGTAATAGAACGAGACATTCCGGGCGCCGGCACGTTATCCGCCGATCAGCTGAAAGGAATTTCACAAACCTCGTGTGGGGTGCTCAGCACCATGGGACCGCAAATTCAGTGGCTACAGAGCTACGTAACGGGCGATAAGATTTACTGCGTCTACATCGCTCCCGATGAAGAAATGGTTCGGGAACATGCCGAACAGGGTGGCTTTCCCGCCAACGCCGTCAACGAAGTAAAGACCGTTATCGATCCGACAACGGCGGAGTAACTAGTTTCTTCCTGCGCGGGTGGGGCCAACCGATCCCATCCGTGCAGCAAGAAACTGCGTTTGCTGTCGGCGGCCACGGTTTTTTGGTCGGGTGACCTGCGGTTTTTCTGAGGGCTCTGGCAGAAGATGAATCTGTTGAAACGCCCGGACAGCTTCTATACTATTTATTCCGGCCATAGGTCAATGGACAAAATAAATACCGCTTTTATCGTGCCTGGGTGGCGGGGTTGTGGCTGCAAACCCTAATTTTACCATACGGTTATATTGTTCGCCCAGCCCCCCGTATGCGATCATCTCTACGTTTGCTTCATTCAGTATGCATTGTCCTGCCAGCTCTTCTGGTAAGCTTATTGGTGAATCCGGTTGCTCAGGGGCAACGCAAGGGTAAACAAGCGCCCGCAGCTGAATTTGAACTGCCGGAAGCAACCATCGCGGCTGTTCATCGGGCGTTTCGGACGGGCTCGCTGACGAGCGAACAGTTGGTAAAAGCTTACCTGGATCGGATTGAAGCCTACGACCAGCCGACCAAACTCAATTCCATCATCATTACCAATCCCGAAGCGATGGCTACCGCCCGGGCGCTGGATGCCGAGTTTCGGAAAACCGGTAAGCTGCGGCCACTGCATGGTATTCCGGTCATCGTTAAAGACAATTTCAACACGAAGGGACTACAAACCACCGGCGGCTCCGTGGCCCTGAAAGGATTCGTGCCGACCGAAGATGCCTGGCAGGTGCAGAAACTGCGCGACGCCGGAGCCATCGTACTGGCCAAGTCGAATATGGCTGAGTGGGCGTTTACCCCTATGCACTCGCAGAGCTCGATCGGGGGCGAAACGCTGAATCCGTACAACCTGGCCCATGTGCCGGCCGGGTCGAGCGGAGGAACGGCGGCTGCGGTAGCGGCTAATCTGGGAACGATCGGGCTAGGTTCCGACACGGGCAACTCCATTCGAGGTCCCGCGTCGCACAACGCACTGGTCGGTTTTCGGACGTCGCTGGGGCTGGTGAGCCGGTACGGTATCATTCCGCTCTATACCCGCAATGACGTAGGCGGGCCGATGTGCCGAACGGTTGAAGATGCCGTAAAGGTGCTGGCCGTTACGGCGGGCTACGACCCCCGCGACCCCATCACGAAACACAGCCAGGGCAAAATCCCTGACAACTACACCCAGTTTTTGCAGGAGGATGGCCTGCAGGGCGCCCGAATCGGGGTGATGCGCCAGTTGGTCGACAACCATATTGATCCTGAAATCAAACAGCTCTTCGAGCAGGCCCTGGCCGATCTGGTTCAGGCAGGGGCGCAGGTCGTCGACGTCACCATACCCAATCTGGACTCGCTGCGGGCCAACCAGTGGTGCGCCGACTTCCGAACCGATATAGAAACCTATCTACGGACCTTCGTTAAGCGGGATACGCTCAAAACGCTGGAAGACATCATCCGGGTAGGCGGCTATTCGGACCTCGTGCGTAACCGGCTCCTGACCCAGCAAACCCGTTCGGGGCGACCGGTGCATCCTGAAATTCCCTGCGGTGACGCCTTCACCGATCCGCTCCGGATTGCCTACCGAAGCGCCATCGAAGCCGCGATGGACCGCCAGCAGCTCGATGCCCTGATTTACCCGACCTGGAACTACCCACCCGCGCGGGTAGGCGATACGGCCGGTTATAAAGGAGATAATAGCCAGCTTATTGCCCCCGCAACGGGTTTGCCTGCCTTCACCATTCCAATGGGCTACACTCCGGGTAACTTACCGGCTGGGATTCAGTTCCTGGGCCGACTCTTTGCCGAGCCCACCCTGATCCGGCTAACGTACAGCTACGAACAGGCCACCCAGCACCGGGTGGCGCCCAGCCGGTTTCCGGTCCTGGCGAAGTAGACAGAAACTCGTACGTTTTACTGTTTGTCCGGAATCGGTTAGCTTGGAGCTGCCAAATACCTAACTACTACCAACCTGATGCGTTACTTTCGATCAACCTGGATCAGCTTCGCCGGAAGCCTGATCATCGTTCTGAGTTCTACCGTACTTCACGCCCAGTCGTTTACCAAAGCCGAGCTGGCGCGCTGGCAGCAACGAGCGAAACAGGTTACCATTACCCGCGACACCTGGGGCGTTCCGCATATTTACGGTAAAACGGATGCCGATGTCGTGTTCGGGCTGCTGTTTACCCAGTGCGAAGATGATTTTGGCCGGGTCGAGGAAAATTACATTACCTCAATAGGTCGGCTGGCCGAAGTAGAAGGGGAGTCGGCGCTGTACCACGATCTGCGGGCGCGGCTGTTCATGGACACTACCCAGGCCATCGCTATTTACAAAAAAAGCCCGGTCTGGATGAAGCAGCTGCTCGATGCGTTTGCCGATGGGGCCAACTATTACCTCTATACCCACCCCGACGTTAAGCCCCGTCTGCTGACCCGTTTTCAGCCCTGGATGCCACTCATGTTCAGCGAAGGCAGTATTGGCGGCAATATCAGCGTGGTATCGACCGAACGACTGAAAGCATTCTACGAACAGCGGAAGTCGACATCCTGGAACCCCCGCTTCGATCACTACGAACGCGAATCCGTCGGCTCGAACGGCTTCGCCATTGCCCCCGCCCGGAGCGCCACCGGAAATGCGCTGCTGCTGATAAATCCCCATACTTCGTTCTACTTCCGGTCGGAGGTACACATGATCAGCCAGGCCGGGCTGAACGCGTACGGAGCCGTAACCTGGGGCCAGTTCTTTATTTATCAGGGCTTCAACGAAAACTGCGGCTGGATGCACACGACCAGCTACGCCGACTCGATGGACGAATACCTGGAAACGATCGAGAAAAAAGGGAATACTTTATACTACAAATACGGGGATGCTCTGAAGCGGGTACGGACGCAGCAAGTGCGGCTGCCCTACAAGTCGGGTACGGGAATGCAGTATAAAGACTTCACCATGTATTTCACCCAGCACGGCCCCATTGCCGGGGAAAAGGATGGAAAATGGATTGCCATCAACATGATGAATACGCCCCTGAATGCACTGTCGCAGTCGTATCTGCGCACGAAAGCAACGGGCTATGCCAGCTACAAAGAGGTGATGAAGCTGAACGGAAACGCGTCGAACAACACCATATTCGCCGATCGCGACGGCACCATTGCGTACTGGCACGGTAATTTCATGCCCCGCCGGGATACCCGGTTCGACTGGGAACAGCCCGTTGACGGGAGTAATCCCGCCACCGACTGGAAAGGGCTGCACTCGGTCGATGAGATTGTGCAGGTCCGTAACCCGGCCAGCGGCTGGATCCAGAACTGCAACGCTACGCCCTTTACGGTATCGGGTAACAGCAGCCCCGACAAAACCAAATTTCCGGCTTATATGGCCCCCGATGCCGAGAACTACCGGGGTATTAATGCCGTCCGGGTGCTGAGCCGTAAATCGCTTTATACGCTCGACACACTGATCGCAGCCGCCAACGATCCGCACCTGGTGGCTTTCGATGATCTCCTGCCCCCTCTGTTTACGGCTTATCAGAGCGTTTCGGGCGATGCCGTAAACCAGTCGAAAGACCTGGCCGATGCCGTTCAGGTACTCAAAGACTGGAACCGATCGTACGGAACGGCTTCGGTTGGTCAGACCCTGGCTATACTATGGGGCGAGAAGATTCAGCGGCTGGCCCGGAGCCGGGCGGCTGGCGACCAGCGGTTCGACAACCTGAGCCTGAGTGCTTTCACCATCAAAGCCACTACGCCCCAGGAAAAGGTAACGGCCCTGGCCGACGTACTCAAAGACCTCACGCGCGACTTCGGCAGCTGGAAAACGCCCTGGGGCGACATCAACCGCTACCAGCGCCTGACGGGTAAAACCCAGGAATCGTATGACGATCTGAAGCCCAGCATTCCGGTTGGCTTTACTTCATCGGCCTGGGGGTCGCTGGCGGCTTTCGCGGCCCGTACCTATCCCGGTACCAAAAAGCGGTACGGCAGCGTAGGGAACAGCTTTGTGGCCGTAGTCGAGTTTGGTAAGCGGGTGAAAGCCCGTTCCGTAGTTACGGGTGGCCAGAGCAGCCGCCCCGGCGAAACCCACTTCACCGACCAGGCCCCGCTTTACTGCGAAGGTCAGTTCAAAGATGTATGGTTCTACCCGGAAGAGGTGCAGCAACACGTCGAAAAGACGTACCACCCGGGTGAGAAGTAGACTGACTCACCGGGGTGGGTTTCGCGCAGGAAGCTGGCCGCCAAGCTGGTTAATCGAGTCGCACCCACATGGAGCCTGACAGCGCATCGCCGGGGTCCAGCACGGCAAGTCCTTCGCCGTTGTTGAACGCGTTTACGTTGCTGGTCTGGGGTTCGATCGCCACGCTGTCGCGCCGGCCGGGGGTGTAGCAGACCAGGTAGTTAAGTTTTCCGGGGCCGGTTTGCTGACCTATAATCAGCCGAACGCCCGTGCGGAGGGAGGTAAGCATGGTTTCGGCGAAAGGGTCCCCTTCGGCAGGTATGCCGGTTGGCTCGATAGCAAACGGGCTATCGAGCTGAACATCTTTCAGGGGTATGGTCTCCGCATTCAGCAGGCCGAGCCGCCCGTTGGGGATCATGTTGCCATCGAGTACGATCGGCATGCGGGCCGGCAGTGACAGGGTCATGTTATCGACCGATTCTTCGGTGAACATGAAGTAAGGGTGCCAGCCAAAGGCAGCCGGACAGGCCGTAGTGCCCGTGTTGATAATCTCGTAGCTGACCCGCAGCGCACACATCCGGTCCTGGGTGTAGTTACTGCCAAGCCGGAGCTGGTCGCCCTGAACCAGCTCGTACGTGATCGTCATGGTAAACGGAAACGGGTAGCCAACCGTGTCGCCTTCGTAGGTATAACGGATGGTCAGCTGGGCATGGGTCGGGCTGGTATCCTGGTCGATAACCGTGAACTCGCGGCCGTGTACAAAGCCGTGCAGCGCGTTGTCGCGGCTACCCTCGTTCATTTTCAGGGCGTAGTCCTGCCCCTCAAACGAGTAGATGCCGTGTCGGATGCGGCTGGCAAACGGAAACAGGAACGCACTGGCGTAGGTCTCATCGGCCAGCAGTGCCTGTGGTGATTCTGGACTTTTCAGCAGGGCATACAAATCGTTTCCCTTCCGGAGCACAAGACGCCGAAGAATGCCTCCATAGGCCGGGATGATTGAAATAAATTCACCGGTTTCGGTATGTTCCAGCAGATATTCAGTGAGTGGCTGGGAGTCGGTCGCCAGTGGACCAAATGGTTCTTGCGTAATCAGGAACGGCATAGAATGAGGGACAGTCTGTACAGATTAATAAATCTGAACGTACCTAGATTGTTCGACATTTTAGTAAAAACGTATGCTAACGCAACACATCGCCAACTGACTGTCACAACTTTACGGATGGCCGGCCAACCATGTCCGTAACTGAACGGCCCGCGTCCGTTAACGGACACTATTGGTTGATGGTTCGTTATATATATCTGATGGTCAGAAGGTTGTAAAAATGGTACGCCGTTTGGGGATTATAGGTCTGTTGGCCCCGTGGCTGACGAGTAGCTTGTACTGATAGACATATTCTGTTGCCAACTCCTCTGTTTCTATGGCACATATCGCTATTCCTATTCCCTCAACCCCCGGCAAACAAGACATCGAGATCGACGTAACGATCAACGGCAAGAAGCACGAACTGCACTACCGCGTCGAGCTTTTTTACTGGGGCGACTGTACCGTTCCCACCTTTGATCGGGTTGAGTGTCTGCGCCAGATGATTTCGCAGTATGATCAGGACTGGTCGCTCTACTACATCGGCGCTCCTACGGATACGTTTGTGCCGATTGCCTTCATGCGAAAGGGAGATATGGCTATTCAGCGTCAGCTGCTGATTGGATCGTAATGAGATAAACCGTTTAGCCGTCATTAACCTATGATACGCAACTACATCAAGATTGCCTTTCGCAACCTGTCGAAGCATAAGGGGTTCAGTTTCATCAACATTGCCGGGGTGGCTATTGGGCTGGCCTGCTTTCTGCTGATCGCCCTCTACGTTCGCGATGAGCTGAGCTATGATCGCTACAACGCCCAGGCCGACCGGGTGTATCGGATCTCGCGTACGTTTCTGTCTTCGGAAGGAATACCCACGCTGAAGCTGGCTCAGCTGGCCCCGCCCTTTGGGCCGTTGCTGAAGCAGGATTTTCCGGAGGTCGAGCAGGCGGTGCGGACACTCGAAAACAACGGCCTTGTCCGATACGGTGAGCATTCGTTCAACGAGCAGGACCTGTTTTTTGCCGAGGGTAACCTGTTCAGGGTGCTGAGTTTTCAGCTGCTGAGCGGTAATCCGGATCAGGCGCTGGCGAACCCGTTTTCGATTATGTTTTCCCGGCCTATGGCAGAGAAGTACTTTGGTACGGAAAACCCCATTGGCAAAACGGTGCGGCTCGACAACCAGTACGATCTGACCGTGACGGGTGTGTTTGAACCCCTGCCCGACCAGGCCCATTTCCATCCGAGCTTTCTGATTTCCTTCTCTACGCTGAACGACCCGCGGGTGTATGGGGCCGACGGGCTGCGGACCAACTGGAGTAACAATGCGTTCAACACCTACGTGCTGGTTCGGGAGGGGGCTGACCCTCAGCGGATGCAGGCGGCCATGGGCGCTTTTCAGGACAAACACGTGCCGCAGGAGGGGGGCATCAGGCCCTCAAAATGGTCGGTGCTGACGCTACAGCCGATTACCGATATTCACCTGTATTCACATACCGATTCTGAAGTTGAACCCACCGGCGATATTCGGTATATCTACCTGTTTTCGGCCATCGGGTTGTTCATTCTGCTCATCGCCTGCATCAACTACATGAACCTGGCAACGGCTCGTTCAGCCAGTCGGGCTCGTGAAGTGGGCATGCGCAAGGTGGTAGGGGCGTTGCGTACCCAGCTTATTGCCCAGTTTCTGAGTGAATCGATACTGGTCGTTGTGTTTGCGCTGGGTATAGCGCTGGTTCTGGTGCTGATCGGCCTGCCCGTGCTGAACGATTTTACCCATAAGCAACTGTCGGTCAGGCAGCTTGTCGATCCGGTGTTTTTGAGTGTACTACTTGGTATCACGATACTGACGGGCCTGGTAGCCGGTAGCTATCCGGCCTTTTTTCTGACTTCGTTCCGGCCGCTGGGGGTGCTGAAAGGGCAGGTCACGTCAGCCATTCGGACGGGCCGGTTGCGGCAAACGCTGGTGGTGACGCAGTTTGCTATTGCGGTGGCGCTCATCATCTGCACGGCCGTGGTTTACAACCAGATGAACTACATACAGACCTACCGGCTGGGTTATCAGAAAGACCAGATGCTGCTCCTGCCCGATATCGGCGATTCAACGACGGGTTATGAGACCTTGAAACAGGAGCTGAAGCGGGCCGGTGTAGCGGGAGACATTGGGCGGTCGTCGCGGATTCCGTCGGGGCGCCTGCTCGACTCCTACGATGCCTCGTACGAAAAAGGGGATACCATGGCTCCGGTGACGATCAACCTGCGTTCGTTGCGGGTCGATTACGACTTCATTCCGGCGTATCGGATCGGTATGGCCGCCGGGCGTAATTTCTCCCGCTCGTTCCCAACCGATACGGCTATGGTGATCCTGAACGAAACGGCCGTTCGGCTGATGGGCTGGACACCCGAGCAGGCTATCGGCAAATCGTTCCGGTACGGCCCCAGCCAGGGGCAGATCATCGGGGTGACGAAGGATTACCATTTCGAATCACTTCACCAGAACGTATCGGCCATTGCCCTGACAATGACCCGCAGCAATCTGAACTGGATATCGGTGCCCCTTGCCGGGCATATGCCAACGGCCGTAGCCCGGGTCGAAGCGGTCTGGAAACAGTTCTTCCCCGAGCGCCCTTTCGATTACCAGTTTCTCGACGAGCGTTTTGACCGTCTGTACGCCCGCGAGCAAACCCAGCAACTGCTGTTCAGCGTGTTTGCCGGGGTGGCTATCCTGATTTCGTGTATGGGGCTGTTTGGCCTGTCGATGTTCATGGCTGAGCAGCGGACCAAAGAGATTGGCATCCGGAAAGTGCTGGGGGCTTCGGTCTCCAGTCTGGTGGCGTTGCTGTCGCAGGATTTTCTGAAGCTGGTTGGGATTGCCATCCTGATTGCGTCGCCCGTAGCGGGCTGGGCAATGAGTCAATGGCTGAGCGGGTTTGCCTACCACACCGTTCTTCATTGGTGGGTGTTTGCGCTGGCGGCCGTTTTGTCGGTTGGTATCGCCTTGCTGACGGTTAGTTTCCAGAGCGTCAAAGCGGCCCTGCTGAACCCGGTCAAAAGTCTGCGGAGCGAATGAGGATAATAATTCAAATGAAATTCGAGTCGTGAACTAAGCGTTAATCTACAGAGGTTTGTTACAAAGAGATCGAAAGAATCTGCACACGAGGGTAGTAATTCTGTACAGAAAAACTGCCCCCGTGTGCAGACCTTTGTTTGATACATACATCTCAAACAAACCACAACATCATGGACGCGAAGCAATTCAAAACCAACATAAAGTGCGCAAACTGCGTGGCCGCGGTCACGCCTTTCCTCAACGAGGCCGTTGGTGAAAACGCCTGGCAGGTCGATCTGCAAAGCCCAAACCGGGTGCTTACCGTTGACACAGCTACCAGTGATGCAGCCGTTACACAGGCCATCGAGAAGGCTGGCTACAAAGCGGAGCCGCTGTCCTGATCACCCCCGACCGCTGTCGTGGTACCCTCAACAACTTAGTTATGAATGCAAGTCCAGTTCCGTCGGCCCGGTCAGCATCCTCAGTTCGGAAAACGTTTCCGGTGCTGGAGATGAGCTGCGCAGCCTGCGCGGTTAGCGTCGAGTCGACGCTGAAACATACGGCGGGCGTACGGGATGCCGGGGTGAACTATGCCAACCAGAATGCCTGGGTAGAGTTCGACCCGCAGGTCGTTACCCCCGACGCCCTGCAAACGGCCGTCCGAGCTGTGGGCTACGATATCGTTATCGACGCCGAAGACCCCGAAAGCGCCCAGCAGGTTCAGGATGAAGCGCAGCAGAAGCACTATCAGGCACTCAAAGAGCGCACGATCTGGGCTTCAGCGCTGGCGGCTCCCGTCGTGATCATCGGTATGCTCTTCATGGATTGGGTCTGGGGTAACTATATTATGATGGCCTTGTCGGCGCCGGTCGTCTTTGGCTTTGGCCGGTCGTTCTTCGTCAACGCCTGGCGCCAGGCCCGCCATGGCAAAGCCAATATGGATACACTGGTAGCGCTGAGCACCGGTATTGCGTTTGTGTTCAGCGCTTTCAATACACTCTACCCCGATTTCTGGCACCGGCGCGGTTTGCATCCGCACGTATACTTTGAAGCCGCTGCCGTGGTGATCGTCTTTATTCTACTGGGTAAGTTACTCGAAGAGCGGGCTAAATCGAGTACCTCGTCGGCCATCCGAAAACTGATGGGACTGCAACCTAAAACCGTTCTGGTGGCCGACGAAACCGGTGAGCATGACGTGCCGATTGCGCAGGTGCGCGTCGGGCAGGTACTCATTGTGCGGCCGGGGGAGCGGATTCCGGTCGATGGACAGGTTAAGTCGGGCGGGTCATTCGTCGACGAGAGTATGATTTCGGGAGAGCCGGTGCCGGTTGAAAAACAGGCAGGGGCCAGGGTCTTCGCCGGAACCATCAATCAGAAAGGCAGTTTTCGGTTCAGCGCCGAAAAAGTAGGGGCTGATACGGTGCTGGCCCAGATTATCCGGGCGGTGCAGGATGCGCAGGGTAGTAAAGCGCCCGTTCAGCAGCTGGTCGACCGAATTGCGGGTATTTTTGTGCCGATTGTCATCGCCATTTCGGTGCTGACCTTTGTGTTCTGGCTGACCCTGGGCGATACGGTAGCCCCCACCGGCGATTCGTTCACAACGGCACTGCTGACCGCCGTAACGGTGCTGGTCATTGCCTGTCCATGCGCACTGGGGCTGGCCACTCCTACGGCTATCATGGTTGGGGTTGGGAAGGGAGCCGAGAACAATATTCTCATCAAAGATGCCGGCAGCCTCGAAATGGGCCGTCGGGTCAACGCGGTCGTGCTCGACAAGACGGGTACGATTACGGAAGGAAAACCGCTGGTAACTGACCTGATCTGGCTGGTACCCGATGCGGATCAGCAGCGAGAAGGAGGAGTTTTGTATCAGCTGGAGTCGCAGTCAGAACATCCGCTGGCAACGGCCGTTACCGACTACCTGAAAACCCAGGCCCTGGTGCCCGCTCACGCGGGTACGTTCAACAGCATAACCGGCAAAGGCGTGATCAGTCAGTATGACGATACCACCTACCTGATTGGCAACCAGAACCTGCTGGCTGAGTACGGTATTGATCTTCATGACGATCAGCAACAGCAGGCTGAACAGTTACAGGCGCAGGCCAAAACGGTCGTTTTCTTCGGCCGGACAAGTGCCGCCAGCCGCCAGCTCCTGGCCATCATTGCCATTGCCGATCCCATCAAGGCGACGTCGAAGCAGGCTATCGAAACGCTTCAGCAACGGGGCATAGCCGTGTATATGCTCACGGGCGATACCATCCATACGGCCGAGGCTGTTGCCCGTCAGATAGGTCTACGTAGCTACAAGGCCGGGGTTCTGCCCGCAGAAAAAGCCGAATTTATCACGGAGTTACAGAAGCAGGGCCATGTTGTGGCGATGGTTGGCGATGGGATCAACGACTCCGAAGCCCTGGCCCGGGCCGATGTGAGTATTGCTATGGGTAAAGGGTCGGATATTGCTATGGACGTAGCCCGAATGACGCTCATCACCTCCGATCTGAACAGCGTTCCGAAGGCGCTTCAGTTGTCGAAGAAAACGGTACAGACCATTCGGCAGAACCTGTTTTGGGCCTTTATCTATAACCTGATTGGCATTCCGATTGCAGCCGGGGTACTTTATCCGTCGTTCGGCTTCCTGCTGAGTCCGATGATTGCGGGAGGAGCCATGGCCCTCAGCTCGGTGTCGGTCGTGACAAACAGCCTGCGGCTCCGGTCAGTGAAGCTCTGAGTCGCTAAGCTGTCTGAATAATTCAGCCGAACCGGGATTACGTGCCGGGCAGTACCGAAGGCCGTACGTCGCTCAGAAAAGATGAATTACATTTCGCCTTCGACGCCCAGGCCGAACAACGCGAAATCGTAACGGACAGGATCGGCTGGGTCGAACTGGCGAAGCGCGTCGGTTAATTCGATGGCTGCTTTCCAGTCGGTCTGAGGCCGGCTGAGCAGACCTAGCGACCGGGCTACGCGGTTGACGTGTACATCGATCGGCATCACCAGCTGCTCCGGCCTCAACCGCGTCCAGAGGCCAAAATCTACACCCCGGTCATCTCGTCTGACCATCCAGCGCAGAAACATCAGCAGCCGTTTGCAGGACGAGTTGCGGGCGGGCGTGGCAATGTGTTTACGGGTCCGGTCCGGAAAGAACGGGTCGCAGCAGAACCGGTCGTGAAAGGTAACCAGCGCCGGCTCAACCGTGGTGCCAGTCGTTGAGGTAGAATCGGTCAGAAAGGCATCTTCCAGCGAGTCGTTTGCCTGGTAATAGGTCCGGAAAAAGTGCAGGAAGTAAAGCGCGTCGGTTGCGTTGAAGGTGCGGTGTTTAAACGCCAGGAACCGGGTAAGGTCACTCTCCTGATGGGAACGGACAAAGTCATAGGGCGCGCCGTCCATGAGGTCAATCAGCTCATTGGCTTTTTTCAGGATGACAGGCCGCTGCCCCCAGGCCAGAACGGCCGCCCAGAACCCCATGATTTCAATATCCTGCCGGCGCGAAAACCGGTGTGGAATGCTGATCGGGTCGCGTTCAATGAACGAAGGCCGATTGTAATGATCGGCCTTCGCATCTAAAAAATCTTTCAACAAAGCTGGATCAGCGGGTGTCGCGGCCTGCGTTATTGGGGTCATCGGCTTTTTCCTCCGCTCACCACCCACGCCATAGCCCGGGAAACCCCCGAAAACAACGCCAGCAGCGTAGACATCACAAACGTAAACACGGCAATGAACGGATAAGCCATGACGAACATCACGTTGAAGGTCTGATAGCCTACCGTTCCCTTCATCTGCTCATCGCGTTCCCGATGGCGCCGGGCAATTCGTTCCTCTTTGGTTTCTTTTTTCATAACTCGGTATCTACCGAACAATATAACTCACCTCAGCCCGAAAACGTCGGTCCTCCGGCGAAAGTTTCGCGAAGGCCTGCGCCGAGAGTTTTATCAGGATTTTGTCGTTGACGCCGGTGTCGGGCAGCCGCCCAATCACTTTGACCCACAAACTCTGGTTGTTGAACAGGTTGCGTACCTGTACCAGTGTGCCGATGGGGGCGGTGCGGTGAAGAGCCAGGTACTTACCCGATCCGTCGCCTTCGATAATTTCGGCAACGCCACTGTCTGACAGACGGCGGCCCCGGGTAGGCATGGGCGCGTCGTTGCCCGGGCGGGGCAGTTCAACCTCGGCCTCGGCAGGTTTGGCAGCCGGCGTGGGTGGGGTGTCTGTCCGGCGTGGTTCGGTTGCGGGGGGCGGGGTAGGACGCTCGGTTCGGGCTATCGGGGGAGCAGGTTCGGGCCGCTGTTTATCCTCTTTGGGCGGGTCATTTCTGGGCGGATCGGTACGGGCGGGTTCAGGTTTGCGGGTATCGGCGGTACGCGCGGGCGTCCGGGCCGGCGTGTCGGGCGTTTTTACGGCTACGGTTGGAACAGGACCGGCTGGAATACGAGCCTGATAGGCCTTTTCCGATACGATCAGGGCCTGCCCGATCAGTACGTTATTGGCGCTGAGGCTGTTCCAACGGCGCAGATCGTCCTGCGACACGCCATAGCGAACGGCCAGGCTGTAGAGGGTTTGACCGGGCTCTACCACGTGAATTCCCGAGCGGGCCGGGTCGTCGGTGCGCTTAGCGTCTTTATTGACGTCTGGCTCGGCTTTTGCTACCCGTTTTTGTTCTTTCTCTTCTTTTTTGATGGCCTTGTCGATCGCTTTTTCCTGCTTTCGGCTGAGGGCGCCGTCGGGGAGCGGAATCCGAACGAGCTGGTCGTAGCGGACGGCATCGGTCATATCCGGGTTAGCGGCCTTGATTTCAGCTACTGATCGCCCGTACCGACGGGCGATCGCAAACAGAGTCTGGCCTTCGTCAACACGGTGGAGAATAAAGCGCTTACCATCCTTTTTTTCGACGCCGACCGAGTCGGTCAGCATTGGCTCCGAAGAGCTGGCAAGCGCTGCTGAACTAAACAAAACCCCGCCAAGCAACAAAGCGGAAGCGGTTACTACAATACGTTTCTTCATGGGTTGGGCTGTGCCCGCTGCCTGGCTGTAAGACAAGACGGTAACGTTGGTAAAATTAATGTAAAAATACGGCGGTGTTTACCGACAAACGGATTTTAAGGCTGTTTCCGTTTATCAACCGGTGGTGGCGGGGGGTGTTAATTCTTGTTAAATACCGGAATCCGGCTTTAAATAACGAACCACCCAAACAGAACTGGACGTTTGACGTTTAGAATTGTACCAATCGGTACGCCGATTTTCTGACAGAACCAGCCGAAAGCCAAGCGGCTGGTCCGTGTTTTTCATTCAACTAATGCCTATGCAAAACTATTCGATACTCTGGGCCGACGATGAGATTGATCTTCTCAAACCCCACATCCTTTTCCTGAAAAACAAAGGCTATGACGTTACATCGGTCAATAGCGGAGCCGACGCGCTCGATCAGGTTGAACAGAGTAATTACGATGTTGTATTCCTCGACGAAATGATGCCCGGTATGACGGGGCTCGAGACGTTATCGCAGATCAAACAGATGCGGCCTAACCTGCCGGTTGTGATGATCACTAAAAGCGAGGAAGAGCACATCATGGAAGAGGCCATCGGCTCTAAAATTGCCGATTATCTCATCAAGCCTCTCAACCCGAACCAGATTCTGCTATCGGTCAAGAAAATACTGGACAACAAACGGCTCGTTACCGAGCGGACCAACATCGGCTACCAGCAGGACTTTCGGAATATTTCCATGCAGTATAATGACCGCATGGATCATAGCGAGTGGTCTGATGTATATAAAAAGCTGATATACTGGGAATTGGAGCTGGATAGCTCACAGGACAAAAGTATGTCGGAGGTAATGAACATGCAGAAGAGCGAAGCCAATGCTACGTTCTGTAAGTTCGTCATGGACAACTACGAAGACTGGCTGAACGATCCGAAAGCCGATAGCCCTGTCATGTCGCATCAGCTGATGCGCAAGAAAGTGTTCCCGCTGGTCGATCAGAGTGGCAACCAGCCTCCGCTTTTCTTTATTCTGATCGATAACCTGCGGTACGACCAATGGAAGGCCATTGAGCCGCTTCTGGCTGATTACTTCTCGGTAGAAGAGGAATCATCGTATTATTCCATTCTGCCCACAACAACTGGATTTGCCCGGAACGCTATTTTCTCCGGCATGATGCCGAGCGAGATGGAACGCAAGCACCCGGACCTGTGGGTCAACGATGATAACGAAGACGAGGGGCTTAATAACCACGAAGACGAGTTTCTGCGTCGGCAGCTGACCCAGAGCCGGCTGGATGTGAAGATGTCTTACCATAAAATCCTGAACGTAAACCAGGGTAAATCGCTGGTCGACAACTTCAACAATTTACTCCAGAACCAGCTGAACGTGGTTGTTTACAACTTCGTCGATATGCTTAGTCACGCCCGTACAGATATGGCTATGATCAAGGAGCTGGCGCCTGACGAGTCGGCCTACCGGAGCATTACCCGGTCCTGGTTCCTGCATTCGCCCCTGCTTGAGTTTGTGCAGAAGATTGCGGCCAAGGGTGGTCGCCTTATCGTGACGACTGACCACGGCATGATTCGCGTGCAGAAGCCCGCCAAGATTGTGGGGTATCGCGAAACCAACACCAACCTGCGCTACAAACAGGGTAAGAACCTCGGTTTCGAAGAAAATCACTTGTTTGTAGGACGTAAGCCAGAGCGGCTCTTCCTGCCCAAGCCGCACGTCTCTACAGCCTATGTGTTCACGCTCGAGGATTACTTCTTCGCTTACCCGAATAATTACAACTACTACGTGAACCACTACCGGAATACTTTCCAGCATGGCGGGGTTTCGCTCGAGGAAATGATTATTCCGTTTGCCTATATGAAGGCGAAATAAGCAGATCATCGATTGGTAGGAGAGGTGTAGTTCGTGAAGGTCGCTGGCGGCTTTTACCGGCTACACCTCTTTCGTTGAACACCAGAGCGGCCCGCCTGTCCGACTCGGCAATAACGGGTAGCGTGCGCATACGGATGCCTGACAGCCCTATCGACGCCAGATGACGTCAACCTAGCCTGGCCGCGCAGCCGCTGTGGATAATGATGAACGGATGTTTCCGAAAATGGAATTGAACTAGCCTTTTAGCTCAATGACCTGGCCATCCTGGCAGCGCAGCACGCGGGCCGGGTATTTGTGGAGCAGGTCGTAGTTGTGAGTGGCCATGAGTATGGCGGTTCCGGCATTGTTGATCGCCTGGAAAACCTTCATAATCTGGTCGGAGACTGCCGGGTCGAGGTTCCCGGTTGGTTCGTCGGCAATCAGGATCTGTGGTTCGTTCAGCATGGCTCGGGCGATCACAACCCGCTGCTGTTCGCCCCCCGATAACTGGTGCGGCATTTTTTTCTGAGCCGTTCCCAGCCCAACCTGCATCAGCACGTCCGCAATGCGGTTGTTCATGCTGGTTTTGTCTTTCCAGCCGGTGGCTTTCAGCACAAACTTCAGATTATCTTCTACCGAGCGATCGAAAAACAGCTGGAAATCCTGAAAAACAATCCCGATCTTCCGACGCAGTTGCGGTACGTCGCGGGGTTTGAGGGCGTTCAGGGTGAAGCCAGCTACCTGCCCTTTGCCATGCTGGAGCCAGAGGTCGGCATAGAGCGTTTTCAGCAAGGACGACTTACCGCTACCGGTGCGGCCGATGAGGTAAACGAATTCTCCCTTATGAACCTGAAAAGAAACGTCACCCAGTACTAATTTCTGGCCCTGAAAAATATCAGCATTGTCGAGTGTCAGCACAGGCTCGGAGGAAAACATAATATGTAGCAGGGACAATAGACCGCCAGCAGCTAGCGATAAACGGGCCCGTCTACTGCTAACTGCTGGCGTCTGTTCTTATTGTTTAACCGGCAGATTTGCTTTTTCGTGGTCAGCCAGGAATTTAGCCAGGCCGCTGTCGGTGAGGGGGTGGTTCAGCAGCGCTTTGATGACGTTAAGCGGAGCCGTCATTACGTCAGCACCAATTTCGGCACACTGGATGATGTGCATCGGGTGGCGTACTGAAGCGGCCAGTACTTCGGTGGTAATGCCGTAGTTGGTGAAGATCGTAACGATCTGCTCGATCAGCGCCATACCGTCGGTTGAGATATCGTCCAGACGGCCAACGAAAGGCGATACGAACGAAGCACCGGCTTTGGCAGCTACCAGTGCCTGACCAGCCGAGAAAATCAGCGTACAGTTGGTGCGAATCCCTTTTTCGGAGAAGTATTTGATGGCTTTAACACCATCGGCTGTCATAGGAATTTTGACAACGATGTTCTCATCGAGTTCGGCCAGTTCGTCGCCTTCTTTAATCATTTCTTCGTATTTCACCGAGATCACCTCTGCGCTAACATCGCCTTCTACGATATCGCAGATTTGCTTGTAGTGACGCATTACATTGTCTTTACCGGTGATGCCTTCTTTGGCCATCAGGGATGGGTTGGTGGTTACACCATCAAGAACGCCCATTTCCTGAGCTTCGCGAATGTCGGCGAGGTTTGCCGTATCAATGAAGAATTTCATGTTTTTGCAATCGTTTTTTGAGGGAATACTAGTTCAACTCCTTCGTTCCGTCCTGTATTTTGCAGGTGTGAAGGTAAGTATCTTTACCCGTTCGGGCGAAATATTCTTTTGTTATGTGCTCCGAAAAAGCGCTTAGTGCGTCTTCCTGCACCAGATTGATCGTACAGCCTCCGAAGCCGCCCCCCATCATACGCGCACCCAGCACACCGGGCTGTTGACGGGCAATGTCGACCAGGATATCGAGTTCGGGGCAGCTTACTTCATACCAGCGGCTCAACCCTTCATGTGAACCGTACATGTACTGCCCAAAAGCCGCTACATCGCCCGATTCCAGTGCCGCCACCCCGTCGAGGAGTCGCTGGTTTTCCTGCACCACATAGGCGCATCGGCGATACAGGTGGGGATTCGCGGTTTTCACATGCTCATCCAGCATAGCCATGGTTACGTCGCGCAGACTACCGATCGATGGGTAAAAGGCCTGTAACAAACGAACACCCGCTTCGCACTCGGCCCGGCGGGTGTTGTACTCTGAACTCACCAGCGAGTGTTTGACCCGGGAGTCGCAAAGCACAATCCGGATGCCTTCCATCTGAATGGGGGCATACGTATAACCAAGCGATCGGCAGTCCAGCTTGATAACGTGTCCGGCTTTGCTCATCATACTGGCAAACATATCCATTACGCCCACTTTGGCGCCTACGAACTCGTTTTCGGCACGTTGTGAGAGTTTGACCAGATCGATTCGGGAAAGGCCCAGTCCATACAGTTCATTGACGGCGAAGCCCACGGCGTTCTCCAGCGCAGCCGACGACGAAAGACCGGAGCCCATCGGTATGGTGCCGCCAAACAGGCAGTTAAGACCGCCAAACGAGTGTCCTGCCTGTTTGAGCTGAGCCAGAACCCCGAGCAGGTAATCGGCCCAGGTGTTGGTCTTTTCGAGTTGATCGAGAGAGCCCTGGTAGGTTTTGCCCAGATCATGGGCAACGATATGCAGTTTATTGTCGGAGCGTGGGCCAATAGCCAGGTAAATGGCTTTATCGATAGCCGCCGGAAGAACAAATCCTTCGTTGTAATCGGTATGTTCACCAATGAGGTTGACGCGACCGGGGGAACAAAACAACCGAGGTTCGTCGTGGAAAAGGCTACGAAAAGAGTCAGTAAGGGAAGAGATCAGGTCCATGCTGGCCGGAAACAAAAAATGGCAAACCAATGTCTCACCGCTACGACCACCTACCCTTGCTTCGGTCAAGACCTGGGGGATTCAGCAGGAGCTGGTAGCACCGATTTGCCGATGCAAAGTTAAGCATTTGTTAGGCAAACGACCAAATTTCGCCCGTACCTTTGTTGTCCTAAATTTCATACTAACTCTACAGACGGTTTATCAATCGCCTGAAAAACCCGTCACCGGGCTACACGACAACCTATATATTATGAGATCACAGACCTACCGGCTGGCCCTTGTTTCGTCTTGTCTACTGCTGATAATGAGTGCCTGCAACTCGGGCGACCAGTACGTAGAACAGGGGCGGGCCTACCTGCGCGACGGCAAGTTTCGGGAAGCCGTTCAATCGCTGAATCAGGCCGTCGAAGCCGACAATGATAATGTAGAAGCCTTCAATTCGCGGGGTGTGGCTTACTTTGAACTGAAGGAATACGCCAATGCGACCCTCGATTATGATCAGGCGATCCGGCTCAAGCCCGACTATTACCGGCCTTATTACAACCGGGCTTTGCTGAAAGTAGCCCAGAATGATTTGGGTGGTGCGCTGAAAGACTATTCGGATGCCATCCGCCTGGCGCCCGATACCAGCCAGCGGACCCGCTCCGAAATCTTTCTGAACCGGGGTCAGTTATTTGCCCAGCAGGGCCAGCTGCAACCAGCCATGAATGATTTCTCGCAGGCAATCACGCTGGATAACCGGAACTCACTGGCGCTCTATAACCGGGGTAACTTACGGTATCAGCAGAAGGATCTGGACGGGGCGGTGGCCGACTTCAAACAGGCGGTTCAGGCTGATCCGCGGTTTGGGAAAGCGTTTTACGGACTAGGCATTGCCCAGCTTCTACAAAATCAGCGCGACGCGGCCTGCCTGAGCCTGAAACAGGCCCAGACGCTTGGCTATGCCGATGCTGCCAATGCGCTGGCGCAGTATTGCCAGTAAAATCGAGTAGAAACCACGAGGCTGAACCGTTTCTGTTCTCCGGAATGTAGTTTATAAACGTATGCGAAAAATACTTGCGGTTACTTTTGGTCTGCTTTTTCTGCTGTTTGCTGCCTTTCAGTATAACGACCCCGACCCGGAAGTGTGGGTGCCTATTTACGGAGCCGCTGCGGTAGCCTGCTTTATGGCGTATGCGGGTGTGGCGCGGTGGTGGTTTTTTGTCGGAATGGCCTTATTGTATCTCGTAGCGGCCTGGTATCAGCGCCCCCCCGTTTTTGAAGGATTTATGTTCAGCGAGGTGGGTATGCGAAGCCTGAATGTGGAACTGGCCCGCGAGGCCGGTGGGTTATTAATCTGTGCGCTGGCCATGGGTAGTCTGGCCTGGCTAACCCGCCAACCCCTCCGACGATGAAGCTGATCGAATGTCCTCGCGATGCCATGCAGGGGCTGGCCCATTTCGTGCCGACCGAGCTGAAAATCCGCTACCTGAATACCCTGCTGCGGGTAGGTTTCGACACCCTCGATTTTGGCAGTTTTGTTTCGCCTAAAGCCATTCCGCAGATGCGGGATACGGCCGAGGTATTGGCGGGGCTGGATCTGACCCAAAGCCGCACCCAGCTGCTGGCTATTGTCGCTAACCTGCGCGGTGCTGAGCAGGCGGCTGGCTTTTCATCGATCCGTTATATCGGGTTTCCGTTGTCAGTATCGGAAACGTTTCAGCAGCGCAACACCAACAAATCCATTGAGCAGGCTTTTGCCGAAGTGGCTCAGATACAGACGCTCTGTACCGCTACCGACAAACAGCTTGTTGTTTACCTGTCCATGGGGTTTGGTAATCCGTACGGCGACCCCTACAGCCCGGAGCGGGTAGGCTCATTTACCGGGCAGCTGGCCGAACTGGGCATTCGTATCGTGGCTCCGTCGGATACGGTAGGTACGTCGACTCCCGAAGCCATTGAGCAGCTGTTTACCCATCTGATCAACACGTTTCCACAGCTGGAGTTTGGAGCACACCTTCATGCGCTGCCGGGTCAGGCACCCGCTAAAGTGCAGGCAGCTCTGCGGGCGGGCGTGCGCCGGATTGATGGAGCGCTTCGCGGTTACGGTGGGTGCCCAATGGCGGCAGAAAGCCTTACGGGTAACTTACCCACCGAAGACATACTGGCTGTACTGCGTGACGACGAGGAACTGAAACCCGCTATCGATGAGGTAGCGTTGCAGGATGCCTTTCGGCTGGCCAATGAGGTGTTCGGCGCTTAAAAGTTCGGTATGAATAAGCAGGCCGGAGCTGCTGACCGTTACCGTCACATGAACATGCCCTGGATTTCGTCTTTCAGGCTTTTGAGCGCATCGGCCGTGGGCTGTTTTTCTTTCTGAATGATCCGTTCAAAAATTCGCTTCGACAGTTCGAGCGCTGGGGCGTCGGGGCGGGTGTCGCCGGATGCCTGGTTGATCAGGGTCATCACATCATTCATGGCAGCCTGAATCTGATCCCACACGGCCTGGCTCATGTATACCTGCTGCGACAGGTTATGATTGTATTCATCCCGGATTTCCTGAAGGAGTCGCTGCTGAAAATCGAGCACGGTGGTAGAGCTGCCTCCCAGTCTGAGTAACAGATTATTGGGGCTGATGCGCTCCAGGAACAGCGTCATTCGCTCGTAGGCCTGCAACCGAATGGGAACTACCGCTTCTGTATAGCGATTTTTAGTATCGTAGCGATGGCGATCGGCTTCGCGTTCCAGCAGCAGTTTAACCGTCAGATACATACCGTACAAAACAAGTCCGGCCGGAATGATCAGCTTCAAAAAATCACTCACTAAGTTCATAAACTGGTACAGGTTATTTGCGTCAAAATAAGTAAATTTGGCAAGCAGGTCATTGATAGATAAGTCTTTAAATTGATGCTTTTTGTTGATATCTACCTATAAAATATCAGAATCTGTGACTCGTTAGTACCATATGTCATTACTAGACAATCCTGTTTTTGTGAAAACAGAAGCGCGTCAACAAATAATCGATACGCTTCAGGTAAATAAAATTCCGGACACCTATGGCCTGCGGGTGGGGGTGCGCGGTGGTGGCTGCGGAGCGTCTTGGCTACTGGGCTTCGACCTGCCCGGGCCGGCCGACGAAGTGTATAACGTTGATGGGGTGCGCATCATTATTGACCGCAAGCATTTACTTTACGTATTAGGCGTCGAAATCGGCTACGAAATGGGTGGTTTTACTGTCGATAAGATCGATAGCAATAAGTAGTTTGAGGGAACTACTAAGTATATTGTTTTCGAGGATTGAAAACTAGATATTCAGAACTATCCCAGAAGATAAAAACTTGGCATGATTTTAGGTCTAGTCAGCTTGTAAAAACGTACCGAATCGAGTGAAGCGTATCGAGCAACATATTTTCCTTATTTTGGCGGTGCTGGCCGTCGGGTTGTCGGTACTGTGCTATTTCCTGCTCGAGCGAAACGCACCGGCTGCTACGGACGAACAGTATCTGAGTACGGTGCAGCAGCGGGTGAAGGAAGAGATGGCCGTCAGCACGGAAGAGCTCGACCGGATTTCTACCCTGCTGGGTCAGCAGCCCAAAGCCCCGTTTGCCACCCTCAATCTGACTACCCGATACCCTTTCTATGTTTTTCGTAACGGACAATTGTTCTATTGGTCCGATCACCGGTTTATTCCCGATTACAAACGAATCCAGGACGTCAGGGATCCTAAACTGGTCGATTTTGAGCAGGGGCGTTACCTGGTTAGTCACAGACGGGTTCTGTCAGGCTCGGTTGTCAATGATGTCTTTTCGCTTGTAAACGTTTATCGGTATTATCGCAATACAAACGCCTACCTGAAATCGGGTTATAGCGCCAGCCTGTTTGCCCTGGATCCCAAGTCGGTTAGTGCCGAGCGCCGACAGCCGTACCAGGCTATTTATGACAATGCGTCGGTCTTTCTGTTTTCGGTCGAACCGCCCAGGGTCGATGTATACCGAAACCATTCTACGCCGGTCAATACCATCATTCTTGCAACGATTGGCATCATTTTTCTAGGGCTTTATATACTACAGGTCATTCTGGGACTTCGGCAGCGCAGGCTGTATGAACTCGGATTTGCCTGGCTGGCGGCCTACCTGCTTCTGCTGCGGGCGCTGATGTTGTATTTCGGCGTACCGTTCTTGTTCATCGAGTCCGACCTGTTCAATCCTAAGTTCTACGCATCATCGGTACTGGTGCCGTCCCTAGGGGATCTACTGTTAAATGTGCTGGTGGTGGCTATTCTGGCTCTGTATTGGGTAAACTACTATTTCCGGTCTGCCACCTACACCGCCCTTCTTCGGTTGCCGGAATGGGGTAAAGCTATTGTTTCTGTCGGCTGCGTCATAGCGAGTTATGTTGTCTTCGCGTTCTGCTACAGCGAACTGAATAATATTTACGAGAAGTCGCAGTTTACCCTGGACATAACCCTGAACATCCACTTTTCCTTCCTGAAGGTGATGTGTCTGCTGGTGTTCATCGGTGTGTCGTTCGTTTATTTCCTGCTGGTTCATCTGCTGGCCAGTCTTTTCCTCCGCTATAACCGGATTGCGCGGGTAGGGCGGGGGATACTTCTCATTCTGCTGGGGACCCTGGTTACGGCGCTGCTGGCTTACCTGCTCAGCTGGCCGTTGATTACCATTTATGGAGTCAACGGGTTGTATTTCATGCTGATTTACATTGGCAAGTTTCCCCGTACGCTTTATACCTTCCGCTATAAAACATCAATTTATCTCTTTCTGGCCGCTTTCGTCTGTGCGGTTACTACCGCTTACGTGGTGTACACCCAGGAGATTCGGAAACAGCTGGTTCATGAACGGGCTTTTGCCGCGCAGTTGCTGGCTGAAAATGATGAGTTCGGCGAGTTCCTGATGAGCAAAGCGCTGGAGTCGGTAGTGCGCGATACCGAAATTGAACACGCTCTCCGGTCAGACACGCTGCTGGTTCGTGAGCGCATTCAGCAACGGATAAAAACGCTTCATCTGGACAAGTATTTCGACAAATATGACATTGAAGTATTTTCCTTTAAAGCCGATGGTCGTCCGCTGGATGTGAGCCCGAACGCGGTATCGCTCGCCGACCTGACGACCCGCTATCGGAAACCGGCCTACCGTACCAATTACGCCGGCATCTACTTCGTTAACGAAGCCGACAATCAGTTCCTGAAGCAGTATCTGTGCTTTATGACGGTTCGGCAGCTCGGACGCTCCCTTTACATGGACGAAGGGGTTAAAGCCGCCCCCCGCGATTCTGTTGGGTATATTGTCCTGGATATGCGACTCCGCAACGAACGGGTGAAAAGCGTTTATCCCGAACTGCTCGTCGATACGAAGTTTACGAAAGATCCGGACGAGCAGGAGTACAGCTACGGCTTTTTTGACCGAATCAGGAAAACAAATTCGACTGGGCTACCCCAGTACCGGCTGGTATACAGTACAGGCAGCTACAACTACGAGCGAAAAATGCCTGCCTCGTTGCTCAATGATCCGCGCTTATATACTGAAGGGGTAGCAACCAACCAGTATCAGCACGTAGCCCTGCAGGGGCGCGATGGCCGACTGCTGGTGGTATCGTCGGACGAGTATCCGTTTCGGAATATCTTTTCTAACTTCTCGTTCCTGTACCTGTTGCTGGTATTGACGGTAATTGCGGTCATTGTAGCCTATGCGATCAACTACAGCTTTACCCAGTTCAGTATCAACTACTCGACCCGTATTCAGATCCTGCTGAACGTGGCCTTTTTCCTGCCGCTCCTGCTGGTGATTATAATCATCCTGAGCGTAATCAGCTCAAACTACATCACGAACCAGGAGAGTACGTACATCAGCAATACCCGCAATATTGCGGCTAATTTTGTGACGTACCTGGATGAGCACCTGGTTGCCAACAAACGCAGCAAGGCGTCTATGGAAGAGGAGCTGAGTAAGATTGCCCGGGATGCGGATATCGACATAAACCTGTTCGATACGCAGGGGCGGCTCTACACCTCGACCCGCCCGCTGATGTACGCGAATGGGTATTTGTCGAAACAGATCAACCCGAAAGCCTACATCCGCGTTATTGAGGAGAAAGAAAACCAGATCCTGCTCGACGAATCGTTGGGTACCAAGCATTATCGTACCGCCTACGCGGGAATAAAGTCCTACGACGGTAAGCTGTTGGGGGTGTTGAGTATACCTTACTTCTACGCCCGCCCGGAGCTCGATCGGCAGATCATTGAGGTGATCGCTTCGGCGCTGAGCATCTTTACGGCCCTGTTCCTCTTCTTCCTGGTTCTCTCTTATTTCGCTTCGCATGTACTGACCAAACCGCTGCGACTCCTGACGCAGAAAATCCGGAAAACGAACCTCGACCGGCCGAACGACCCGCTTCCGTGGCGTTCTGACGACGAAATTGGGCTGCTGATCCGGGAGTATAACCGGATGCTGGTCAAGCTCGAAGAAAGCAAACAGGCGCTGGCTCAGAATGAAAAACAGTCGGCCTGGCGCGAGATGGCCAAACAGGTTGCGCATGAAATCAAAAACCCGCTCACGCCGATGAAACTGACGCTGCAACACCTGCAGCGCACATTCCCCAATACCAACGGAAGTGACGGGTCGCTGGGTGCCAACGAGTCGGCCACAAGGCGGGTTATCCAGCGTACGTTCGATTCGCTCCTGGACCAGATTGACAACCTGAGCGATATTGCTACGTCCTTCTCCGACTTTGCCAAAATGCCGTTGCCGATCAACGAAACATTTGAAGTAACGGCGGTGCTTAACAAGGCGGCTGATCTCTATGCCGACGATCAGCGGATCACCCTCCGGCGGCAGGTCGTTAACGGACCCGTGATGGCCATTGGTGATCGGCAGCTGATCGGTCGGATACTGACTAATCTGATCATTAACGGCATTCAGTCTGTACCACTCGACCGTAAACCCGTGCTGGATCTTCGGCTATACACCAACGATGACGAGGTACAGATCGAGATTCACGATAACGGAGCGGGCATTCCGGAGGCAATTCATACCAAGGTGTTCCTGCCTAATTTCAGTACCAAGCGGGGCGGCTCCGGGCTGGGGCTAGCCATTGCCAAACGAGGAGTTGAGCACGCGGGCGGCAGTATATGGTTTGAAACGACCGAAGGCGTGGGTACGTCCTTTTTTGTATCGCTACCACTAGCCAGCGTGGCGTTGCCCTCTATCAACCAGCCGGTGAGTTGAGGAATAAAAAAACGGTGAGGCTATAAAAACAGTCAGCCGGTCAGGATACCCAACCGGCTGTAACTCATTGTCTCAAACATCACTCAAATAAAATCAGCTGCAACTACTCAGGAACGATCATTGGAGGTTACGGCGGGCGCATCGTCTTCAATAGAAACGTGGCGCCAGTTTTCTCCGGACCGGATACGATTGAGTTGCGTATGGGTTATGCCAAACTGCTTGGCAATCATTTTCAATCGATTTTTATCATTCCGCAACAGCTTCTTGATAATCTTGACCTTGCTTTCTGTTAGCTTATAATTCCGGGCATTACGGACAGTCGGGCGGTTCTTGACATTCGGGTTTTCCCGATTGTGCTCGACCATCTCGTCCTTGGTAACCCAGCGCAGGTTCTGATAGTAGTTGTTGAGCTTATCATGATCAAGGTGAATCACAAATGTCTGATCGGTTCGCTCGCGAACAACGAAATATTCGGCTACCAGTTTGTGGATATACCGGTTAAGCGTTTTTCCTTCAGTCCGTATATTAAGCGACTTGTAGCCCTGAATGACCGAGCCTTTAATAAGCTTTCCTTCTTTACCAGCACCGGCGTTTGTCCGCTTCCCCGATGCATCTGACTGGTAACTACGCAATCTGCCGTAGTTTGATACGTCGTATCGAGGAGGGTTTTCAACATCTTCGAACGGTATCGTGACCCACTTCTCATTCCAATAATCCTGGCCTCTCTTATCGTTCATAGCTGGTAGTAATTGGATGTTTACGTACAGATAGCAAGTACGAATGTACTGATTTCTGTTTAACAATTGTATAACAAAAATAAAACAAAATGGTTGGGCATTTTTGCTATAAAATTGTTGAAAATCAACAAAATAGTGGTTTTGGTAAGTAGGTTTGCTGATCTATTTAACAGAAATAAAGATAGTGTATACCCTCATTCTGTTAGCAAAACTATCAACAAAGTAAATGAATTGCTACGGAGAATCCTGAACCTCGCTCTAAATCGCAGGGTTATGTAGGCTACTTGTTATACAAAACGATGGATGCAGCCACGAAAAAGACGCTGGTGATTGGAGCCAGCGAACAGACAGACCGGTATTCAAACCGGGCAGCCCGTAGCCTGATGCGGTACGGACATACTGTCGAACTGATCGGTTTACGAAAGGGAGCTATAGACAACCAGCCTATTCAAACTGGTCGCCCGGCGCTTCAGGACATCGATACCGTGACGATGTACGTTGGGGCACGTAATCAGCCCGATTACTATGAGTACATCCGGCAGCTTAAGCCGCGTCGCGTCATTTTTAACCCGGGCGCAGAAAACCCCGAGTTTGAGCAGGTGTTGAAACAGGAAGGAATCGAGCCGTTGCACGCCTGTACGCTGGTCATGCTATCGGTAGGCACGTATTAGGCTGGTTGAAGACAAGAGGGAAAAGGGTCGTATCGCTGAACTAGGCGCGATACGACCCTTGTTTATCACCAGCGTATGAGGGCCGAGGCCCAGGTAAAGCCGCTACCGAAAGCAGCCAGACAAACCAGATCGCCGGACTTAACCCGTCCCTGGTCGAAGGCTTCGGTCAGGGCAATCGGTATTGAAGCCGCCGTCGTGTTGCCGTAATACTGAATATTATTGAAAACTTTCTCGTCGGGCAGGCCCATCTGCTGCTGAACGTAATTCGAAATACGAATATTAGCCTGGTGCGGCACCAGCAGCGACAGATCGTCAGGCTGATACCCGTTGGCGGTCAGGCTTTCGTTGATGACCTCCATAAACCGAACCACCGCGTGTTTGAAGACGGCGTTGCCGTTCATGACAACACTACTGCCGCTTTCGGTTGCCGTTTCCGGGGTAATAAAATGATCGGGTCGGCTGCTGCCGGGATCTTTCAGGTAGAGTTCTTCGGCAAATCGACCGTCAGCATGCAAGTGGGTCGACAGAATCCGATGGCTGGGGTCGGTTGTTGCCTGAACCACTGCGGCTCCTGCGCCATCTCCAAAAATTACCGCTACACCCCGCCCTTCGGTGGTTTTGTCCATCAGGGTAGACTGTATTTCTGACCCGATAACCAGGGCGGTTTTGTACATGCCGGTTTTGATGAACTGATCGGCAATGGAGAGCGCATACACGAAACCCGAACACTGCTGACGAATGTCGATAACGGCTACCCCCTCCAGGCCCAGTTCCCGCTGCATGAGAAAAGCAGAACCCGGGAAGTAATAATCCGGCGAAAGAGTTGCGTATACGATAAGGTCAACCGCCGACGCATCCAGACCGGCCCTGTCGAGAGCCATGCGTGACGCAGCCGTGGCCATACTGGCATTGGTATCCTTGCCGTACGTGAACCAGCGCCGTTGTTGTATGCCTGTCCGCTCCTGAATCCAGGTGTCAGACGTGTCCATGTATTGCTTGAGATCGTCGTTTTTGACAATCGTTTCGGGCACGTAGTAGCCTAAACCCGTAATTTTTGAGTGAAGTGTATTCATTCGTTGATGTCTGCAACCGCAGACGCTAAAACAGGAGCAAAGGTACTAAACCTAGTAGCCCCATAAAACCCGTTGCGTCTGGATATCAGGCGGCCCGAAGCTCAAAGGAATAGTCTTCCATGATCAGATTAGCCAACAGCTGGCGACAGGCTGCATCGACGGTTTCCCGGGCTTTCTCTTCAGTTTCGGCGTCGACCTGAAGCCGGATGTGCTTTCCGATCCGAACGCTGTCTATTGTATCCATCTGAAGATTGTGCAGCCCTAATTGTACGGCTTTCCCCTGCGGGTCCAGAATCTCCGGACGAGTCATGATGTTGATCTCGGCTATGTATTTCATGGTAAAGAATGAACAAGTGAACGGTCCACGCAAGAGTTACTTCGTGACCCGATCACGGGTTTGGTCATTGGTAAAAAGTGAAACAACGATGTACAGTAAGATAACGAGCGGAATGGCTGCAAACTGCAAAAATAGCAGCAGCAGCGCGGATGCGATCAGGAAAAGAAACTTTGCCCGATTTTCGGCCCAGCCAAATGACTTGAACTTCAGCGCGAACAAAGGCAGGTCGGATACCAGCATGAATGAAAACGCGATCATCATACCCAGCGCAATATCATTTTGCCAGATAGCGTCGAACTGGGGTTGATACCGGCCCATGAGCGGAAAAGCCGCAATCAGCATAGCATTTGCCGGTACCGGCAGCCCGATAAACGATTCGGACTGACGGGTATCGATGTTGAAATTGGCAAGCCTGAGGGCCGACAGTACGGCAATCAGAAAGGCTCCGTACGAGATTAAACCCAGTTGCTGAAACCAGCAAAGCTGAAAAACAAGGGTAGCGGGTAATACGCCAAATGTAACGACATCGGCCAGGGAGTCGAGTTCTTTGCCGAAAGGACCCGACACGTTAACGAGTCGGGCAACGAACCCATCGCCAAAGTCGAGGATGGCCGCCAGCCCGATCAGCCACGCAGCCAGTTCGAGCTGTCCCCGCAGGGCCATGACCAGACCAATGCACCCGCAAAGCAGGTTACCACAGGTCATGGCGTTTGGGATATGTTTAAGAAGGGCTTTCATGGGCGAACGAACGGATGAGTTCGTTGGTGAGCAGGCTGGTTAAAAACAGGCTGGGTATCGGTCAGCCCTCGGGAGTTGACCGATACCCAGCCTGGCTAGGTGATTTTTACAAAAGGGTTAGTCCGTTTTTCATGGCCAATGGTAGTAGGATCCATATGGCCCGCGTAGACCGTATAGTCGTCAGGCAGGGTGAAAAACTTGGTTCTGATGCTGTTGAGTAAATCACTATGGTTGCAGTACGGAAAGTCGGTGCGACCAACGCTTCCCCGAAACAAGACATCGCCCCCAACTATATACCGATCGGCATGGTTGACAAACGCAACATGCCCCGGCGCATGGCCTGGCGTAAAAAGAACGTCGAGTGTCAAACCACCGATCCGAAACTGATCGCCTTCCTTGAGCCAGGCATCGATCTCGCTATGCTCGTAGCCGCGCAGACCATACAGCGCACAGCGGGTTGGCACATCGGCATAGATAACCTGTTCGCGCTCATGCAGATACGCCGGAACCTTGTACCGGCGCTTCAGATATGCCAGCCCGAATACATGATCGAGATGAGCATGGGTGAGCAGGATGTATTTCAGCGTAAGCTTGCGAGCGTCGAGGAACTGGCTTAGGGCCTCTTTCTCGGCCTGCTCGTAACAGCCAGGGTCAATCACGATGGCATCGCCCGATGTCTCGTCAGCAATAACGTAGGTGTTCTCCTGGAAGGGAGAAAACTCAAAGGCTTGAATCATAAACGATGCAGACAGTCTGCCAGGTGGGAAAAGCCCGTGCTGATGAATAAAAACGAGCGGAGTCAGCTCCGCCTTTGCCCTACAAAAGTAGGAACACCGTTGGTTTTTTGCGCAGATCGGGTACCTGCGATTTCCATTCGCGGATGGTCAGGGTCCGAACGAAGGCATCGGAAGCAGTCAGATTACAGGCTACGCACAGGCGCGTGTTCCCCTGACAGCTGGCCAGCACATCGGCCATGAGCGCATCGTTTCGGTATGGCGTTTCGATAAAAATCTGGGTTTGCTGCCGTTGCTGGGCTTCTTTTTCCAGATGCCGTATGGTCCGGACCCGGTCTGCCTTTTCGATCGGCAGATACCCCTGGAATACGAACGACTGCCCGTTCAGGCCCGACGCCATGAGGGCCAGCAGCAGGCTGGATGGGCCTACAAGTGGCTCGACCCGCCAGCCCAGCGTATGAGCCATGCCAACGACCACAGAACCCGGATCGGCTACGCCCGGGCAGCCTGCTTCAGACAGTACCCCGGCGTTTCGTTTGCGTTCCATCAGTTCCTGGATCTGCCGGCGGGTATCCGTTGGGGGGGTATCCTTATCAAGGTCGAAGAACGTTGTTTCGTCAATGATCCGGCTGGTTTTCAGACCACTGATGAACCGGCGGGCTGTGCGTACGTTCTCAACAAAGTAAGCGTCGGTTTTTTCGATCACCTCTCGGACGTAGGGAGGGAGAACCTCAGCCGCCGTGTCATCGGCAAGAAGCGTCGGTATAAGATAAAGCGTCGGCATCCGGCAAGTGGGATTCGGTTTTGTGTACAATACCCTGAAGAAGAGCAGGGGGTTGGTCAGGCTTGTAAAAAACGGAGCAGCGTGTCAACAAACTCCGCTGGTTTCTCGGCCTGCACCCAGTGGCCGGCTCCCTGAATGGTTTCGATCGTTGCATTCGGGAAAATGCGCCTGATAGACGGTACGTCATCATCCAGGATATAGGGCGACTCACTCCCGCGGATAAACAGCGTCGGCTCCGTAACGATGCGCGGGTTGGTCAGTTCTTCGCCCACACCATGCAGCTCCCGCTCAATGATGCGGAGATTGAGCCGCCAGTCAAATTGGCCCTGTTCATTCCGGTACAGGTTTTTGAGCAGGAACTGCCGCACCGAAAGAGCGGGTTCGTACTGACTCAGAATCGTATCAGCTTCGTTACGGCTTTTCAGACCAAGCAGGTCAATGGCTTTCAGTCCCCGGATAATATCGCTGTGATGAACGGGATAGAACTTGGGTGCAATATCAACCACAACGAGCTTGCTGTACGAACCCGGCTTACCGTCGCTCGGGTAGCTCATGGCATATTGCATCACCGTTTTACCACCCATGGAGTGGCCCAGCAGGATAGCATCAGTCAGGTTCTGGTCGATCAGAAAGGCACGCAGGTCGGCGGCCATGTTTTGATAGTCCTGCTCATCGGCCCGGGGCGACTGGCCATGGTTGCGCTGATCAAGAGCAAACACCCGGTATCCCTGAGCCGCTATAGTCTTGCTCACGGTCAGCCAGTTATCAGACGAGCCGAAGATGCCATGTAGGATAACGATAGCCGGGCCTGTATCGCCGACCTGGCGGAAGAATAGTTTCATTCCAGTAACGAGTGGATGACGGAGCAGTATCAACTATTTTGCCACGTCATCGCGGTCTAGTGTACATAAACAACTTTGTCGCGCTGGTTGACCAGCTCGCCGAAGGACTGCAAAGTAAAGCCGTTTTCCCGGGCTACGCGTTCAAATTCTACCGTACTGCCCGGGTCAACGGCAATAAGTAGACCTCCCGACGTTTGCGGATCGGCCAGCACATACCGCTGTGTTTCGGTCAAGTCGCTGATTTTGTGTCCGTAGCTGTCCCAGTTACGAACGGTGCCGCCCGGAAAGCTTTTCTGGGCCAGATACTCGTTAACAACCGGCAGCGTAGGCACAGCATCGAACTCAACGAGAGCCGTCAGGCCAGACCCTTCGGCCATTTCGGTCAGGTGGCCCAGCAAACCGAAGCCTGTCACATCGGTAAGGGCTTTAACATAGGGCAGGCGCCCCAGTACGGCTCCGAAACTGTTCAATCTGGCCATCTGAGCCGGAGCCAGGTCAGCATGTTCAGGCTTGAGGATGCCTTTTTTCTGCGCTGTGGTCAAAATACCAACGCCCAACGGTTTCGTCAGATAAAGTTTGCAGCCGGCAGTTGCTGTGTTGTTCTGTTTCAGGTGGTCGATGCGGACTTTTCCCGTCACGGCCAGTCCGAAAATAGGCTCAGGCGAGTCGATGCTGTGGCCCCCAGCCAGGGGTATACCTGCTTCGCGGCAAATCGCCCGCGACCCTTCGAGTACCTGAGCGGCTACCTCCGGCGGCAGTTTGTCGATGGGCCAGCCGAGAATGGCAATGGCCATAATCGGTTCACCACCCATCGCGTAGATATCGCTGATGGCATTGGCAGAGGCAATACGGCCGAAATCAAATGCATTATCTACGATGGGCATAAAGAAATCGGTGGTACTGATAATGGCTTCTCCATTGCCCATATCCATAACGGCTGCATCATCGCGCGAGTCATTACCAACGAGCAGCTGACTGTATTGAGGCTGCGAGGCCGTGGCGTTGGTATGCAGGATTTTGTCAAGAATTTTTGGAGAAATTTTACAGCCGCAGCCAGCGCCGTGACTATACTGAGTAAGCTTAACGGCTGTTGTTTCGATTGGGGTCATAGCAGGGACAAAACTAAGTCGGAACGGACTACTTAATGGCAACTAAATCGATAGTAATACGCCTGAACAGAAAGGTTGGTTCGAAATTGGTCAGAAGAGTACCAGACTGGTATGCTGGACTTAACAAAAACTTAACATTAGCGAATAGAACGTAAAGCGACCCTTTTTGGCTTATTCCGTGATGCTGGCCTTTATAATAACTTAAGTTGGTACTTTTTAAAGAAGGCTTGCTTTGTAACCCGAGAGAAATTATGCCATCTTTGCGGCCGAATCGAGGCTTGAGCTAACCGTATGCGCTTCGCAGAACTACAAACCAAATCAAACACTTCTATGTACAGAAAACTACTGCAATTCAGGACAGCTTTCCCGTTGTTCTGCAGTATGCTATTCGCCTTACTCAGCGGTAGCGGAGTTTTTGCCCAAGGTGTAACCACCTCGTCGATCAACGGCGTTGTTACGGATAACAGCGGGGCTGAATTACCCGGGGCTACGGTTGTAGCTGTTCATACACCTTCTGGCACGCGGTACGGTATTACGACTAATACGCAGGGACGCTATAATTTTCCGGCGGTTCGTATTGGTGGTCCTTATGAAATCACCGTATCGTTTGTGGGCTTCCAGGAACAAAAACGCACGATCCAGTCGGCGGAGCTAAATACGCCTACTGTGGCTAATTTCAAGTTGACTGAGGAAGGCAAACAGTTGAGCGAAGTTGTCATTACCTCACAACGGGGTTCAATTATCGATTCGGAGCGCAACGGTGCCTCAACGAACATTGGCCGCCAGAGCTTCGAGCGTTTGCCTACTCTATCACGTAGTTTCACTGATTTCAGCACGCTAACCCCACAAGCTGGTCCAGGTTTTTCGTTTGGAGGCCGCTCGCAGCTTTACAATAATTTTTCCATTGATGGATCGACAGCCAACAACGTGTTTGGCTTATCTGCACTGCCAGGTGGTCAGTCAAGCGCAACACCGGTTAGTATCGATGCGATCGAGCAATTGAACGTGTCGATTTCTCCGTTCGATGTAACGCAGGGGTCCTTTACGGGCGCTGGTGTTAATGCTGTAACGCGCTCAGGAACGAACCGTTTCGAAGGGTCAGCGTACGGGTTTTATCGAAATCAAAGTTTTGTTGGTAAAAAAGTAGCAGGTTTGGATGTGCCAGCCGCTCAACAGCAAAACTTCAGTTTCTACAACGCAGGTTTCCGTTTAGGAGGCCCAATTATTAAAAACAAACTTTTCTTCTTCGTCAATGCCGAACAGGAACAACGGTCAAGTCCGGCTGTTCTGTTCCCGGTGGGAGGATCAGATGCTAATGGCGTTGCGTTTCAGCAGACGCAGGCCGCTGCCGATTTAGAGCGTTTGCAGACGTTTTTAACGACGACCGGGCCGAACAAAACCTGGACATATAACCCTGGTACGCTGAATCCGTTCGATGCCCTCAACAAGAGCACCAAGTTTCTGGCTAAAATTGACTGGAACATCAGTGATAAGCACAAACTGACTGTTCGTTATAATCAGTTGAATTCGTACAGTGATATTCCACCGAGCAACTCAGGCTCAAACGGGGTCAATCCGCAGAGCGGTCGTCAAAACAACGTAAACACGATTCCATTCTCCAATACCTGGTATCGCATCAACAACAACCTGAAGTCAGTCATTGCGGAACTAAACTCGACGTTCAGCAATAAATACGCTAATAACCTGCAGGTTGGTTACACCGCTTTCCGCGACTTCCGTCAGGGCGGAGGTGGAGTTGATACCCCTAACTTCCCAACGGTCGATATTGCCGGAACAAATGGAACAACCCTGACAAGCTTCGGAGCAGAGCCGTTTACGCCGAACAACTTACTGAATCAGGATGTCATTCAGCTGAACGATCGGTTTGATATCTTCCTAGGTAAACACACCGTCTCAGTAGGTACTGCCAACGAATTTTATAGCTTCGAGAATGGCTTTACGCCTGCCATCCGAAATATTTATACGTTCAACAGTGTTGATGATTTCATCAACAACGCAACTGCGCCTACGGCCGCTAATGCGCCAACGGGCTTTACAACCCTCTACTCTGCCATTCCGGGTACGCCTGTCCCGATCGCTAAATTCCGGTCGGCTCAGCTGGGTTTCTACGCACAAGATGCATTTAACGTTACGTCACGGTTCCGGTTAACGGCAGGTTTGCGTGTCGATATTCCTACGTTCAATGACAACGGTCTGCTGGCCAATACCGTCACAGACGCTATGACCTTCAGCAACGGCGAGAAAATCAACGTTGATAAGTTACCTAACTCAACACTGTTGTGGTCGCCACGGGTTGGTGTGAACTGGGATGTATTCGGTAACCGTAGCCTGCAGCTACGCGGTGGTACGGGTATCTTCACGGGACGTGTTCCATTCGTGTGGATCTCAAACCAGATCAGCAACAATGGGGTACTGTTCGGAACGATTGCACGAGTTGGTCAGGCCGCCAACGCTACCACCCCCTTCAATCCAGACCCTGCCACTTATGTACCAGCACTAACCGGCGAGCCCGGCACTCCGCTGGCACAGACGTTCTCGATCAATGCTACGGTGCCAAACTTTAAGTTTCCACAGGTGTGGCGCACCAGCTTCGGGGTTGACAAAACCCTGCCGGGAGGATGGGTAGCTACGTTCGATGCTATCTATACCAAAGATATCAATGCCGTTTATATTCGGGATGCCAACCTGGCAGCTCCGGCCGGCACGCTGGCTGGTGATGGACGCCCTGTATTTGGTGGGGTTGCCGGTACGGCTGACAATCCGCCCTTCGACCGTCGTATCAACGATCGCGTTGTTCAGGCACTGGTGCTCGATAATATTAACCGGGGATACGCACTAAGCCTGACGGCTCAACTTCAAAAGCGCTTCTCCAACGGGTTTGAGGGATCATTAGCTTATACCTTCACGGACTCGAAGGATATCAACGCGCAATCTGCTTCGACAGCTGGTACTATTTATACAGGTCAGCCTATTGTTGGTACGCCCAACCTGCCGAACCTGTCGTATGCGAACAACCTGATTCCTCACCGGATCGTTGGCTTTATACAGTATCGTCGCGAATACCTTCGCAATTTTGCCACAACAGCTTCGCTCATTTATACGGGTCAGAACATAAGCAATTTCTCGTATACGTATCTGAACAGCCCAAACAGCGATGGTATAAACGGTAATGATCTGATCTACGTGCCACGTAGTCAGAATGAAATTGTTCTGGCCACAACTAATGCTCAGGACACTCGTTCAACGCAGCAAATCTGGGATCAGCTGAATGCTTACATCGAACAGGATCCTTATCTGAGCAAGCGCCGTGGACAATATGCCGAGCGGAATGGTGCTTATCTGCCCTGGCAAAACCTGTTAAACTTCCGGTTGCTGCAAGATTTCTACATCTCCGCTGGAAACGGTCGTCGGCATACTTTACAACTGTCGGCCGACGTGACAAACGTGCTGAACCTGCTGAATTCAAACTGGGGTGTTGCCCAGTCGGCTAACCGCACCAGCCTGCTGAACTTCCTGGGTTACGAAACGCCGAATACCGGCACTGCCGCAACCACGGGTCGTCCTATCTATTCGTTTGCGGAAGCGTCTCCAGGTCAGGCCTTGTCAACTACCTATACAAACAACTTCGGTTTGTCGTCACGTTGGCAGCTACAGGTAGGTGCTCGTTATATTTTCTAAGGGTTCGTTGTAGACAAAACATTAATGACTTCATGAAAAAGGATATAAATTTTATTGGTACGGTCGCTTCGGTAATGCTGCTCTCGGCAGTACTACTGAGTGGTTGCGAGGATACTGACTATCCGGCTGCGCAGCCCGCAACAACTCCGTCGACAAATCAGGCGCGCTTCCTGTTTGTAAACGCAGCTCCAGGCGCTCCCGCACTCAACTTCTTTGTTGAGAATACCCAGGCAGGCCAGTCATTAGGGTTCGGTCAGGCTTCTGCTTACATACCCTCACAGGTTGGCAATATTCAGCTGCGGGCTAAAGCGGCTTCTGGCCAAATTGGCGGTGTGATAGGAAGCGGAGATATCCTGTTCCGGGCAGGAGCTACCAACCAGAATAACTTTGCCGCTGCGGCCAATACAAACTATACTGTGTTCGTAACAGATACGTTGAATCGGCCCCGTCCTACAACAACAAACGGAACGAATCCAGGTGGGCCGCAGTTTTTGACAGTCACCGATAACCTGGCTACGCCCGCTGCTGGAAACGCGCATGTCCGTTTCTTCCATCTGGCACCAGACGCTCCTGCTGTGTCGGTTCGTTTAGTGCCTACAGCCCCTGCCTCTGTAACGGCTACACCAGCTTTCTTAAACCGTGCTTATCGGGTTACGTCAGTAGGTTCAGGAACGGCCGTGACGAATTATGCTAACTTTACCCCCGTATCAGCGGCAACATACACGGTACAAGTGTATACAGGTGCAACCGTGCCGACATCTGCAACGGTAACTCCCGCTTTGACGGTGCCAAATGTGACGCTGGAAACTGGTAAAATTTATACGATGTATGCCCGTGGTCTGCGTCGCAACAATTCTTTGGGGGCGGGCGTAGTTATTCATAACTAACCCAACTCATTACATAAAAAAGCACCGGCTACAATGTAGCCGGTGCTTTTTTATGTAATGAATGATAACTATGGCAAAACGGCTGCCTGACCATCGCCCTTTCTGAGCTTCATGACGTCTGTACCGGCCTGATACCCCATGACAATGAGCCGCCCGATGTCATCGGAAGTAAATTTCATCATGTTTAGATGAAGTGGCTCGGTAGGCCGGATAATAGTCAGGTGGAGCTGGCGCCCGTGCAGGTGTTCCCGTTCGGCATAGCGTTCGGCCCAGGCAATGTCGTTGTTAACGAGCTGATTAACCGTAATGTCTTTCACCCGATCCATCAGGTTAAGCAGATTGCGGTAGTTAAACTTCTCGTTGTAGATGCGCTTGGCGTGGCAGGCCACGCAGGCAATCTCGCCCGCCCCGTCTTCAATCGCAACCCGGAGCGGAGCCACCTCGCGTAGGCCTCCATCCAGAAACGCCCGACGGTGGTCGCCCCCGATCTGGATGGCTGGCATCAAAAAGGGCAATGAACTGCTGGCGTAGATATAATCCAGGAAATTCGGGTCGCTGGCGTCGGCATAACGCATGTCGCCTTCAATAATATCGACAGCACCCACTTTTATTCTGACAGGGCCGGTTTTGAGCGCTTCCAGGTCGAGGTGGTTCCGGATCAGGTTCTGAATGGGGGAGTTGTCGAGCAGGCCGTCAAATCGGCTCAGCAGCGTGTTATAACCCATCACAAACCGGGAGCGGATTACGGCTACATCGTCGGGTTTGGTAATGTGTCGGATCCAGAATTCGATGAGCGCCTTACCCGCTTTGGGCCAGTCGACCTGCCCCGTACTGGCGTGCTGATGAGCCGCTTCGTTAGCCAGAAAAGCTGCGTTCAGACTGCCGACCGAGATACCATAGAGCTGATCCGGTACAAAGCCCGACTCAAACAGGGCCATAACGGCTCCTACCTGAAAGGCGCCTTTGAGCGAACCACCACCCAGCACAAGCGCTTTGTGTCTGGGGTTTGAAAAAGCAGGACTATGGGTTGGAGTAGGGGGCGTTGGATTATTGACCATATGCAGATGAATGGAAGAAATCAGGGCGGGTAAATTGATGATTTTTAGACCACAATCAAAACGAGCTACCCGGTATTCTGCGTTTACCCAACGGCCTTTTTATGCTTGTTTTTCCCCGTCTCCGCTTTCCTTACTATACTTGCCGGAAATTTAGTTGGCAGTAAGCAGTTCGCAGCGCGATTTTTACCCAGCTGATCCAGTTACGGTCTGCCAACTGATTACGTAAGAACTGCCTACTACTCATCGAAGATGCCCCTCACCGTCGCCGACATCCAAGCCCCGATTGCTGCCGAAATGAAACTGTTCGAGCACAAATTCCGGGACTTGATGAAGAGCGATGTCATGCTGCTCGACCAGATCATGAATTATATCGTGAAACGGAAAGGCAAGCAGCTCAGACCAATGTTTGTCTTTCTGACGGCCGGAGTCTGTGGCGAAATTACCGAATCGACCTACCGCGGGGCGTCGCTGATTGAACTGCTGCACACGGCTACCCTCGTTCACGATGATGTTGTCGATGAGTCGAACTACCGGCGTGGCTTCTTTTCTATCAATGCGCTCTGGAAAAATAAAGTAGCCGTACTGGTCGGCGACTATCTGCTTTCCAGAGGGTTACTGCTATCGGTCGATAATGGCGATTTCGAGTTGTTACAGATCGTTTCAACGGCTGTACGGGAGTTGAGTGAGGGCGAGTTGCTACAGATCGAAAAAGCCCGTCGGCTCGATATCACTGAGGATGTATACTACGAAATAATCCGTCAGAAAACGGCTTCCCTGATTGCCGCCTGCTGCGCCGTAGGTGCCCGGTCGGCGGGCGTCGGTAAAGACCGGATCGAGCAGGCCCGCGCATTCGGGGAAAAAGTCGGCATTGCCTTTCAGATTAAGGATGATCTGTTCGACTATGGTACGGCAGAAGTAGGCAAACCGCTGGGCATCGATATCAAAGAGAAGAAGATGACCCTGCCGCTCATCTATGCGCTTAACCGGGCGGGGTTTCTGCAAAAACGACGGATTATCAATATCATCAAAAACGAGAGCGAGAATCCCAAAAAGGTAGACGAGGTGATCCAGTTCGTTAAGCAGTCGGGCGGTATCGAGTACGCCACCGAAGCGATGAATCAATACGTAGCCGAAGCGCAGCAGTTGCTGAACTCGTTTCCCGACTCGTCGTACCGGCAGTCGCTGCATCAGCTGGTTCAGTATACGATCGAACGCAGCAAGTGATGGATCAGGATTCTTGATGAACCATTTCCTGCTCGCTGGTCAGCTTCGGCTTCGTTTTCTCACCAAACAGACGGTGAAAATCCGGACTCTCCGTACGCATCCATTTATCCCAGAAGGTAAAATAAAGGCCGTAGTTGAAGCGGAACTGCGCGTGGTGCAGGCTGTGGTGCGTGGCCCCGATCAGCCAGCGGCCCAGCCAGTGCTGATCGAAATCGCGGGGATAAATCTCGGTATTGAGGTGATTAATGGCACTCGATACGGTCATGATCATCAGGATAATCCCCACGGCCGATACGTGAAGCGGAAACACGAACAGCAGCGCCGGAATCACGATAGCCTGCAGCGTACTTTCGAGCGGGTGAAACGAAAAGGCCGTCCAGGGCGATGTGGTGATACTGTCGTGATGGGTCTTGTGCACCCAGCGGTAAACACCCGGTCGGTGCATCCACCGATGGAGCCAGTAGTAGTACGTCTCGTGCAGAAATAAAGTCAGTATAATGCTGGCCGGGTACCAGATAAGCGGGTAATCGGTAAGGCGGGTATAGATTTGCGTATACCCAGCCTGATAGGCCAGCATGACACTCAGCCCAATGGCCGTGAAAATGAGCGAGGTGAGGAGCGACCACCCAATCTCCCGCCGATCCTGCCCGTTTTTTCGGGGCCGGGTCTGTACGGCACGGCTGGCAAACTGCTCTTTCATAGATACATTGAAGAGCCACCAGAAAGCAAGGGAAAACAAGACATACCGCCCAAATATAGCCAGGAAAAAAAATAGCCCGGTGAGCCAGAACGTAGCCGGGTTGGTTAGTTGAATCATAGGGGTAGGAGAGCAGGTGCTCCCGGGTTGTATCCAGTACAGCAACGTAATAAGACGGGCAATGTTAGAAAAAGTTTGCAGCCTTTCCAGTTCCTGATACAAGTACCCGTTTAATCACTATATCCGGGTATAACCGGTGGATATAGGTGTAAACGAAATTCGGTTAATACGCGCTGGCTGATAACATTCCGTTTACGATACATAAACGGGCGCCCGGTCTTTTGTTCGTATGTTTGTTGGTAGTTTCAAGAACCTATAAACAATACGGCTTCATGCGCCTGCTTACTTTTCTGGGGTGGCTACTGACCACGGCAGCGGTCTTTGCTCAAACGCCATCTCAACCAAAACGCTCTACAAGTCCTCGTAAAGTTATTTCGCCGGCGGCAGCCAACGCCGACGGCCAGCCCCTGAAACGGCCCAAGCTGGTGGTCGGTATTGTGGTTGACCAGATGCGGTATGATTATCTGTACCGGTATTACGACAAATTTGGGAAAGGCGGCTTTCGCCGGATGATGGACGAGGGGTTCAATGCCCGTAATAATCATTACCACTATGCGGCCACCTATACCGGGCCCGGGCATGCGGCTATTTATACCGGCTCTGCCCCTGCGCTGAACGGTATTGTTGGCAACGATTTTTACGACCGCAACCTGGGCCGGATGGTGTACTGCGCCGAAGATACCAGCGTCAGCACAATTGGAAACACGGGTACTGCCGGCAAGATGTCGCCCCGCAATATGCTTGTTACCACCATTGGCGATCAGCTCAAGCTGGCTACTGACGGCCGGTCCAAGGTAGTCGGTATAGCGCTCAAAGACCGGGGCGCTATTCTGCCCGCTGGCCACGCGGCCAACGGGGCTTACTGGTTCGACTCGAAAGACGGTAAGTTCATCAGCAGTTCTTTTTATCAGAAAGAGCTACCCCGCTGGGTTCAGGCGTTCAACGACCGGAAGCTGCCCGAGACTTATATCGGCCAGAAGTGGGAGCTCTTATTACCGCTGGATCAGTATACGGAGAGTACCGTTGATGATGAGGCCTATGAGGCAACTCTGCCCGGCGAATCCAAATCGGTTTTTCCGCATGAGTTCGTTGTACAGGCGGGCAGCAGCAAATACGAAGTGTTGCGCACCAGCCCGTATGGTGATCAGCTGACGAAGGAGTTTGCGCTGGCGGCCCTCAAAGGCGAAAAGCTGGGCCAGAGTGGCGTGACGGATATGCTGTGTGTCAGTTTCTCCTCGCCGGATTATATCGGCCACGCTTTCGGGACACATGCGATCGAAACCGAAGATAATTACCTGCGTCTCGACCGGCAGCTGGCCGAACTGTTTTCTCAGCTCGATGCTACCGTTGGCAAAGGGGAGTGGCTGGCGTTTTTATCCGCTGATCATGGCGCTGCCGATGTGCCAGGTTTCTCCCAGCAGTACCGCATTCCGGCCGATGTGAAATCCTATGGAGAAGTTAGCGATGCCGTTAAAGCCGCTCTCGAAAAGGCGTACGGACCAGGCAAGTGGATGCTGACCTACTTCAATCAGCAAATCTACCTGAATCATCCACTGCTGGTGGAGAAGAAAATTGCGATTCAGGAAGTCTACGAACTGATCAGTAGCGTACTGCTCAAACAGCGCGGGGTTGTGAATGTAATCAATCTGCACAACATACATGCGGAGTCGCTGCCCGATATTCAGACCAACTTGTTCCGTAACGTGTATTTCCCCAATCGTAGCGGAGATATGTACGTGATGCAGCAGGCAGGCTGGTTTGAAGGGCGCAACCGCGGAACAACTCACGGAACGGTTTATAATTACGACACACACGTGCCTTTTCTGTTGTACGGGTGGGGCGTTCGTCCGGGTCAGACGTTCCGGCGGACCCATATCCACGACATTGCCCCCACGATCACCGCTTTACTGGGCGTTCTTGAGCCAAGCGGCTGCATCGGCGATCCGGTAGGCGAAGGAATCCGGTAAGCCGTCAATTTGCCATGACCAGCGAGTAATGACTAACTACTCGCTGGTCATGGGTACAAACGACACTTCCTTGAAGCCAAAGCGATGGGTTCGTCCGGCTTCGGCAACGACTAGCCTGCCCGTCTCGTCGACATCGATAATCATACCCATAAATGTCCGGTCTTCGGTGCTGAAGCGGGTTTCCTGCTGGTACCGGTACAGCGTCTGCATGTAGTCGGCCTTCAGCACCTGACGTTGACCAGCGCGCAGCTGGAGATACCGCTTTTCGAGTTTTTCGCACAGCATGGTCAGGAGCCCGGCCCGATCGTAGCCGTTGGGTAAGGGGGCTTCCTGCTGGAGCGAGGTAGCAGTTGAATAACTGAACTCGGTTTGGTTTACATTGAGACCGATGCCCACCACTGACCAGGCCAGGTTGTAGCCTTGGAGCGTGTTCTCGATCAGGATGCCTCCTGTCTTGTGGAAGCCGATATACAGGTCGTTGGGCCATTTGACCCGACAGTCTCCATTTACCAGGGGGGCTATGGTGTCATGCACCCCCAGTGATACGGCCATATTGAGCCAGAACTGTTCGGTGGCGGTTAAAAAGGTGGGTTTAAATAGCAAAGAGAAGGTCAGGTTCTGGGCTGGCTGGGCTTCCCAGGTGTTACCGCGCTGCCCCCGACCACCCGTCTGATTGTCAGTTGCGATGAGAAGTCCTTCAACGACGTCGGAATGAGCGAGTAAAGCAGACGCTTCGTCGTTCGTAGACTGACAGCTTGGCAGGTATTGGTAAATTTGCCCGACAAAATGCGTTTTGGGATGGATTTTGTACAAATCTTTGTTTAGTTTAGTAGTAGGAAGCTAATACATGGTGCTGTGAGCAATGCTCACTACTTTACCGATAAAGTACCCGCTGATTAGCTTATCGTGCAATGTTAAACCGAAAGCATGAGAATTAAGCAAAGCAATGATTTTACGCCTGAACAGATCCGCGATTTTGTGGTCAGAGGCATGCAGGAAAAGAAAGGGCAGGACATTGTTGTGATGGACCTGCGGAATGTGAAGAACGCTATTTGTGACTACTTCGTCCTGTGTTCGGGGACTTCCGATACCCAGATCGATGCCATCTCAACGTCTATTGAAGAAGAAGTCTATAAAGCCAGCCATCAGGATCCGTGGCATCGGGAAGGGAAACTGAACCGCGAGTGGATTTTGCTGGATTATGTAGACGTAGTGGCACACGTTTTTAAGAAAGATCGGCGTTCATTTTATGACCTGGAACAGCTCTGGGGCGACGCCGAGATACAGCTGATTGACGATAACGCTTTTTCGGAAGCGGCCTGAGTGAAGGGCTGCCCGACCGAAATAAACTCACTACCGTTTCGGGGCCGCTTGTAGGGCATATAAACCGTTTGTCCTAACCGTTTTAAGGTAGAAACATTAGTCATTAAAACGGTGTTACCCTTTGAAATCCGTTTGTACAACCTGAGGAAATGGCAGAAAACAATAATAGAAATCCGTTAGTACCCCGGGGAGGGCCGCGCAAGCCCAACTTCCAGGGATGGATTGTCGCTCTATTGATTGCCGCTATCTTGGGGATAACGTTCTTTAACCGCAGTTCCGCCACTCGTGAGATTTCTCAGAAGCGGTTTGAGCGCATGGTGAAAGACCGCGAAGTCTCCGAAGTAGTGGTCGTAAACGACAAGATTGCCGAAGTAACGCTCTCCCAGCAAGCTGCACAAAGCCCCAAATACCGGGGCCTGTTTGCCGATAAACCCTACTTTGGCACCAACCAGGGTCCGCATTTTCAGTTCCAGGTTGCGTCTGGAGAAACATTCAAGAAAGACCTCGATACCATTCAGCAGGGGGTGCCCGATAATGAAAAAATCGAGTACCGCTTTGAGCAACGAAGCGATATCGGAAGTATCATCAGCACCTGGGGCTTCCTGATCGTCATGATTCTGGCCATGTATTTCCTGCTGGGCCGGATGTCAGGCGCTGGCGGGCCAGGTGGGCAAATCTTCAACATCGGCAAGTCGAAAGCCGCGCTGTTCGACGCTGACAACAAGGTCAAAATTACATTCAACGATGTAGCTGGCCTCGATGAAGCCAAAGAAGAGATCAAGGAGATTGTCGACTACCTGAAAAATCCGACCAAGTTCACCAAACTCGGGGCTAAAATCCCGAAAGGTGCGCTGCTGATCGGCCCTCCGGGTACCGGTAAAACGCTGCTGGCGAAAGCCGTAGCCGGTGAGGCAGGTGTGCCGTTCTTCTCGCTGTCGGGTTCTGACTTTGTCGAGATGTTTGTCGGGGTAGGAGCTGCCCGGGTGCGCGACCTGTTCAAACAAGCCAAAGAGAAAGCGCCCTGTATTATCTTCATCGACGAGATCGATGCGGTAGGCCGTTCGCGGGGCCGCGGGTCTATGCCCGGCGCCAACGACGAGCGTGAAAATACGCTGAACTCACTGCTGGTAGAGATGGATGGTTTCGCTACCGATTCCGGGATTATTATTCTGGCCGCTACCAACCGCCCCGACGTACTGGACTCAGCCCTGCAGCGCCCTGGTCGTTTTGACCGCCAGATCAGCATCGATAAGCCCGATATTGTTGGTCGTGAAGCCATTTTCCGGGTGCACCTGAAGCCAATCAAACTGGCTGCTGACGTTGATCCGAAAGAGCTGGCCGCTCAGACCCCCGGCTTCGCTGGTGCCGAGATTGCCAACGTTTGTAACGAAGCGGCTCTGATTGCCGCCCGGAGCGACAAGGAAGCGGTGGATATGAAAGACTTCCAGGACGCGATGGACCGTGTTATTGGTGGTCTTGAGAAGAAGAACAAGCTGATTTCGCCCGAGGAGAAAGAAATCGTAGCCTATCACGAAGCGGGTCACGCCGTTGCGGGCTGGTTCCTCGAACATGCCGATCCGCTCGTTAAGGTTACGATCGTGCCGCGTGGCGTAGCAGCGCTCGGATACGCCCAGTATCTGCCCCGTGAGCAGTACCTGTATCGGACGGAGCAACTCATGGACGAAATGTGTATGGCTTTGGGTGGTCGGGCCGCTGAAGATTTGATCTTTGGCAAAGTGTCGACCGGCGCCTTAAGCGATCTGGAGCGGATTACCAAGCTGGCTTACAGCATGGTGACCATGTACGGTATGAACGACAAAATCGGTAACGTATCGTTCTACGACTCCAAGCAGTCTGACTACAGCTTCAACAAGCCTTATTCGGAAGAAACGGCCAAGTTTATCGATGAAGAGGTGCGTAAGATTGTAGACATCGCTTACAGCCGGACCAAAGATCTGCTCACCGACAAACGGGAGGCACTTGAGGTCATTGCGAAAGAGCTTCTTGAGAAAGAGATTCTGTACCAAAACGATCTGGTTCGTCTGATTGGTAAGCGGCCTTTTGAACGGGAAACGGTTTACCAGGCTTACAAGAACAAAAAGACGGCTGAAGAGATTAAGGAGGAAATTGGCCCCGAAGCCAAACCTGCCGAAACGCAGCCGGAATCATTGCCCTTATAAGTCATGATACCTTATACAAAACGGGTGGGAGATTAGTCTCCCACCCGTTTTATTTTTTACCGAGTTCAATGACCTGCATATCGCTGATCCGACCCGTGTCAAGCGTGAATCGAATGGCCGTTCTGACGAGGTGGAATCCGGTCTTGCCAGCGGCTCCCGGGTTGATGAACAACAGGTTGTTTAAACCCGGATCACGCGTCACCTTCAGGATGTGAGAATGGCCGCAAATAAAGATATCCGGGGGCATTATCTGCAGGTTAGGGCGAACGATTGGGTTGTACTTGGGGGGCGTACCACCAATGTGCGTAATCCATATGTCAAGGCCTTCCAGCGTGAACCGCTGATGTGCCTGGAGGTCACTACTCTCCTGATCTATGTTGCCGCATACAACGCGCAGGGGCCTGAATGCGCGTAACTCATCGACAACAGTCATGGCCCCAACATCGCCCGCATGCCATATTTCATCACAATCGTTGAAGTGGTCGAACAGCTTAGGGTCCAGATAAGAGTGAGTATCCGAAAGAAGGCCTATACGCGTCATAATGGGCGTTAAAATACCGCTTTTTACCCTAAAATGAGGGTTTTCATCTCGCTTCTGATCTGCTTCTTGTCAATTTTACCAACGCTGGTTTTAGGGATTTCAGGTACAAACACGATCTGGTCGGGCAGGTACCACTTGTTAAGATGGCCCTGATCAATTTTAGCCTGTAAGCTCGCTTTTATACCGGCTACCGTCAGACCGGCGTCTGGCTTCTGTACGATGAGTGCATGAGGCCGCTCACCCCAGCGCTCGTCAGGAAAGCCTACTACTGCCGCTTCGGCAACGCCCTCGACCTGCGATAATAAGTCTTCAATATCGAGCGAAGAAACCCATTCGCCACCGGTCTTGATCACATCTTTGGTACGATCGGCTATTTGAAGCCAGTTGTCGGGGGTTAAACTGGCCAAGTCGCCGGTATGAAGCCAGCCGCCTTTCCAAAGTTCGGAGCCACGTTCGGGGTCTTCGTAATACCCCTGGGTAAGCCATGGCCCACGAGCCACGACTTCGCCGATGGAGTGCCCATCGTGTGGTACAAAGTTACCGTTATCGTCCATCAGGCGCATCTCAATGAAGGGCGCTATCCGTCCCGCGCGGGTGCGCAGGTCGATCTGCTGATCGATAGGCAGCTGACGTTCCAGATCGTTCAGGTGGGTTATTGACATGACAGGCGCCGTTTCTGACATGCCATAGCCCTGATACACCTGAATACCAAGATCGAGTGCTGCCTTAGCCAGGCCCTTCGTCAGCGCTGAGCCGCCAATAATTACCTTCCAGCGACTGAGGTCAACCTGTTTGGCTACGGGGCTGTTGACCAGCATGTTCAGGATGGTGGGTACGCAGTGTGAAATCGTGACCCCTTCTTTCATCAATAGCTTGAGCAGCATCTCTGGCTCGTAGCGTCCGGGGTAGATCTGTTTGGTTGAGAGCATCGTTGCCAGAAACGGAAACCCCCAGGCATGCACATGGAACATAGGTGTAATCGGCATGTACACGTCCTGCACTGACGAAAAAGGTACCGCCTGGTAACCACACAGATAGGTCATCAGCCCCATGGTATGCATGAACAGCTGACGGTGCGAAAAGTACACACCCTTGGGATTACCCGTTGTGCCGGTCGTGTAGAAGGTAGTCGCCCAGGTATCTTCATCAAAATCCGGAAACGCATATACATCGGATGCCGATTTGAGCAATTGCTCATACTCGCCTGCGAACCCAGCCGGAATGGCTGGCTCTTCACCCGTATACACCTTGTCGCTTAATAGGATAAACTCGTCGACTGTGCTTAGCTGGTCGCGGACGGCGTTCAGAATCGGCAGGAAATCCTCGTGAATGAGTACCGCTTTATCCTGGGCGTGATTCATCGTATAAAGAATCTGCGCGGGCGACAGCCGAACGTTAACCGTATGCAGAACGGCCCCGAGGCTGGTCACCCCAAAAAAACATTCGAGGTAGCGGTGACTATCCCAGTCAAATACCGCGACGGTATCGCCGGGTCCTATGCCGCGCTCGGTCAACACATTGGCCAGCTGACGAACCCGTCGGTTAAACTCAACATAGTTCATCCGGAAGAGGTCGCGGTAAATAATTTCGCGGTGTGGTTCGTATTTCAGCGACTGAGCCAGCAGGTTTTTAATCAGCATCGGAGGCTCGATGGCCTCGGCCGTTCGTGGAATGAGTTTGGTCTGAATCATACTCGTGAGTTATGACTGCGCTCGGGCGCGTCAGTTGTTTGTATTGGATGGAGCAAATTACAATATTCTCTTGATATAAGACAATTAACTGAGATTCAGTGCGCTAGACAAAAATTATAACCTATAGCTAGTGTACAAACACTTACGCGCTGTACCAGGTTGATAAGGTAGCTGTCAGGCACATCAGCTGGCAAAAGCTCAGCGCACTCATGATCATTTATAAAACAAAGGGCTGGCTCGATGCCATCTGGCACTTTCATACGGGCAGTTCGGCGGTTTCGTTACTTAAGCGTTTAAGTGTTGTTACCATCTATGTTACAGTTGTCACGGTAATCGAATTGCGATACCTCGACCTGCGTCTGACAGACACGCCATCGCAGTACGTGCAGGCCCTGGGCATTCTGCTTAGCTTGCTGCTGCTTTTTCGCACGAATACGGCCTACGATCGCTTCTACGAAGGCCGCAGCACCTGGGGCGCTTTGGTCAATACCATGCGAAACCTGTCTGTGATGTTTAATACCATGCTACCGCAGGAAGTACGTGCCGACCGGCTTTTTCTGACAAAAACGATTTCAAACTTTGCGGTTGCGCTCAAAAACCATCTGCGCGAGATGCCACAGCTTGCCGAACTGGAGCTGGTTGAGGACTGGCAGCAGAAGGAATTCGAGTCGGTCGACAACTGGCCTAACGAGGTGGTTAACCAGCTTAGGGGGCGGGTAGAGCAATTATACGCCAACCGGATACTGACGGATGCGCAGTTGATCAACCTCAACGACCAGATAAACCGGTTGCTCGACGTGTCGGGTATTTGTGAACGTATAAAAAGTACACCCATTCCGTTTTCTTACAGCCTGTTTATCAAACTCTTCACGGTTTTTTATCTAGGCATATTGCCATTTACGGTCATCGAGTGGTTTGGCTACATGACCATTCCAATAATGCTGATCACCTCTTATTTCCTGATCGGTCTGGAAATGATTGGCGTCGAAATAGAAGAACCTTTTGGTACGGACCGAAACGATTTGCCGCTGAGCCAGCTGGCGCACCGCATTCGGGTTGATGCACACGAGATTATGAGACTGCCGGTAGCCAAAGAAGATAAAATGGCAGCAAAGCCGGACTTTATGATCGTGAATTAAATAGTGATGAGCCGCGGAAACGGTAGCTATATCTTCACTAATAGTCTACTAGTTAAATACAGAATTCTTCTTTTTCACGTTTAGTTATAAAAAGACTGTTCATACAACGCGGGTACAGGTAGACCTATGAGGAAAGAGACAATCAGGTTTGTAAATAAGGATAAGTCTCTTTTCTTTCCGGTATTGCGTGAGCGAATAGACCAGTATTTTAAAGAAAAGGCTCTTCTCAAACAGGGGGATCAACTCCTGGTTTGGAAGGGCATTTTTATGTTAGGGTTGCTATTGGTACCCTATGGGTTGATTCTCAGCAACCAGTTCTCACCCGGCGTGGATTTGTGTCTGGCCATACTGATGGGGCTGGGAACGGCTGGCGTAGGCATGTCGGTCATGCACGATGCCAACCATGGCTCGTTCTCCAGCATTCCCTGGGTGAATACATTCTTCAGTTCCTGCCTGTACTTGCTCGGTGGTAATGTGCTGAACTGGAAAGTGCAGCATAATACCCTGCATCATACCTACACCAACATTCACGATGTCGATGAGGACATTACGGGTAAGTTTCTACTACGTTTATCGCAGGGGGATCGGCGCTGGAAGATTCATCGGTATCAGCATATCTACGCTTTCATGCTGTACGGGCTGATGACGTTCTCGTTTTTCGTGAAAGATTTCCGGTCGGCCTACAAGTACAACCACTCGGGCAATCAGAAACTTGTGAAGCCGTTTACCCGACGTAATATCCTGACGCTAATTACCAGTAAACTGTTATATGTGTTGTTTATTGCCGTTTTGCCGCTGGCAGTCACCGATCTGACGTTTGGCCAGTGGCTGCTTGGGTTTGCCGTTATGCATTTTACCGCCGGGCTTGTCCTGAGTACGATTTTTCAGCTGGCGCACGTCGTGGAGGGAGCCTGCCAGCCTGAGCCGGACGAGAGTGGGTGCGTATACAACACCTGGGCAATTCATCAAATGTATACAACAGCGAACTTCTCCTGTCCGGCGCTCCTGTCGTGGTATATTGGCGGGCTTGACTTTCAGGTAGAGCACCACCTTTTCCCCAATATCTCGCACATACACTACCGGGCGCTTTCTCCAATTGTGCAGCAAACGGCCGAAGAGTATGGGATCCCATACAACAACAAGCCCTCTTTTCAGCAGGCGCTCAGTTCGCACATCAACATGCTGAAAACGCTGGGTCAGTAAGCCGTTCCGTTACCGCTACAGCAGGAGCCCGGCTAATGTGGCAGACATGTAGCTGGCCAGCGTGCCGCAGATCAGCGCTTTGAAGCCGAGCCGGGCCAGATCACTCCGGCGATTGGGCGCCAGCTCGCCGATACCTCCCACCTGAATGGCAATCGAGCTGAAGTTGGCAAATCCGCACAGGGCGAAGCTGACAATAGCAATGGTTTTGGGGTCGAGTGTCTGTTTGATCTTGACCAGGTCGAGGTAAGCCACAAACTCGTTGACAACCATTTTGGTACCCATCAGGGCCCCAGCCGCTTCAATATCCTTGGCCGGGACGCCCATTGCCCAGGCAAACAGGGAGAAGAGTTTTCCGAGCAGGAAATTCAGGCTCAGGTTGTCGATGCTGAATACATAAAAGCCCAGCCGGAACAAGAGACTATCGATCAGGGCGATCAGGGCAATGAAGCCAATCAGCATGGCTATGACGTTAAACCCAACTTTCAGACCTTCACTGGCTCCGGCGGCAATAGCGTCGAGCAGGTTAGCGTGCGCTTTTTTGATCTCGACCTTAACGGTGCCCTGGGTTTCGGACATCTGTGTTTCGGGCATAACGATTTTGCTGATGACCAGCGCGCCCGGAGCGGCCATAATGCTGGCGGCCAGCAAATAGGGAGCTGGTACACCCAGCGAAATATAGACCGCCAGTACACCACCGGCAATGCAGGCAAACGAGCCTGTCATACTGGCCAGCAGCTCGGAGTTGGTCATGCCGTTGAGATAGGGCTTAATCATAATCTGGGCTTCTACCTGACCTACAAACGTGCTGGCAACGTTGGAGAGGGCTTCGGCTCCGCTAACCCCCATGAGCCATTTCATAGCCCGGGCCATAACGGCTACTACGCGCTGCATGATGCCGAGGTGGTAGAAAATATTGACCAGTACCGCTACAAAAATGATCGTTGGTATGACCTTAAAAAAGAAAATAAAGTCATTGCCCGGCCCGAATGCCCGGGTCAGTACGTCAGTTCTGACAAGCGATGAGAAAACAAATTCGGCTCCTTTGTTGGCCTTTTGAAGCAGGCGGTCTACGTAATAGCCCAGTCCCTGAAAGAGCTGTTGGCCAATGTCGGTTTTCAGGACAAATACGGCAAGGCCAAACTGCAGACCCAGCCCTACGCCAACAGTACGATAATTGATTGCTTTACGATTGTCGGAAAGGGCGTAGGCAATGCCCAGAATTAAAACGATGCCAATCAGGCCGGTAAAACGATCCATTCGGTTAAATACACAGTTGCAGTTAAGATGGCGAAGATAGAAAGAAAAAGGCAGGAACGAGTGCAGAATATCAACCCGGCAAACAAATGAAAGCCGACAGGAAAATACAAATCCTGTCGGCTTATATGGTTAGTTCTGGAGGGCTGGTTAAATGTCAGCTATAGCCCGTTCGGCACCTTCCTGGTATTCTTCTTCAATTTGGGCCACCTCGGCCGGTTTAATTTCCGGGTCGAAAAGATGAGCTTCGGTAACCTGCTTTTCTGTTACGTCGAAAAAGCGTTTGTGCATGTTAAACGGTTGGCTTCCGGCGGGGACTTCACACTTCGTAAACGAGCCGTCTTCGTTTAGTTCGTAGGCGTTCACGTTGTCCTGCAGGTTGTAGTCCAGAATGAGCATCGCCAGTTGTTTAACCCGCTGGTCGGCCAGGAAGAACAGCGATTCTATGCGCCGGTCAAAACTGCGGACCATAACGTCGGCGCTGCCCCCGTACACTTTCGGATCGCCGTTGTTATGGAAGTAGTAAATACGAGTGTGCTCCAGATAATCGCCCACAATTGACCGAACGGTAATGTTGTCGCTGAGACCCGCGCGTTTGGGGCGGAGGCAACAGATGCTGCGGACAATGAGCCGCACGGGCACGCCGGCTTCGGAGGCTTTGTAGAGTTCGTCAATGACCTCTTTGTCTTCCAGCGAATTTACTTTTATGCAGATGCCGCTGGGCAAGCCACGGCGCGCGTTTTCGGCTTCCAGACGGATCAGGCGCAGGAGTTGCTCCCGCATGTCGCGCGGAGCGGTAATCAAATACTGGTATTCGTTCGGCAGGGAGTGACCCGTAATGACGTTGAAGAACTCGGCTATGTCCTGCGTGTATACCTCGTTAGTAGTTAAAAGACCAATGTCGGTATACAGTTTAGACGTGTCTTCATTGTAGTTGCCGGTAGCCATGTGGGCATAGCGAACAACCCGGGTACCTTCGCTCCGTACCACCAGCAGCAGTTTGGTATGCGTCTTGTACCGGCTGATGCCGTAAATGACAAAACAACCCGCTTTCTGAAGGCGCTGCGCTTCGCGGATGTTGTTCTCTTCATCGAACCGGGCTTTCACCTCAAACAGTACCGATACGTGTTTTCCGTTTTCGGCGGCTTTCAGCAGCGCTTCGGTAATTCGGGAGCGTTTGGCCAGCCGATAAACAGTAATTTTTATAGCCAGTACGTTCGGGTCTTCGGCGGCCTGCTCGAGCAATTGCAGGACAGGCTCGAAATTATTATAGGGGTGGTGCAGCAACAGATCGCGCTGCTTGATCAGGTCAAAAATGTTGTCTGTTTTATCCCGGCCCAGGCCCAGCGGAGGAACGGGCGGGTGGGGCGGGGGCATGTCGTCCTTAAAATCGGGCAGACCGATAATTTGCCAGAAGGCCGAAAAGTCGAGCAGCGTGCGCGATTCGAAAATATTCAGATCATCTATTTCCCAGCGTTTTTTGAGCAGATTGATCATCCAGGGCGAGGCCGGAGCCGAAACGCCATCTTTGCTGATCGCCCCCGCTTCAATTTCGACCCGGGTAACCCGCCCCAGTCGCCTGTTCTTGATTTTTTGCCGTACTTCGTCAATGAAGTCTACTTCGTCATCGTCGTTTTCTTCCAGCGTAAAATCGCCGTTCCGGGTAATTCTGAACAGGCTCACGGAAGAGATTTCTACGTTCCGATACAGCTTCTTGATATTATGGCGAACGACTTCCTCAATAGGCAGGAACAGGATCTTCTCGTCCCGCTCGAACGACATGAAACGGGGCAGGTTGGCAGGTATCTGCACAAACGACAGCCGCTGACGGTCTTCTTCGTCTTCTGACCGCAGACTTTGCAGGTTAGCTCCGTCAGGGTTTTGAGTTACTACGCCAAAAATCAGCACTTTCGCCAACAGCACCGGAAACGTGTGCGTGTAGTCGTACAGCATTGGGGTCAGCGTAGGGAAAATGGTCCGGTCAAAGTAGTTGTTGGCTTCCTGCTGTTCGTCGGGCAATAGCGCATTGAACGCCACCAGCTGCATGTCATTTTCGGCAAACAGCGGCAGCAGGTTGTTGACGAACACATCCTGCTGGTCATGACAAAACTGCTGGGCCGTGGTCATGAGTGCCTTCCGGAATGGGACTTCCCGCAGCCCCGAATAGTCGACGCGTTGTTTCTGGTAATCCAGGTAGTTGTACAAACTACCCACGCGGATCATGAAGAACTCATCGAGGTTCGAGGCTGAAATAGCCAGAAACTTAAGACGTTCCAGCAGCGTACGGCTATCATTGCGGGCCTGGTCCAGCACGCGTTCGTTAAATTTGAGCCAGCTAAGATCGCGGCTGAGGTAATTGCTCTGATCGATTACACTGCTGACTTTTTCGCTAACCTTTGCCATTTTATCGCTGGTCTGGGAGGTCTTATCCGGATTTCGCTGGGTAAATCTGGAGACCAGAGTGCCCAGCATCGTTCGGTTTGAGTTAAGGGGGTTACGCATACTCAGTTCATTTCGTACGTACAAATACAACAAAAAAGCGGGCCCCAAAGCCCGCTTTATGTTATCATTCGGTTAAACATCGATTCGGGCGTACTTCGCGTTTCGTTCGATAAACTCTCGCCGTGGAGCTACTTCGTCGCCCATCAGCGTCGAGAACACGTGGTCAGCATCGGCTGCTGATTCAACGGTAACCACTTTCAGGCTACGCGTATCAGGGTTCATGGTGGTGCTCCAGAGCTGCTCGGCGTTCATTTCGCCCAGTCCTTTGTAACGCTGAACACCAACGTTTTCCTCCCGACCGGTTCCGGCCAGTTCTTTTACGGCTGCTTCGCGCTGAACTTCGGTCCAGCAATACCGCTCCTCTTTCCCTTTCTTGACCAGATACAGGGGCGGCTGCGCAATGTAGATGTACCCATTGTCGATGAGCGCTTTCATGTTCCGGTAGAACAGGGTCAGAATAAGCGTCCGGATGTGGCTGCCATCAACGTCGGCATCGGTCATGATGATAATCTTGTGATAACGAAGCTTTTCCAGGTTCATTACCGTCTCATCATCTTTCTTCTCGAGCCGCACGCCGAGGGCGGTCCAGATATTCTTGATTTCTTCGTTTTCGTAAATCCGGTGTTCGAGGGCTTTCTCGACGTTCAGGATTTTACCGCGTAGCGGCAGTATAGCCTGGAAAGCCCGGTTGCGACCCTGTTTGGCTGTACCACCCGCCGAGTCACCCTCCACCAGATAGAGCTCGCACTTCTCGGGATCGGTATCGGAACAGTCGGCCAGTTTGCCCGGCAGTCCCATACCACCCATGAAGTCTTTGCGCTCGGTCATGATGCGCTTGTAGGCCAGATCGGCCGCGATGCGCGCCTGGGCCGACACCAGCACTTTCTTCACAATACCTTTGGCCGTGTTCGGGTTTTCTTCGAGCCACGTCTCCAGCAGGTCGGCCATAGCCTGGCTGACAGCACTTACGACCTCCTGATTACCCAGTTTGGTTTTGGTCTGTCCTTCAAACTGAGGCTCCTGTACTTTCACTGACACAACGGCCGTCAGTCCTTTCCGGAAATCTTCGCCACTGAAGGTTACTTTACCCACGTTCTTCGGAAGAACACCGGGGTTTTTGTCGGCATAGTTTTTCAGTACCCGCGTTAAAGCCGAGCGGAAACCCTGTACGTGGGTACCGCCCTCAATGGTACTGATATTGTTGACATACGACAGGACGTTCTCGCCGGCTTCGTAGTTGTAGACGAGCGCAACCTGCACGGGGGTCGAACCTTTATCCGACTCCATGTAGATCGGCTTCATGCCGTCCAGCGAGGGGCGGGTCTGATCCAGATACTCAACAAACTCAACCAGGCCACCCTGCGAATAAAAGTCGTCTTTGTTGACCGGTTGTCCGGCTTCGTCCAGCTCGCGCAGGTCATTCAGGAAAATATGAATGCCTTTGTTGAGGTACGCCAGTTCGCGCAGGCGGCCGGCTACGGTGTCGTACTTGTAAACGGTTTCGGTAAAAATGGTCGGGTCAGGTTTGAAGTGAACCGTTGTGCCATGATCGTCGGCTTCGCCAATAACGCGCACGTCGTACTGAGGAACGCCTATTTTATACTCCTGTTCAAAGATTTTGCCGTCGCGGTGCACTTCTACGCGAAGGTCTGTCGAAAGGGCATTCACGCAGGAAACGCCCACACCGTGCAGACCACCCGATACCTTGTACGTATCTTTATCAAACTTACCACCGGCGTGCAGAACGGTCATGACCACTTCAAGGGCTGACTTGCCCATCTTCGTGTTAATGCCAGTCGGGATACCCCGGCCGTTGTCCTGTACTGTAATGGAATTGTCGGGATTGATCGTAACCGTAATCTTGTCGCAGTGACCCGCCAAAGCTTCGTCTATGGAGTTATCAACGACCTCCCAGATGAGGTGGTGTAAACCGCGAATACCCACATCGCCGATGTACATGGCCGGGCGCTTACGAACGGCTTCCAGGCCTTCCAGAACGGTAATGTTGTCGGCACCATAATTGCTGTTGGGTGCGGTCTCAATAGGTGATTCTGCTTCGATGGTTTCGCTGGTCATATCAGAATTGAATAGTGTCAGAAAATTTGCTGTTTGGGGATCAGGAAACAGCCCGTATAAGGGCGCTTTACAGATTGTAAAAATACAAAAAATAAGGGTTTTTTCCTAGCCAAATCGCTAAGATTTCCATAAAATACAAAAAAGTAAGCTTACGTGCCAATAATGGCGTCTGAGGCCCATTCTAAGCCCTTTTCCTCCTGGTGAGTTAGCGTGTTTTACCGGCATGGCAGGCAGAAACTTTTACCAATCTGACCGAATAAAGCCGCCCGGATCCCGGCCCAGCTATTCCCGAAAAAGTATTATTGCATGGCCCAGCAAAAAGCCAGGCCGATCTCGATCTGGCCTGGCTTTTTGCTCACAAAATTCGGTCTGTCAGAGGCTGGGTAGCCTGGCTGTCAGCGGCTAATCTTCCGGATAGGGAATGTACACAAAGCCGGCAAAATCGCCATGAACCACAAACAGACAGCTGTATTCGTCGGGCTTTTTGTAGTTCTCTTTCCAGAGGTCTACCGACTCAGGGCCAATCAGGCCGCGCTGAACAAATTCATCCAGAAAACTGGCTTTGTACGACCACTGATTCTCCAGTTCGCCGATGCCGATCAGGAGCTGGCCTACGGGTACGTCCCGGCGCGACGCTACAAAGACGGGATAGTCAGAAAAACCCCGCTGCCGAATCTGATAGGAGGCTTCCTTGAGCGGGTCGGCTACTTTGACAAAATCCGACGAAATCTGCCCCATCAACTGTTTATTGATCTCGGGCGAGTTAGCATCGTCGAGCAGGGTGTTTTCGTTGCTGTGGTTGATCATGAGAATGGATACCGTTTATACGTCAGCAAAACGCCGAAGCATCAACACGTTTCGACCTAGAACCGGGCCGCCAGCAACAATTGCAGATCTTTGAAGCGCATGTTGAACTTGCGGGCAATGTAGAGGTTGGTAAGCGTGCCTTTATGAGCATAAACACCTTTCATGAACCAGCGGTTCGTATACATCATCTGTTCGATGCCGCCGGTGGTTCCGGTCTCCAGCAGAAAGGGTAAGAAGATGTTACTCAGCGCCATACTAGCCGTATAGGCAACCCGGGCCGCAATGTTGGGCACGCAATAATGGATAACGCCCATATGCTTGAAGGTCGGTTGCTTATGGGTAGTCATGCGGGAGGTTTCAAAGTTGCCCCCCTGGTCGATGGACACGTCGATAATAACCGAGTCCGGTTTCATCCGACCGATCATTTCTTCGGTAACCACCACCGGACTGAGTCCGTCTTCGGCCCGCATGGCGCCAATAACCACATCGGCCCGCTGAATGGCCTCGGCCATGGTATCGGAGTCGATGATGGACGTATAGACATGCTGACCAACTGCATATTTGAGCCGCTGAAGTTTGTAGAGGTGTTTGTCAAATACTTTGATATCGGCTCCCATACCCAGGGCGGCCCGAACGGCGTATTCGGTAACGGTACCGGCGCCCAGCATAACCACTTTGGTCGGCGGAACGCCCGTTATACCGCCCAGGATAATGCCCCGGCCATTGTCGGCATTGCTCAGGTATTCGCCCGCAATGAGCATCACGGCACTGCCCGCTATTTCGCTCATTGACCGGATCACCGGCATATTACCGGCCTTGTCCTGAATGAACTCGTACCCGATGGCGGTGATGCTTTTTTCGTTGATTTTTTCGAAATAGCCACGTTCGTGAGCCGGCAGGTTGAGTGCCGAAATAACCGTGCTCCCTGATCGGACATGATCGAATTCGCTATAAACGAGCGGTTCAATCTTCAAGATCAGGTTGGCTTCGTATACCTCCTGGGCCGACTGGGCAATCTGCGCCCCCGCTTCGCTGTATTCGGTGTCTGAGAACTTGGCTTTTTCGCCGGCTCCCCGCTCAACGATAACATTGTGGCCGTTGCGCACCAGAATGGCTACGGCTTCGGGCGTCAGCGCAATCCGGTTTTCCTGAAGCGACACTTCCTTGGGCAGACCGATAAGCAGGCTGTTTCTGCTGGTCTTCAGGGCCAGCGGAGCTTCTTTAGGATATAGGGCCGTTTGTTTGGCCAGTTCTTCGAATCCAGTCACCTTTTTTTAGTTTTCAGTAGTCAGGCATTGAGCGATAGCGGCTATCCTCACAAACGGACAACCTTCGATCAATAGCTGAGCACTAGTAAACCGACTGCGTTTCAACCGTCCGGCGACCGTCTAAGTCGGCCGAAATATGGACTTTGTAATAGGTTGCGGGCCAGAGCGATGGAATCTGTTCCGGCCACTCGACAAAGCAGTAGTTGCCCGAATCGAAGTATTCTTCCATACCAATATCCAACGCTTCGGCTTCGTTTCGGAGCCGGTAACAATCAAAATGGTAAATGGAATGTCCTTCGTGGGTCGTGTATTCGTTTACGATGGCAAACGTCGGGCTTTGGACCATGCTAACGACGCCCAGAGCCCGGCATAAGGCCTTGATGAGGGTTGTTTTTCCCGCTCCCATCTCACCCTCAAACAGCCAGACCGACTGGGTTCGCCCTTCGGCAAGCAGCTGGTGGGCAACGGCATCAAGTTCGTCGAGTCGATGGAAATGCGTTATCATGGTCGCGTCCTGCTTATCGGCCCGCAAAGATACGGAATTTTAGACGGACCACTCTTTTCGCATGGGTCTACTGAGAAGTTGGTTAGCTTCCGGGTCGTTTTGAAAGGTTTCTTTATCAGGATTCCAGCGTAAGGGACGCTTGAGCCGGTAGGCAATGTTGCCGATTGTGCAGACCGAGGCTGTGCGATGCCCCACTTCTACGTCGCAAATGGGAGCTTTGCGGGTTTTGATGGCGTCAAGAAAGTCTTTGTAGTGGTTTTCGCTGAAGTAAACGTGGCGGTCTGATTCGGCTATTACTTTGTCTTTTAAGCTGGCCGGCGTTGTTATCAACTCGCCACGGCCAACTTTCACTTCACCTTCGGTACCGATGAAGTGACAATACTGCCTGCCCTCAACCGGTTGGTGATTCATAATAACCCCATTGGCATACTGGTAGACCAGCCCTTTACCACTTCCGTCGGTTGGGGGAGTAAGCTGCACAGGTCCCGAGTTGTCCATGCCGAGTCCCCACTGCGCAATATCGAACATGTGAGCCCCCCAATCGGTCATGCCGCCCCCGCCAAACTCATCAATGTCGCGCCATTTTCCCCAGAACTTATCGTTGGGCGTCGGTAAGAGCACGCCGTTATACGGACGGGTTACGGTATTTGGGCCAAGCCAGGCATCCCAGTTCACGCCGGCTGGGAGTGGCTGAGCCTCCAGGTCCCATGGCCGCGGTGGGCCGCCGACGTTGATGTTCACGGTTCTGACGTTGCCAATGAAGCCACCCCGGACCAGTTCAACCGCCTGCCGGAACTCGGGCCATGATCGCTGCATACTCCCGGTCTGAAATACGCGTTTATGCCGGCGCGTAGCTTTGACCATGTCGCGGCCTTCCTTTACTGTCAGCGAGAGTGGCTTTTCGCAGTAGATGTCTTTGCCCGCTCTGGCTGCCTGAATGGCGATGACGCTATGCCAGTGATCGGGTGTAGCAATGACGACGGCATCGATGGCTTTATTGTCGAGCAGTTTTCGGTAATCATCATAGCGTTCGCAGCCCTGGTAGGTGGCTTTATCTGCCTGGGCAGCATAGTGCGTATTGACCGCGTCGGCAAAGGAGCCTACTTTACTGGCATCAACGTCGCAGGCGGCAATAACGCGACCGCCGTTTTTCAGAAACTGACCGCGCAAGCCGTTGCTTTGTCGACCCAGCCCAATAAACCCGATGGTAATCTGATCGCTGGGCGCTACAAATCCCCGGCCAAGCACATGCCGCGGAACAATATAGAAAGCAGCCAGTCCGGTTGCCTGCTTCAGGAACGTCCGGCGGTTGGATGAATTTGACAACGCGTTCATAGTCGGAAAAACAGCTAGTGGTCAGGGTTTGACGAAGAGACGAACGGAAAGCAGCATCCCCGCCATAACTTCCGTAGACTAACAAGATGATGGTTGATGTATTTTACTCACCTACACCGTTGTTGGTCTTTGGCAGTCCCAGCAGGGATGCTGATTAGCGGGTTTGCCTAGTACTGCGGATTCTGCTTCAGTACAGGTTTTCCATTGATGGCACTATTCGTAATCTCCAGCAGCGGAATCGGGTAGTATTCGTGTTTGCCTTTGATAAACGTAGCGCCGGTGAAGTAAGGGCGCAGTCGGGCTTCCTTCTGCATATACGCGTTCAAGACCTGGTCGGCAATACCCCAGCGTACCAGATCGAAGAAACGGTGGCCCTCCAGGGCCAGCTCCAGGCGCGTTTCGAACCGGAGCGCGTTTCTGGCCACGCTGGCATCGGTCCAGGGGGCGGTGTATTCTTTGATTACGTAGTTAGCTGCATTGGTACCATCCGCATTTTTTACAAACCCATCGGGGTTGGCCGCCCGTTTGCGGATCTGGTTGACCAGTCCTCTGGCCGCTTCCAGGTTATTCAGTTCGATCTCGCATTCGGCCAGCATGAGCAGTACGTGGGCGTAGCGGATTAGCCGGGTGTTGTTGGCATTCAGGCGCGAGTTGTTGGCAAAAGTGTTAGTACCCACGTCAGACCGGTAGAAGAGGTGTTTTTTAGAAACGTAAGGGCCTCCATTACCCTGATCCCGAATCCACGATTTGCCCGGCATGGGACCCCAGTCGAGGAAAGGAATACCCCGCCGGCCCACTGTCCAGTCCAGGCGAGGGTCAACGCTACCCGCGTAGGGGGTAAAAGGCTGGTTGGCCTCGATACCCTGATCGTTGGTCACGTCAGCATCGTTGAAGGTTGTCAGCAGCGGCAGCCCGTTGGCGTCAGTTTTATACGCATTGACGAGGTTCTGCGAGGGCTGGAAAAACCCGCAGCAGGTCGTCGGTCCGGCGTATGGGTAGTTGAGCGTGGCTCCGCTGTTCCCATTTTCGCCCCCGCCTGCCCCGTCGTTCACCGAGTTCTGCGCTTCCAGTACCGATTCGGCATTGTTGTTGGTGGCGGCCCGGAAGTTATCGTGATACCGCTCCATGAGCCGGTACCGACCACTGCTTACAATGGCGGTCAGCAGGGTTTTGGCATCGCTCCATTTCTTCTGGTGCATCTGGGCTTTGGCCAGCGTAGCCGCGGCCGCCCATTTCGTAGCCCGGCCCGGCTGCGACTGAGTACCGGGTAAGTTGTCGTAAGCGAACTTGAGATCAGCTTCGATGTTGGGCCAGATATCTTTGTCGTTCGGTATTTTGGTGCTGTTGGGATCTTCCGGATTATAGGTTTTCTCATCCAGGTAGGGCACCATATTGAACATCCGCTTCGCTTCAAAATGATACCAGGCGCGGAGGAAGCGGGCCTGAGCACGAATCTGCACTTTCTCCGCTTCAGGTAGATCGGCAGCTTTCTCCACAATCCGCAGGACGTCGTTTGATCGGGCTACCCCATCGTATACGGTTCGCCATTTGCCCCGGAAGTGGGAGTTGTCTGACAAAATATTCTTGATCTCGATGAATGTGATCTCAGGCTGGTCGCCCGATGTTGATCCTTTGTAGGCATCGTCAGCGGCTACCGTACCGTAGATCCAGTTATCGGCAGAACCGTGCCAGGAAGTAGCACCAGAGCCAACGCCGTCGAGCATAGAATAAGCCCCAACCAGCAGGAAGTTGACCCCGGCCCGGTTTTGCAGACCGGCTTCGTCGAATACGGCCGGTGGTTTTACGTCAAGAAATTCATCCTTGCAGCCGCTCACCAGGAATACGGCCAATAATGAAGAAAGTATGATTGTCTTTTTCATGATTAGTATAAGGGATTATGGACCTGCTAAGCCGTACCAGAACTGGCAGGCTGGCGATACAGGTACCTGATCGCTACTAGGTTAGAAGCTTAGGCTTAGGCCAACCAGAACCGATTTGGCAACCGGGTAAAGCCCTTCATCGACGCCGATATGGCGGTCCTGGTTCTGACCGGCTGTTGTACCGGTGTTGCCCGAAACAGCTCCCTGCGAGTTGCGAACGTTAATCTCCGGATCCATACCGGTGTAGTTGGTGACCGTAAGCAGGTTCTGGCCCTGAATGTAGAATTGAGCCGACCCCATGCCCAGGCGGTTCATCAGCGACCGGGGCAGGTTATACGATAGCTGGATGTTACGCATCCGCAGGTATGAGCCCGACTCCAGGTAATAGGTAGACGGTACCGAGCTTACGTTGTCAGCAGCCCGTACGATGGGTAGCTTGGCGTTGCTGTTGTCGGCCCCCGGGCGCCACGACTGTTCGTACATCCGGATGCTCCGGTTGCCGCCAAACGTCGGGAAATCCGTCCAGTACCGGACGTAGTTGAAGAGGTCGTTGCCGTAAACGCCCTGACCGAATACCTGCAACCCGAAGTTTTTGTAGTTGACACTCAGGTTCAGGCCATAGCTGAACTTAGGGTGGGGCGAGCCAATGATTGTGCGGTCGGCGGGGGTGATGAGCCCATCGCCATTGATATCGCGATACCGGAATGTGCCAGCGCCGATAACGCCGGTTCCATCAGCGTTGCGGTACGTAACGACGTCGTTATACCCTTTCCAGATGGGGCCGGCAGCGGCTTCCTGTGGGCTGTTGTTGATGCCGTCCACTATGTAGCCAAAGAACGATGAGATGGGGAAACCCTGCTGGGTAACCGTCATGGCCGGCAGGCGGGTGGCAAAACCGAAGTACTGCGTATTGGGGTCACCGTTCGTCGACAGAACGACGTTACGGTAGGTTGACAGATTGCCCGATAGGGTATAGGTCAACTCATTGGCCAGCGCTTTGCCGTTATAGGCAATATTGAGTTCAATACCCCGGTTGCGGAACGAAGCAATGTTCCGGAAGGGGTTCGTGGCGTTACCAGCCGTAAAGGGTAGTTCAACGGGAAAGAGTGCATCTGTCGTGACGCGGTTGAACCAGTCGAAATTAACATCGACTTTGCCTTTCAGCAGTGACGCGTCGAAGCCGAAGTCGGTCTGGGTGGTCGTTTCCCACCTGGCTTCGGCATTTCCGAACTGGAATAGATCATATCCCTGCAGGGCTGACGTACGCGAGCCGTTCAGGTCGTAGAAACTATTGGCCGGACTGGTGCCGTAGAAAGTATACGGGTTAAAGTTACCAATCTCCTGGTTACCTGTCTGACCCCAGCTGGCCCGTAATTTCAGATCGCTCAGCCAACCCGACGTGCTATTTTTCATGAAGTTTTCCTCCGAAATCCGCCATCCGCCGGATACGGCGGGGAAGTATGCGATCCGGAAATCAGGCGCGAAACGGGACGAACGGTCTCTCCGGATCGTACCGCTCAGCAGGTATTTGTCGTTGTAGGAAAAGTTGGCAACGGCAAATTCGGAAGCTAAACGCCAGTAGGTAGCGCTTCCGTCGTTGGTCTGCGTACCCGCATTACCAGCCGCCAGATACTGGTTGTTCAGATCATCGGTAGCGAAGCGGCTCCGTACGGCGTTCAGGAACTCGTAATAGTTCTTGATCGACTCCGTACCGGCAATAACGTTTAGCTTAAGCTTGTTGAACAGGGTCGTATTATAGTTCAGCGTGTTGGTCCAGGTCCAGGTAGCCTCGTAGTCGCTACGTGTCTGGAGCTGATTGGTACCGGCCGACTCAGACGATTCAAAGTCGCGGGGGGTATAAACGCGCACGTTGAACAGGTTATAGTCGAGGCCAAAGCTGGTACGAGCCGTCAGGTTTTTCAGGATATCGACTTCGGCATAGGCGTTACCAAACAAGCGGGTTTCTTTGTTGATGTTGGTCCGGTTTCTGTACAGATCCGATACCGGGTTCCGGGCATTATCGAGATCCCCCCCCTTCGTGCCGGCAAAGTTTCCCATTATATCGTATACCGGAATAATAGGCTGCATCCGATAAGCAAACGATACGGCATTGCTCTCGCTCTGGTTACTGGCAATACCCCGGGTAGAGAAGGGACCGCCAATACGCTCGGCGTAGGCGACCTGTAGGTTTTCGCCAATCCGGACCCGCTTGCTCACGTTAAACTCGGTATTGGCCCGGGCCGAATAGCGCTTGTAGCCCGTATACTTCATGATCCCCTCCTGGTTGAAGTAGTTGAGCGAAATGGCGTAACGGCCTCCCTCAGTGCCGCCCGATACGCCCAGCTGGTGGTTCTGAATCGCGGCCGGATTGAAGATTTCCTCCATCCAGTTGGTGCCTTCTTTGTTAGCTTTGGTGATGAGCCATTTGGTTCGTCGAAATTCGGGCGCGTCGATATCGGTCGAGTAGTTGGCCGGGTCAACACGCGGGTCGCCGTTCATGGCTCCGTCGGGGAATATGTAATCTGGAATAACAGGCTGGGGGCCGTTTCCGAACTGGGCATTTCGGGGGTTTCCGTTTACCAGAATACCAGAGTTTCGGCGCGACTCCCACCATAGGTTGGCATATTGCTGGGTATTCAGTAGCTCCAATAGCTTCCCATGACGCTGAGTGCCGTAATAAGCATCGTAGGTGAGTTTCGGCTTTCCTGCTTTCCCCTTTTTGGTGGTAATGATAACGACCCCGTTACCAGCCCGGGCGCCGTATTGTGAAGCCGCTGCGGCATCTTTCAGCACCTGAAGTGACTCGATATCGTTCTGGTTCAGGGTGTTCAGGTTGCCTTTGGTAGGTACACCATCAATGATGTAGAGCGGTGAATTGTCGTTCAGGGTACCAAATCCCCTGATTCGAACGATAACCCCACCACCCGGCGAGTTTTCGTTGCCGACGGTTACGCCCGCAACCCGCCCCTGTAGCGCCTGAGCTACGTTAGTGGCTGGTACGGACAGTAATTCACGGGTGTTTACGGTAGCTACCGCACCCGTAATATCACGTTTCGACTGCGCGCCATACCCGGTAACCACTACTTCATTCAGCGTCTTGATGTCCGCAGCGAGTACCACATTAACCTCCGTCCGGTTTCCGATGGTAACTTCCTGTCCGGTGAAACCAATGGCCGAGATGGTCAGTACATTTCGGCCGGATGGGACGTTGAGGATGAACTGCCCATTGGCATCGGTAACCATACCTGTTTGGGTACCTTTTACGACGACATTGGCCCCGGGTAATGGGCTGTTATCATTACCGTCTGTCACGCGACCCGTGATACGGCGTTCCTGGGCAAAAGCCCCGGTGCAGAGTAGCCAACTAACGAAAAGTAATGGCAGTACCCGACACGCTTTTTGGTAAGCGTTCTTCATGATAGAAAATATAATTAGATAGGTTGAATTGAGTAATACTACTAGAGTATTAATCGAAAAAGTAGTCTATCGACTATTTCTAACAGTTTTTTATAAGTATTTTCAGTAAAATTGTGATAAAACTAAAAGCCGCCCGTCAACTGTCTGCTTGCGCAAACAGCCGACGGGCGGCTTTCCAGGACGTTAGTTTTGGCTTAAATTAACTTCAGCTCGTCAATAACCCGTTGTACTTTAGCTTTTAGCTGCGCATAGGTATCATCGAACGCTTCTTTACTCGCCAGTGGCTCCACCACACTGACGTAAAACTTGATTTTAGGCTCGGTGCCGCTGGGCCGGGCCGACACTTTAGTGCCGTCGGCGGTAATGAACTGAAGCACATTCGACGATTCGATGCCCATTTTGCCGGCTTCGATGGGCGAGCTCTGGCCCTGCGCGTCAGTCCGGGTCAGCGCTTTGTAGTCATCGATCCGAACAACCGGCGATCCGGCAATCTCCTTGGGTGGATTAGCCCGGAAACCGGCCATCATTTCCTGAATTTCTTCAGCGCCACTCTTTCCCTTCTTGGTAATGGAAACGAGGGCTTCGTAGAAAAACCCGTTCTCCTGATACATGGCCATCAGCATATCGAACAGACTCTGCCCACGGTCCTTCGCATACGCTGTCAGTTCGGCAATCATGGCGCAGCTGGCCACCGCATCTTTGTCCCGAACGAAATCACCGATCAGGTAGCCGTAGCTTTCTTCGCCACCACCAATAAACTGTTCTTTGCCTTCCAGTTCGCGGATCACTTCGGCGATGTATTTGAAGCCGGTAAGGGTGTTGTAGCAGTTTACCCCGTAGCGTTCGCACATCCGGTCAATCAGATCGGTCGTGACGATCGTCTTGGCAACGAACTCCTTACCCGTCAGCTTGCCGGCATCGCGCCAGGCATTCAGCAGGTAGTAGATGATCAGGCTGGCCATCTGGTTGCCGTTCAGCAGCTCAAACTCGCCATGGTGATTGCGTGCGCCGGCGCCGACCCGGTCAGCGTCGGGGTCGGTTGCAATCACCAGATCGGCATTGATGGCCAGGGCCATATCCAGAGCCAGCTGCATAGCGGCCCGCTCTTCGGGGTTCGGCGACTTCACCGTCGGGAAATTACCGTCTGGCGTTGCCTGTTCGCTGACGATATGCACGTTGGTGAAGCCCAGGGCTTCCAGCGCCCGCGGAACCAGCGTGATTCCCGTACCGTGAATAGGCGTAAAGACAATGTTCAGATCGGCCTGTCGCTTGATCACATCCGGATTGACCGCGTTCGACTTTATCCGCTCGATGTAGGGCGCATCGATTTCTTCGTCGATCAGCTGGATGCGTTCCGGAACCCCGTCAAACTTAATATCGTCGACCGAGGTGATCTTGTTTACTTCGGCAATGATAGCTTTATCATGGGGGGCTACCACCTGAGCACCGTCGTTCCAGTAAACTTTATAGCCGTTGTATTCGGGCGGGTTGTGGGAAGCCGTAACGACAATACCACTCTGGCAACCCAACTGGCGGATGGCAAACGAGAGTTCGGGAGTAGGGCGCAGGGCGCTGAAGAGGTAGACTTTGATGCCATTGGCCGAAAAAATATCGGCTACTAACCGGGCAAACTCCGGGCTCATCCGACGGCTGTCGTGAGCGATGGCGACACTGATGTCCTGGCCGGGGAAAGCGGCCGCTTCGGCGTACCGATTGATGTAGTTGCAAAGCCCCTGTGTAGCTGCTCCTACGGTGTATCGGTTCATGCGGTTAGACCCCACGCCCAGTACACCCCGTAAGCCACCCGTACCAAATTCCAGATCCCGGTAGAACGAATCGGTAAGTTCATTGAAGTTACCCGCATCGAGCAGGTGCTGAATCGCTTCTTTGGTGTCGGCATCGTAATTGCCGCCGAGCCATTGCTCTACACGCTGCTGAGTAGCTGAATCAAGGGTTTGTGCTGTCATATTGAAGGTTGATCGTAAGAGTCAATTATTTGTGGCCAAAATTACGATTACACCGCTACCCCGCAAATCCGATAGGTAGGTTACGCTAAGGATTTCACGGCATGTTGTGCTTTATGATAAAAATTTATTGATTTGGAATAAATTTTTATTGAAACTTGTCTATCAGTTTAATCTGAATCCGCAGGATGAAATCAAGTCGATTAATCAGGTTCATGCAACGGCTTCTCACGATGCTGTTCTACGGGGAGTTGCTGTTTCTGTTTGTGATGACCCCCATAGGAATTGTTTTGTTCGTTCGGTCAACTCACCCAACCTCGTCTGTTATCAGAGTGCAGAAGCCGGGTGAGCCGGAAGCTGATCAGGGTCAGCAGTTATCAAAAACGCAGTCACCTTTATCAAAACAGCAGCGGAACAACGAGGAACCGAATAGCTGGATGTCTTCTTATCTGGAGATAAACGCTACGGTAAATCCTTACTGGCGGCATGTTCACTATACAAAATGGGCTACCTTTCTAAAAACGCCTTTGCCTGTCAGAATAGATAATACATCGGCCGTTTATATTTCGAAAGCGCCTTCAGCCTCTTCCACGCATCACCTGGAGTACAGGTGGAGTAGCTGGGCTGACTTCAGGACATTACCGTTGCCGGTAATCCTGCTGACCATCGTATATCCTCTGCTTACGATTGTCCTGACCGTGGTCATTACGTACATGGGTAAGCGTTTGTTTGATGGGATAACCCAGAGAGGTTTTTTTGAGCAACAGCAAGTGAGCCGGTTAACTACTATCGGGTGGCTATTCATGGGGTATGGTTTGTCTGAATTCATTATCCACGTGCTTAAGTTCTGGTATGTGCGTACTGCCCTTTTGGACTATGGGTTGGTCATGAGCCCGACGGTACGCCTTGGCTGGGGCTGGCCGGCCGGGAGTGCAACCTTTTTCGTAGGAGCCGTGATACTTACACTAGCTCATGTTTTTACCTATGGTCTGCAACTCAGGCAGGAACATGAACTAACCATCTGACTGCAATATGCCTATAGTCGTCAATGTCGATGTTATGATGGCCCGACGTAAAATGTCGCTGACCGAACTGGCCAATCGGGTCGGTATCACCCTGGCGAACCTGTCTATTCTGAAAACGGGCAAAGCAAAAGCCATACGGTTTGAGACACTGGAAGCGCTTTGCAGGGCCCTTGACTGCCAACCCGGTGACTTGCTGGAATACGTAGAAACTGAGCTCGAACTGGTTGATAGGTGAAGAATTAGTGAGTTCATTCAATAGGGTATTTATTCTAACAGGTGCCGTAGACAAGTCTGTTTTTTTTGTTTCGTAGTTGTTTGGATGAATTCTAAATAAGTGCCACTTTTGCGCTGTAAAGAATTAATCTAAATTAAAATTACATGCACTTGTACCGTTTACCTTCCTCTTTTTTAACTATAGTTTTAACGGTTTTATTCAGTGTGCAACTTGTACTGGCAGAAGATGGGCCGCCCGTTCCGGCGGGGTCGGTGCGTGGTCGGGTGTACACCAGCGATCGGAAGCCTGCTCCTTTTGTCAGTATCTCGGTAAAAGGAACCAACAAGGGGACCGTATCCACCGAAGAAGGCAATTTCACCCTGCGTCATTTGCCAGCGGGCGAGTACACGCTGGTTGCTACGTTTGTTGGCTTGCAGCCTCAGGAGCAATCCGTAAAGGTAACGGCCGGTCGGTCGGCCGACATTCAGTTTGCGCTGGCTGAAACGGCCCGGCAGTTGAATGAAGTACAGGTAAAGGGTTTCAAGAGTGACAATCAGAAGCCCGTCAGCGTTGGCAAGGTGGCCATCCGTCCGCTCGACCTGCCTCAGGCTGTGGCGGTGGTAGAACGTGAGGTACTCGAACGCCAGCAGACGCTGCGCCTGAGCGACGTGCTAATGAACACCAACGGCGTTTATGTGATGGGTACGGCCAGTGGTACCCAGGAAGAACTGGCAGGCCGCGGGTTCGCGTTCAACAGCAGCAACACCTTCAAGAACGGCGCGCGCTTCAATAATGCAGCCATGCCGGAGATCAGCGTCCTGGAGCGGGTAGAAGTCCTGAAAGGCAGCGGTGCTATCCTGTTCGGTAATGTAGCGGCTGGCGGTATCATCAATCTGGTTACCAAAAAGCCTCAGTTTCAGTCGGGCGGTTCGGCCTCGGTGCGTTTAGGCAGCTTTGGCTTCGTTAAGCCTATCATAGACGTGTATGGCGGAATCGGGAAAGGGGAGCGGGTCGCGTATCGACTCAACACCACCTACGAGCAGGGCAACAGTTTCCGGGACGAGGTGAAGAGCAAGCGGTTCTACGTAAATCCGTCATTACTCATCAACCTGGCTCCCAAAACAAGTTTGTTGCTCGAAGGCGACTATCTGTATGATGATCGGACCGCCGATTTCGGTACGGGCGCGGTTAACTACACCATTGCCGACATCCCACGAAATCGCTTTCTGGGCGTGCCCTGGGGCTATAACCGGATTGAGCAGCGGAGTGCCACGGCTACCCTGACACACCAGCTCAGCCAGAACTGGCAGGTTCGGGCACTGGCTTCCGGACAGCGGTACAACAGTGAACAATTTGCCAGCCAGCGCCCCAATGGCGGTCAGTTTATTCGTACGGATGGCCGCTGGATACGGGGCCTGCAACGGTCAGAAGTAGCCGAAACCTACTGGATTGGTCAGGTCGATCTTACCGGTCAGGTCACTACCGGAGCTATCAAACACACCGTACTCCTCGGCGCTGATGCCGACCAGTATCGGACCAGCACCACTGCTTTCAATCCGCTGGCTGTTTATGACACCATCAACATCTACAATCCGAATCAGTACCGGCAGCGTACAGACATCCCTACGCTGACCGCTCGTAGCCTGACGCAGGCTCCCATCAATCGGGTTGGCATATATGCGCAGGATCTGATTGCCTTCTCCACTAAAATTAAGCTGCTGGCTGGCCTCCGCTACAGCTATCAGCAGACCGGTAGCCAGGTGCTGACGTATGCCGACAGCAAAACAACCGCCGTTACCACGTTCGACGGGGCCGTTACGCCACGTCTTGGGCTCGTGTATCAGCCCATCCCGACCACGTCGCTGTTTGTCAGTTACGCCAATTCGTTCAATACCAACACGGGAGTTGACGTAGCCGGAAATGCGCTTCCGCCATCATTTATCGATCAATATGAAGCCGGTATAAAAAACGATCTGCTGAATGGGTTCCTGTCGGCTAACGTAACTGTTTATCAAATCAAAAACAGTAATCTGGCGCAAACCAGCCTGGCCAACGGAAACACCAACAGTAGCATCAGAGAACTGGCCGGTGAGGTGACAAGCCGGGGTGTTGAAGTCGATCTTAAAACCAGGCAGATGGGTGGTTTCTCCCTGCTGGGAGGCTACAGCTACAACCAGACCAGGTACACGGCCAGTAACATTTACATTGTTGGCAGCCTGCTCCGGTACAACCCCAATCATACGGCCAACGCCAGTGTCTATTACACCGTGCAGCGGGCGGGCTGGGCCAAAGGGCTGAACGCTGGGTTGACCGCCTTCTACATGGGTGAGCGCGTGGCCGGTCGGTCAACTCGTCTGACGGTGAATAACGACACCTACCGCTTGATTCCGGTGGCTGCCTATACGCAACTCGACGCATCGGTCGGGTATTCGCTGGCGCGGTTCTCGGTTCGGGCCAAGTTGTCGAATCTGCTCAATGTGCTGAGTTACCAGATTCACGATGACAACAGTGTGAATCCGATTGCTCCCCGCACGTTCTCGACTACGCTGTCGTACCACTGGTAAAAACGCCGTTCTGGCAGGCAAACAGGTGCGTTCGTCTGCCAGAACGGGTAAATAGGCTTAGATGTAGCGGGAAGTGATATGGGCCGTACGTTCGGTTGTTTCAATCAGCAGCGGATGACGGGGGTCGTTCAGAGCCGCTTCCAGCTCCACAATCGTTTCCCTGAATAAACAATAGACCGGGACCTCGTGGCTCTCGGTTTTATTTTTGATGTATTGCAATACTGGCCGTACCGTACCACTGGCTGCCAGTTCATGATACTGCTGCTTAGCGTTGGCAAACGACTCGTCACTTTCGCCAAACGAGATAACCCGCTCGGGTAGTGGGTTTGCTTTCCGGTCGGCCAGCTGGGCGTCCAGGCTGGCCAGGAGGCTTTTGAGCCGGTAGGTATCTTTACCCGTTCGGATCCGCTCGCGGAGCGACTGGCGAATCAGGTAGGTCAGCGAGTTGGCCAGGTTCAGCCCGATCTCCGCCATTTGTTTGAAGATCAGGGAGGTCGGCGACATACCCGGAATGGTGTTTGGGTCGTGGAGCAGTACCCGGTTGTCGGGCGTCAGGAAGCCGTCGATGCGCGAGTAGACGTTGATGCCCAGTTTGGTAAAAACTTCGGCAACGGCAAGCTGGATCTTGCGGTTATTTTCGAGACTCGTACCGACCGGAATCCGCTTTTTGGCTACGTTGGTTTTGTATTTGGTTTCGAAGTCGAAGGCTTCCGCGTTGTATATCTCGGTAGGGGGCAGGGCAACGGCCATCTGATCATCGTCCTGAATAACGCCACAGGAAAACTCCTGTCCACGAATAAACTCCTCGAAAAGAACTTCGTCTTCGGCATTGACCGAGGCCAGTCGGGTAGGCTGTCCCTGCCGTTCGTCAAGTACTTCAATCAACTGGGCCGGGTGAGTAATCACCTGCCCCGTCTGCTCAACAACCACCGGAAAGCTGATCCCGGCGTCGAGGCTGACCATGCGCTGCGCCAGCTCCCGCTTTTCGTCGGCCGCCAGCTCACCCCAGGCACTGAGTTTCGACCAGCCATCGGGCTGTACGGTCATGGTAAAAAAGCATTGTTCAACAGCCCGGCAGAACTGCGTCAGATCGGCTTCCCGTACAATGGCAACACCAATGCTGGAACCCTGGTGGGGGGCTTTTACGACAATGGGCAGGCCCAGGTGCTCGGTCAGGGATTGGAAAAACTGCGCTTTATCGGCCCGCTCGTAAGCATCCCGGCTGATGGTCGCCGTTTTTTTCTGCTGCCCATTGGCCAGCGCGATCAACTCATTCTGAAGAATTTTATTGATGCCTACCGCTGAGCCAACCAGACCGGGACCCGTATACGGCATTTTGTACCATTCGAGCAATCCCTGAATAGCCCCGTCTTCACAATCGGGGCCGTGCATGGCCAGGAATGCCAGATCGAAATGGGAGCTGAACTGTTCAGGCCGGAGTTCGGGCAGCGTGGCCTCCAGGGCATCCGGACTGAGCGATTCATCATAGACCGAAAACCCCGAGCTGTCGGCAGGGAGCGTATCGCGCAGCGAAGGCGATCGTAAAAACTCGGGTTTAACCAGCCGAAAGCGGCCGCGACCATCGACGAATACGAGTACTGGCTCAAAAAGCCCTTTGTCCAGATTTGCCAGCGCGGTACGTCCACCAGCAAACGATACTTCGCGCTCCCGCGCCGGACCACCGAAGAAAATGCCTATTTTCACAGATTTGAGGGATATTGCTACCCACAAAGAAACAAAAAAGCCGCCTGTTTAAAACAAGCGGCTGATGTATTCCTAAAGACCGGTACCGTATAAGATCGGGCAGGTCCAGCAAGTACTGGCCTGAATCTGGCTAAACCGGCTTTGTTAAAAAGCGGGGGTAATGTTGATTGCTTCTACTTTCGTGATTTCCGGCACGGCTTTCAGAATGGCTTCTTCCAAACCACCTTTGAACGTCATGGCCGACATTGGGCATGAACCACAGGTGCCCATTAGTTCCAGACGCACCACTTTATCGTCGGTAACCTCGAGTACTTTCACGTTGCCGCCGTCTGCAGCCAGATAAGGGCGCATGCTGTCCAGCGCACGTTCTATTTTCTCAATCAAATGGTCGTTGTTGACTGCCGTCTCCATGAAATTCTGCATTTACGGTAAAGTTACAGGGTGTCGGGGTTTTATGCAACTTCGACCCGCTTTGTTCGGTCGACAGTTGCGTTGCGGATGGCTACCTGTTGGGCCAGGGCTTCGGCTGTAGCCTGGAACGCTTCGGAGGCAACGGGCTCGCCAACACTAATAGCTGGCCTGCCCTCATCGCCAGCTTCGCGGATGCTTTGTACGAGCGGAATCTGCCCCAGCAACGGAACGCTGAACTGCTCGGCCAACTGGCGACCCCCGCCTTTGCCAAAAATAAAGTACTGGTGGTCGGGTAATTCGGCCGGGGTAAAGAACGACATATTTTCGATGACCCCCAGAATAGGTACGTTGATTTGCGGCTGCTGGAACATGGCTAAGCCCTTTGTCGCGTCGGCCAGCGCCACTTTCTGCGGGGTTGTAACGATGATTGCTCCGGTTACCGGAACGGTCTGTACGAGTGTCAGGTGAATGTCGCCCGTTCCCGGCGGCAGGTCGATCAGCAGATAATCGAGCTCACCCCAGTCTGCATCCGAGAAGAACTGCTGCAATGCCCGGCCGGCCATGGTACCGCGCCAGATAATAGCCTGTCCGGGGGCAACCAGAAAGCCCATCGATAGCAGCTTGATGCCAAACTGGCGGATCGGCTCCATACGGGTTTGCCCGTCTACCTGAAAAATCCGCGGCTGCATATCCTCGGCTCCAAACATGGTCGGAATAGAAGGGCCGTAGATGTCCGCATCGATAATGCCTACTTTAGCCCCCGATTTGTGCAGAGCAATCGCCAGGTTAGCCGTCACCGTCGACTTACCCACGCCCCCTTTGCCCGACGATACCGCAATGATGTTTTTAACGCCCGGTAAAGTGGGTGCGTTCATCCGGGTTGACGTCACATCCGATGTCATATCAATCGTAACGGTTATGTCAGGACCTATGTGCGCATGGATGGCATCTTCGCAGCGCTTGCGAATCACTTCTTTCAGCGGACAGGCCGGGGTAGTCAGCACAACGGTAAAGCGTACCGAGTCGATCCCGAGCGTTATTTCTTTAACCATCCCGAGCGATACGATATCCCGCTTCAGATCCGGTTCTTCAACAGTACCAAGCGCGCGTAGAACGGCTTCTTTATGTAATCGGTAGTCAGACATATTTTTTCTGGAGGGGGCAAACAGCAGGATGACAGCTACTAGGCAGATTGCTTCTCTCCCGGTTCATAATCCTGGTTCTTCTGCCCTGTTAAACGGCTTTGTACTTCTGCCAGTTCCGTTGAAACGTCAACAGACCCGGACAGCTTTTCGAGCTTCTCCCGCAACCGGATCAGAAACTGCTGATAAGCGGATGAATCCGTGCCATAAAGTGGGCGGTGCGCCAGGGAAGTTGAGACCGCTTTCCAGTCGGCAACGAAGGCGCGAAGTTCGTCATCGAAGGCACTTGCAGCAAACTTTTCGAAAATATAGTCGTGGGCCTGGGAGTTGGGGTGAATCAGATCCGCTTCGTAGAAGCGATAGTCACGCAGATCGTCCAGCATAATCTCGTAAGCCGGGAAGTACTGAACCCAGTCGTGCCAAAGGGTTAGCTCGTGGGCAACTATCCGCAGGGTCGCCTTGCTTGCCGAATTCAAGGGAAGCGTATCGCGCGTGTGACGAACCGGACTAACCGTCAGGATGACCCTGAGCTTCGGGTTGGCCCGGTGTAATCGCTTGAGCAGGTGCTTCATGTCATCCATCATGTACTCGTATGAATACATATATTTTTGAAACAAAGCCCCGGGCATTTTGTGGCAGCTGGCAACAACCTGACCGGTTTCGAGGTGTCGGTAAACCAGGGCTGAGCCAAGGGTCAGCAGCAGGTAATCTGCCGTGCGAAGGAAAGCGCCCGTTTCGGCAAGTACATTTTGTAAGGAATCGCGCAGTTCAGGCTGACTCCGGGCCCATAGCGAAGAATGGAAATCGTAATGAAACCATACGCCATCGCGGTTAACGTAGCGCGTTTCATCGGGTGTAGCGCCATCCAGTGCCATACTGACCAGCTTCACCAGCGACACCGGGTTAAAAAGCGTACCAAAAGGATTGTTAAGCACCATCAGCTTATGATCGGCCAGTCGGCGTCCCATAACTTCGGCAAAACAGGAGCCCAGCGTTACGATTCGGCTAGTTAAACCGATTGGATGCGGAATAGGCACCGGCGTTAATTCAGTGTGAAAATGCATACTAAACTAACAATAACCAGGTCCGTTTAGGTCCGCTGAAGAGAGTAATTGTTGATGGGTAATTGACTCATAGTCAGACGGTGTAGCGTGGATTAGTATGTAAGTTTATATTATCGCGTTACTTCCCTTCAGTATCGTTCGTCAGGGGAAGTAGCACGCATCAATGCGAGATTACGATAAAATGCACATATGACTTGATAAAATTTATTGTGCAAATGAAGATAAAGTTTCTTTTTGGTTTACGATTTATATATTTGAGCAACTTAATTACTCCACTTTTCCGGCCAGCATGTCACTTGATAAACGCGTCAAAGCCCTTAGTTTCGATTCTTTATACCAACTTATTGAACAGGCTCATGAAGAAATTGACCGTCGGCAGCGCTTCATAGACCAGCTTCCCAAGCTTCGGCTGCGGGATTTAACGCTGTCGGTTCGGGCCCGGGATGTGCTGTATCGAACGGTTGCCGAAAAAAATAAGCTGGCGTACTATCAGAATGCGGGTCAACTGACTTTATGCGAAACCCTGAAGCTACTGGTCCCTGACGACTGGCGGCATATTCGATTCAAAAACGGGAAAGCGTTTGACGAAATTCAGCTGGCGTTTCAGAACAGCAAGGCCCCGCTCGAGCTGTATTACGGACTCATTGAGCAAACGAGCCTGAACTAAACAGAAAAGGCCCAACAAATGCCGGGCCTTTTCTGGAGATTGTGTAGTCGCTTATTCAGCCGATACTACCTCAAATTTCACCGTGTGCTTCACCTCTTTGTGCAGGTCGAGTACGGCTTCGTACGAGCCCAGGGTCTTCACATCGTCAACCGCAATTTTCTTGCGATCGATGTCGAAGCCTTTCTCACGCAGCGCGTCAGCTACCTGGGTGTTGGTCACGCGTCCGAAGATCTTGCCGCTTTCCCCTGCTTTGGCAGGAATGGTCAGCGTCAGGTCTCCAATGTTGTCGGCCAGCGACTGGGCGTCGTTCTTGATTTTCTCCGCTTTGTGAGCTGCCTGACGGATGTTTTCAGCAACGATTTTTTTGTTCGAGTCTGTTGCCATGATCGCATACCCCTGCGGGATCAGGTAGTTGCGGCCGTAGCCTGGCTTCACCGTTACGGTGTCATTTTTATAGCCCAGACCGGCGATGTCGGTTTTTAGGATGATGTCCATTTATGAAAAAAGTTTTCGGTTAACAGTTTATAAGTTTACGGAGTGCCGATAAGGCAGGAACCCGTAAACCGAAAACCGTAAACTATTTTAATGAATCGCCGACGTACGGCAGGATGGCAAGATGACGAGCACGCTTAACGGCCTGAGCAACTTTGCGCTGATTTTTCAGGCTGGTACCGGTTAACCGGCGGGGCAGAATTTTGCCCTGCTCGTTAAGCAGTTTCAGCAGGAAGTTGCCGTCTTTGTAGTCAATATATTTGATACCGGCTTTCTTGAAGCGGTCGTACTTTTTGCGGTTCTCGGTCTTCGAGACTGATTCGTTCTGCAGGCTCATGATTACTTGCTCTCAGCGTTTTCGGTTTGTTTTTTCTTTCCCACCAGTCCATTCCGCTTGCGGTCGTTGTAGGCCACAGCGTGCTTGTCGAGCGAAACCGTCAGGTGACGGATGATGCGCTCATCGCGGAGATACTCGGTGTTGAGTTTCTCGATGATCGTGCCGGGTGCTTTGAACTCGAAAAGCTGATAGTAGCCCGTGTTCTTGTGCTGGATCGGATAGGCAAGCTTGCGCAGGCCCATATTCTCTTCGTGAACGAGCTCCGCCCCATTATCGGTCAGCACTTTGCGGAACTTGTCAACGGCGTCCTTCATCTGAATCTCAGATAAAACGGGAGTTAAAATGAACACCGTTTCGTAGTTATTAGGAAACATTGTACGTAATTGGTTTGAAATGAGGGCGCAAAGGTAAGAAAAATCACCGAAGCACGAAAGAGAACGACCAGAAAATATCAGTAAAAACGAAACGAGTGCGACCGGCCCCGCCAATCGCACTCGTTTACAATCTATCTGGTCAGGAATTACCGCACGGTGAAAGAGCCTTCGCCGATGCGGAACCCTTCACAATAAATTTCGATCGTATGTTTGCCTTCGTTGAAACGCTGACCACCGCGCCCGTATACGAAGGTAACCTGCTGGCGGGTGTTATCGAAGCTAAACCGCTGCATGGCCGTATAGATGACGCCCTGTCCGTTATAGGTGAACTCGCCCGACCCCGTTGCCATGTCGGCGATGACAGCCCCTGCCGGGTCGAGTATACGCATATACAGGTCTTTCTCATCCTGCTTGGCCAATCCGTTCGGAGCCAGCCGAACTACCACCTTGACCTTATCGATGCGCCGGGCCTTGAAGCTATCGCCGTCACGTTCCTTACCGCGGGTATTGATGGCACTGACGGTGATGTTCTCCGCGCGCAGGGCCGCAGCAATGGTCACCTTCTCGCTTAATTCCTGGTTTTTTGATACCACAGCCGCCACCGAATCACTCAGTGTCTGGCGTTCGGCTTTCAGGCCCGAGTTTTCCTGAGCCAGGGTTTCGTTCTGCTGGGTGAGTATACTATTTTCTTCTTTCAGCCGGGCAATTTCCTGATCCTTTTGGACCAGTATGGCCTGGTAGTTCTTGATCTTCTGATCGTATTTGCGGCTGTCGAATGAGTTGACGTTGCGTAATTCTTTCTTATCGACCTCCAGTTGTTCCTTAACTTTCAGGAGCGAATCAACGCTGCCACCCAATTGCTGAATCTCGGCAATCTTGGCATCCAGCTGAGCCGAGATCGAATCCAGCTTGGTTTTGGTAACCAGCACCTCTTCGGTTTTGGCGGCAATGGTAGCGTCTTTCGTTTTGTTGTCCTGCCGTTCCTGGTACCAGAAGTAAAGCAATAAAACGTTGAGAGCTGCCAGAATTAAGAGGGCAGCAAGCAGAAAGCTACGGCTGTTGTTCTTCGGTTGGGGTCGGGGTTCCATGGGTGTCATTCGTAAGCCGAGAGGTTAGGTTGATTCTTGACCAAAACAAACTGATTGGGTCACTTATTGTACGATTCGACGGTTCACGGCGAAAAACTACGCGTTTCTGCGTAGTTCTCAAACCTATCTTTGCACAATCTTAATAAACGGCTGTTACAAAACAGACGGCCAGCCCCCTATGATTGCCGAAAACATTCGCCAGATAGAAACTGATTTACAGGGCCGCGCCCGTCTGATTGCGGTCACAAAAACGAAACCTGTCAGTATGTTAGCCGAGGCCTACGAGGCCGGGTGCCGCCTGTTTGGTGAAAACAGAGTGCAGGAAATGGCCGATAAGCAACCCCAGCTTCCGGCCGATGTAGAGTGGCACCTGATCGGACACCTGCAAACCAACAAGGTGAAGTACATAGCTCCGTTCGTGACGCTGATTCATTCGATCGATAGCCTAAAGTTATTGCAGGAGGTAAACAAACAGGCCGCCAGGTACAACCGGGTAATCGAGTGCCTGCTCCAGATCTATATTGCCGACGAAGAGACCAAGTTTGGCCTCCTGCCCGACGAAGCCGACGTTTTACTGAATAGTCCGGAACTTGATGCGCTGCCAAACGTTCGCATCATAGGACTAATGGGGCTGGCGACCAACACGGACGATCAGGACCAGATTCGGCGGGAGTTTCGCGGCCTCAAAACGCTCTACGATAAACTGGCGACCATACAGCGACCCATGCTTGCGTTTCGCGAATTGTCGATGGGCATGAGCGGTGATTACAGGATTGCGGTCGGGGAAGGCAGCACCTTAGTTCGGGTCGGCAGTGCTATTTTTGGGAGCCGATAACCTCAGATGTCCACGTCTGTCTTTACCACTCGTTAAGCAAGCGCCGAATGTGGACGTTCGGCTTTAATCCTATGAAATTCTTTATCTTATCCGGAGCCATACTGGGCTTACTGGGCGTTGCACTTGGCGCCTTCGGGGCCCACGCCCTGCGCGCAACACTAACCGCTTCGGGGCGGCTCGACACCTTCGAAACGGCCGTAAAGTACCAGTTTTACCATGCGCTGGCGCTGGTACTGGTAGGCCTGTTGATGCACGTTTTTGGTAGCAATCCGGCCACGGTCAAGTGGCTGGGCTGGGCTGGGAACTCGTTTCTGGGCGGAACGCTAATTTTTTCGGGCTCGTTATATGTACTGTGCGCAACCGGCATTACCTGGCTGGGGGCTATCACGCCCATTGGCGGGGTTTTGATGATTGCGGGCTGGGCGCTGCTGGCCTGGGCTTTCCTGTAATCGGATGACCGAACGAGCCTCAAACGACCTGCCCTCGTTTGAGGTCGCCCGGTACTCATTCCCCATTCTATTCTGTATCTTTGTAGTCTGATTCTGAGAATAATGCAAACTACTGTTCAGGCTGAAACCGCCCGTCGGCGGACGTTCGCCATCATAAGCCACCCGGATGCTGGTAAAACCACACTGACTGAAAAGCTGCTGCTGTTTGGCGGAGCTATTCAGACGGCGGGGGCCGTTAAATCTAATAAGATCAAAAAGTCGGCTACGTCAGACTTCATGGAGATCGAAAAGCAGCGGGGTATCTCGGTTGCTACGTCGGTGATGACCTTTGAATACAACAATCTGAAAATAAATATCCTCGACACCCCTGGTCACAAAGATTTTGCCGAAGACACCTACCGGACGCTGACGGCAGTCGATAGCGTTATTCTGGTTATCGACTGCGTAAAAGGGGTAGAGGAGCAAACAGAACGGCTGATGGAAGTATGCCGGATGCGCGACACACCGGTCATTATTTTCATCAACAAACTGGACCGGGAAGGCCGTAATCCGTTCGATCTGCTCGATGAGCTGGAAGAGAAACTCAACATTCGGGTGCGGCCAATGACATGGCCTGTGAACATGGGTTCTGACTTCAAGGGGGTATACAGCCTGATCGAGAAAAAATTATATTTCTTCAAAGTTAACAAAACAAAGGTTGAGGACGACGTACTGCCCATCGAACTCGCCGATAGCCTGCTGGATCAGAAAGTGGGTGATCGGGATGCCGCTCAATTGCGCGAAGATGTAGAACTGATCGAAGGCGTATACGACTCGTTCGATCGGCAGGCTTATCTGGACGGCAAGCTGGCTCCCGTATTTTTTGGCTCGGCCGTCAACAATTTCGGGGTTAAAGAGCTGCTGGAAGGGTTCTGCCATATCTCTCCCGAACCCATTGCCCGGCCTACCGATAAACGAGAAGTGCTGCCGGACGAAAAGAATTTCAGTGGGTTCATTTTTAAAATTCACGCCAACCTCGATCCACGCCACCGCGATCGTATTGCTTTCCTGCGTATCTGCTCGGGCGTTTTTGAGCGGGGCAAGTTTTACCACCATACCCGGCTCGACAAGAACGTTCGCTTTGCCAGTCCGTTCAGCTTCATGGCAGATAGCAAAAGCGTAGTTGAAGAAGGTTTCCCCGGCGACGTGGTGGGCCTTTACGATACGGGTACATTTAAAATAGGGGATACCCTGACCGAAGGTGAGGAATTGCAATTTCAGGGTATTCCCAGCTTCTCACCCGAGATCTTCAAAGAGCTGGTCAACCTGGATCCTATGAAATCCAAGCAACTGGACAAAGGTATTCAGCAGTTGACCGACGAGGGCGTTGCGCAGCTGTTCAACCTAGAGTTGGGCAACCGAAAAATTGTAGGTACGGTTGGAGAACTTCAGTTCGAAGTTATTCAGTACCGGCTGGAAAACGAATACGGTGCCAAATGCCGCTGGGTACCACTCAACTATACCAAGGCTTGCTGGATAACGGCCGAAAACTCCGCTAAACTCAATGAGTTTATCCGGCTTAAAGGCAACCAGATTGCTTACGATAAGGACCAGAACCCTGTATTTCTGGCTGAGTCTGACTGGATGCTGCGAATGAATCAGCAAAACAATCCGGACATTCAGTTCCACCTGACGTCTGAATTCAAAGTGACTGCTTAAGAGACGTCATACGGCGTGCTAAAAAAAGGGCTGGTTGTTTTCTATCCGAAAATTATCAGCCCTTTTTTAGCCCTGAGGCCTGTCGTTCTCCACAACCAGGGCCAGCTGCTTTTAGCACCCTCCGGCGGTCTGATTGTCAGCCACTCTTATATTGAAAGGTAGCTGGCAGGCCGATGGGCACGTTAGCCATATACAAACTTCGACGCCGTACTAACTAGCCAGCCCCGGACGATGGCGGATAGTTTAGCCATCAAAACTCCTTTACTTTGTCAGTTTACCTATATAGCCAGCCTCTCGGATCTGTCACCGATCTCTTTTATCTGCTTCATGAAGCCAAACATTGTTAAAACCCGACTCAAAAATAACCTGCCTGTCCTGGGTGTGCTGTCGAACACGACCGATCCAACCGTAGCAGAACTGTGCGGCTTTTCGGGGCTGGATTTCTATATGATCGACGGTGAGCACAGCCCTGTTACAACAGCCCAGGTTCAGGACATTGTGCGTGCCTGCGAAACGAGTGGTATTACGCCCCTGGCCCGGGCGCGAAGCAATGACGCCAAGCTCATCGGGCAGTACCTGGACGCTGGAGTGCAGGGAATCATGATGCCGGGGGTTCGTACCGTAGCGGAGCTGGAAGCCCTCGTTAAAGCGGTAAAATATCCACCGTTGGGCAGTCGGGGAGTGGCCCCTGTTCGGGCGGCAGATTACCTGCTGGGGGACATGAATCAGGGAGAGTTCGTTCAGTTTTCGAATGAGCAGACCTTGGTTCTGCCGCAGATTGAAGACCGCGAAGCTATCAATAATCTCGATGATCTGCTGGCTGTAGAAGGAGTAGACGGGTTCGTGATAGGCCCCCGCGATCTGGCAATGAGCATGGGGTATTACGACGGGCCCGGACATGACGAGGTTAAGCGCACGATTGGCAGCGTAGTTGATCGAATCAGGAAAGCGGGTTTAATTGTAGGTACCACGGCGGCTACCGGTGACCAGGCTAAGGCACTTGTTGACAGAGGAGTACTCTTTTGTCTGAACTCATTTGCCGGTCTGCTGAAGTCGGCCACCAGCGAATTTATGAAAGGGCGTCAGTGAATCGCAGTACGGAGTATATAGAAATCAGTGCGCCGGTGCGGGCCGATCAGGCTGCTGAGCTATCAGCTTTGTACCTGACTATTTACCCGCAGCACTACCAGCATTTATGGTACGATAACGGGGTCTGGTATCAGGAACATACCTATAATACAGATCAACTTAGGAAAGAGATTGCCGAGGCCGACGTTCAGTTTTATTATGCGTGTGTAGATGGCAAACCGGTTGGGTATATGAAGATGAAACTCAACAGCGATCTTGCTAATGAGCCAGGGGGATTGCAGGTCGAGCGACTCTATTTTTTGAACGAGTTTACCGGCTTAGGTCTTGGAACACTGCTCATGAATTATGCGCACGCAACCGCCCTCCGTTATGGCCGGAATTATACCTGGTTACACGTAATGGACAGCAATGTAAACGCTATCGCTTTTTATGAAAAACATGGCTACAAATCCGTCGGCGAAACCCACCTTACTTACAGTCAGATGAAGCCCCATTATCGGCGTATGCTTCAGATGAAGCGAGCGATTACCGACGAATTAGGGACCATTAATCACTAATGTGTTTAGTATTACAGCCATAATAGAAGAACAAATTGGAATTACACTAGAAAAATCATAACTATTAATGAAAACGACCTGGTCTTATTTTTTAATCACAACACAATACTTATAATTGACCATAAATAATTTTTAGATAGAGACCGGTAAAACATACCGATTCTAGTCGCTAAATGGGGTTTTGAAGCGGTTATGAGCAGAAATCTCGCCGTTAGGCTCACATAAATGGAATGATTTTAAAGGTTACTTTATTCTGAAGATGAAAAAAAAGTAGCCAGATGAATTGACTTTTGTAATAACCCATTAACATTGCACCAAAATTCGCCATTGGAGGGCTGTTTGCGGATGGTAAGCATACCCATCCGGCAACAACCACAAGCCCAATCGGGTTACAAACGGACAGGAGCAGCATTGTCAAAGGCACGGTACCTTGCAGGGATGCTGAAATTTTGAAAACATTTTACTTGGGAAACTAGTCAAGAAGAATTGTCAGGTTAACCGATAGGTGGCTAAGGCATAACAGATTGGCTAAAAAGTAAAAAAAAACACCTTAACAGTGGATAGGCCGTTCCCTAAGTTTCCGTAGCCGCGTTTGGGAGAATTACAGTTTAGTTTGAAACATTGCGTCAAAATTAACTCAATAAGTATGCGAACATTTATCCAACAACACCCCATGCGGATGCTGGCTGGACTCGTGTTGCTAGGTTTTGCAATGCCTTCTGTCGGTCTTGCTCAAGAGGCTGACACAGTCCGTCGGGACGCCGTACCGAGTTCAACAACTCCCAACCGAGCTTACTCCCGCGAAAACATCTACCGACTAGGCAAAGGAGTTTACACCGACACGTTACGTCGGGATGACTTCAAAGCACAGGCGAGCGATGTGGCAGAGCTTGACGATTGCGACACCACGTTCCAAACGTTTGTACTCGTACGGCGCCTGTCGCCCTGGCGAATCGGACTGTTTGCCGGTCCCAACTTTGCCTATTGCGGTACCTGGGAAAACACGTTTGGTCCTACCCGTCGTGACAACACCCTGTACAATGGTGCCGGCTTCAACATCACGGGTAACATCGATTACTTCCTGACACCTGCAACCCGTCGTCTGCGGTTCGGTGTTGGCGCTGCACTGGGTTATCAGAATTACATTACGCGCGGTGTTTACCGGGATTACCTATACGGCCTTGCTGCTGCACGGGGCGTTAACCGGGATCAGGTAACCATTCGCCAGCGGGCTTCAGAAGACATGTTTCTGACCGTTGGTCCGGTCCTGACGTTCACCGTAGCTCGTAGCCGTCGTAACCCAGACGCTACCACCTTTATCGAAGCTGGCGTACGGGGAGGTCTGTTCCGTACCGAAGCCGCAACGATCGCGGCCTTCATCCCGTCGCAGGGTGGATCCCTTCCAACGAACATTCCTTCGTTCGTAGAAGGTGGTGCTCTGCTTCGGACTGTGAACCCAAGCTACCGGCTGTATCATCCGGGTGTAATCGGATCGCTGGGCGTTTTCTTCCCGGTGGGCAGAAACAACTGGAACATCGGTATCCAGGGCCAAGGCTTCTTCACCCGCCTGAACTACATCATTGTGAATGGTATCCAGGATCAACTGCTGGAGTTCCGTCGTCAACACGGTGGCTTTAGCGCTGGTGTCGCCGTTCGCAAAGGATTCGTTCAGAAGAAGTTGATCCCGAAAGCACCAACTGTCTGCCCAACCTGCGATTCTATTCCGCAGCTGAACGTTCAGTTCAATGGCCAGTCGCTCAAAGGCGTATCGCTCTCGTACACGGATCAGCCTGTTAACCCATCGGCAGCCGCTCCGGTTATCAGCTGGCGCAGCACGACTCCGAATCCGAAGAACGAAACCTTTACCGCTCGTCTGTACTACCGTGCCGATTCAGTTGTAGCGGGTGCTCCGGGTGCTGATCAGGTGATCGCGCAGCTGGAAAACACCACCGATACTACGCTGACTTTCCCCGCTCAGTACTTTACGAATGGTCAACTGAACCGTGGTTTCTACTATGTAACGGTACACAGCCGCCAGTCGGCCAAGTGTGGTTCGTGTATGAGCGAAGTGGCTACAACAAGCTTCGCCAATGTACGTGTCCCCATCGACAAAGAGTCTCGGTTCCGTCACCGTCTGGAGCGTCTGGAAGTATTCTACAGAACGCCTGGCTCACGTGACTTCACCAGCATCTGTTACTGTAACGGTGAGATCACCGGTAAGACGATCAAGAAAAACCGTTTGTTCTACAGAAGCCTGAACCGCCGTCTGGCTACGGGTGAAGTTGAGTTCGACACCAACACGGTTATCCTGAATCTCCGCGACATCCCAGGCAATCTGGCAACGACTCTGCAGACCGAGAAGAGCAACATCGAAAACAACGGTGGTATTCGCTACAAAGGTCGTCGGGTTCGTCCGCAGGTATCGTACTTCCGCGCTGTGTTCACTGTCACCAAGCTGCCGATCAACGGTCAGCCTGAGCAGCAGGTGGGAAGCTTCAATACGATCATCAGCGACAACACCTACTCGATCACTGATCTGAAACCGCTGACCGACGCTGAGCGTACGAAACTGCTGGCACCGCCTGCACCTCGTAAGCAGACACCACGTCGCCGGGGTGGCAACAGTGGCCGTCGTTCGGATGTAATGTTCGGTGTAGAATAAGCACAGAGTATCAACTAAAAAAAACCGGGAGCCAACGCTTCCGGTTTTTTTATTGGGTGCTGACTACGCAAGGAAAAAAGGTTATTAATTGACTATGGTAAAAGCAGAAATAGCTTCGTAGGATTTGTAGCGTTCGGTGCGGGTACCTTTGGGCTTGGCATATACGTGCAACGTATGAGTACCGCGCTGTTTGATCGGCACCGTTAACCGATAGCCATCAGCCGTTAACTGGATGCTGGCCGGAACATGGCTCGTGGTAGAGCCATTTTGCCGGCCCAGCGAGCAAATGAACTCAACGGGCTGGCTGGTTTGTAGCGTGAGTGTAACCGCATTGGTCGACCGGATCAGACCTGTTTTGGGAAAGTTGTCGTCGAATCCAAGTCTGAAGTAGGCATCATAGATCTTGGGAAACTGGTCGAACTGTGCTTTACTGAATGGCTTGTCAAGAAGCTGCCAGCGCTGGTCAGCCGGGAAATGGTTGGCGCCGAACGCAACGGGTTCTGTGAGGAAATAAAAGTCGTTTGGCTGACCACCTTTTGCTGTTGTTTGTGCCCAGGCAATATCGACCAGATACCAATCGCCATCGAGTCGGACCGCGTTCCATTCGTGATCAATGTAGCGAATCGGCTGACCTGCCTCACTATCGTTGGTACGGGAGTAGCCCTTGACGTTCACGACCTCAATACCGGCCCGGTTGAGCAGGTGTTTATACAGCAGAGCGAAGCCCGTACAGACGGTCTTCCGGCTCCGGAGTACACGGCCGGCATACTCGGTCTCGGAAGAGTAACGCTGACCGCTATAGGCATCCTCGTCATACTGCACATGCGACGTAATCCAGGCGTAGACCGAGCGGGCCTTGGCCAGTTCGCTGCGGGCGGGTGCTGTCAGGTAATCGCTGAGCGTATTCAGGTTTCGGGTTGCCGATTCCGGTGTCTTGCGGGCGTAAGCGTCAATTACGCCATAATCGACGGTAACGAATTTCGATGGGCGCGGTATGTCGGTTGTCGATATAGATGGTTGCACCGCCGATTTGTTTGGCCCTGAAAAGGCGGTGAAGAAAAGCAGGCAGAAACAGGCTTGCAGAGAGGGGAGCAGCAGGGTAATTTTCTGCCGAAACCAGGTTGTGTATGTTCGCATTCCTCAGTCAGTATCACTAATTTCATAACACCAATGCAGGCTTTTTTATTGCTGATTTTACCCCTTCTGGTTATGCTTCCAGACAACACATACGCCCAACCGACGCCCGTTGGGGCGGCCATGCAAACGTATTCATTCCGGCTCAGGCCGGGACAGGATCTGAAGAAAGAACTGGAGAATGTGGTGCAGCAACAGCGGATCGGGGCGGGGGCTATACTGACCTGTGTGGGCAGTCTGACTGACGTGACGCTGCGGTTGGCCAATCAGGAAGGACCCAGTACCTGGCATGGACACTTCGAAATCGTATCGCTGGTTGGGACTCTTTCCGCCAATGGAAGCCACATCCATCTGTCGGTATCCGACTCGACAGGGCGTACGCTGGGTGGTCATCTACTGGATGGCTGTACAATATACACCACTGCCGAATTGTTGATAGGCGTCATGCCCGAGATCACCTATACGCGTGAGCCCGACCCTGCGTTTGGGTACCGGGAACTGGTCGTAAGAAAACGCAGGAAGAAATAAGCGCAAAAGCCACTCCCTGACAGGAATGGCTTTTGCGTATACTTATGCTGAAAATAAATGATTTAGTTGCGTTTGCTCATCTCGTCACGAATCTTGGCAGCTCGCTCGTATTCCTCGTTGCCAAGAGCTTCTTCGAGCATCTTCTGCAATTCTTCCGACGACGCGTTTTTCAGCTGATCACCGAAAGAGCGTGACGAGGGCCGGTTGGGCGACGAGCGGACCAGCTCTTCCTGCTCTTCCTCTTCGTCGGTGCCACTTGCGGTGATTCCCGCTTCAGACAGAATCGACTCGTTCGTATAGATGGGTACATCGAACCGAATGCCGATAGCAATAGCGTCGGATGGGCGAGCATCGATGACCGTTTCGCGAACGCCGTCGAAACAGACGATTTTGGCGAAGAAGATGCCTTCGCGCAAATCAGAAATTACGATCTCGCGAACCGTAAACCGAAACTGCTCCGCAAACTGCTTGAACAGGTCGTGCGTCATCGGCCGATTCGGAACGATTTTTTCAATCTCAATGGCAATGGCCTGGGCCTCAAACATGCCAATGATGATTGGCAACCGGCGGTTGCCATATTCCTCACCCAGTACCAGCGCAAACGAACCCGACTGCGACTGACTGGGCGATAGTCCTAGTATTTCCAGCTTAATCTTATCCACAGCGCGAATTTAATCAAAAGTAGTAACAGGGCCACCTGGTGCACAATAAGTAAGCGTTTGTGTTGCTTACCAATTTATGAAATTAGTCATCTATATGACAATCGGGGTGGCTCTGTTGCTACTCCCGATCAGTTACAGCCCCTGCACTGCCTTCGTAAGCCGTGGTAATACGTCGAACACGTCGCCAACGATACCATAATCGGCCGACTTGAAGAACGGAGCCTCGGGGTCTTTGTTGATAACAACAATTACCTTCGAGGAGTTTACGCCAGCCAGGTGTTGTATAGCGCCTGAAATACCGGCGGCTATGTACAAATTCGGGCTTACTTTGATTCCGGTCTGACCAACGTGCTCATGGTGAGGGCGCCAGTCCAGATCCGACACCGGCTTCGAGCAGGCCGTTGCGGCTCCCAACGCCTTGGCCAGGTCTTCTACAATAGCCCAGTTTTCGGGACCTTTCAGACCGCGACCAGCCGACACAACCAGATCGGCTTCGGGTAGCAGGACATCGCCAGTGGCTTTTTCGGTTTTCTTAACGGTGATTACAAAATCGCTTTCGTTCAGGGCGGGCGAAAACGTCTCTACGGAGGCCGTTGCCTCAGTTTCTTCCGGCGTGATGGTGTTTTTCTTGATCGCCAGAATTTTTACGTCGGCTTTCAGATCATTGTAGGCAAAGGCTTTGCCGGTATAGATGCTACTTTTGACCCGGAAGCCAGCCGACAGATCGGGTAATTCGATCACATTGGCCGCCAGGCCCGCCTTAAGTTTGCCGGCCAGTCGCGCCGTCATCGCATCGGCCAGTGATGATTTGGCCAGTACAACTACTTTACTGCTTTCCTGCTGGGCTGCGGCCGCAACAACGGTTGAGTAGGCCATGCCGTTAGGTTCGTTAAGCTTACCGTCGGCCGCGTGGAGCACCTTGGTGGCGCCAAAACGACCGGCCGAAGCCAGCTCGCTGTCGTCGGCCTGGCCAATCACGATGGCGGTGGCCGATGTGCCGAGCATATCGGCGACTTTAGCGCCGTAAAAAATTGCTTCCTGTGAAGATTTTTTGAGTTTGCCTTCGTCTAATTCGGCAAATATGAGAACAGACATATACGAGATTTCGGTTTATAGTTTTCGATACGCGGTTCACTGGACGAGGCCCGAAAACCGACAGGTGAAAACAGCATGTTATCAAATAACTTTAGCTTCGGTGCGCAGGAGCTGGATCAGGGTTTCGGCTTCTTCGGCCTTGATCATTTTCACGCTGCCACGGGGAGCGGGGAGTTCATAACTACCCACGGCCGTCAGTTTGTCTGTGCCGGTTGGCTCTACGATCTTCAGCGGCTTGGTGCGGGCGGTCATGATACCACGCATGTTCGGAATCTTCCATTCAGCAATCGGCTCCTGGCAACCCAGAACTAGCGGAAGCTTAGCCTCCAGCTCTTCTTTACCACCCTCAATTTCGCGGGTGATCTGAGCCGTGTCGCCGGCGATATCCAGCAGCATAACCGGTGAGATAGACGGAATACCAAGCATCTCGCCAACAATACCGTGTACCTGACCGCCATTGTAATCGATCGACTCGCGGCCCATCAGGATCAGGTCGTACTGCGCATCTTTGGCAATAGCCGCAATCTGTTCCGCTACAAAATAAGCGTCGGTTGGTTCGGCATTAACCCGGATCGCATCGTCGGCTCCGATAGCCAGACATTTACGAATAACGGGCTCGGCGTCGGCTTCTCCTACGTTTAAGACCGTTACGCTGGCACCCAGTTTTTCTTTTAGCTCAACGGCCCGCGCCAGTGCGTAGTCGTCGTAAGGGCCGGTGATGAACGTTACACCCGCTTTGTTAAGCCTGGTGTTATTGTCCGTAAAGGCAATTTTGGTGGTGGTGTCGGGCACACTCGTCACACACACTAAAATCTTCATTGGCTATGCGGTTTTGGTTGATATAGTGACTGATGATCGGTTTTTTGAAGCCTGCTTTCTGCCGGTTGGCAGCAGACATCGGAAAACTAACCATTACTTTTACGGCGCAAAAGTAATCATACGCCTATAGAAAGTATGCATGCATACTAATTTTCTTACCTGAATGAATAACGAGCGTATCCAACAATTAATTCGATTTGTACAGGAAGAACCCGGAGAGCCGTTCAATGTTTATGCGCTGGCTATGGAATACATGAACAGTCAGCCCGAGCAGGCACGGACTTATTTGGACCAACTCCTGAGCGATCATCCTGATTATCTGCCAACGTATTACCACGCAGCTGCTTTGTACGCCGAGTTGGATGAGCGCGATAAGGCGGCCGGACTCTACGAAAAAGGAATCAGGCTGGCAGAGGTACAGAATAACCAGAAGGCGTTACAGGAGCTGCAGCGAGCCCGGCAGGCGTTTGACGATGACGACGACGAGTGGTAGGTTTGGCTAGTGCCGACGTTTTTTCTTTTGCGTTACGAAGCCCTGTTTGAAGAGCAGCGGTACGATGGCCTGTTCGGGCAAGGTATAGCTGAGGGCTATATAGTTGGCTGAGGCTACTTTAGGCAGGTATACAAACCCGCGTATCGACTCGTTAGGCCCAAGGGTATTGGCTTTAAGGGCCAGTTCACGCCAGCGGTATTCTTCATAATCGTAGCGTTGCATCCGGTTGGCGAAGGTACCGTAATCGATGGCGCGTTTGGCGGCTATTCCCTGGTACATGAAATCATGGGTAATCCGCTTATTCACCCACTCCCGGTAAGAAGTTCGGTTTCGATTCGTAGAGGACGATACATCCGAGGCTACTGCAGCTACAAGCAGTACGGTATTCATGATCTTAGCCCGTTTCAGCCGTTTTTCTTCCTGCTTGCGTTTAATGCCGATCCGACTGGCTTCATAGGTTGGGTCGGCGGCAGATCGGGCGAGGGGCAGGCCGTTGCCGCGCGGGTCGGGCAGGGTATCCTGGTGCGGACCGAGCGCAACAAACCGAAAATCGGCGGGGTTGATGTCGATCGGGTGGTCGGTTCGGTTCTTGATTTCAATATCCAGTACAGCGTACTCCAGGTCTTCGCGTTCGAAAGACGCCACAACGCCTATGCCGTTATCTTCTGCTTTTGTAACGGGCCGACCGTCGATGGTAGTAATATCGCCCGAAGCGGGTTCCAGCTGGTAGGTCGTTATGGTAGGCGCACAGCCACTCAGTATTTGCAGTATAACGGCCGTGAATAAACTCCATTTAACGTAAATAGATGCTTTCATAACCTTCAGGGTAAGAGGCTATTTGCCTTATGATATATGTGTAAAGGTAATGAGCGGCAGGATTTCTATGTATCCGATAATCCCCATTTTTTTACCGACTGTGTATCTATTCATTATCCGGCATAGGGAAGTTCGGGCTGGTAAGCGAGCTGCGCTAGAACTGCCCGGCTGCTATAGCCAGCCATACATTGCGTAAACCCAGAAAAGCAGTAAGCACTACGACCAGCAGCATGGCTACATTCTGCCAGGGCCGGTTGCGGTATTGAGCCGGTAGAAGGGTTTTATTATTGACGGCCAGTAACAAAAAGACGGTTACCAGCGGAAGCAGCAGGCCGTTTGCCGCCTGCGCCAGAATGATTACCGGAATGGGTTTCACGCCGAGCAGGCCAAACGTCAACCCTATGGCCATGACGATAAGCCAGGTTGCCCGGTAGCGGCCGGATTGCTCAGACCAGCCCAGCAGACTCCGACCGGTAACGGCAGCGGCCAGTGGGGCAGTCAGGGCCGACGTAAAGCCCGCGGCAAAAAGCCCGAAGCCAAACAGCGCACCTGCCCAGTTTCCCAGCCGCGCGGACAAGGTCTGTTCAAACGTCTGAAAGGAGAAATCACCCGTAACGAGCATACCCGAAACCAGGATCGCCATTGAAATGAAGCCGCCAATCAGTACGGCCAGCGCAATACCAAACCGCATTTCGGTCAGCGATTGACCCTGTCCTATGCCCGAGCCTAAAAACAGATTATAGGGAACAATGGTAGTGCCGATCAACCCAATGACCAGTACTGTAGACCCATCAGGCAAGGCAGGCATGAAAAGGGCAGTGGTTAATTCTGTCGTATTGGGTGATACGCTGACAGCTACATAGGCGAAGCAGAGCCCCATAGCGAAGACAATAAGACCCAGGAAATTAGCAATGAGTCGGGTCGATCCCTGCCACAGCAGCGCTACGCAGACAATACCGACTCCTACCGTTAACACCTGACTCGACACACCCGTTAGTAGCGCCAGCCCCGATACAGCCCCCAGAATATTACCGGCCTGATAAGCTGCGCAACCCAGCGCGACGGCCCCAAACAGTACCGTCATCAGCCAGCGTACCCGGGGGCCGTAGGTTTGCGTCAGCAATTCGCCCAGACTCAGGCCGGAGGCTATGGTTACCCGGGCTGCGGCTTCCTGCAACAGAATAGTACCGAGGGTGGAGAAGGTCAGTGCCCAGAGTAGCCGAAGGCCGAAGCCGGAGCCAGCCATAGCACAGGTGGTAACGGTGCCGGGACCAATAAAGGCCGCCGAGATGACCGACCAGAAAAGTACGCTGCCAAGACCAGCGCGGAAGGAGAGCGATTTAGGCACAAAAAAGCGATGAGTTAGGAGTGATCAGCGATGAATGTAAAACAAACTCGCTAAAACTCATAACTCATCGCTTATAACGCCTACTACGACAGGTACTTCCGGAGCATCCACGCCATCTTCTCGTGGGCTTCCATCATACCGGTCAGGAAGTCGGCCGTACCGGCGTCGTTCAGGTCTTCGTCGCAGGTGTCAACGTCTTCGCGCAGTTCGCGGGTAATCTGCTCGTGATCGGCCAGCAGCCGATCGAACATATCGCGGGTTTTTACCTCACCGCTGGTGTCTTCTTCCAGGCTGGTTCCTTTGATGAATTCTGCCATGGTCGAGAGTGGCTTACCACCCAGGGTGCGGATTCGTTCGGCAACCTCGTCGATCATTTCTTCGAGCGCTTTGTATTGCTCTTCAAAAAACTCGTGGTATTCTTTGAAGCTCGGGCCCGCTACGTTCCAGTGATATTTACGGGTTTTGATATAGAGAACGTGCAGGTCGGCCAGGTAGGCATTGAGCAGTTCGTTCGCTTTTTTGAGCGAGTCTTTTTCCAGACCGATATTCGGTTGAATGTTCTTCGGCTCTTTCTGTTGGGTTTCCGGTTTGTTCAGATCGGTAGTCATAACATGAGTGTGTATGTATTGGAAGTATAACCCGACCACACAGAAATTGTTGCTAATACCGACTGATGGGCTCAGATGAGTCCGGCGAAGACTTCGTTCGAATAAGCGATGTTGCGTTTTTGGGCCTCAACCGCTCCCATCGTATTTGGAGAGCCTTTTTCGAGACATTGCTCCAGCACCAGCAGTGGCCGGCGGTTCTGCGCTTTCAGGGCGCTGGTCAGTCGCCGGTAGTCGATGTCGCCGTCGGAAAAAGACTCCTGCCAGATGCCGTTTTTCGACTGGCGGATGTGTACCTCAACGATGCGGTTACCGTAAAGCCGGACCACATCGAATAGGGCTATCTGCGAATTGCCCGACCCCCGGTATACCCAGTGGGCATCCAGGCAGAGCGACACGTTTTTAGGATCGGAGCCCAGCAGCATGTGGTGAAATTCGCGGGCCGCCTGCCGGTGTTCGGGCGCATGGGTATGGTAGGCCAGGGTCATTCCCCGTTGGCGGAGTTCGGCCCCGAGCCGGTCGAGATTTTTGACCTGTTCGACCAGTTGTTCATCGGTCTTGTCGTCGTCGGTACCCCAGCGGATGGGGTTAGGGTTGGTAACGATCACCCGCGAGCCCAGCGGCTTTACCGCGTCGGCAATAGCCAGTACCGACGCGATGGATTTTGGGGCTTCGTCGGGTTGGTGCAGCGAGCTGTTGACGTACAGAGACGGCATCGTCAGCTTGTACCTGGTCAGGTAAGGCGCCAGCTTTTTCACCTCATCGACGCTGGTAAACGACGGTTCGTAAGCGGTTAGCCCGGTCTTCACGTACTCGCTCAACGACGCGTCGGGGTCGGCCATCCAGTCTTTCTGCTCACGCCCGTAAAAGGTGCTCCAGGTATAGGCGTTGCAGGAGAGAGGCTGGCGCTCCGGCGCAGCCGGATGTCCTTCCGCTGGCTTGATATCGGGGAGCAGCGTCGCGCCGGTAAGTGCCGTGAGCGACGATAAAAAATTCCGTCTGGTTGACAACATAATTAGTAAACGATAATTGGCCTCCCCCCTGTAAGCCCGGTAGAGGCCCCCAAAAGCCGACTCGCCTGGTTAACGGGCTAGTTGTCGGGCAAATAGGGTGCTGACGGGCAAACGGTGGTTTTTTCTATCTATGGTCTGGCAGGATATTGGGGTGAAAAGGGGAGACCGATGCGGATTTACCCGATTCCGCCACCGCCGGGGGTTTCGATGCGGATGCGTTCGCCAGCCTGCATGGGTCGGGTGAAAATCCCGGGCATGTTTTCTTCACTGCCATCCTGCCGGAGCAGCGTTTGCCGGCCTACCGCACCGGGCTGGCCACCCCCTATGCCATACGGCGCCACCAGCCGGTGCTGACTCAGCAGGGTGGCCTGGGCGGGCTCCAGAAACTCGATCTCACGAACAATGCCATCGCCACCGCGCCACTGACCGCTGCCGCCCGAGCCGGGGCGTATGCCGAACTGATGGAGCCGGACGGGGTAGCGTCGTTCCAGTTCTTCGGGGTCGGTTAGTTTGGTGTTGGTCATATGCTGATGAACCGCCGAACGTCCGTCAGCGCCCGGCGTCGCTCCCGTGCCACCGCCAATGGTTTCGTAATAGCCCATCGTGGCGGTGCCGAACAGAAAATTGTTCATGGTGCCCTGGCTGCAGGCCGCCAGCCCCAGTGCCTTCAGCAGCGTATCGACCAGCCGCTGGCTCACCTCGGTATTGCCGCCCACCACAGCCGGACATTCCGTTTCATCGTCGGGAAAGATTGGGTTCAGGAATGAGGATTCGGGCAGAACCAGATCCACAGGCGCCATCAGCCCTTCGTTAAGTGGTATATCGCCGACGGTAGCGTCGGTCCCTACCCACAGCCGGAGCACATACAGAATGGCGCTATGCAGAATCGAAACGTTGGCGTTCAGATTCTGGGGATGTACGGCCGATGTGCCCGAAAAGTCGATGGTGATACGCCCATTGGCTACAGTCAGGCTCACCCGAATCGTATGCCCGTCGTCGAGTGATTCGTCGGCCGCGAAGGTCTGTCCGTCGAAGCGGTGCAGTACGGTTGTGATAATAGCGGTGGCAGCGTTCTTGAGCTGGGTCATGTACTGCTGAACCGTAGCCAGACCGTATTGCCGGACGAGGGTACGCAGGGCCGTTTCGCCCGCCCGTAGCGAGGCCAGGGCGGCTTCTATGTCGGCGCGGTTCTCGGCCAGGGAGCGGGTGGGGTAGGGTGCCTGCGTAAAGCGTGCCTGCAAGCCCGTTCCCGCACCGTCATCCCACAAAAACTGCCCTGCTTTGACGACATACTGGGGTTCCAGTACGACCCCTTCCTCGGCCAGCCGGGTAGCATCGGGCGGCATCGAGCCTGGCACTTTACCGCCTATTTCGGCGTGGTGAGCCCGGTTGATGACGTAGCCGATCAGCTGCTCATCGTCCGTAAAGACGCCCTGCAGGAGGGTGACGTCGGGCAGGTGAGAACCGCCGTATTTTGGGTGGTTGGTGATAAGAACGTCGCCGGGAGCCAGGGGGAGTTTATCGAGGCAAAGTCGGGCGCACACGCCCAGGCTACCCAGATGAACCGGAATATGGGGTGCGTTGGCTACCAGCTCGGCCCGGGCATCGAGCAGGGCGCAGGAAAAATCGAGTCGTTCTTTCACATTGGTCGAGAACGCAGTCCGCTGGAGCTGCGCGCCCATCTCTTCGGCAATGGCCCGAAAGCGCTGGGTGAATAGCTCCAGCTGAATAACGTCGGCCTGCTCCGCTTCGTCCGCTGAGGCCGGCGCGGGCTTAAAATCATCCGGAGAATCGTAGTCGGCAATGTAGTCGATAAGCGCATTCTGGTCAGCCTGAATGACTACGCGCCAGCCGGGTTCAATAAAGGCCGATGAGGTGGTATTCAGCAGCAACGCCGGGCCACGGAAGGTGTCGCCTTCCCGTAAGCGGGTCCAGTCATAGGCCGGGTAGGTATCCGTCTCGAACGACGGAACGGCATGCTGATGGCTGACCGGCGGCCCGTTTTCCGGAACGTCAGGGCTGATCGTACTGACAACAACCCGTAGGCTCTCCACATCGATCGGGCGGGGCTGGCCGGTGCTGGTGCCGGGATAGTGCCCGTAGAGTTGCTGGTACCTGGTTCGGAAATCGTCGGCCAGGTTATGGCTGAGTGGTATCTCCAGGCTGGCCTCCTGCCCCTGGAGCCGAAGAAATACGCTCACGGAGTCGGTTCGGGTAGCGGCATCCGCGGCTATATCCTGCCGCAGGGCCCGAGTAGCCTGCTCAACCAGCTCGCTGGCGATGGCCGGTAGCTGGTCGCTAACCTGATGAAGGGGCTGAAGCACCGATCGGGCAGCCATCCGTTCGATACGAGCCTGACCGATACCGTAGGCGCTGAGCAGCCCCCCGTCGAAGGGAAGTATAATCCGTTCCATACCCAGAAGCCGGGCAATGGCGCAGCCGTGGAGTCCGCCGGCTCCGCCGAAGACCAGCAGGCTATAGTGGGCAGGATCAAACCCTTTGGCTACCGAAATTTTGCGGATGGCCCCGGCCATCGTTTCGTTTGCAATGCGTTCGAATCCGCGCAGCAGGGTAGCTGAATCGGGTCGGTTGCCGGTCTTCGACTCAATCTGAAGGCGTATGGTTTGTAGGGCATCCATAGCTTTATCGGGAAAGACCGGAATACCGAACTGGCTGGGGTGAAGTTTGCCCAGCAGCAGGTTAACGTCGGTAATGGTCAACAGCGCCGGGGCCGACGCGGAGGTGGCCCCGTAACAGGCCGGACCGGGGTTGGCACCGGCACTCTGTGGCCCCACGCGCAGCTGGGCGCCGTCAAACCAGCAGATAGAGCCACCACCGGCCGCTACGGTTTCAATCGACAGCGACGGGAGCTGCAGGTCAAACGGCCCTATAGGGGTTGAATAGCGATAGTCGGGGGTTCGCTGAATCCGGGCTACATCGGTGCTGGTGCCGCCCATGTCGAGGGTAAGCGTACCGGGTTGCATCAGGCTGCTGGCTACTGCCGCTGCCCCGATGACACCACCCGCGGGGCCGCTGAGCAGGCTGTCTTTGGGCCGGAACAGATCCGCCCGCACCAGCCCGCCCGCACTGGTCATAACCCGCACGGGCTGTTCGCCCGCGGTACCGTTACCCAGCTGCGTCTGCACGTTGTTTAGGTACGATCGCAGCACCGGAGTCAGATACGCGTCGATGACGGCGGTCTGGGTACGGGAAACGTAGCCGGGGGCGGTCGATACGTCGGTGGAGAGAGTGATGACAGGAAATCCTTCGGCAGCCAGCCTATCGCGTAGCTGCTGCTCATGCGCCGGATTTCGATAAGCATTCAGCAGCGAGATCGCCACGGCCTCGGGTTTGAGCTGCCGGAGCTGATCGATGAGTGGCGCGAGCGCAGGCCCGACCAGTGGCGTCAGTACCCGGCCGTCGGCAGCCATGCGTTCGTCAACCTCAAAGACCTCTTCGTACAGTACCTCGGCGGGCGGTATAGCCAGTTGGAACAGGTTGGGCCGTTGCTGGGTACCGATTCGGAGCAGATCCCGAAAACCTTTGGTGATCAGCAACCCAACCCGGGCCCCTTTTCGCTCGAGTAGCGCATTGGTGCCCCGGGTGGTACCCAGCCGCATCTCCAGGGCCGGAAAAGGCTGATGGAGCGGGGTTTGGGTCAGCAGCCGCGTGGCGAGTACCGGCGCTTCTTCGTTCGTAAACAGTTCTACCGTTAGCCGGTCCAGCTTCTGCGCCCGCAGTAGCGCCGAGCCGTCTACGGAGCCGGTTGGGGTGTTTACGACTAACTGCCCGTCGGTGTTTAGCGAGGCTACCGTAAACGTTTCGCCGGTTTCGATGAGCCGAAGCTGGTACCCGTCGAAGAGGGGAGCGGTCAGCCACGACGCGGTCAGTCGGCCATGAATCAGCTGGGCCCGCAGCCGGCTACTGCTGAGCACTTTCGTGCGGTGTAAAACACCGTTGGGGGCCAGGCCAAGCCCGTCGGTAAAGGTGCCGCCTGTATCAATCCAGATCTGCCACATGGGTTAGTTTATTACAGTAACCCCCGCCTGCCGGTAGGCGTCAACGACATCGGGTCGGGCCTCATTGTCCGTAATCAGGATGTCGAACAGGGTTAAGGGCGCAAAATAGAGGTATTTCTCGGTTTCTAATTTAGCAGAGTGACACAGCAGATACGTTGTTTCGGCCCGCCGGGCCATGGCTACGGCCGTGCTGGCTTCCCGTTCGCTATTGGCTGTCAGCCCTCTGCGCAGTGAAATGCCGTCAACGCCAATGAAGGCCCGGTTGGCTCGGTACCGCGCTATGTGCTCCTCGGCCATGAGCCCGTGTACTGCCTGCCGGTCTTTGTCCACTTCGCCCCCCACCAGATTCACCGATACCGAACTGTTTATCAACTCGGCTACGACCGGCAGCGAATTGGTTATGACCGTGATACGTCGGTTGCGAATGAACGGGCATAACCGGAAAACGGTACTGCCACAATCCATGAAGAGTATGTCGCCTTCCTGAATGGTTTGAGCGGCCAGCTGGCAGATATAATCTTTCTGGTCAGCATTAACGGCGGCTTTGTTCTCAAACCGAAACGCATCGGTGGCCGCACTTACCTTCATAGCCCCGCCCCGCGTCCGGTAAACCAGCCCCTGGGCCGCCAGCTGTACCAAATCGCGCCGAACAGTCATGTCGGAGGTCTGCAACAAGTCGGCCAGTTCGCGTACATCCACCGAGCCGCGTTCCTCTACCGTTTGCACAATGAGCTGTTTGCGATTTTGGAAATTCATGTCGTTTCTCTTCTTTTGTTCAAAAATAAACAATTTTAAACATAATCAAACAAATGGTAGCTGAACGCATTCGCATAACCGATGAGAAACTGCTGTCTGACAACTGGTATGTATTACGACGATATACCTTCGATTATCTGGGAAAAAACGGACAATGGACTACGCAGCAGCGCGAAGCCTATGATCGTGGCAACGGCGCGACCATCCTGCTACACAATCCCGAAACCGACACCGTTATCCTGACCCGCCAGTTTCGGCTACCCACGTACGTAAACGGCAATGATACCGGTGGCCCACTGGCCGGTATGCTGATCGAAACCTGCGCCGGCCTGCTGGACAACGACGATCCGCAAACGGCTATTCTGCGCGAAACGGAAGAAGAAACCGGCTATCGGCTACAGTCGGTCGAGAAGGTCATGGAAGCGTATATGAGTCCCGGCTCGGTCACCGAGAAGCTATTCTTTTACCTCGCCGAATATACGGCCGATACCGAACGGGAAGCCGGTGGCGGGATCGACGAAGAGGAGATCGATATACTGGAGCTGCCACTCAGTCAGGCCATGGCCATGATCGGAACAGGCGAGATCAGAGACGGCAAAACCATTATGCTGCTTCAGCACCTGCGGTTACGGCAACTGGCCTGACAATTCTGGTCAGGCCAGTTGATAGTCGGGCTATTTGCCGACCGAGATCAGGTTGGCAAACAGCCGGTAGGCGCCCGGTACACCCGCGGGCAGCTCCCGGAAAAAAACCAGTCCCGTATACATGTAATGGCCTTTGCCGTATCGGGCGTAAATCAGGCTACCCTTCTTGTCGGCTTCGTTCTGGTCATGGGCCGAGAAAATCGGTTCGTACGCTTTGTCCCAGTCCTGAGCGAAGTAGATGCCGCGTTCCTGCACCCAACCCGTAAAATCAGCGTCGGTAATTTTATTGGGTGTATTCAGGAGCGGGTGTTTCGGGTTCAGGAAGGTCATGGGCGCATCTTCTTCCGTAACCCGGTCGCGGCCAATCGTAAACGGATAAGGGCCCAGCTGAGCTACTTTGATGCCGCCATTGTTGACAAACCCACCCGGGGTCACGTACTGTACGATCATGGTGCCGCCGTTGCTGACGTAATCCATGAGTTTTTTCTGGTAGATACCGAGCCAGTCGTTGGTGTTGTAGGCCCGGACTCCGGCTATGATAGCGTCGTAGCCCGACAGGTCGCGGCTGAGCTCGGCGGGGCCGAGCTGGGTAACCCGGCACCCCATCTGTTGCAGGGCCGCGGGTACCTCATCCCCCGCGCCGACAATGTAGCCGATGTTTCTGGCCAGTACGTTCACATCCAGCTTCACCAGTTTGGCTTCGGCCGGCGGGAAGAGCGTCTGCGTCGGAATGTGTTTGTAGGCAATGGTCCGCAGCCCGGTCGTGAAGGTGCTGCCGTCGCCGGTTGTCATCGTGGCCCGGAGCAGCCCGTTCTGCGCCGTTGCCGCCGGCGATACGGTAAACGTCAGCCGCTGTTCATCGCCGGTATTGGCCAGGGAGAATGGCAGCGAAGCCGGCTCTACCCGCCAGCCAGCGGGCACGTTGAGCCGGAGGGTACCCGACACATTAGCTCGTCCGGCTTTCAGGATAACGTCGGCCGTTTTTGCTTTGGTATCGGCAAAGGTGAAGACGCGCTCGGAGAGATTAGCCGTTACGTCGGGCTGAATGATGAACGGCCGGTAAACTTCTCCCTCAACCGGATCGGTCGATTTGTAGACGACGGGACGGCGGTAGGCAAACCGCTGGCCGTCAATCTCGATGGTGTAGGTGGCCGACAAAGCCGCCGGGTTTTCGGGCAAACCGATCAGGGCCTGGTTGTCGACCTGAAAAACACCCTTCTCGATGGGTTTTTCGAGCCAGTAGGGCTGCGAGATTTTCTGCGTTTTCGGGATGGTCAGGGTGGTGGGCAGGGTTAGCTGATCATTGGGTTTGAGCAGCACATTGAGCGTGCTGTCTTTGCCGGTTGAATATTGAACTTTTACCAGCCGCACCGGGCTGTCGGACCGGCCCACTACGGTGGTCGTCAGCTTGATGGTTTCGCCGGGTGTGGCGGCATAGCTGGCGGGGTTGGTTTCGAACCACAGGCCCAGGCATTGCTGAATCAGGGTCTGCACTTCCTCCCGCTTCGTGCGAACGTAGAGGTTAGTCGTGTCCAGCCGGCTGATGGCGCCGTACAGGCGTACTAGGCCACTAACCAGCCGGGCCGGCTGATCGGCCGAAAAGCTGCTGATCAGCTGGTCGACCTGCGGCTGAATAGCCTCGCCACCGGGCAGCCGTTTCCAACTCATGTCGATTCCTTCGAAAGGGTCGTTCTGAACCGGGTCGCCGTTTTTCAGCAGCAGGTAGTCTACTTTGGCTCCGCGGCTGGCCGGCACCCCAAACCCCTGGCTTTTGTGCTGACTGCGGCTTTCGGCGGCTATCTCGCCATACGATTTGCCCAGCAGCGGATTATAGAGCCCCGTTTCCAGTCCGATCAGGTTACCGGCTTCGTCGGGTTTTCGGTTGCTCAGAAACTGACCCGGGATAAACACATTCCAGAGAATGCGTTTTGCCTGCCAGGGTTTGACAAAGGCCAGCTGCTCCGGAAAGCGGGCGGGGTTGCCGGATATCTTGAACGCTTCTTCGGCCAGAAAACCCGAGGCACTATGATGGCCGTGACCCGCGCGGGCATCGGGCGGGAAACGGGTAATGATCACATCGGGCTGGTATTTACGAATCATCCAGACCACGTCGGCCAGCACTTTGTCCTGCCCCCAGGTGCGCACGGCCTCATCGGTCGACTTCGAAAAGCCGAAGTCATAGGCCCGGCTGAAGAACTGGTCGGGGCCGTCTATGCGCCGGGCGGCCAGCAACTCCTGGGTGCGGATGATACCGATGTTCTCGCCCTGTTCGGCACCGATCAGGTTTTGTCCGCCGTCGCCACGGGTCAATGACAGATAGCCCGTGCGCAGCAGCCGCTCTTTGGAGAGGTACGCCAGAAACAGTGTGTTTTCATCGTCGGGGTGGGCCGCTACGTACAGGACGGAGCCGAGTACATTCAGCTTTTTCAGGTTCGATAGGATCTCGCCCGGCGGGCTTGGCTTTATAGGGCCGTAAGGAACCTGAGCGGAGGTGATGGCGGCAGCAAACGCTGCGTATAGGGTAATCAGGTAGACAACAGGACGCACAGCGGGGTAGGTTTTCTGAAAAAGCAAAAATAAACAGCTAGCACACAGATTACTATTGGCGGCCCACTTTATACAGCCTCTTCGGGCGACAAACCCACATCGCTTGGAAAAAACGCAATTTTCCTCAGAAAAAGGCAAGTATTGGCGCTGTTTCGCTAGGTAATGCAGAGTCAAACTTTATCTTTGCGCGCAGTCCTATTTTTTCTAAACTCTATACAAAGTCGCATGAATAATAGTCTTTACATCGTCCCTTTTCTGGGTCTGGTGGGCCTGGCGGTGATGTTTGCCAAATTCGTATGGGTCTCCCGGCAGGATGCCGGTGACGCTCGAATGCAGGAAATCTCAGGGTATATTGCAGATGGTGCTATTGCCTTTCTAAAAGCCGAGTGGCGCGTCCTGATCATCTTCGGCCTCATTGTGGCCGTCCTCTTATCCTGGTCAGGCTCGCTGGTCGAAAATTCACACTGGAGCATCGGTATTGCCTTCGCCTTTGGGGCGTTCACTTCGGCGCTGGCCGGGTACATCGGCATGAAAATAGCCACCAAAGCCAACGTCCGCACGGCCCATGCCGCCCGCACCAGCCTGACGCGCGCCCTCGACGTATCCTTTACGGGCGGGTCCGTTATGGGGATCGGGGTAGCCGGTCTGGCCGTTTTAGGGCTTAGTGTGCTATTTATCATTCTTTATAATTTCTTCGTAGCCGGGGCCGAGTCGGTCAACGGCATATTGCCAGTCAATGGCATCCCGATGGAGCGCGCGCTCGAAGTACTGGCGGGTTTCTCGCTCGGCGCTGAGTCTATTGCGCTCTTTGCCCGGGTGGCTGGCGGAATTTATACCAAAGCGGCAGACGTAGGGGCCGACCTGGTTGGTAAAGTAGAAGCCGGCATTCCCGAAGATGATCCGCGCAACCCCGCTACCATTGCCGATAACGTAGGCGATAACGTGGGTGACGTGGCGGGTATGGGTGCTGACCTGTTCGGGTCCTATGTGGCTACGATTCTGGCTACCATGGTGCTGGGCCGCGAAATTATTATTCCGAACGACCCGATTATGGGTCATGCGCCCATCGTACTGCCGGTTCTGATTGCGGGTATGGGGCTGATCTTCTCGATTCTGGCCTGCTACCTCGTACGGGTGAAAGACGATAACGGCAACGTACAGGGAGCGCTGAACCTGGGCAACTGGGGGTCGATTATCCTGACCGTAGTGGCTTCGTACTTTCTGGTAGGTGCTATTCTTCCCGACACGACGATGCAGATTCGGGGGGTCGAGTTCACCCGTATGGACGTGTTCTACGCCATTCTGACGGGCCTGATCGTGGGGGCGCTGATGTCGACCATCACCGAGTATTACACCGCCATGGGCCGTCGGCCGGTGCTGTCCATTATCCGGCAGTCGGCAACGGGCGCGGCTACCAACATTATCGGGGGCCTGTCGGTCGGTATGGAATCGACGGTATTGCCCATTCTGGTACTGGCGGCTGGTATCTATACGTCCTATCATTTCGCGGGTCTGTACGGGGTGGCAATTTCGGCCGCCGGGATGATGGCGACTACCGCCATGCAGCTGGCTATCGACGCGTTCGGTCCCATTGCCGATAATGCCGGTGGTATCGCCGAAATGAGTTACCTGCCCGAAGAGGTACGGGGTCGTACGGATATTCTGGATGCGGTTGGTAACACCACCGCAGCTACCGGTAAAGGATTTGCCATTGCCTCCGCAGCGCTGACGGCGCTGGCGCTGTTTGCCGCTTTCGTTGGCATATCGGGTATTTCGGCCATCGATATTTACAAGGCCGATGTGTTGTCGGGCCTGTTCGTGGGCGGTATGATTCCGTATATTTTCTCCTCGCTGGCCATTGCGGCCGTGGGTCGGGCGGCCATGTCGATGGTTGAAGAGGTGCGCCGTCAGTTCCGCGAAATTCCGGGTATTATGGAAGGAACGGGCAAGCCGGAATACGAAAAATGCGTGGCTATCTCGACTCAGGCATCTATCCGGGAGATGGTACTGCCGGGGGCTATTGCGCTGACGGTGCCGGTGATCGTCGGTTTCATCTTCGGTCCCGAGGTGCTGGGCGGTCTGCTGGCCGGCGTAACGGTATCGGGGGTGCTGATGGGTATTTTCATGAACAACGCCGGTGGAGCCTGGGATAACGCCAAGAAGTCGTTCGAAAAAGGGGTGCTGATCAACGGCGAGATGTTCTACAAAAAATCGGAGCCGCACAAGGCGTCGGTAACGGGCGATACCGTGGGTGACCCGTTCAAAGATACGTCGGGCCCATCGATGAACATCCTCATCAAGCTGATGTCGATCGTATCCCTGGTCATTGCGCCCTATATCGCCATCAAATCGTCGGATCAGCCGGGTCATGCCCGCGAAGGCATCGAAGCCGTTGGCGGTGTGGAAGGCGTGGATCTGGAAAAATCGACCTCGGCCGATAACGCCAACGTGGCCACCCCCAACTTCACCCCAACCGACCTCACCCTCGATGGTGGCGTATTGCTGACGGGAGTCGACGTGGATGGGATCGAAGCCAGTCTGCTGAACTTCATTAAATCCGACAAACCCGTCGACAAAACGACCTGGTTCGATTTTGACCGGCTGACGTTCGAGACGGGCAGTGCTACCCTGAAGCCTGAGTCGCAGGAGCAGCTGAAGAACATTGCCGAAATCCTGAAAGCCTATCCGAACGTCAGCGTGAAGCTGGGCGGGTATACCGATAATACGGGCAACGCCGACGCCAACCTTAAGCTGTCGGGCGACCGCGCCCAGTCGGTAAAGAAAGAACTGACGGCGCTGGGTATTGCCGCTGATCGGCTGGAGTCGGAAGGGTATGGGCAGGAGCACCCGGTTGCCAGCAACGACACCGAAGAGGGCCGCGCTCAAAACCGCCGTATCTCCATCCGGGTGACGAAGAAATAACGAACGTACGCTTACTAAATAATACAGATCAAATGGCCAGTGTCGTAAGGAGACTGGCCATTTTTCGTTTATTTTAGCGAGATAAGGGCGTCTGGTAACCAGCGGCTTACACAACGAAAACCGTCATGAAGAAACGAGAGAAACTAGCGATCATTCGTCAGCATTACCCGAATGCAATGACCACTATTGATACCGTTAACCGGCTTATCGATTTTGTGGAAGATGAACTGGATCTGGAGCCCACGCAGATAATGATGGCCGACAGTATATGCAGCGATGACGTCAACAGCATCCAGTATCCGGCCCGGACGCATGAGTTTCTGGGGCCGTTTAAAATGGGCGGGCTAGATGGCTTTCCGTTTACCGGCCTGACCGGTATGGGGGCTTTTGCGAGCCACGTTCCGGATAACGGGGCCGTTTTTGTCTACTACGGTCCGCATATCGGGATCTCCAAAGACGGCACGGTTGGCCAGATTCATCGGTTTGGGCAGGCCAGGGTATCGAGCTGCTGCGGAGCCGCCAAAGGCGCGCTGAACCGGCTCCTGAACGATTCGATTGTGGCAGGCGAGGTGCGGGATATTGACTACCAGATGAACACCATTGAGCAGATTCTGCTGAACCACAAACAGCGAATCATCACGGCGCCGGTTCCGCTGTACGAAGCTACCGAAGTCATTTACGAGGCCATCGACGACCGAATCGGGGAGCTGGTGGCCAAAACCAGTTACAACTGTCAGTATGTGATTTTGATGGGAGCCATTCTGATTAACAGCGATACGGACATGGGCTCGTTCAGCGCTACCCGCCGGTTCGACGTCATCAATCTGGCAACCAAAGAGCGTACAGACCTCCTCGACGCCCATTTTCCCTGCTATCAGCCTGTTCCAGCCTGAATGATTGGAGCCCCGCTGCCGTTGGCGTCAAAACCAACCCGTTGCCGTGCTTTCACGGCAACGGGTATATGAGTTAAGCGGGCACGCTTGTTTCCTGTCGGAAGAACTGACCATTACGGGTTTCGAGAAAATCGGCGAAGGAAATATCTTCCTGCCTGATAAACCCTGTCTGGGGAAGCAGCCCATCCGCTACCAGTTCAACGACGGCCGCTACCGAACCGGCTGTGGTCCAGGAAATGGCCCGCCACGAATGACCGTCGATCAGACGGGGATGGTAGGCGCGGTAGAACTCTTCGCGGGCGAGCTGCCCGTTTTTCCAGCCCTCGACTACGGCATACACGTATACCACATCGTCCTGTACGGGTGGCTTGGCTTCGGTAAGCACTTTCTCGACCAGGGCGCGCTGATCTTTCAGGATCAGCTCATACAGCAAAAACCGCATCAGCCGGCAATGGCCCGGGTAGCGGATGGTTTTGTAGTTGAGCGTGTCGACCCGACCGGCGTAGGTTTCGCACATGGTGCCGAGTCCGCCCGAGGTGCTGAAGGCTTCGAACTCCTGCCCTTCAATGTTGATCTGCTCGATGCCATCGAGGGCCGGTACCATCTTCACCTGTCCGTTGGCAATGACCTCGCAGTCGTTCAGGTATTCGTTGATGACGCCGGCCGGCGACCAGGTAAACGAGTACCCCAGCAGGCCGTTCGGATAGCGGGGCAGCGCACCCACGCGCAATTCAATATCGCGAAGCGTATCGAAGCGACCAGCCAGTTCGGCACCAACGATGCCGATCAGGCCCGGAGCCAGACCGCATTGGGGCGCCATAACGCCCCGTGCCGTTTTAGCCATCTCCCGAATCGCAGTCGTGGTGGGCACGTCTTCGGTAAGGTCGAAATAATGAATACCGGCCTCGTAGGCGGCACGGGCAATCGGTAGGTTCAGGTTATACGGCAGGCAGGACACCACGGCATCGAAACTGCTGACGGTATCGGCTAAGGTAGCCTCGTCGGTAACGTCGCCCGTTACTACCGGAAAAGGGACAGCTTCGGCGGGTGCCTGCCGATCGAGACCCGTTACGGTAAACCGCTTGTTGAGCAGCGTACCGACCAGCGAGCCAACTTTGCCCAGGCCTACCACTAGAATGGTCTTCATATGTAATGAATGGAAGTTGATGAGCGGGCAAAATACGCAAAAAGCCCACTCGGGTGAGTGGGCTTCCGCTAATCTATTAGTTTTACTGAACGACTTGCCAATCGGCTTATTTGCCAACCGTACCCCGCAGTGCGCGTGGGATTTCGATGCTGGCAACGGGGTTCGACGCCTGTTCGAGCATTTCGATGTTCGAAACCGGAATCTGACCCACACGAACTGATTTACCCAGATCGAGGCCGGTTACGTCCACGTCGATAAATTCAGGAATATTCTCGATGGTGCCTTTCACGCGCAGTTTCCGAACGCGGGTTACCAGCTTACCACCTTTCTGCACACCCGGTGCTGTACCGACCAGACGAACGGGTACGGCCAGTTTAACGGGTTTGCCCGGTACCACTTCCAGGAAGTCAACGTGCAGCAGCACATCACTTACCGGGTGGAATTGAGCCTCCTGCAGAACCGCCCGGTACTCGGTACCTTCGATGTTCAGCAGCACCTCAAATACATTGGGCGTATAGAGCAACTGGCGGAACAGAATAGCCGGTGCATAGAAATGTACCTGGCTCTCTCCGCCATACAATACGCACGGAACGTTGCCCTCGGCCCGAATCGCTTGTGATTCCGCACGGCCGAGATTCGCTCGTTGATACCCTACAATCTCGATTTGTTTCATACTGATAAAATTTAACTGGGTGAATAAGTGCCTGAGTGCTTTCGTGACGGGCAAAAAGCGCCATCTCGTAGTCACTCCATCACTTAATATCTAATAAACAAAGAACTAATAGATTCGTGATCACGGATGCGGCCGATGGCTTTGGCGAATAGCTCAGCCACGGATAGCACCTTAATTTTACTGTTCGGCTGTCGCAGCGGTAACGTATCAGCAACAACCAGTTCATCGAGTACCGAGCCGGCTATGTTTTCGTGGGCTTTGCCCGACATGACGGGGTGAGTACAAACCGCCCGCACCGACTGTGCGCCTTTCTCCAGGATAATCTGAGCCGCTTTGGCCATGGTACCGCCCGTATCGATCAAATCATCGACCAGTACGACGTTGGCGCCCTCTACATCGCCGATGACCTGCATCGACGCGATTTCGTTGGCCCGTTTGCGGTGTTTGTCGCACAGCACAATGTCGGCGTTGAAATGCTTGGCGAACGTACGGGCGCGGTTGGCGCCACCCACGTCCGGCGAGGCAATGACCAGATTGTCGAGGTTAAGACTCTTGATATAAGGCACAAACACCGACGTTCCTTCCAGATGGTCGACCGGGAAGTCGAAGAAACCCTGAATCTGTCCGGCGTGCAGGTCGATGGTCATCAGGCGATCGGCTCCCGATGCGGCCAGCATGTTAGCCATCAGTTTGGCCGCAATGGCAACGCGGGGCCGGTCCTTGCGGTCCTGACGGGCATAGCCAAAATAAGGAATGACCACCGTGACATAGTGCGCCGATGCGCGCCGGGCGGCATCGACCATCAGCAGCAGTTCCATCAGGTTATCGCCCGGAGGGGGCGTCGACTGGATCAGGAACACGTCGCACCCCCGAACCGATTCTTCGAAACTGGGCGACATCTCGCCATCACTGAATCGCCGGCAGGTATAGCCGCCAAGATCTTTGCCGTAATAATGTGCAATTTTCTCAGCCAGATAGGTGGATTGACTGCCCGAAAAAATCTTAACCGGATTAAACGAAGCCATTGATGCTGGACAAATTTCCCGCAAAGGTACGAAAAAAACGGGCGTCCCCAGCAGGTTTCCCGCATATTATGGACGAAGATCGGCGATCCATCCCGACGGACCTCTCGATAAGATAGTGGTTTGAAAGGGAAAGTGGACTAAACATTTGGCTCGAACCGGGCCTTGTCTGGCTATGACAGTAGTTCAGACCGACAGCCCCAGACCGACGGCGCCGACCATGCCCGATGCCGGGCAGCTGCACCAGCTTATCCAGAACATAGCCGATCAGGCCGCTCAGACCGATCGTGACGATGCCTTTCCGGAGGCTGTTTTTGCGTGGCTGGCCGACGCCGGTTTACTGGCCGTTACCCTGCCCGGCCATCCCCTCGACCCCCAACAGGCCAACACGGCCCGGTTGCTCCAGTTGCTGAAACGTATCGGCGCCGGTAATCTGGCCGTGGGGCGGGTTTATGAAGGACATATCAACGCCTTGCAACTGATAGCCCAGTATGCCAGTACGGAGCAGAAACAGAGATGGTATGCCGACGTAGAACAGGCCAACCGGCTCTTCAGTGTCTGGAACACCCAGGCGGGCGACGGCGTCCGTATCCACGCGCTGGGTGGAGGGCGATATGAGCTCGAAGGCGCTAAAACATTCGGCTCGGGCTCGGGCTGGATTCAGCGACCACTGGTAACTGGTGAGCTGGTAGGGCAGGGCCGGTCTGGCTGGCAGATGTGCATCATCCCGACCGAACAAGTGAAAGCCATTCCGCAGGACGATCAGTTCTGGCAGCCCCTGGGCATGCGGGCGTCGGTAAGCTATAAGCTCGACTTTACGGGGGTAGTGCTGGACGAGGCCGACCTGCTGGGCCAGCCCGGCGATTACTTCCGGCAGCCGCACTTCAGCGGGGGAGCAATCCGGTTTGCAGCGGTACAACTGGGCGGGGCCGAAGCGCTGTATGAAGCAACTCGCTCGTTCCTGTCGTCGATGAACCGAACCGACGATCCGTTTCAGCAGGCCCGGCTCGCTGAGATGGCCTATCTGATCGAATCGGGCAATCAGTGGATCAACGCGGCTGGTGCCAAAGCCGACGACTGGCTGGCACAAGAACAGGAAGCCGGACGACTGGTCGCCTATGCGAACATGACCCGGACTGCTATCGAAGAAATATGCCTGCGCGTGATGCCGCTGGCCGAACGCTCGGTGGGAGCCAGGGGGCTGATGCGACCGCTGCCCTTCGAACGGATTCACCGCGACCTGACCTTCTACCTGCGCCAACCCGCTCCTGACGCCACCCTGGTCGACATTGGCCGGTACGTGCTGCATAATACTACCCCCGCTCATGATCTCTGGCATGGATAAAAAACACGTGCTGGACGAGCGGGCTCACCTCATCGATCCGGCTGACCTGCACCAGATTGGTAACGCGCTGATCATTGCTCCCCACCCGGACGATGAATCGCTGGGTTGCGGAGGAACTATTGCCTTACTACGGCAGCAGGGGTATGAGGTACACGTACTGTTCGTGAGTGATGGCACCATGTCGCACCCCAACTCGCTCAGCTACCCCGCCGACCGACTGAGCCAGGTTCGGGAAGCCGAAGCCCTTCAGGCTGTCGACCGGCTGGATGTCCCGGCCAGCAACGCCCTGTTCATGCGGCTGAAAGATCGGGAGGTACCCACACCAGCCCAACCAAACTTCCCGGATGCGGTTGCGCAGATGCGGCAGCTGCTGATCAGGAGTAATCCCAGTGCGGTGTTTGTGCCCTGGCGCCGTGACCCTCATCCCGATCATCGGGCGTCGTGGCAGATACTAAACGCCGTACTGGCGGACTTGCCCTACCAGCCGCGGGTGCTCGAATACCTGATCTGGCTTTGGGAACTGGGCGACGAGCGCGATATGCCCGGTTCCGAAGAAATGCGGGTGTGGCAGGTCCCGATCGGCTCGGTCATGGCCCAGCGCGACGAAGCCATTGCGGCCCATCGCTCGCAGGTGACGCGGATGATCGACGATGACCCCACCGCGTTCTACCTGTCGCCGGAGCTGCTGGCCCACTTCAACGCTCCGCGTGAGCTGTTTCTGGA